>DATFSR010000129.1:0-38017 GCA_035262505.1 Candidatus Acidiferrum sp. | reverse complement strand
TCCGTGCCGATGCCCAGCGCGCAGACCAGTCCAACACCAGTGACAACTACCCGGCGAGTCAAAGTTCCCAATCTCCCTGTTGAGGTGAATGTTTCGTGGTCACTTACCCTTGGCGTGTTTGTCGATGTAATCGACGGCGTCCTTGACCGTGGTCATTTTTTCGGCGTCCTCATCGGGCACTTCGATGCCGAAGGCCTCCTCAAACGCCATCACCAATTCTACCTGATCGAGCGAATCGGCCCCCAGGTCGTCCACAAACGACGCCGTGGGCGTCACTTCCGCTTCATCCACGCCGAGCTGCTCAACGATAATCTGCTTCACGCGTTCTTCTACGCTGGCCATCCGTGTCCTCCGCGATATTCAATCAGTGTAAGTGCTATTCTTGTCCGCTGATCCCAGGCTCAAAAGCCTGCCTTGCTTGCGCGGAGTACAGCCGCGCGAAAATCGTGTGTTCAAGCGCATAGCATCCGATTCGCGGCCGCTTGCCGCGGTTACGAGCCGATTTGCCTTGAAATAACGCCCCCGGATAACCTGCCCATTCTAGTCAGGGCGTCCCGCAAGGTCAACTTTTGGGACTCAAATCGAAGCTTCCTTGTAGGCTACGCGGATTTGCTCCCCTTCCCTGGTAGTCTGGGTCTTGCAACGAACCTTGGCGCCCGTGTTGAAAGCCAATCTGGTGTCTTTGGAGTCGTCATTCACCAGAGGAATTTTGTAGATGTCATCCTTTAACAGCAGCGGGCGCTACGGGGCACCAAACCGCTACCAGCTCGTCGGGCAGATCAACATAAATCTTCAATAAGCGCACCGCAAAAGCCCGCTACGCCAAATACATACCGCCGTTGACGTCGAGGACGTGGCCGGTGATGTAGCCGGCTTCGTCACTGGCGAGGAACACGATGGCAGCGGCAACGTCGCGGGGGCAGCCCATGCGGCCCAGAGGAATGCGCGTCTTCAAACTCTCCTTCACTTCGGCGGAAAGCACGTCGGTCATCGGCGTTTCGATGAAGCCGGGCGCGACAGCGTTCACGGTGATGTTGCGCGAAGCAATTTCCATGGCGATGGCTTTGGTAAGGCCAATCACACCTGCCTTGGCAGCTACGTAATTCGCCTGGCCCGGGTTTCCCATTTCGGCCACGACGGATGAAATATTGATGATGCGGCCCGCGCGCGCACGCATCATGGTGGAAAGCGCTTGCTGAGTACAGAGATGGGCGCCGGTCAGGTTCGTGCGAATGACGGCGTCCCAGTCCTCGGCCTTCATACGCAGAGCCAAACCGTCGCGCGTAATCGCCGCGTTGTTAACCAGAATATCGAGTCGGCCAAATTTTTCGAGGACGGCCTTGAATCCCGCTTTGACTTGGTCCGCGTCGGCCACGTCCATCTTCACCGCCGAGGCTTCGCCGCCCTCGGCGACAATATCCTTCACCAGCGCTGCAAGCTTTTCTTCATTGCGCGCGGCGACAGCAACTCTCGCCCCCGCTTCGGCAAGCGCAAGGGCCGTGTCACGCCCAATGCCTTGCGACGCACCAGTGACGAGGGCTACTTTGTCTTTCAAGCTGAACATAGTCAGTAGCACAGACCTTAGTCTGTGCGGTTTTTCCTTTCAGAAAAAACTTGAGAGCTCAGACTGAAGTCTGTGCTACTACGCCGCGTCGGAGCGCGCGGCTCCAATTTTTTCAACGGTGGCTGCAAGGCTCTTTTCGTCCTCGACGTTCAAAGCGCCCGCGGACCGCTCGATCTGCCGCAGCAACCCGGTCAGCACGCGGCTGGGTCCGACTTCCACAAAAGTGTTCACGCCCTCGTCAATCAGCAGGCGTACGGATTCTTCCCATCGCACGGGCATGGATACCTGACGAATCAACGCCTCGCGCGCTTCCTCGCCAGTTGTAATCGTGTCGGCGTCCACATTCGTGGCCAGCGGGACGCGCAAATTCGAAAACTCCACGCCGCGCAAATCCTGCTCGAATTTCTCCTGCATTGGCACCATCAACGCAGAATGAAAAGGGGCGGAAACTTGCAGGATGACAGCGCGTTTTGCCCCTGCTTGCGAAGCCAGTTCGACAGCGCGCTTGACGGCGCCCGCATGCCCTGAAATGACCGTCTGCTCCGGCGAATTCAAATTGGCGGGAGCACAAACCTCGCCATTCGAGGCGCGCTTGCAAACATCCGCAACGACCGCATGCGACAGCCCCATGATCGCAGCCATAGCGCCCACGCCCTGCGGAACCGCCTCCTGCATGTAGGTGCCGCGCTTGCGGACAAGCCGCACCGCGTCGGAAAACTTCAGCGATCCAGCCGCAACGGATGCGGAATATTCGCCAAGACTGTGCCCAGCCACAAAATCCGGCTCGAGCCCTTTCTCCGCAAGCACGCGAGCAGCAGCCACCGAAACGGTCAGGATGGCCGGCTGTGTGTTGGCCGTAAGCCTCAGCTCGTCTTCCGTGCCTTCGAAACACAACTTGGAAACCGAGAAATCCAGCGCCTTGTCCGCTTCGTCGAAAACAGATTTCGCGACGGAGTATTTCTCCGCGAGTTCCTTGCCCATGCCCGGGTATTGCGAAGCTTGTCCGGGAAAAACAAATGCGACTTTGCCCATAGCTGATCCTCCGCGCCACCGTCAGGCCGGAACCGCGGTGGCGGAGAGCTCCTGTTCGATTCTTTCGTTGATGCGCGCGCGGGCGAGCCCCGCGGCCACGCGGATTGCGTTTTTCACGGCATTCGCGTTCGAACGCCCGTGGCCAATCACGCACACCCCCCGCACACCCAAAAGCGGCGCGCCCCCATACTCCGTGTAATCAATCTTCTTCTTCAATCCTTTGAACGCGCCTTCGGAAAGCTTGGCGCCGACCTGGGAAAGAAGAGAGCTTTTCATCGACTTCTTCAGCGAATCAAAGATCGAAATCGCCAACCCTTCGCAAATCTTGAGAGCGATGTTGCCGACGAAACCATCGCACACAATTACATCCACGCTGCCGGAAAAAAGATCCCCGCCTTCGACGTTGCCTACGAAGTGCACCGGGCTCTTCTTCAGCAAAGTATAGACTTCTCGGGTCAGCACGTTGCCCTTGATTTCTTCCTCGCCAACCGAAAGCAGCCCGACCCGCGGACGCCTGCTGCCAAATGTCGCCCGGTAATACACCTCACCCATCACCGCGAATTGCAGCAGGTGTTCGGGCCGCGAATCCACGTTGGCCCCAACGTCCAGCAGCACGGAAACGCCGCCGCGGGCGTTGGGGAAGGGCGCAGCCAGCGCTACCCGGTCGACAGACTCAAGGGTTCCGAGCAGGAAGCGGGCCACGGTCATCACCGCCCCGGTGTTTCCCGCGCTGATTAACCCATCGGCTTTGGCTTCGCGCACCAGGCGCGCCGCCACATGCACGGAGCTGTCCTTCTTCCGCCGGAAAGCCTGTGCCGGGTGATCGTTCATGGTGATCACCTCGCTGGCCGGCACAATCTCAATCGGTAGACTGGGCTCGATTGCGTGCTTGGCAAGCTCCCCGCGCACCACATTCGGTGTGCCTACAAGCAAAACACGCACGCCGAACTCACGTGCCGCCAGCACACTGCCTTCCACTTCAGGACGTGGTGCGTGGTCCCCGCCCATGGCGTCAACAGCGATTGTGATCATGGGATTTTGTCCGCAGAATCAGCGAAACACGAAAACCCTAAGCCGACTCTTGTACCGCTTTGCCCTTGTAGTAGCCGCAATGCGGACACGCCTGGTGCGGCTGCTTCATTTCGTGGCAATTCGGACATTTGCCCAGTTGTGGCTTGGCCAGAAAATCGTGGGCCCGCCGTGTGCTGGTCCGTCTTTTCGAATGCCTTCGTTTTGGGTTAGGCATAACACTACACCTCGTTCCCGCCGCTTGGGGCGGATTATATAGGGCTTTCGGCCCGGAAAGGCTATTGTTTTTTCAGCAAGTCGTGTTTGATACGCGCGAGAGAGGCCAAGCGGGGATCGGTGGCGTGCGTCTCGCAACGGCAATCTTCGTGATTCAGGTTCGCGCCGCAATTCGGGCACAGCCCCCGGCAATCGCTCTGGCAAATGGCCTTGATGGGCAGCGCCAGCAGCACCTGCTCTTTCAACACATCCGCCAAGAAAAGGCCATCTCCTTCGTAAAAACCGATATCCGTATCATCATCCTTCAGCCGGTCTTCCCGATGCTTGGTCAGATCGCCATTCTTGGGAAGCGGAGCATAAAACAGGTCAAACGAACGACTCACTTCTTCGGTCACCGGTTCCAGGCAACGTGCGCACACCAATTCGACCTTCGTCTCGAAGTTGCCTTCGATGCGAATCTGGCCTTCCAGCAATTCCGCAGTTGCATTCACTTCCAGCGGCTCAATCTGCTTGATTTCTGCCGAATGGAAATCAATGCTGCCAGGCCCGTAGACCTTGTGGATGCGGAGCTTGCGGACCGCTAATTCCTTGACGTCCAGGAACATCGGTTCAGCGCCTCCGGCGCACACGCTCATGCTTTACCATTATTCAGAGGGGTCAGCAGCAAGTCAAGGAACGCGCATGCGACTTGCTATTTTTGCGCCTTTCTGGTCACCCTTCCGCCCCAGTACTCACTCGGCGTTCGCGTCTGCCGCTTTCGCTTCCAGGTAGGCGCATTGCTCCGTTAAGGGACAGACCTCGCACTTTGGCTTCGAGCGTTTGCAGATCTCCTGCCCGTGTTTCTTTAACAGGAGGTAAGCCCTTTGCCGCGCCTCGAATGTTTCGGGCAACTCCGAGTCCAGGATCTCTCGCGCGGCTTTATAGTCGGCGGCATAATTCCTCCCAGGTTCGCCGCGGAAAAGCCTGATGGGGACGTCCACGAACGCCGATGGTACGGCCGCGACAGGCACGAGCCCTGAGAACAAAAGAATCTTCTCCGCGCTGGGTTCCCCGATCGTGGGAAATCCCTGAAGCACCTTCTTCGCGGCTCTGAGGCAACTTCCCGGCTCTTTTGCCTCGCGCGTGCGCTGCTTCAAAACGGCGGTGAGGTTGCCCTTAAATTCGCTTTTGACCTTCCGCGCGATTTCCTTGAGTCGCTCGGCACACAATCCGGGAATGAGCACGCTCGGCCGCATCACCTTCGCAAGCTTCAGCTTGGAAGCGGCCGAGATGTTCTCGGGCTCCACGCCAACTTCACGCTTCAGCGCTTCAAAACCCTTTTCGCACTTTGCATCGCTTGCGGGATACCCACAGTTCAAAAACACAATCATCTCGTTCGGATCAGTTGGCCCCGACAGCTTCTGGGGTCCATACGTGTTCTCCAAAGCATCCAGGACTTGCAGCAGCTTCGTGGGCACCGTGGGCTCATTCTACGCCAATTTCCTGTAAGGCTCGCAGGTGCCGCGGGTCTCAAGGGCAGCTCGGAAAGGGGCAGGCCGAATCTCAAAGTGCAACGACAGAATGAGACCGGCTCTAGGGCAGGTAAGGGGCCCAAGGCAACTCAAGGAGTTATGTTCAATTCGCATTCCTCGAAGTCTCCTGGAATCATACAGTTACATGGAAATGGTACCAGTGGTAACTTTATGGAATAGCGCCATAAACGTCCCCGCTTATGGGCAACAACCTGCAGCAACTCAGTGCATGTAGAAGTGCGGCCGGTGGGGCGCTTGCAGTCCCCGTTTCGCACCATTCAAGTGCTGAGGGACTTACTCATGTTCAGCTCCCGTTCTTGCAAGTACCTCCTCGGAGCCATTTTTTTGGCCGGAGTGCTGTCCTGGGCGCCAAACGGCCAGACACAAGACTCCGGCCGCAAGATCGTGAAAAAGGTCCCGGTCGCTTACCCTTCGATTCTGAAATCCAAGGGCATTGGCGGAGTGGTCCGGCTCAAGGTATTCGTCAAACCGGACGGCACAGTGAGAGACTCGGAAGTCCTCGGCGGCAATCCCATTCTGGCAGAAAGCGCACAAAAGTCCGTGATGCAATGGAAATTCTCTCCGGCCAGTTCCGAGACGACCCTGGAACTGTCCGTCACGTTTGATCCGCGCGATTCCGCCAGCTGAGCTTCACAGGAATAGAATTCGCATCTGACATCTGCAAATGAAAAAGGGAGGTTGCACTCAGCCTCCCTCCCTGCTGGCCCGCAATCGCGCAGCGCTAGAAATCGTAGCGCAACGAAAACTGCATCACGCGATTTGCATTCGCTTGAGAAGTGATCTGCCCAAATGTGGCAGGGCTGTTGATGTCTGCTGCTGGATCAGCAAAATTTGTGTGGTTAAAGGCATTGAAGGCATCCCACTGAAATGTCAGTTTATGGGCTTCCGTCAAAGGGAACTGCTTCGCGAACCGTGTGTCGAAGTTCCAGAAGCTTGGTCCGCGCAGCGTGTTTCGGCTCCCTACCTGTCCACCGTTCGTAAACGAGTATGCCCCTAAGGCAGCGGTAGGATTGGAAAACATCTGAATCGCACCGGTACTGTCGCTGTGAATGTTCGTGGCAAGTGCGGATGCACTGCCGGTGAGAATTGCCGGACTGTTGACGAAGAAATTCACCGGGAAGGCGTCGGTGGATGTGCTGAAAGCGAAGCCGGTATGCCAAGTGGCGATGGTTCCAAACTGCCAGCCACCGATGATCTGATTCAGCACTCCATGGGCTTGAGCAGCAAACCGCCGCCCCTTGCCAAATGGCAGGTCGTAAACACCATTCGCGTTGATTACGTGAGTGACGTCGAAGTCCGAGTTGCCGCGGCAGACGCGAAGATTCCTGACGTCGCAAACCAAGCCGCCGATGACGGTGTTGGTGACCGTGGAAACATTGTCGATCGAATGGCCAAGCGAGTAGTTGAATTGGAACTGCAATCCGCCCGAGTAACGCTTGGTCAGAGTGACCAGCATCGCGTCGTAGTCAGACGAACCGGCGTTGGTAATGTACGAGTTCACGGAAAACTGCCCGCCCAGTCCCACATTCTGTGGAATCACCCCTCCAAAGGGACCCGGGAAAAACCCGTACAGTGCCTGCAGGGTGTCGGTCAAGTCACCTCGCCTGAGCAAAGTGCTGAAGAGTGCTCTGACTAGCCTCGTGCAGGTAGGAATGTTCGCGCCGAAGACGGCTGCCGTAAACTGCTGGCAATTGGCCAACCCGAAGTTTGTCTGGATGGCCGAGTCCATTTGATTCTCGAACCAAGGCTGGGTTGTGATTAGAGCTCCCGGCGTTCCTGCACGAACCTGAGCGGACAGTTGATTGAAGGCATCAACCAGGCCCTGCCGGGAAGCCGGATCTAGGAAATCCACCAATTGTGAAGCATCGGACTGTGCAAAGAGCCTCCGTCCAAGCCTCCCGACATAGTTGACTTCCAGAAGGAAGTTTCTCGGAAGCTCGCGCTGAACTCCCAAGTTATATACATAGGATAATGGAGTGCGAAAGTTCTTTTCGATGGCATAGTTGAATTGGCCCTCGGCATTCCCAAGCAGGTAGCCAGAGGCCGGATCCACAAAAGGAGTGAATGGAGTCGTAATTGGCGGAGCCACGTTGGTTACCGGTAGGGTCCCAAGGGCGGTAAACCGCGGGTCTGTTGCCAAGGTTACGCCTGGATCACCACCTCCGAATGGCGTGTTTACGTTGTTGTTAAAGAGATAGGAGACTTGGTCCTGGATGAAATTAATCGTGTTCGCGTTTACGCGGTCATAAACAACTGTGCCACCCAGGCGGACCGATGTCTTCCGGTCTCCAATGAGGCCCCCCAAAGGCCCCTCACGGAACGAAGGATTGTAGGCCAAGGAAAATCGTGGGGAGAAATTCCTGTAATCCGGATTGTAAATGCTGGGAGCACTACTATTTGCTTTACCGCCAAGGACGTACTGAACGACAGGAACTACGTTGGACCCGCTTAGCCCGGAAGCACCGGCCTGCTCGCGGGCGGCAAGGATTTGCGGGAAGTCAACCGTTGGAACAGACTGCAAACCGGCGGTCTCATAGGGCACCGAGTAATACTGCCAGCGCAGGCCATAAGTAATGGTCAAGCTGTTGGTCATGTGCCATTGATCCTGGCCATAAAACTCGTACTCAAAGTAGCGGTAATTGCGCGTTCTCCCGGATCCGGGATTTTGCGGATTGCCGTTCCGCGTGTAATTAAAGTTCGTAGACACTTGCGCAAACCGGCCGAGGATGAAGGGAAAGGTCGAGTCCCATTCACCGATGGCCGCGGGATCCTGGAGGATATCGCTTGGCCTCAGGTTTCTGGAAGTCGAATCCAAGCTCGTGGTGAGTCCCCCCAGTCCGAGAGTGGGAAAATTAAAGTCATTGATCTGACGAGAGGTTTGATGTGACGGCTTGAAGAGGCCACCAAATTGCCACACGTGCTTTCCTCGCGTCCACGTGAAGTCGTCGCGAAGTGTTGGTACCGGAACCGTCCGAAATTGGCTCTGTAAGGAAGAAAATGGCGCAGACATGAAGGGGTTGCCCCCCACTCCTCCGATCGAATAACTGTTGGGAAAAGTCGTCTGCGCAAGACTTGGGAAGCCCAAACGCGAAGCGGTGATTCCAAACGTGGCCTGGTTAATCTTCTCGGATGAGACGGTCCAAGTATGTCCGATAACGAAGGCGTAGTCACGGTCAGTGATCTCGTGAGCTGGGGCGGGGTCGCCAGGAAACTGTACGGCCGAAAAATTAATGTCATCCGTCTGGGAGGATCGCACGATATTGAAACGTCCAAACAGTCTTTGCTTGTCGCTCAAATTGTAATCGATCCGCGTCCAGTAAGTGTTGTTACCAAGATGAACTGGGGCGTTAAATCGCAAGAGCCCCGTGTTGATGCCGTCGCCTCCCGTCAAGTCGTTTGCCTCTGGATATCGGCCGCTAACGAATGTCACCAAGGCCGCATCCGCGCCGGTGCCGGCGGGGTCCAAGGAAGCCAAAGAGTTGGGACCAGTCGCAGGTGTAAAACTGATGCACTGGGCCGTCACGGGGTCGTTCAGGCGCGCTCCGGCAGTGCAGGGAAAACCCTGCGTGTCGTTGCCGTTATTTATGTAACCCAACTGTCCATTTCTAAAGTGATCCAAGGGCACGGTGCGTGCGATGTTTTCTTGGCTCGCATCTCTGCGCCCCTCATAGTTGAAAAAGAAAAAAAGCTTGTCCCTCTTAACCGGTCCGCCAAGACTTCCACCAAATTGATTGCGGATTAGAGCGGCTCGCGGAACACCGCTCGCATTGTTAAAGAACGAGTTTGCTGCGGTGATGGTATTCCGGTGATATTCGTAAGCACTTCCGTGCCAATCGTTGCTGCCGGGCTTGCTCACGATTTGGATCTGTGCGCCGCTGCTCCTGCCCATGTCGGCAGTAATGCCCGCGGTGATGCCGCGAAATTCCTGGACCGCGTCAATCGGAGCATTCCCGACCGTAGCAAAGGCTTGACCCGTGGCTTGGTCGTTCGCATCAATTCCATCCACCGTGATATTGCCCTGGTCAGCTCGGGCGCCCGTTACGGAGCCTTCGCGGTTGCCGCTTGGATCATTACTCCCCGCGAGAACAACCCCCGGTTGCAACCCAAGAAGGGCTGCAGGGGAATCCCGGAACTCAATCGGGAGGGAATGAAGCACATCGGTACCAAATACATTTCCAATGGTCGCATCCGTGGTGTCCAACGTTTGCTCCCCCGTCGCTTTCACTTCAACCGATTGCGTTATAGCGCCAATTTCGAGAGTCGCGTTGCGGGTGCTTGTCGCATTTACGCCTAGATAAACATCCATCATTTCAAGCTTCGCGAACCCTTCTTTGGCAAAAGCGAGCGCATATCCGGGTCCGGGGGCAACCCGCAGAAACTGGTATTCGCCTTGATCATTTGTTGTTGTCTTGAGATGTAGCCCGGTCTTCTGGTTGTCAAGCGTTACTTCCACGCCCGCCACCGGCGCGCTGGACTTGTCTACCACCATCCCCTTTACACCTGAGAATTCCTGCGCTCCGGTCGAAATAGATCCAACAAGCAAAACCAACACACCCAGAACAACACCCCTTAGATTCTTCATTCATCCCCCTTAGGAAACAATTAAAAGCGAATACTGTGACGCCACCGGCGAAAAACGCACGCGCTGTGCGGATGAAATCCAGGATGAGGAGACAGCACGAGAATTGCCATAGGACACTTCTGGCTTGTTGCGTAAGTTAAACACTCGCAAACACTTAGGGGCGAACTTGGCCACCGAGCGCAAGGAGCACGACTGGATTCCTCTAGTTATTGGAAAGGGATACGAAGGTATGGATTCTTTAGAGTATCCATGTTTGAAACAGCATCTCAATTAAGAACTTCCGCTGACTTCTGAACGTCTCGTTGGAAAACTAGTAGCTCGGTCGTTTATAGCCGATGATATAGCCTTCCCGGATCAAATGAGACAGGGGGCATTAGAACCTCACGAGGGTGGGCAATTTCTTCACAGACCTAGTACCAAGTAGATCTTCATCGATTTCTCGCGCGTCTGTGTAAACCATTGATCCCTAAGATCTTAGCTTATATCGGAAACCTGTCTATTTTTGGCTCCATGCGTGCCGCTTATTCCCGCCCTGGTCAAATCGAATAAAATGGGAGGAATCCGATGAGATTCCGAGCTGTATTCAGCCTGGCCACGCTGTTTGTTGTATGCTTTACGGTAGCCGCTTGGGCGACGCCGGTTCTTGACGAACCGACACCAGCCAGGTTGGCTCCAGGCCCAGACAACCCCTCCCAATCCGGGAAAATCGCCTCGATTGGGGATGCCGCGTTTTCTATCGAGGTCACCAATGGTCAGGACAAGAAAATCATCGAGTTCCTGGTGGACGGTGACACGAAGGTCGAAGGAAAGCTCAAGGTGGGCGCTCAGGCCACCGTCGAGTATCGCTCGGCCGATGGCAGGAACATCGCCATTCATGTCGTTGTCAGACCTTCCTCGAATTTCAGGGCGCGGTAAGATAGAAAGAGGAGAAACAGGTCCTTCGAAAAACGAGTAGGAAGCATTCCTAAGTTCAACATGACCGCCGCCCCCAGCCCGCGCGGTCCATCCTCATTTTTTGGATTGAGGAGCTCAGATGCGCACGACTCTGAAAATTGTCCTGCCCCTGATCGTGAGCGTCGGTACCGTGTCTCTGGTTTTCGCCGGTTATCAGGTCAGGAACGAGCGGCGCATCTTGCGCAACGACCTCGCGCGCCGGGCGGAAATCCTCGCGGACAGTCTTCGGGAGAGTGTCGAACATCTGCTCGATCGTGGCCAGGAAAAAAACCTGCAACGGCTTGTCGAGCGCTATGGGCAGCGCGAGCACCTCAAAGGAATTGTCATCTACGATGATTCAGGGCACGCGCTTGCGATGACCCCGGGGCTGGCGCCCTTTTTGCCGCTGCACGCCACTGACGCGACCAGAGCTACACGCGGGAATGCGGGAGTTGGCGAATTTCTCCCACCACAAGAAACCTCAGCACCAAAGGAAAGCGATGCCGTCCCCGTCCACGTATACGCTTTGCCGCTTCATCGCGATGAGGAAGTCGCCGGCGCCTTGCTGCTGATTCACGACACCAGCTACATCGACTTGCAAGTTTCCCATACCCTGCGCGATGCCTTGTTGAATGCGCTGATTCAGACTCTGTTGATCAGCCTGCTGGCCCTGGTGCTTGTGCGCTGGACCTTCACAGAGCCGCTCACGCGAACCGCAAAATGGGTGCGCACGCTGCGCACGGGACAACCCAACCCGCCTCCCGCCCTGTTGCAGGGCGAAATCATGGAACAGTTGCACCACGAGGTCACGCACCTGGCCAGGGACTTGCATTCCGCTAGAGCCGCCGCTGAAGTAGAAGCGCGCCTGCGCGATTCGAATGCCTCGCTATGGACATCGGAACGCTTGCGGGTCAGCTTGCGCGACCGGCTTCAGGACCAACCCTTGTTCGTTGTTTCGAATCGCGAGCCATACATGCACGTTTATAACGGCAACAAGATGGTCAAGATGCTGGTGCCGGCGAGCGGCGTGGTTACGGCCCTTGAACCGGTTTTGCTGGCGTGCAACGGCACGTGGGTCGCCAATGGCTCCGGCAGCGCCGACCGCGAAGTTGTTGACTCCCACGATCACCTCCGCGTTCCACCGGACCGGCCCAGTTATACTTTGCGCCGCGTCTGGCTCACGGACGAAGAAGATAAGGGCTACTACGAGGGTTTTTCAAACGAAGGCCTTTGGCCGCTGTGCCACATCGCCCATACGCGCCCAATTTTCCGACCTGACGACTGGCTGCAATACCAGCGCATTAACCAGCGCTTCGCCGATGCCGTCTTGCAGGAAATGGCGGACGTGGATTCGCCCATTCTTCTGGCTCAGGACTACCACCTCGCATTGCTTCCAAAAATGGTGAAAGAGGTTCGTCCGGACGCGCGCGTCGCGATTTTCTGGCATATTCCCTGGCCCAATGCGGAGGTCTTTGGGATTTGCCCCTGGCAGCGAGAGCTTATTGAAGGACTGCTGGGCGCCGACTTGATCGGCTTCCACATCCAGTCCCACTGCAATAATTTTCTAGAGACCGTGGACCGCGCTCTCGAAGCGCTCACCGAGTGGGATCGTTTTGCGGTAAGCCGGCAAGGCCACGTCACGCGCGTGCGCCCCTATCCGATCAGCGTGGCGTTTCCGGAGAATTCAGGGCCTGACGCCAATCAGCCCAACGCCGGCGCGCTGCGTCAGGCCTTGTGCGAAGAAATGGGAATTGAAGCCACGCATCTGGGAGTGGGCGTGGATCGCGTGGACTATACGAAAGGAATCCTGGAACGATTCAGAGCTCTGGAAAGGTTCTTTGAGCTGAATCCCGGCTACCAACAGCGCTTCACCTTTGTGCAAATCGGCGCTCCCAGCCGGACCGATATCGAGCGCTACAAGAATTTCCTCGACGAAGTCAGCGCGGAAGCGGATCGCATCAACGCCCGCTTTCAAACCTCGCGTTGGAAACCCATCGTCTTTCGCAAGAAACATCATTCACACGAGGAGATTTCGCGTTTCTATCGGGCCGCTTCCTTTTGCATGGTCACGTCTCTGCACGATGGAATGAATCTGGTGGCCAAGGAGTTTGTGGCTTCCCGCGAAGACGAACGCGGAGTCCTCATCCTGAGCAGCTTCGCCGGAGCTGCGCACGAACTGTCCGACGCGTTGCTCGTGAACCCCTACGACATCGCGCAACTTGCCCGCGCTATTCACCGAGCGCTCGAGATGCCGGAGCACGAGCAGGCCGAGCGAATGCAACGCATGCGCCATACGGTGCGGCAACACAACGTCTACCGCTGGGCCGCTCATCTTCTTTCCGACCTGACCGAGATTCGCATCGAGATGGTGGAGCGCGTCGGAGCGTAAGAGCCGGGTTGGAACGCGCCGGCTAACTCACCGTCGCGGCTGTGCATCTAACCCGGTTTCGCACTGGCGCGTCTAAGGACAGAGAGGATCGCAGAATTGAACGTCGCCGAGACACCCTTTGACTTTGTAACCGCTTCCTATCTCACACGCATCGGGAACCAATCGGCTGGAACTCTCGCGGAATTGCTAACCGGGCTCGAACACTGCAGCGACGCTTCCATCTTCCATCACACCTTCCAGACTCTAGGAAGTCACCACTTCCTGACGGAGGGTTTTTCGAACGATTTTGCACAATGGACGCTGTCCTCGACGAACCGGAACGACCTGGCCGAGCAGCTCGCGGCCCTCGACATCCGCGACTACACTTCGATTGCCGCCCTACGCACCGACCTTTGCTGCATGGTGCGCGATTTCTGTATCGCCCAGCCCCAAGTTACCTCACAATCGGGCCTTGAACGCTTCTATTTCTGCGAAAGCGTGGAAGTGACCGTGCCCCTCGGCCATAGCGCCCGCAACCTCGATGAATTTCGCGACGGGCTCACGCACCTTAGTCACGCTGCCTTCTATTTTCACTTCATCTCGTCACGGTTGCGTCTCCAGCTCCAAACCAACGACTTTTCTCACTGGCTCTCCTCCAGTCTCGGGCTGCGAACTCTCGCCGACAGCATCAATCACATTGATGTCTACACCAACACGCTCGACAGTGCGCGCGGAAAAATGCTTCGCTTGATTGACCGCGAAAGGAAAAAGGTATGAGCGAAGTCTTGTTGGCGAGCCGTATTCCTCTGGAAAACTACGCGGACGTGGTCGGCGCGGGCGAAATCGAAGAATTGCGCGCTTTGGCCAAGCCGCTGCGCGGCCGCAGCATGGAGATGATCAATTCCACCGCCGTAGGCGGCGGCGTCGCGGAAATCCTCAACCGCCTTGTTCCTCTCGCGGAAGAACTTGACCTCAGCATTCGCTGGGACGTGATGAGAGGCGCTGAAGAGTTCTTTGACGTTACCAAGTCTTTTCACAATGCGCTCCACGGCGAGCCGTACCAGGCCAAACGCAAGGATTTTGACATCTTTCTGTCGTATAACGAGCAAAACCGCGCGACGCTTCCGCTCGATGCCGAATTCATGGTCATCCATGACCCGCAGCCTGCCGCGCTGATTGACGGGCGTCCCCCCGGCTCGAATCACTGGGTCTGGCGCTGTCATATTGATTTGTCACATCCCAACCGCGCCGTCTGGGAGTTCCTCGAGAAATTTGTCTCCCGCTATGATGGGGCGATGTTCTCTTCTCCTGAGTTTTCGCGCCAGCTCCCCATATCTCAGTATCTTTTCTATCCCGCCATCGACCCCCTTTCCGAAAAAAATTGTCCTCTGGATTCGGAATTCGTCCAGCAGGTTCTCCATCGCTACCAGATTGATCCTCAGCGCCCGATATTGACGCAAATTTCGCGCTTCGATCGTCTGAAAGATCCCGTCGGCGTAATCCGCGCATACCGAATCGTAAAGCGCTACTTTGACTGTCAGTTGGTCCTTGCCGGCGGCAGCGCGTCCGACGATCCGGAAAGCGCGCTAGTGCTGAAAGAAGTTGTGCGTGCAGCGGACCGGGATCCCGACATCAAGATCCTCGAACTACCGGCATGGGCCCCACTGGAAGTCAACGCTCTTCAGCGCGCCTCCACCGTCGTGGTGCAAAAAAGTCTGCGCGAAGGATTTGGTCTGACCGTTTCGGAAGCGCTTTGGAAGAAGAAGCCGGTCGTGGCCTCCGCAGTTGGGGGCATCCCCACGCAAATTATTCATAAGCACACCGGCCTTCTGGCGCATTCGGTGGAAGGCACGGCCTATCAAATTCGTTTTCTGCTTTCGCATCCGGAAATCGCCGCAAAGCTTGGAGAACATGGCCACGAACACGTAAAGGAAAACTTTCTAATTACGCAAAAACTGAAGCGCTACCTCGCGCTCTTCTTGATGCTCGACCGGCGCATCTAAATCATCGAATTGATGGTCCGTTTGGGTCCGGCGTTGGCAACTCCGACCCGCAAATCTTCATCTAAACTCCAAAGCAGAAGCCTCCCTACCCTCGGCCATTCCTGCTTTTTGCTCCAACTTTTTGTCCAAGGAGAATCCGTATGAAGCGTGTTGCTCCACTCATGTTCTTGGCATTCCTGGCAGGGGCAAGTTGGCTTGTGCCGTCCGCAAAAGCACAGGAGGATCGGTTTCAAGTGGGCGCGTACGGCGACTATTTCCGGCTGTCACAAACAAGTTCGAACTTAGGAGGGCTTGGCGGACGCGTGGGCTACAAGATGTTCTCTCACGTGATGTTCGAGGGCGAGATGAACTATGACTTCGAGCAGGGATTCACGGAACACTGCACGAACTGCACTACGCTGACCGTGGCGCCCAGCAATTTGAAAGTCCTACATGGCCTGGGAGGGTTTAAGCTGATTGGCACGCGTCACGCCATCCGCCCGTTCTTGCTGCTAAAAGGCGGATTCATAAACTTCCAACTGAGTTCGCGGCCTCCCAGCTTTTCGGGATTTGTAAGCGCCGTTGACAATCTACGGTCCAATAACGTGAGCGGCGTCTTTTACCCCGGCGCGGGCGTGGAGGGCCATCTGGGTCCAATTGGGCTGCGCTTGGAAGCGGGCGACGAAATCTATTGGACAGGCAAGCCGCACCACAATGCGCGCGTCGCGGTCGGGCCGTTCATTCGGTTCTAGGAAACTGATCATCAGATTCCGCGAGCTCGAAACCGATCAAGGGGGAGATTCCGCTCAATCGATCTCCCTCTTTTTCATTTCTCCAAGCTTAGTTAGCCTCTTCGCAGGATCAAGCAGCCGGCAATCATGTCATGCAGGGCCTGTTTCTTGTCCGTGAAGCCCGCCAGGATGTAACCGATGAGGAGGGGGATCATGTTCGTCACAATCTTTGCGAAGTGCCTTCCGGTTGCGCGCCAAAAGCTCAAGCGGCGGCCCTCCATGTCGGTCACAACGAGGCCCAGAACCTTCTTGCCAACTGTGGCCTGCCATTCCGAACACTCCATCAGCGCGTGATAGAGCCAGGTGACCACCAGGCTTGCCGTTGCCAGCAAAAAAATCACCGCGATGATGGCCCAGGCCCCGTTTTCGTTCCAATCCTGTTCCGGATTGATGTTGCTCAGGTATGCGCCAAGGCCGGTCAGAAAGACCAAAGGGATCGCGACCACGCAAATTCCTATCAGGATCACGGCGCCATCGACGAGGTAAGCGAGAAAACGCAACCAGAATCCGCCATACTCGACGCGAGGAGCGGTGGCTACTTGCGCGTTCATCGGGCGCGCCATCACTGCCGCGGTCGAGAAGGCCTGCCCGCACGCCGCACAGAACATCGCCCCATCCGCCATCAGCACACCGCACTTGGAACAGTACACGCGAGCTCCTTGCTTGCAACTTTCCCCGGCTCCGGCAGTGACTCATCCTACTTGCCACTCATGCATAGGTCAATTCGAGCCACCGGTCGAGCTCCAGTGGCAGTGCAAAGCAAGGCCGGCGAAGTTCCGACGGTCTACTTCACGTCACACACATCATGTCTTTACATAGATGGACGGCCGAAATGTTCACGGTGCTGCCGCAGCAAAAATTGATCCGTCATTCCGGCGATGTAATCGCACACGATGACGTGGCGCGATTCGGTCCGTGCAAACCCTTCATAGGAAGGGGGCATGGAGTCCGGCTTTGCCAGGTAATAAACAAAGAGCTCTTCCAAACATTCCACAGAGCGGTCGCGATCTTCCGTGATGGCCGGATGATTGTAGATATGTGCAAACAAGAACCGCTTGAGCGCCGCGTTCTGTGTTTTAGCTTCATCGCTGAATCCGGCCAAGCGTCTTGGAGCCTGGCGCACATCTTCCGCCGAAGAAACGCCGGACGAGAGCGCACGCCGCTGCGTGGACTCGATGAGATCCGTCGCCAAAAAATCCAGAACCTGCTTGAGCGCTTCGTTGAATTTGAGTTTTTCGCGCGCATCCGGATGGGCTGCGTCCACGGGGGCGTAAAGAGCACCAAAAAATGAAACCTCGTCGCACAAAACCGTCAGGTCCAGTAGTCCCGCTTCCAGGGCGTCGTCAATATCCGCCGTGTTGTAAGCAATTTCGTCCACCCAATCGATGAGCTGGGCCTCGAGCGGCGGGCGCAAATCGAGCAAATATTCGCGCAGCTGCGGAAATTCGGCTTCCGAATAATCGCGCGAGTGTTTGATGATGCCCTCGCGCACTTCAAAGGTGAGATTGAGGCCGGGAAAATCGAGGTACCGCTGTTCGAAATGCTCAACGATGCGCAGCGCGTGCAAATTGTGGTTGAAGTGGCCGCCGCGGGCGCGCATCAGTTCGTCCAGTTTGCGCTCGCCGGCGTGCCCAAATGGCGGATGACCGATGTCGTGAACCAGGGCTAGCGCTTCGGCAAGCTCTGTGTTTAACCCCAACGCCGCGGCCACGGTGCGGGCAATCTGCGCCACTTCCAGCGTGTGCGTCAGGCGATTGCGAAAATGATCCGAGTAGCGAGTGGTGAAAACCTGCGTCTTGGCTTCGAGGCGGCGAAAAGCGCGCGAATGGATGATGCGGTCGCGGTCCCGCGCATAGTCGCTGCGGTAAGGATGGGCCGGCTCAGGATAACGGCGTCCGCGAGTGTCTTCCGCATGCATGGCCCAGGGGGCCAGAGGGGAAAGCGTTGCGATGGTCCGCTCCATCTCGCTCCGGAGGAGTCCGCGGGCTGCAAACGAAGGTGACGTCAGGACTTCGGCGAAATCGAATCCAGGCCGCGGTCGGCTTGGTCGGCGATATTCGCGTCCGGAAACTCTTTCTTGATTTGCTGATAGATATTAGCGGCTTCTTTGGGATTCGAATCGCGCAAGGTGCGTGCAAGCTCCAAGAGCACCAGGGGACGCGGCACCAAAACGCTGGGCTTGTCGGCAAGGGAGCGAAACAGTTTGGCAGCATCATCAGGTTTCCCAGTGCGTGCATCGATGATGGCCATTTGATACTGCGCCATGGCTGCAAGTTCCTTGTCGCTGCTGCCGCTGATTTTTTTCAGTTCCTCGAGGGCCTGGTTTTGCCGCTCCAAATCTTCCAGGCAAAGCGCGGCGTAATAGCGTGAGATTTTGCCGGGATTCGTGGAGGGATAGGAATCCGCGAGCTTCGTGAATTTGCTAAGGGCATTCTGGGCACGCGCTTTTTCGTCCGGGTAAGAAGGCTCAGTCGGATCCGCTCCGGGGGCTGCCGGCCCTATGCGGCCTTGGTAAGCCTTCATCGCTGCGTCAAGCTCGACGGAAGCCTGCGCCGTTTGGCGATCGATGTAGAAGTGCCATCCGAAGTAGCCGATGAGGACCACGAGCGCAACGGCGATCACAATTCCTACGAACTGCCCGTGAGACAGCACGGCTTCTGCGCCGTGCTCGATGGTTTCCTTGATTTTGTCTTGTTTCAGCTCTTTGCGCGAAAGATGTTCCGACACGCCTGCTCTCCTGAATGGTTTCGAACATGCCATCGTAACATAAGACCGCACTCGCAAGGCGGTGCGGCAACCCACCGATTCGGCGCCGATTGACCCTTCCGTCAGAAAGAAGGCGGGCAATCTTGCTCGTGGCTTGAATGGTGTTAGTTTGGAAGTATGAAGACGGCCTGCATGCACTGTGGCGCGGAGCATCTGCTGAAAGGTACGGAGTTTGGCGGGCATTCAAAGGTGCAGTTCAAATGCTCGAAGTGCGGAAAAACGACAATTGTCGAGATCAAGCGGCGCACGGACGCCACCGTGGTGATGACGCCGCTTCCCTCCTTCGCCCGCGCCAATGCCACCAGTTCGAACCTGAATCTGCCTCCTCCCGATCCGCGCTTGAAACTGCCCGCGAACAAAAATGTGATCCTCGGCATTCTCTCCGGCCCCTCGAAAGGCCAGAGCCACACCCTCACCAAGCCGCGCGTGGTCATGGGCCGGAAAGGCGCGGACGTGGCCTTAAGCGTCCCGGAAATTTCGCGCCATCACTGCTTGCTGGAAGTGCGCGACACGTACATCAATCTCAAAGACATGGACTCAACCAACGGAACGTTTTTTGAGCAGGAACGGGTGCGCCGCTATGCTCACCAATGGCTCCGAATTTCGCATCGGCAATAGCTTGATTCGCGTGACCTTCCAAGCGAAATAAACTCGCGCTTCGCAGCACACCTGGCCCGGCCTCCCGATGGCACGGATGCAAAATGGATGTGCGATACTAGCGCCGAATCCAAGTCTTGGATCAGAAATGAATCGTCTCTCCGTTTGCCTGATTACGCTGAACGAGGAGCGCAACTTGCCGCGCGCTCTACGCTCCATTCAAGGTATCGCCGATGAGATCGTCCTAGTCGACTGCGGAAGTCAGGACCACACGCAGGAGATTGCGCTAGCCCATGGCGCTAAGGTGGTTCCGCGTGGATGGACAAACTTCGCGGAACAAAAAAACTTTGCAGCGGCAGCAGCAAGTAACGATTGGATCCTATCGCTCGACGCAGACGAAGAACTGAACGCTGACCTTCGCAAATCTCTCCTGGAGTGGAAGCAAAGCGAACCAGCATTCTCGGTCTATGAAATGGCACGGCGTGCCCAATATCTTGGTGCATGGATCAAACACTGCGGATGGTATCCAGACCGCCGGCGACGGCTC
The DNA here is from genome assembly GCA_035262505.1 of Candidatus Acidiferrum sp. Classification (GTDB taxonomy): domain Bacteria; phylum Acidobacteriota; class Terriglobia; order Acidiferrales; family UBA7541; genus Acidiferrum. The sequence goes on along the minus strand of DATFSR010000129.1, from coordinate 18,078 downwards.
TACCGGCGCGACGCCGCCAGATTTTGCGGAATCGTGCACGAGTCGCTGCGGTTTGAGGGCCAGCCAGGACGGCTGAGAGGCGATTTGTTGCATTACACAATGAACTCGTTCGCGGAACATGAGGACAAAGTGGAACGTTACACAACGCTGGCGGCACGGCAAATGTACGAAGCAGGAAAACGCAGTTGGCGCGCTGCGATGTGGTTGGCCGCACCGTGGACTGGCTTCAGCACTTTTGTCCTGCGCGCGGGTTTTATGGACGGCTACCGCGGCTGGCTGATTTCACGGATGGCGGCGCGCAGCGTGTGGCTGAAATTCAAGAAGCTTGGGAAACTCGCCGCCGCGGAGAGACGAGGGACGGCCATGCAGGCGCCATGAGAGTGCTCTACGTGGACCTGGAGCGCGAATGGCGCGGCGGACAGAGCCAGGCGCTGCTGACGTTGCTTGGTCTGCGCGAACGCGAGCTGCAGGTGGAACTCGTGGGGGCGTGGGATTCGCCGTTGGCGGTGCGCAGCCGGGAAGCCGGAATTACCGTTTCTGAAGTGGCGCGATTCGGTTTGCGAGCACGCGCAGCCGCCGCGATTCGTAGACTGCTGGTCCAGCAGAACTTCGATCTCGCGCACCTGAACGAGCCTCATGCCTTGACGGCCGCCTGGCTGGCGGGCGCCCATAAGAGACTGCCGCTCCTGTTGTCGCGCAGGATCGGTTTTCCATTGCGACGAGGCTGGGCTACGCGTGCGCGCTACGCGGCGGTCGAACGGTTTATCGCCAATAGCAAAGATGTCGGGCAAAGCCTGATTGCTTGCGGAATCGCCTCCGAGCGAATCTCCATCGTACATGAGGGCGTAGGAATACCGCCGCCGGCCTCTGCCGAACGAAAAAGCAGCGCGCGAGGTCACTGGGGCGTGAAGGAACATGAATTTTTGTTTGGCTGCGTCAGCGTGTTCGTTCCAGAGAAAGGCCAGCGGCATTTGATTGAAGCGCTTGCCACGGTGAGAGAATCGCATCCCGAGGCACGTCTTCTGCTCGCAGGCGACGGCCAATGTCGCGGGGAGTTGGAGTCGCTCGCCAAGCGGCTGGGGCAATCGCAGGCCGTGCTTTTCCCCGGATTCGTAAATGAGGTTTCCAAAGTCTACGACGCCCTTGATGCTTTCGCCTTCCCTTCCGAATTCGAAGGCCTTGGAACCGCGCTACAAGCGGCAATGGCGGCAGGTTTGCCGTCCATCTCGACAAGCCGCGGCGCATTGGCCGAAGTCGTGGACGGCGAACGAACGACATTAGTAGTTGAACCAAACGGAAAGGAATTCGCGGCGGGGATGTTGCGGCTGATAACTGACGCGAACCTTCGAAAGAAACTTGGCGAAGCCGGCCGCCGCGAAGTGCAAGAACGCTTTTCAGCGGGACGCATGGTCGACGGCACCATTCAGGTTTATGAAGACATTCTCGAAAAGCGACGCGCCAAATGAGATTCCACCGGGAGTACGCCTAGAAAGCTTGAAGCGCCTGGAAGCCCCTGGGTGGGCCGCCAAGCGCTTCCGTGCTAAAACGTTTGCGCTAGTAAACTGACTTCTCTCTTCGTTCCAGCGTTGCCCTCCTATCCGCTCGCCGCTTTGCGTCAAGCTATTTGGGGGATTGAACAACCCATCGCCCTTTCGGGTTGAGGAACTCCACGCCAATCGCAAAGCCTTCGCTTTGCAGGGATTGGCAGTAGGCTACTCGAGCCGAGGAGCGAAACTCTCCGGTGCGTGACGCGAACTTCAAGGGTTCGCCTGGTACCCAGCGGCGCACGCTGATCACCCGCGCGCCGCGCGCGCTCACATTTTCCGTAAACGTCGATTCCATTCCGGGCGCATCGCGGTGGCCGTCGATCAAAACCGGAATCTCCATCAAGATGCGCTTCTCCGCCCGGTGAAACGTGGATTTGGTAGTGAGCGCCATTGCGAATGGTCATCCTCACAAGCACGCGGCTATCCGCGCGAGATTTTGCACGCTGCTTCGGCCACCGTGCTTCATGATGTAGAGGGCGCGGTCGGCGGAACCGAGAAGCTTTTCGGGCGTGTCGCCATCTTCGGGAAACGCGGCAACGCCGGCGCTGACCGACAGCGATGGAGCTTCGCTTTCAGACGCCAACCGCTCACGGATGCGCGTAACGACGCGCGTCGCAATGTCTTTGCTCGCTTCGGGAAGAACCAGGGCAAATTCGTCGCCGCCGTAGCGTGCCGCCGTATCAATGGCGCGCGAATGATTGCGAAGAACTTTTCCGATGCGCACCAGCGCGCGGCTCCCGGTCAGGTGCCCGTATTGATCGTTGATGATTTTCAGGCCGTCCATGTCGAGCAGAACCACGCTGAAAGGACGCTGCGTGCGCCGCGAACGGTCGAGCTCCGCTTCCAGCACGCTGATGAGGCGGCGATAATTCGCCAGCCCGGTGAGCGGATCGCTGACGGCCATGGTTCGAACTTGCTCAAACAGGCGCGCCTGGTCGAGCAAGGCGCCTGCGAGCATCACCACATAGCTGAACGTCTTGCTCAGCTCCGCGAGGAAAAACGGCCCATCGAAAAGCTGGCGCGAAAACGCGGCGGAGACGTGACAGATCACATTCAGCGAAGCCACCATGAGCAGCGCATAGTCGAATAGGCTCGCGCTGCTCTTTTTGTCCTTTTCATTCTTGATGCGCAGGCGGAAGCAGACCGCTGCGATCAGGTAAAGAGCGGCGGGCAGCAGGTCCCAGGGGCGCGACAGGATGTCTTTCGCCTTCGCTACCGGAGCGGCAGGAGCGGCAAGAAACGCGGCGCTGGTCAAGTACGCCGCCAGAGCCACAACCAGCAGAACGGCCGCGGTCTCCTTGCTTGGTTTCCGCGCCGTGGGCATATAGCGTTCCACGGCCAGCGCGGCAAGCAGCAAAACTGCGAGCAGAGTGCGGCTGACCATCCATCCGAGCGGAACTCTCGAAAAGACCAGCGTTCCGTTATTGAGTGCGTCGTTCAGTCCAAAGTAACCGATGGTCTCGATGATTCCCGAAAGTGCAAATCCGAAGGAAAGAATGAGCGCCGTCCGATCGTGCGTGCCGCGGAACCGAACCAGGGCGTTCGCGGCATAGCAGTAGCAGAGAAGCGTTCCGCCCACTTCGAGGTAGAGATAGGCCTGCGGGGAGGCTGCGACGATGGTTTGCCGGGAATAAAAGATGGCGGCAAAAAGGAGCGTGACCAAGGTAAGACCCGCAGCGATCACCAGCCGCGAGCGAAGGTTTCGCGCCGAAAGGGCCTGGCGGCTGCTTCCGAGAAACCCGACGATACTGGCCCAACTCCCCACAAAATCCTCCAAATGCCGAAGAAACAATGCCAACTGGCAGAGAAAGCAAGTTTGTGCCCTTTCCGTAATACAAAAACCATCCTTGCAAGCCATTATGTGTCAACAACTTACGAAGGGGCTGGAAGTAGTCTTGATTTGGGTTCTAACGGGCGAGACAGCGCGAGGCGCCGTCGTCTTTCGCTCCAATACTGGTATCATCTTTGTTTCTTTAGAGTTACCGTGCCATGGGCCAGTATCAGTGAGATTTCTGTGAGTTTCTCAGGTTGAGACAATCTCATGCCTGAAACGGAAAACTTCTTAACCTCACCGAAGCCGCAAGCGTGTCAACCAAGCAAAGCAATTTGCACGGCAGTAGCTATCTGGGGGGAGGATGCGTCCGGCAGGCTTTGGCATTTCCGTGGCCTTTGCGGCTCGAGTTCGAATGGCGCCTCGGACATGGCGAAAAGAATCTCAGCCAAGGGCCATTGCTGAACGTTACACGGCAGGTTTTGGCTTGGGAGGCGGTAGTTCGCGTGCCACGACGGTGTCGGTGAAGCCGGAGGTCTTGTGCGAGCCGTCGCAGAAGGGTTTGTTTGCGGAGTGGCCGCAGCGGCAAAGCGATACTGCCGTCTGTCCTCCCAGTCCAAAAGCCCTACCTTCCGGATCTAGGATTTCAAAATCGCCTTCGACGCGGATGGATCCGTTGTTTCTTACCGTGATTTTCGTTGCGGCCATTTTTTCTCCTCGCGAACAGAGTATGCATTCACGGACCGGCCAGGAACAAGCAGAACAAAAAAGAGCCCGCGTTCTGCGGACTCCTTTCGCTACTGGAAAATCCCAGCGCTAATACTTCGGGACGGACGGATCGACCTCGTCGGACCAGGCGAGGATGCCGCCCTTCATGTTGAGCACTTTGCGGAAGCCGGCTTTGCGCAAGAAATCTACGGCTTCGGCGGAGCGTTTGCCGCTGCGGCAGTGTGCGACGATTTCGCGCGAGGAATCCAGTTCATGCACGCGCCGCGGCAATTCGCCAAGCGGAATCAATCGTCCATTGAGATTGCAGATCTGATATTCGTGGGGCTCGCGCACGTCAAGAATGAAAAGATCGTCGCCGCGGTCGAGACGTGCCTTCAATTCACGGGGAGTGATTTCCGGAACTTGCACGTTTGGCGCGGGAGCTTCCTCGCCGCGAACTCCACAAAACTCGTAATAGTCGATGAGCTTGTGAATGGTGCGATGTTCGCCGCACATCGGGCACTTGGGGTTTTTGCGCAGCTTGAGCTCGCGGAAGCGCATTCCCAGCGCGTCAAACAAGAGCAAGCGACCGATGAGATTGTCGCCACGGCCCAAAATTAGCTTAATCGTCTCCATAGCCTGGATGGAGCCGACGATTCCAGGCAACACGCCGAGCACGCCTCCTTCGGCGCAGGAAGGCACCAGGCCCGGCGGAGGTGGTTCCGGATAGAGGCAGCGGTAGCACGGACCATCCGGCATTCCAAAAACGGTGGCTTGCCCTTCGAAGCGAAAAATCGAGCCGTAAACGTTCGGCTTGCCGAGCAAAATGCAGGCATCGTTGACGAGGTAGCGCGTCGGAAAATTGTCAGTGCCGTCCACGATGATGTCGTAATCCTTGAAGAGTTCGATGGCGTTCGCGCTGGTCAATTGCGCTTCGATGGATTCAATCTGAATGTCCGGATTGAGATTCGAAAGGCGCGCGCGGGCAGCCTGGCTCTTGGGCTTGCCGACATCGCCGGTGCCAAAGGTGACCTGGCGCTGAAGATTGGTGAAATCCACGACGTCAAAATCGACAAGACCCAGCTTGCCAACGCCTGCGGCGGCAAGATACAAACCGAGGGGGGCGCCGAGCCCGCCCGTGCCAATAAGCAGAACCTTGGCGTTCTTCAGCTTGAGCTGCCCCTCCATCCCGACTTCGGGCATGATGAGGTGGCGGCTGTAGCGAAGAATCTCTTCTTTTGAAAGCGTGGCCGCGGGCTTCATACCCGGTTGCGCTTGAGTGGTTGTAGCCATTGCGTTTCCCTGCCCTTCTGGATTCCACCAGAATATCAAAAAAACGGAACCGGAAAAGATTCCCAGCGAGATTCAAAAACGAGAGAGAGGGCTTGCCGGATTAGGAGGGTCAACAACAGCCGCCGGCGATGGAGGGAATGATGCTGATGGTATCGCCATCTTTGGTTGTGGTGTTTTCTTTCGCGAGATAGCGAATGTCTTCGTCGTTCACGTACACATTGACGAAGCTGCGCAGCCGGCCGTCATCTGTAAACAAATGTTTGCGAAGGTCGGCATACTGCGTTGTGAGATGGCTGAGCGCTTCGCCGACGGTGCCGGCGCTGAACTCAGCCGAATCCCGCTTGGCCGCGTAGGCGCGAAGCGGGGTTGGAATCATTACTTTCACGGGCATTGGTTTTTCTCCAAGGCGCCCGCCTAAAAAGGCGGCCGCCACAAATTCAAATCCGCCACCAAGACTCGCCGGTCTGAAGCCCGGCCTCTAGAAAACCCACGGGTCTAAAGACCCGCCACTACAAATTCGTAGAACCAAGGCGCCCGCCTGACAAGGCGGCCGCTACACTCGGGCGCTGTGGCGAATCTCGATGCCTTCGGGCGAAAAGGCTTCGCGATCATCGTTCAATCGCCACGATGTCATATCCTGCGGCGAGCCATGGTGCACGCTGACAATGATGTAGCTGTACCACGGCCAAGCGTGATCCTGATCGAACTGGCTGGGGCGCGCGGGATGATCCGGATGCGAATGGTACCAGCCGATGACTTCCAGTCCCTGTACTTGCGCAGCCTTGTCCGCCTCAAGTACGTCTTCCGCGGTCACGATAAAGCGGTTGCGTGGCGATTCGCCGTGGCGGTTCACCAGCGGGAACAGCGCCAGCACTTCGCGGGCCGCCTCTGGATCGGCGGCGCCCCCACCACGCCCCAGCAGCGCGCCGCAGCACTCGTGCGGATAAGTTTGTGCGCCGTGAGCGCGGATTTTCTCCGCCAATGGACCGCTGATCCGAAGTGTGGTTTCGTCTGCCATTTCTACTCTTCGACTACTCCTCATCCCAGAAACGTTCGTTCAGGTACTTGGACGCAGAATCCGCAAAAACCGTGACCATGACGGCGTGCTGCTGTTTCGGGATCCGCGCGGCTACCGCGAAACAGCCCAGGAGCGCTGCCGCCGCGCTCGGGCTGACGAGGAGACCCTCCTCCCGCGCCAGGCGCTTCACCAGGCGGTATGCATCTTCGGTTGAGACCGGCAGATTGTCGTCGGCGAGCCGATCATCGTAGATCGCGGGTCGCATCGCCGTCTCCATGTGCTTCCAGCCTTCCAGCCCGTGGAAGGAGGCGTCGGGTTGCAGGCTCACGCAGCGAATTGCGGGATTCAGCTCTTTCAGTCTCCGCGTTGTTCCTACAAATGTGCCGCTCGTGCCAAGCCCTGCAACGAAATGGGTAATGCGGCAGGAGGTTTGCTCCCAAATTTCATTTGCGGTGGTGCGGTAGTGAGCCTGCCAGTTCGCGGGATTGCTGTACTGGTCGGCGTAGAAGTATTTGCCCGGCTCAGCAGCGACGATTTCATGGACTTTGCGAATCGCGCCGTCGGTCCCTTCCTCGCCCGGTGTGATGACCAGCTCCGCGCCGTAGGCCGCGAGGATGCGCTTGCGCTCGTGTGAAGCGCTATCGGGCAGGCAAAGCCTCACGGGATAGCCCATGGCCGCGCCAATCATCGCGTAAGCGATGCCGGTGTTCCCGCTGGTGGCATCAATGATGGTCTTGCCGGGGGTAAGCGCGCCGCTCGCGAGCCCGGCCTGAATCATGCTGAGTCCCGGACGATCCTTGACGGAGCCGCCGGGGTTAAACCATTCGGCCTTGGCGCAAAACTCGATGTTGGGGAATTCGCTGCCTACGCGTTCAAGGCGGAGCAGCGGAGTATTTCCAATTTCGGCAAGGAGAGGCACGCCCGCATGGGCATCGGGAATAGCGGATTCCCGGGCCGAAGCCGCGATGGGGCCGGACACAGACATGGCAGATCGTTTTGCATAAGCACGCCCCAGCCACGGGGCCGGGATATGCGACTAGTTTACTCCGAATTGGATGCGTGTGCCTAGCCCCGAGGTTATTTTCTGTTTTGCTGACGTCATGCAGAAGGATTAGGCGGCGCCAGAAACTGTCGGGCAATTCCGCACTTCGGGTCGTGGGCTACTTTGAAAGTAGCCCACGACCTAACTTCGCAGCGACTTTACAGGAGAGGAACGAACCGATACTCTGGACGAATTATGTGGAATGTCGAACAGCGGTTCTCGCCAAAAGCGATTGAAGGACTGGCGGCGCTGGGGTTTGCGGTAGGGAGCACGCGCGGAGTGGTGCGCGTGGAAAAATACGGCTGCGGCGCAGAGTTTCGCAAAGGCGCCGACGAACGCTATCAGATGACCATCGCGCCCACGATCATGCTGAAGGGCCAGTTCACCAAGCTGTGGGATGCGGGATACCAGAAGTTTTTGCTGACCGACGAAGGGTTGAAAATTCCAGCGGTGGCTTTGCACCTGCAGAATCTGCGGAAATTCAACGAAGAGCTGCGCACGGCGCTGGGTGTGCCAACTTTTTACAACGAAGCGCTTGGTTCGGTGAGCCAGGTAAGTGTTTACGACCGCGTGCGAGGACGCAAGGGTGACGTGCCCGATGAAACGGTTGGGGCGCATAGCGCGGACGCGGGGCACTAAGGTATTTAGTTGTTCGTTCTAAGTTCTAAGTTAAATTAAATCGAAAAGAAAAATCCGCTTGCCTTCCCAGATGGCTGTCAACGAGCCACCGCAGGCGATTAACGCCAAAAGCGCTTTTTCCCTTTTTGGGTCATTGCGCTTGTTCCAGTTGCCTGCGAAATTGCGCGACGTCGACGTGATGCTTGGCAGCTTTGTGCGCGCCGATGAAAATCACGGGGATCTCCCATCCGTAGCGTTCTGTCAAAGCAGCATCTTCGTCGATGTTCACTTCGCGGAGGGCCGCGCCAAATTCCCTCAATAGCGGCCCGATGGCGGCCTTGGCTTCTTCGCAAAGGTGACAGCCGGGTCGGGAGTAAAGCGTAACCTCGCGCGGGCCACAAGCTGCAAGCTTGGCATCTTCAGTCGGGTTATTCCCCATCATATTTCCTGCGAAGACGGGGCTGTGCATTGGAATCCTTCATAAAGATCAAAGCAGCGTTTCGAGGAGTTGCGGCGTCTTTCCTAGGAGCCAGCCGGCGGGCTGAATTTCGGCGGCAGAAACGCGGTTGCATAAAGCTGCTCCTTGTGAACGTAGCAGTTTACTCGCACTTCTTCATGGCATGAAAAAGTGGCGCATAATGTTAGGACGAGGCGGGGAAAAAGAACATGAGCAGAGTCGTGGCGCTGATGGACGATTTGTTTTTTCAAATGAAACTTGCGGAGACCGCCAAACAACTCGGCGTTGAAGTGAAGGTGGCGACGAACGGCGACGCGCTGGTGGGCCTGATGGAGAGCGCGCCAAGACTGGTGATTGTGGACTTGAACGCGCGCAGCCAGCCGTTGCAGGCGATTGAGAAAGTGCGGCAGAACAACAAAGATGTTCGGGTGGTGGCGTTCTTGTCCCACGTCCAAACGCAACTGGCGGCGCAGGCGCAAGCGGCAGGCTGCACGGAGGTCCTGCCGCGGTCGAGCTTCACGCAGACTCTTGCGGCGATTCTGCGCGCTTCGCAAGATTGAGCGAGATCAACCAATGCCAATGGCCTGTAAAGTAAAATATTCCGGATACATTCTGCTCTGCGCGCTCGTGTTTACGGCCACCAAAAGCGCTGGCCAGGAATCGGCCCCTAAGCCCGCCCAGGCGGACGCCGGGACCTCTGCCAGCACAGCGGCGCAGAGCGGGCCGGGCAGCGCTTTGAGCAACGCGCTTGCCGCGGCTTGCTCGCAGAAGCAAGTGGAGTTCATACGATTTCTTACCGCTCGAAACAAGGATTCGTTCGCGCGTATGACACCCGCCGCTCGGGTTGCGCTGATGAAGCGCTTCGTGCTACTGGACGAGCCGGGCAAAGCCGCAATTTCTGCGAATCCTTCTGGACGTCCCATCGTTCGCTGTGAGACACCCGGGGGCACCGTAGAGATGCAGATCGGCGGCGCGGACGTCCGAGACAACATGGCGTTTTTGCCGCTGGAACTTCGCGAGAGCACGGATTCCACCGGTGCCAGCGCGCGCCAGATCAACATGGGCCTCGTGCGCGAAGAAGGCGCATGGAAGCTGCTCTCGCTCGGAGTTCTTCTCTTGGATTTGCCGGCCCTCGAAGCGGAATGGGATGAATCCGAAATCGAAGCGACGGAAAAAGAGGCGCTTGAGTCGCTGGAAACGATTGTGTCAGCAGTAGCTTCGTATAGGAACAAATACCCCCATCTTCCCGAATCGCTCGCGAATCTGGCGTCGCCGACGCGCGGCAAACCCAGCGCTGAGGCCGCCGGCCTGCTGGATGCCGACCTCGCTAAGGGCACCAAGGATGGCTATGTGTTTCGCTACGTGATTGTCGGCGGCAACGACGTCGGCGCTCCTGCAAAATACGAATTGTCCGCCACGCCTCTGCGCTATGGACAAACGGGGAAGCGTTCCTTCTTCCGCGATTCGAAGGGCGTAGTGCACGCGGCCGACCGGCAAGGGGCCGTAGGCAGTGAAACGGACCCGAAAGCCGAATAGTGCTCCCAAACAGCGAAATCACTGCGCGCCGCATTTTGTGCTGGGGCGGACTTGGCGCTACTATCGTGCAACCCGCTATGGTGCGCAACTTGCGAATTCATTTCTTGTTTCTTTTGCTTGGGCTCTGTTTGCTCGCGTCTCAGCATGTTGAAGCCAGGACACAAGCGAACTACACGGAGACGCAGCTACCCGTTTTCGAACTGCACAGCGGCTTCTGGATCAATCTTCACCATACGCTCTATCAGGAGGCGCGGCAGCGCAAAGCGGCCACATCGCGGGACGCCGGCACAACGAAGTCCACTGCAGCTGCCGCGAAAAGCGTTCTCGCGGGAAAAGGGCTGACGGGATCGGAACAAAAGGCCTGGGATGACGCCGTCGCGTTTTACGCGGAAAACTACGCCGACAAAGACCTACTGTTCACCACGGAATTGATTCAACTGAAGGATCAGCTTGGAGATTTCGAGGATTGCGACGAGCTGTCCGGACGAAAACGAAAATTCTGCGACGCGGGCTTGCCCGCGAACCTAACGCAAGTTCTGGAAGCGGCTGCTCCCGTTTACCGCAGGTTCCTCTGGCCGGAACATGACAAGGCCAACCGTCGCTGGATTCTGCAAGTGGCCCCGCTGGTGCGCGAAAAAGGCGTCGGGCTTTCGGAGCGGCTGGCAGATATCTACCAGACGCGCTGGCCGCAGGGAAAAATCCGCGTGGACGTGGTGGCGTATGCCAATTGGGCGGGGGCTTACACGACCGTTGACCCGCTACGCGTTACGATCTCGAGCCTGGATTCTCGTAATCAGGGGCCGCAGGCGCTCGAAGTGCTCTTTCACGAAGGCTCGCACGGAATCGCTGAGCCGGTACAGAGGGCGATTATCCGTGAGTGCCGCCAGCGCGATAAACCCATTCCGCGGGATCTCTGGCACGCTCTGGTTTTCTACACAACCGGCGAAGTGATACGCACAGTGCTGACTTCGGCTTCGGCGAAGGGCGGAGATCGGGGCGATGGTGTCCCCGCAAACAGCTACAACACTTACGCGTTTCGCGAAGGGTTGTACGAGCGAGGTTGGAAAAGCTACCTCGAACTCTTGCAAAGGTTCTGGCAGCCGTACCTCGATGGAAAAGCTACTTTCGACGACGCCATTGCCCGCATGGTGTCTTCGATGTAAAAACGCCTGAGCCGCCGCCCAACTTTTGAAGTTTGGGCACGCGGCTCAGTTCTTAGACATGGACAGTTTCTAGGAGCTGGCGTCCTTGATGTCTTCGCGCGCCCGTCTCTCGGCGCTCTTCGCCTGATCCCTGGCGTCGACATCCGAATTCAAAACGTGAATGGCTTTGTCCAGGGGCAACGGCTTGTTTCTTGGCGGAGCTTCGCAGGACTTCACGTCACCGCTCGGACGAGCGGCGGTCATATCCCATTTCAGGCAGGTATACTTGAGTTTCACATTGCGGCTCACGTGGAGCGCCGCAACGCAATCCTCGAGCGTCTGGAAGCCGCTGCACGCATCACGCAACGTGGTTTTTGGCGGCAGAAGAGCCTGTAATTGCAGGGTCAGCTTCCGCTCTTCCTCGGGGTGCGCTGCGAGCTGCTCGTTGGCTGTGGGACCGGGGTTCTTTTTGATCCATTTGAGCGGATTATAAGAACGCGCGGCGGCGCCGGCAGCGCCGAACAGAATGATGATTGCAGCTGCACCAACTACGAACCATCTGTTTTTCATGCTGTCCTCACTTCGAGGGCTGGCCTTGGGCTAGCTCCAGTAGGCCACTGCGAAAGCGGCACTTCGAGCCGCGGGAGGTGCGGTACTCCCCGAATGCGTTACCTTGACCTTGGGGTCAGGTCTTGAAGGCAAGAGTACCAGCCGTTGGTTACCGACAGGCATCCCCGGAATTGGACCCGAGTCCTCCATCGACCAAATTCGCACGCATTGTTGCGCGTTTCTTTGCTTGCTTTCGAAAAATGTTGAAAATGATTCGTGACCGCGCGGTAACGCTGTCGCATCCATCGGCAATATGCTACGCTTTCTCGGTTAGAGATCGTCCGGCCCCTTGCGCCACGCGAGCCCTGCGACGCGCGCATCCCATAAGCCTCCGAGAGGAGCGCCCCGGCAAGGGGGAACTATCGGAGAATTGGGGCTGCGGAGAGTCTTACCGCGGGGCCGTATGGCATCGTCCCCGCTTTGCCAATCTGTAGCGGAACGGCCCCGGAAGCAGCCGGAGCTCCAAAGAAAAGGAATCACCAGCCCATGCCTGGCCAACCAGCAGCCTCGAAGACCGAAACAGCGCCCATCGAAATTAAGCTGGCGCATTCGCCGGATTCCGATGATGCCTTCATGTTCTACGCGCTGGCCACCCACAAACTCTCGACGCCCGGCTACAAGTACACGCATATCCTTTCTGACATTCAGTCGCTCAACGAAGCGGCTCTTTCGGAAACCTACGATGTCACGGCCATCAGCTTCGCCGCTTATCCGAGTCTGCGCGACAAATATGTTCTTCTCGATTGCGGCGCGAGCTTTGGAGAAGGCTACGGGCCCATCGTCGTCTCGACAAAAGCGGTAAAGCCGCAGGAGCTTGCCGGCAAACGAATTGGCGTTCCCGGCCTAAAAACATCGGCGTATCTCACGCTGAAGCTTTTCGAGCCCAATTTTGAGCCCGTGGTTATGCCCTTCGACAAAATCATTGAGGCAGTCCAGAGTAATCTTGTCGACGCAGGACTGCTCATTCACGAGGGTCAGCTTTTCTTTCCGGAGAAGGGATTGCACCGCGTGATTGATCTCGGCGTCTGGTGGCAGGAGCAAACGGGACTGCCACTGCCGCTCGGTGGAAATGCGGTGCGTCGCGCGCTGGGGCCAAAACTTGGGCGGCAGGTTGCGAAAACCATCCGAGACAGCGTGGCTTACGGTCTCGAACACCGCGAAGAAGCTTTGATTTACGCGATGCAATTCGCGCGTGAGATGAACACGGAGCTCGCCGATCAGTTTGTCGGCATGTACGTCAATAAGTGGACGCTCGGCTACGGGGAAAACGGCAAGCAAGCCGTAAGGGAGCTGATCGCGCGCGGCACGAAGGCGGGTTTTCTCCCCGGACCGGCTACGGTTGAATTTCTCAGCGAGGAGGAGTAAGAGCCTGAGCTAACACTCCTTCTGCTCCCTATTTTTTCGGCGTCAGATACAGGTCCTGATAATCAAAACTGAAGTCCGCCAGCGGGGAAACCGCAACCATGCTGATGTGGTCGATGGCGCCGTCTGGTTTTAGCGTAAACGTAAGGAACGCGTCTTCAATCGTGCGGTCGCGCCAATGCGCCTTGAAAGTGTCGTATTGCCAATGCTGAAGGTCTGCGACGGCTTTCGGTGTGTGATCGAGAGTGAAGACGAGTTTGCCGCCTTCCATTCGAATCGTGACAGGGCCATACCAAGGATCGGTGTAGACTCCCGCGTATTTCTCGATAGACAGTGAAGGCTTCGAGTCGGCGGCGCGTCCCGACTCCAGCTGCTTCATGATTTCCGCCCCTTGCTTCTGAGCTTGCTCCTCGGCGGCCTTGTGCGCCTCAATCCAGTCCGTGGCTGCAAGGCCGAAGTAAGAATCCAGAACGTGATAGAGAATCGAGTCGAAGGCTCCCCCTTGTTCAGCGTTGGTCAGGATGACCACGCCAAGGTTTTCTTCAGGGACCAGCATCACGCGCGACACCATGCCGGCCACGCCGCCGGTGTGGCCCACCATTTTTCTCCCATGGTAATCGCTCAGTCCCCAACCAAGTGCATAAGCCGCGAACTTCGGTCTTTTCGCCGCCAATGGCGATGCCCCCGCACCAATGGGAAGAATCGTCTGGGCGCTCCACATCTCTCGCGATTGCCGTTCGCTGAAAATCCTTTCCTCTCGCCCGGGAATCTTTCCATGATTGAGCTGAACGAGTGCCCACTTGGCCATTTCAGCGGCGGAGGAGTTAATCGAGCCGGCCGGCCCGGCATTGTCCAGATTGACGAACTCGATGGGTTGGAGCTTGCCATCCACTTTCGAATGCGGCCACGCGTAATTGTCTCCCGGCTTGAAGTCGGCATTGCTCAAGTTTGTCGTGTTCATTCCAAGCGGACGAAGAATTTTCTCGCGCACGTAGTCTTCCCAGGACTTTCCGGTGACGGCGGGAATGATCTGCCCTGCGGTCATGTACAGCAGATTGTCGTAGGCGAAGCGGCTGCGGAAACTGGAGGCCGGTTTCATGAAGCGCAGCTTGTAGATGATCTCGGCGCGGGTGAAGGTCGTGTGCGGCCAGAAGAGTAGATCGCCTTCGCCTAGGCCCATGCCGCTGCGGTGCGTCAGCAAGTCGCGAATGGTCATTTCGTGAGAGACGTAGGGGTCGTACATCTGAAATCCGGTGAGGCGCTCATATACCGGGTCGTCCCAGGAGATCTTGCCTTCGTCTACCAGCGTCGCTAGCGCCGCGGAAGTGAACGCTTTGGTGTTGGAGCCAATGGCGAGCAAGGTGTTCTCGTCTACAGGCGTTGGCTCACCTAGTTTTCGAACGCCGTATCCCCTGGCCAGAACTACTTTGCCGTCTTTCACAATGGCCACGGAGAGACCGGGCACTTCAAAGGTTTTTAGAACTCGCGCGACATAGGCATCCAAATCCGCAGGCGGCGCGTTCTGCGCCAGCACTGGCGAAACACAAACGAGTAGCAAAAACCACACCAACCAGGATCGCAGACCGAGTTTCATGACGTTCTCCTCGCTTTCTGGAGGCTTGCGCTACGAGATTAAATCACAGATTTCGACTTCCGCGGACCTCGCGTTACGGTCAAGCTTGGATCACCAAGTCAACCAGAATCGCCAGGGTCGCCTTGACGCTCCCATGCGAATCCCTTAGTGTTTTTCCGTATGATTTCTCGCAAACGAGCAACGCTGCTGTCGTGGTTGATATTCGCAGGCTGCGCCGCAGTTTTGGCCGAGCGCGTTGCGGCGCAGACTCCGGCTAAGCCCTCTGCCCCATCAGAACCAAACAAAGCCTGGCCTAAACAGGCAGTTCGTGCCCCGCATGGCATGGTGGTTACCGATGAAGAACTCGCATCGCAGTCCGGCGTGGAAGTCTTGAAGCGCGGCGGCAATGCCGTGGATGCTGCCGTTGCCACCGCATTCGCTCTGGCGGTCGTCGAGCCCGACGCGGGCAACATCGGTGGCGGCGGCTTCATGCTCATTCGTCTTGCGGACGGCAAAACCACCTTTCTCGATTACCGCGAAACGGCCCCCGGCAAAGCCACGCGCGACATGTACATCGGCAAGGATGGCAAGCTGGACGAAGAAGCATCGGTGATTGGTTATCGCTCTGTTGCCGTGCCGGGAACCGTCGCGGGGCTCGCATTGGCGTTGAAAAGCTACGGAACGATGAAATTGGCGGAGGTGATGGGGCCGGCAATCCGCTTAGCGGAAGAAGGTTTTGTTGTTAGCGAAAAACTCGCCGCTGAATTGGAAGAAGAAAGCCCGGGCCTGCAAGCCTACGCGGCGAGCAAACGAATTTTTCTCCATGGCGGTGAGCACTTCAAAGCGGGCCACCGGCTGAAGCAGCCGGAACTGGCGGCCACGCTCAAGCGCATCGCGCAAAACGGCGCGGGGGAATTCTATCGAGGAGAGACCGCGCACGTGCTCGCCGATGAAATGGCGAAGAGCGGGGGGATTGTTTCGCTCGAAGACCTCGCGAACTACAAGCCCAGGGTCCGAGAAGTTTTGCACGCAAAATACGACAGCGGTGGCCATTCGTGGGAAGTGTTGACCGCTCCCCCTCCAAGCTCCGGTGGCATAGCGATCATCGAAGCTCTCAATATGCTCGAGGACGTGCCATTAAAAGGCTGGGATGATCCGCAAAGCGTTCACATGGTTGCGGAAGTGATGCGTCGCGTGTTTGCGGACCGGGCGGCTTATCTTGCCGACCCCGACTATTCCAAAATTCCGGTGGCTGGGTTGACTGATCCCTGTTACGCCAAGGAACGTGCAGCGACCATCGACCCGGCAAAGGCATCTTCGAGCAAATCAATCTTGGCGGGAACGCCTCACACCTGTGGCGCCTCGGCAGATTCTGAAGCCGCGCCTCAGTCGGTCACTAGCAAATCTGAGCGCCGCCACACGACCCATTTTTCTGTTGTGGACGCCGCCGGAAATGCGGTTGCCAGCACCTACACGCTGAACGACAGCTACGGCTCGCATGTAACCTGCGCTGCAGGCTTTCTACTGAACGACGAGATGGACGACTTTACGACGCAGCCTGGCGCTCCGAACTCGCTTTACGAACTGGTGCAATCCGATGCCAACGCCATCGCGCCGGGACATCGGCCCCTGAGTTCGATGACGCCAACTATTCTCCTTCGCGATGGTAAGCTGAGCTTTGTAACGGGTTCGCCCGGTGGACCGACGATTATCTCCGTGACGCTGTTGAGCGTGATCAACTGGATGCGCCTTGGCATGGAAGCGCAAGCGGCCATCAACGCGCCACGCTTTCATCATCAGTGGTTCCCTGACCGCATTCGTATGGAGGCAGAGTTTCCCTTGAGTGTGGAGCAAGCGCTGCGCTCTCGCGGCTACGAGGTTGAGCGGGGATGGTACGAGACGCCCAGCCTCAGCAATCAGGCCAAGTTGCGCAAGCACATGGGACTGGTTAACGCCATCGGCGTGGATTCGCACACTGGCGAACGCCTTGGGGCTGCCGATCCGCGCGACCAAGGTTCTGCCGTAGGATACTGAGGGGGAATGTTTCAGGCACAAGGGCCTCCAGAGAAGAAGAAGCCTCTCGCAGAATAACGGTAAACTTCTGATGGCCCTAGAAACCTAGTGAGCAAATGCAGAGACTACTCTCGACCTACTTGTTTGTTTCCAAAAAGCTGACGCCGGAAATCCTTGCACAAATTGCCGAGGCCGATTTCCAAGGAATTGAGATTTTTTGCACGCGCAGCCATTTCGAATACACGATGAAGCCGGAAATACGCGCGATGGCCAGCGCGATCGAGGCCCATCATCTGCAACTGGTTTCGCTCCACGCGCCGACCAGCCGTGACCTGAGCGCCATGCGCGAGAGTGGCGCGCCGCTTTCGATCTGCGAAGTGGAGCGCGTGCGGCGCAACGAGGCCATGGATGAACTGAAGCGCGTAATTGACGTCGCCGATGATTTGCCTTACGCGCGGCTCATCTTGCACATGGGCGGTTCGCGGGAAACCGCCGACCCGCGCAAACGCGATGCGGCTTTCAGTTCGCTGGAGCATCTGGTCCTGCACGCGCATCACGCCGGGGTCACCATTTGCGTAGAGAACACTTTGAGTGAAATGGGTGGCCCCGACTACCTTCGAGCTTTTGTGGACGAGACACGGCTCACCGGCTTGCGCTTTAACTTCGATATCGGCCACGCCCATCTTGCGGAGTTTCCAGAGGAAGAGCGGCTGGAGAAGAGTTTTGCGCCGATGAAGGATCTGGTTTCTTCGGTGCATCTGCACGACAACCATGGCGAGAAGGACGAGCACTTGCCGCCTTACGATGGCTCCATCCAGTGGCCCGGTGCCATTGGGCTACTCAAGTCGGCCTCGCAAGATAACCTGCCGCTGGTTCTCGAGCTAAAGGAAAAAACGGGTCCCGAGGCCCCCACCGTTAATGAGCAACTCGTGGCCGCCCGCAAGTCCCTCGACAAGTTCGAAAAAGCCTGGGCGTAGCCCTTCGAAGTCCACACCATTTCAGCTTCAACCAATTTGACCTCGTTTGTCGACCATGGCACGTAATTCTAACCATGAAAATGGATATCGACGAGATCTCGATTTCAGCGTTCAAACCGCCTTGGCCCACAAATGATGCGCGAGATTCGCGACAGCGCGAATGAGATCTGGATCTCACCAATTGGCGCCTGGGAAGCCTTGATGCTTCATTTCCAAAGGCACACATTCATTTGAAAGCTGACCACCCATCAATGCCCATCAAGCCAATCAAGCATCGATTTCGCAAAGTCAGGGCCGAATCGACCGGAAGACATTGAGCTGGATAGCTTTCTGAGTTGAATCACTTCCCCGATCATTTTTGCAAGTTAGCGAACCCCTTGACACGGCCTAATATCTGGGACTAATATAAGTC
>DATFSR010000128.1:0-13680 GCA_035262505.1 Candidatus Acidiferrum sp. | reverse complement strand
GAGTGAGTTTGGGTGCGGCGCACACGCCGGTGATGTTGCGGGAGGTGCTCGAATGGCTGCACGTAAAGCCGGGCGGAACGTACATCGACGCAACGCTGGGAGCAGGCGGACACTCAGCAGCAATCGCGGAGAGGTTGACCTCTGGCAGGCTGATCAGTCTGGACCGGGACGCACAGGCGCTCGCCATGGCGCGGGAGCGGCTGAAGACCTTTGGGGCGAAGGTGACGATAACGCAAGCGCCGTTCTCCCGGATTGCGGAGGTCGCGCAAGAGTTGGGGATTCCGCCGGCGGACGGGGTCTTGGCCGACTTGGGAGTTTCGAGCATGCAGCTTGATCAAGCGGCGCGGGGATTTGCCTTCCGCGAAGCCGGTCCGCTGGACATGCGGATGAACGCCATGGACGAATTGACGGCGGAAGAGATTGTGAATCGATGGCCGGAAAGAGAGCTGGCCGATTTGCTCTACCGCGAAGCGGATGAGCACGATTCCAGAAGGATCGCCAGGGCGATCGTGAGAGCGCGGCCGATTCGCGACACCGCGCACCTGGCAACGACTGTGGCAGGGGTCCGAAAGCAATGGGGAAGGCAGAAACTGCATCCCGCAACAAAAACGTTTCTGGCGCTGCGGATAGCGGTGAATCGAGAGTTGGAGGAACTCGGGCAGTTTCTTTCTCGGACCCCCGCCGCAATGAATCCGGGCGGCCGCTGGGTGGTGTTGAGCTACCACTCGCGGGAAGACCGCCTTGTGAAGCGCGCGTTTCAGGAGGGAGAGCGGGCAGGAACGCTCCGCGTGCTGACGAAACATGTGATCCAGCCCACCGAGGAAGAAATGGCGGGCAACCCGCGTTCACGAAGCGCGAAACTGCGGTGCGCGGAAAAGGTGTAGTCATGGCGAGCAAGAAAAAGTCGCACGGAATGCGCGAGTTTCAAACCGTCAAGCGCATTGATAATTCGCGCCTGGTGCGGCGTGTCGAGCCGGTGAAATTGCGGTATTACTACCGCACCCTCGCGTTGGGCTCCGTCGTTGCGGTTTTCTTTATGCTGTACATTTACCAGCACTTTCGCTGCATTGATTTGAGCTTCCAACTGGAGCAGGAGAAAGCGAAACAGGTGGAAGCCGCGACGCTGAATTCTTCTTTGAAGCTGGAGATTGCCAGTTTGCGAAACCCGATGCGCATCGACGTGATCGCGCGCCGCCAATTGGGCCTGACCGAACCTCTGCCGACGCAAGTACGGGAATACGACGCGCCCGCGGGGGCGCAAGTGGCGGCTGTGCGATATGTGCGCCAGGGGCGCTCGCAGTAAATTGGCGAGTCGATTGTGCGTGCCAAGCTTTACCGATTTTGCAAGAAAATTCTGCACCCTCAGTCATGCACCTTGCAATTGAACATGGAAGCGGTGCGCTGGCCCCACTGAACTCATCATGCCCCCATACCGCGCGCACGTCGTGAAGGCAGGCCGCCGAGCGGTGATTGACACGCGTGATTTCACGGCGAACGAACGGCTCCTCATCGTTGTCAGTCTGATCCTTCTTTGCCTCGTCACCATCCTCGGCCGACTCGGCTATCTGCAACTGTTCCGTTACAGCGAGTACCTCGCGCGCGCGACGCGGCAGCAACAGCGGATCATTGAAATCACGCCCAAGCGCGGCTCGATTTACGACCGGAACATGGATCCGCTGGCAATGAGCATTCCCGTGGACTCGGTGTTCGCGGATCCCATTGATGTGGGGGATCCTCAGCTTGCGGCGCAATTGCTCTCGCGGGTGCTGGGAATTCCGGTTGAGATCTTGGAAGCCAAACTGAGCTCAGCGCAAAGCTTCGTCTGGATTGCGCGCAAAGTACCCCCGGACAAGAAGGAAGCGGTCGAGGCGTTGAATCTGAAAGGCATTTATTTTCAGAAAGAGAACCAGCGCATTTATCCGAAGCGCGACCTCGCCGCTCATGTGCTGGGCTTTGTGGACCTTGATGAAAAAGGTTTGGGTGGAATTGAGTATGAACTCGACAACCAGATTCGGGGCAAGAGCGAAAAGATTGTGGTGATGGCGGACGCGCGCCAGCGCTGGTTCGACGGCACGGAGGCGCAGCGCGAACGCGGCGCTGATGTCGTCCTGACGCTCGACGAACAGATTCAATACATCGCGGAGCGCGAACTCGCCGCAGCCATCGCCAAAACACACTCTCTGGCGGGAAGCGTGGTGGTGATGAATCCCCATAACGGGGAGATCCTCGCGTTGGCCAACTGGCCGAAGTTTAATCCCAACGCGGCCAATGAAGCGTCGGCGGAAGCCCGCATGGACCGCGCGGTTACAGCGCTCTATGAGCCAGGTTCAACATTCAAATTAATCACACTGGCGGCGGCTTTCGATCAGGGCATGGTGAGGCCGGAAGAGCTCTTCGACTGCGAAAACGGCGCTGTGTACCTGGCAGGTCACCGCATTCGCGACCATAAGCCGTTTGGCTTGTTGACGGTCTCCGAGATCCTGGCGAAGTCGAGCGACGTGGGGGCCATTAAGATTGCATTGCGGCTCGGCGCGCCGAAGTTTTATGACTACATTCGCGCGTTCGGATTCGGGCAGCTTACGGGGGTGGATTTGCCGGGTGAAAGCAAGGGTTTGGTGAGACGGCTGGAGAACTGGTCGGCAATCTCTATTGGATCGATTTCCATGGGGCAGGAGGTTGGCGTCACGCCCATTCAATTGATCAGCGCGGTTTCTGCTATTGCGAACGGCGGGACCCTGTACAAGCCGCATGTGGTGGCGCAACTGCGTCGCGACAATCAGATATTGCCTCCCGTAGGCCCACTGGCGCCGACAGAGCCGAGACGCGTCATTCGTCCAGAGACCGCCGCGACGCTTCGTCGGCTGATGGAAGGCGTCATTCTGAACGGTACCGGGCCGCTGGCGCACCTCGATGGCTGGACGGCGGCGGGAAAAACGGGCTCGGCGCAGAAAATCGACCCGGCAACGGGCCGCTACTCGCGTACGCAACTGATTGCTTCGTTCACAGGATTTGCGCCCATAAACAATCCGGCGGTGACGATTCTGGTGTCGCTGGATTCGCCGGTTGGGCAGCACGAGGGCGGACAAGTGGCCGCGCCCGTTTTCAAGCGCATTGCCGAGCAGGTGTTGCCTTATCTGGATGTGCCACGCGACGTGCCCCTCGAACCGCAGTTGATTCAAGTTGCGTACAAGGACAGGAATGCATCAAACTTAGCAGCGCTCTCGGATTTCACTCCAACTGATTTTACCGCCCAACCGGACCTACCCCCAGCTGAGTCCTCTGGGACCAATGCAAGGAGCGCAAAGACTCAGGCATCTGAAGTGACCGTGGCCGTGGATGAAGGGGGCGCTATCTCCCTCCCCGACTTCTCGGGAAAGACAATGCGGGAAGTCACGGAGGCGTGTTTGAAGCTGGGTCTTGATCCCTTTTTGGTTGGCAGTGGCCTTGCAATGAGTCAAGTACCCGAAGCGGGAATGAAACTTCGGCGCGGCGCGAGACTGACGGTGCAATTCGGGGCACCGGCGGAAAAGATCGCTCGGCCAAAACCGAAGCGCAGGCATTAGGATGAAGATGACACGCAGCCCAGAACAACAGGTGAAAACCACCACCACGACCGAGCAGGACACGCCTCTGAAACACTCTGTCCAATCCGCCGGATCGAAAGCGGGGAAGAAACTGAGCGAACTCGTTCGTGGCGCCGAGGCCACACCGCCGGGTTCCGCTGACCACCTCCAAATTCAACAGGTGACGTGCGATTCGCGCAAGGTGCTAAAGGGCGCGTTGTTTTTTGCATTGCACGGCGCGAAAGCGGACGGAAATGCGTTCATCGAAGATGCCGTGAAGAGTGGCGCGGCGGCCATTGCCAGTGAGGACCCCGCACCGGAGAAGTTTTCTTCGCGAGTTGCCTGGGTTCAAGTGCGCGACGCGCGGAAAGCGCTGGCGACCGCGGCCGCGAACTTCTTTGACCATCCGGCCAATGCTCTCCAACTTGTGGCGGTGACCGGAACGAACGGAAAAACCACGACCACTTCGCTAGTGGACGCCATGGTCAAAGCGCCCGGGGCCAAGACCGGCTTGTTTGGAACGATCGCTTACCACACGCCGCTGGGAGACTATCCTGCTCCCAACACGACTCCCGAATCGGTGGACTTGCAAGGATTCTTTGCCGAGATTCGCGATGCGGGAGGCAAGTACGCGGTGCTGGAGGCAAGCTCACACTCTCTGGCGATGGACCGATTGTGGGGCTGCCATTTTCAAGCGGCAGTGTTTACGAATCTCACGCGCGAGCACATGGATTATCACAAGACATTCGAGGATTATTTCGCGGCCAAGCGCAAGCTGTTCGAAGGCACGGGCGCGGGCGCGCCGGAAGTGGCCGTGCTGAATACGGACGATGGCTATGGCAAGCAGCTGGCCGGCCTGGCAAAAAATACCGTGACCTACGGGCTCGAATCCGACGCGGATATCACCACAAAGAAATTTCATCTTAGTTTCGAGGGCTTGCACTTCACCGCGCAGACCCCGAACGGGAAACTGGAAGTGACCTCGCGGCTCGTCGGCCGGATCAACGTTTTCAACTTGCTCGCCGCGATTGGTGCCGCCCAGGCTCTAGGTCTCTCAAATGAAATCATCGAGAAGGGCATCCACGATCTGGACAGTGTCTCCGGACGCTTCCAGCGCGTGGATGAAGGCCAGCCGTTTCTGGTGATCGTGGATTACGCACACACGGATGATGCGCTGGAAAATCTCATTTGCACCGCACGCGAACTGAATCCCAAAGGCCGCATCATCACGCTTTTTGGCTGCGGCGGATTGAAAGACCGCACGAAGCGGCCGGTGATGGGAGAAGTAACGGGACGGCTGAGCGACCTGACGATTCTTTCGAGCGACAATCCGCGCACGGAAGACCCGTTAAAAATCATCAGCGACATCGTGGTTGGCCTGCAAAAGACGAGTGGAAAATATTTGATCGAGCCCGACCGCGCAAAAGCCATCGGCATGGCCATGGACGAAGCGCGCGCCGGAGACATCGTGCTGCTGGCGGGCAAGGGCCACGAAAATTATCAAATTCTGGCGGATCGCACGCTTGATTTCGACGATCGCGAAATGGCGCGGCGCGCGCTACGCGACCGTGGTTTTGAAGGGCCGAAAAACGGCTCAGGGTTTGGCACCTAGCGCGCTTTTCGATTAACGAAAGACGAGGGCGCTCGGGCCCGCAGCTCGGGGCGGCCAATAACGGACCTCTCTAAAGGAGGAGCCCTCAAAACTTTGAAAACGGAACGAGCCGTGCGGTATTGGGCCGGATACTGGAATAAGACCAACCCTTTGAGGAACTTATGCGGTGGACGATTGCACAGGTGGCTGGCGCTTTGGGTTCTCGGCCGGGAACGGGGCTCGACCCCTTGGCCCGGCTGGCCGGTGTGTCGATTGATTCTCGCACGGTACGTGCCGGAGAACTGTTCGTGGCCATCCACGGACCGCGTCACGACGGACACGATCATGTGGCCAGCGCGCTCGAACTCGGAGCCCTGGCAGCCGTGGTCGCGCAAGCCAAGCTCCCGCAGTTTACGGGCTGGGTGGGCGAACGCTGCCTCCCCGTGGCGGACACTTTCGAGGCCCTCAAGCAACTGGCTCGCGCCGTTCGCGAAGCGTGGGGCGGGAAAATTGCGGGCGTCACCGGCTCGGTTGGCAAGACCACCACGAAGGAAATTCTGGCGGCCTTGCTGGGCGCGAAGCTGCGGGTCCTGAAATCCGAAGGAAATCTGAATAACGAGTATGGCCTGCCGCTGACGCTGTTTCGGCTGGAAGAAACGCATCAAGCGGCGGTGCTGGAGATGGGAATGTCGCGCCGCGGCGAGCTTTCCCGGCTAGCGGCGATTGCCCGGCCGGACGTCGGCGTGGTGACGCGCGTCGCACCCGCGCATTTGGAATTTTTTTCTTCTGTGGATGAAATTGCCTTGGCCAAGCGCGAATTGATCGAAGGATTGAACGGCCGAGGTTCCACGGCGGTATTGAACGCCGATGATCCGCGCGTGGCCGCGTTTGGGCCATTCGCACCGGGGCGCGTGCTGACTTATGGCATTGAAAAGCAGGCGTTTTTCATGGCGGCAGAAATCGAAGACCGCGGCGCTTTGGGCACGGCGTTCGACTACCTGAGTCCTGAAGGGCGCGTACGGCTGGAGCTGGCGGTTCCCGGGCGTCATGCCATTGCCAACGCCCTGGCGGCGTTGGCGGCAGCGAGCGTTTGGGGAATCGGGGCAGCCGAAGCGCAAAGCGTCTTCCACACTCTTCGCGCTCCTGCAATGCGCGGAGAACTTTTGCGATTTTCGAATGGGGCGGCGCTGATCAATGACAGCTACAACTCCAGTCCTGCGGCGCTGCAGGCGATGACGGAGTTGCTTGCAGCCACTCCGAACTTCCGCCGGCGCATTCTGGTTGCGGGTGAAATGCGCGAGCTCGGAAGTTCTTCGCCGGCGCTGCACCGCGAAGCAGGGCAGTTTGCGACGAAAATCGGCAAGGTGGACTGGGTCATGGGCGTCTCCGGCGACGCTTCACAAATTGTGGAAGGCGCGGTGGCCGCGGGCCTGCCTCGCGGACAAACCAAGTTTTTCGCTACACCACAGGAGGCCGCGGAATTCTTGGAAACACTAGTCCTTCCCGGTGACCTGTTGCTGGTAAAAGGTTCGCGCGGAGTGAAGATGGAACAAATTGTGGATGCCCTAATCGCCCGCCACGCCGCGCCCGGAGAGGTTTCGCGCCAGGAGGTCCGGCACTAGAATGCTCTACTACCTCCTCGTCGAAGTGTTGAGGCGCTACTTCAGCCCGCTCAACGTTTTTCGGTACATCACGGTTCGCACGGTTTACGCCAGCTTGACCGCGATGTTCCTGGCGCTGGTCTTTGGGCCGTGGCTGATTCGCCGTTTGCGCGAACTGCAGATCGGCCAGTACATTCGCGAAGAAGGCCCGCAGGCCCACCAGAAAAAAGCCGGGACGCCGACGATGGGTGGCGTGCTCATCGTACTGTCCACCGCCGTGCCGACGCTGCTGTGGGCCGATCTGACGAATCCGTTTATCTTGATCGCGCTCTTTGCGCTTGCCGGATTCGCGATCATCGGCTTCATCGACGACTACGCGAAAATCTCGAAGCAGCAGAACCTGGGCCTCACGCCGAAGAAAAAAATCTATTTTCAGGTGGTAGTCAGCCTGGTTGTGGGCGGCTCCTTGTTAGTGCTGTTGACCCGCAATGCTTATTCGACTCAACTGGTAATTCCGTTTGCGAAGCGCTTTCATCCGGATCTCGTGATTCATTCGCTGATGAAAACACCGTACTGGTGGTGGCTGGCCTTCATCCCATTTCTCGTTTTTGTGTGCATCGTCCTGGTTGGCTCCACGAATGCCGTGAACCTCACCGACGGTCTCGACGGCCTCGCGATCGGCTGTACCGTCATCGCCGCGGGGGCGCTTACGGTACTTACTTACGTCAGCAGCAACTTCCGCTGGGCTGCGTATCTGGACATCCAGTACATCCCCAAAGTCGGCGAGCTCACGGTTTTTTGCGGCGCGCTCGTCGGAGCCTCCCTGGGATTCCTCTGGTACAACGCCCACCCAGCGGAAATTTTTATGGGAGACGTCGGCTCGCTGTCGCTTGGCGGAACGCTCGGAACCATCGCGGTGATCATCAAGCAGGAAATTCTGCTTTTCTTTGTGGGCGGCATCTTTGTCGTCGAAGCGCTCTCCGTCATTCTGCAAGTGGGGTCGTTCAAGCTGCGCGGCAAGCGCATTTTTCGCATGGCGCCGATTCATCACCATTTCGAATTGCTGGGGTGGAGCGAATCCAAGGTGATCGTGCGCTTCTGGATTGCCGCGCTGGTCTTCGCACTGTTCGCGCTGACGACTTTGAAATTGAGATAAGAGATTCGGGAACCAAACGAAAATGTCCGCGTCCATCGAGCTTCGGAACAAACGCGTGCTCGTTGTTGGTCTGGCGAGAACGGGAATTGCCACGGCGTTGTTTTGCGCCGCGCGAGGCTCGCGCGTGACGGCAACTGACACACGGACAGAAAAAGAGCTTGGGGACGCAGTCGTTGCGCTCCGAAGAGCCGGAGTTGCTCTGGAACTCGCCGGTCACCGCCAGGAGTTGATTCTCGACACGGATTTAATCATTCCAAGCCCTGGAGTGCCTGCCGACGCGCCTCTTTTGCAATTCGCGCGCTCGAAGGGCGTCACGATTTGGAGTGAGATTGAGCTTGCCGACCGTTTCCTGAAAGGGCGACTCATCGCGATTACCGGATCGAATGGAAAAACAACAACCACTTCGCTTATCGAACACATTTTGCGGAGCGCCAGGTTCTCCACGATCCTGGCGGGCAATATTGGTACGCCTTTGATCTCCTGCGTGGAGAAGTCGAGCGATGAGACGATCACCGTCGCGGAGTTGAGCAGCTTTCAACTCGAACTGATTGAAAAGTTTCGGCCCAACATCAGCGTGTTCCTGAATCTCACACCCGATCACCTGGACCGTCATCACACACTGGAAAGTTACGGAGCAGCCAAAGCGCGGATCTTCGAAAACCAGAGGGAATCCGATGGCGCCGTGCTGAACGCGGATGACCTTGGTACCACACCATACGCGCCGGCAAGGCCGCAAGTCTTTTGGTTCAGCCGCAAACAGCGCGTTGCTCAAGGCGCTTTCGTTAGGGAAAACGAAGTTCTGTTTCGGCGCGAGGGGACCGAGGAAAGCATCTTGAAACTTGCGGATATTCCTCTGGCCGGTGCACACAACCTGGAAAACGTTCTAGCCGCTGTAGCTGCCACGCGGCTCGCGGGCGCAGAACCGGCCTCCATCGCGAAGGGCGTGCGCTCGTTCGCGGGGGTCGAGCACCGTCTGGAATTCGTCGCCGAGATTGGCGGGGTACGTTTTTACAACGATTCGAAAGCCACCAACGTCGACGCCACGTTGAAAGCGCTCGCCGCGTTTCCCGGCCGCATCCTGATTATCTTGGGAGGCAAAGACAAAGGCAGCGACTACACCCTGCTGCAAGCGCCGCTTCGCGAAAGAGCCATCCTCGCGCTGCTAATCGGCGCTGCGGCGGACAAAATCGAAAAGCAGATTGCGGGCAGCGTCGCCATCGAGCAAGCCGGAACTCTCGAGCGCGCCGTCGACACCGCCGCTCACGCTGCGCGCGCTGGAGACGTTGTTTTGCTGGCCCCCGCGTGCGCCAGCTTCGACCAGTTTCAGAACTATGAGCATCGCGGCCGCGTTTTCAAAGAGCTTGTGCATCAACTCGAGCGCCAAGCCGCAAGCACCACTTCTGGAGGGCGGTGAGCGGCATGCCGAGACGCAACGACAGTGACCGCTGGCTTTTTGGCGTGACGCTCGCGCTGTGCCTCATTGGCGCGGTCATGATCCTCAGCGCTTCCGCCGTCACGGCCGAGCAGTTATACGGTCATTCTTACATTTTCCTGGTGCGGCAGGCCGCCTGGCTCTTGATCGGCCTTCTGGGAATGTTTGTCCTGATGCGCATGGACTATCACAAACTTCGCCAGCCCGCCGTGATTTACACCATGCTTTGCACCATTGTGCTGATGCTGGTCCTCGCCTTTTTCCTCGACCGGTCTCACGCCACGCATCGCTGGATTCGCTTCGGTCCCGTAGGTATCCAGCCTTCGGAACTTGCGAAGCTTGCCGTCATTCTTTATCTGGCGTGGTTCCTGGATCAGAAGCGTCGTGGCAAAGAGACAATGGATTTCCGCAAGGAGGATTTTCTCCACACGGTTCTCCCCGCTCTCGCCCCGGTGTTGGTTTGCGCCGGACTCATTCTCGCGCAGCCTGACCTTGGCACTTCGGTGGACATCCTGCTGTTCGCCACGACCGTTCTTTTTGTCGCCGGACTTTCCTGGAAATGGATCGCCGCCGGATTCGCCGTGGCTTTGCCCACGCTCTACCTCCTTATCACGATCGCGCCGTATCGCATGGCGCGGTTCCTTTCCTTCTGGGACCCCGGCTCCGATCCGCAGGGCGCCGGCTTTCAATTAAGGCAATCGCTCATCGCCGTGGGTTCTGGTGGACTGACCGGCGTCGGCTTGATGGAGAGCAAACAGAAACTCTTCTACTTGCCCGAAGCACACACCGATTTCATCTACGCCGTGATTTGCGAAGAGCTAGGCTTTATTGGCGCGGTGCTGGTCATTGCGCTCTTCGTCGTTTATGGACGCCGAGGCATCCGGGCAGCCTTTGCCGCGCCTGACGCCTTTGGCCGTCTGCTCGCGTTGGGAATCACCACCATGGTTTTATGGCAGGCGTTAATCAATTTCGCCGTTGTGCTGGGCATGGTCCCGACGAAAGGCATTCCGCTGCCGTTCATCAGTTACGGCGGCTCGAGCTTGTTGGTGATGCTGCTCGGCACCGGCGTGCTGCTCAATATTTCGCAGCAAGCCCAGGCTGTGGAAGCTTGAGGAGTGGCATCGCGTGAAACTCCTGATTGCAGGCGGCGGCACTGGCGGACACGTTTTCCCGGCAATGGCGGTCGCGCGCGAATGGCTCGCGCGGGGGAAAGAGAGGGAAGTGGTGCTGGTGGGAACCGCGCGCGGACTTGAGATGAAGCTGGTGCCGCAGGCGGGCCTGCCGCTCGAGACGCTGCGAGTGGCGGGCTTGAAAGGCAAAGGCGGAACGACTCTTTTCAAAAATGTGACGATGCTGGTTCCCGCGATGTTTGACGCGCGACGCGTGTTGCGCAAACACAAACCCGTCGCCGCTTTTGGCGTCGGCGGTTACGCGGCAGGTCCCATGATGCTGGCAACCTGGCTCGGAGGCGTACCCAACATTATTTTTGAGCCGAACGCCGAACCGGGCCTCACCAACAAACTTCTTGCGCGTCTCTCGAAGCGGATCGCTACCGGTTATGAAATTTCTGCCGAGGCTTGGGGAAAAAAGGCCATCGTTACCGGCTGTCCGGTCCGCGCCGAATTCTTCTCCATTCCCCCGCGCAAGCCGTCGAATCCATTGCGCCTGCTCATTACCGGCGGCAGCCAAGGCGCGCTGCCCATCAACCGCGCCTTGGTGGAT
Source organism: Candidatus Acidiferrum sp. (assembly GCA_035262505.1). Lineage (GTDB taxonomy): Bacteria > Acidobacteriota > Terriglobia > Acidiferrales > UBA7541 > Acidiferrum. Next base: position 2,615 of record DATFSR010000128.1, on the reverse strand, counting down.
TCGATGGACCGCCTGGCCACGCGAAAAGGTGAGCTGAGCATCGTGCATCAGACCGGCGAGCGAGATTACGACGCCGTGCGCACTGCCTACGCGCGGCGCGAAATTCCGGCGGAAGTCGTGCCTTTCATGACCAACATGCCAGAGCGCTTCGCCTGGGCGGACGTCATCGTCTGCCGCGCCGGAGCCATCACTGCCGCCGAAGTTTCCGCGGCTGGCCGCGCTGCCATCTTCATCCCTTTCGGCAGAGCCACCGATAGCCATCAACTGCGCAACGCGCAAGAAATGGCGCGGGCTTCGGCGGGCAGACTGATCCCGGAGCCGGCATTGACCGCTGAAACGCTAAGCGGCGAGATCTTTTCGTTGCTCGACCAGCCCGCGGAAATTGAACAGCTTTCTTCGAATGCGCGCGCGTTGGCCCGCCCTCATGCCACGCAGGAAATCGTCAATCTGATTGAAGAGGCCGCAAACGTGCAAGGCCAACGGTGAGGGTAAATCAGTGAGGGCAAAGCGTTGAGGGCAAAAAAATGATGGTCTCCTTTCGCAATTTTCAGCGGATTCACCTGGTGGGCATCGGTGGTATCGGAATGAGCGGCATCGCCGAGGTTCTTCTTACGCTCGGCTATTCCGTTTCCGGTTCCGACGTGAAGCTTTCGAACATCACGGAACGACTGCAAAAACTTGGCGCGACCATTTACCAGGGGCACAAGGCGTCGAACGCGGATGGCGCGCACGTGGTCGTCACGTCTTCTGCCGTCAAGCCGGACAATCCGGAAGTTATCGAGGCGCACAACAGAAAGATTCCGGTCATTCCCCGTGCCGAAATGCTCGCCGAATTGATGCGCTTGAAATACGGCATTGCGGTTGCCGGAGCCCACGGCAAAACCACCACGACTTCGATGGTCGCTTCCGTCCTTGCGGCGGCTCATCTCGATCCCACATTTGTCGTCGGCGGACGCGTCAATCAAGCCGGCACGACGGCCCGTTTGGGTAAAGGCGAATATTTTGTCGTCGAAGCCGATGAGAGCGACCGCAGTTTTTTGATGCTTGCTCCCGTCGTCGCCGTCGTCACGACCATCGACCGCGAGCATCTCGATCAATACACTTCGCTCGAAGACATTCAGGACGCGTTTATTCAATTCGTGAATCGCGTCCCGTTTTACGGCGCAGCGATTCTTTGCATTGATGAGCCGAACGTGCAGGCGGTTATCCCCAGCGTGAAGCGCCCCATCATCACCTATGGAACTTCCAGCCAGGCCGACTTGGTCATCAGCGACGTAAAGCTCAATGGTTTGCAAAGCGAGTTCCGCCTCACCTACAAAGGCGACGACTTGGGCCTTTTCCAACTGTCCCATCCGCCTGGAATGCACAACGTGCGCAATGCTGCTGCGGCGGCCGCCGTGGCCCTGTATCTCAACGTTGCTTCCGACCTGATTCGCGAAGGCCTGGCAAGATTCGCCGGAGTCGGCCGTCGCTTTGACATCAAAGGCGTGGTCAACGACATCACCGTCATCGACGATTACGGCCATCACCCGGCGGAAATTCGCGCCACTCTCGATGCCGCCCGCGGTTGCAAATTCAACCGCCTGCTCGTGCTTTTCCAGCCGCACCGCTACACGCGCACGCAGCATCTCTGGGACGAATTCTGCCGCGCGTTCAATCAAGCGGACGTTCTCGTGTTGACCGACATTTATCCCGCCAGCGAGTCGCCCATCCCCGGCGTGACCGGTGAAGCCCTCGCCAATGCCATTCGAAGCGCCGGGCACAAGAACGTTCATTACGCCCATCTGATGCAGGAAGGCATCGAGCTTTTGCTCAAGCAAGCGCGCCCCGGCGACGCCCTTCTCACGGTCGGCGCCGGCAGCGTCAGCCGCGCCAGCAATGAACTAGTGGCTCTTCTCGGAGCGGAGCGACCGGCGGAACATGCGCATTAACGATCCCAAGTCGCTCGCAGGCTTGGCCGAACTCGGTATCGAGCTCCGGCCCAGCGCGAAGCTGTCGGAGCTGACTTCTCTCGGCATTGGCGGCACGACCGACTTGCTGCGCATCACCAAACACGAAAGCATCCCGCCGCTGCTGCGGCTTCTAGACGCAAATCGCCTTCCTCACAAATTCCTCGGAGGCGGTTCGAACCTGCTGGTGGACGACGGAGAGCTTCCCTGGGTCGTTTTGCAACTCGATCCACCCGAGCCGGACGTCGTACTGCAAGGGAACCTTGCTCACGTGGATGCCGCCGCAGACCTCGGCCGCACCGTCACCTTCTGCGCCAAGCATGATCTGGGTGGGATGGAAGGCCTAATCGGCGTTCCCGGCACTGTGGGCGGGGCCCTCCGCATGAACGCCGGCGCCTACGGCATGCAAATCGGCACCTACGTCCGCGAGGTGAAGCTCTACCGCGCTGCTACCCGGGAAATCGAGACCCTCCGGGGCCATCAAATTTCTTTCGAATATCGACACACTTCTTTTGCGGCTGATGATATGATGCTCGCAGTGATATTGGAACTACCCTCCAAACCGTACAACGAAATTCTAAAAGGCATTCGTATCTGCAACGAAAAACGGCGCTCCAGTCAGCCGCTTGGGCAAAAAAGTGCCGGCTGCATCTTCAAAAACCCTCC
>DATFSR010000127.1:0-15894 GCA_035262505.1 Candidatus Acidiferrum sp. | reverse complement strand
AAGCCCATTAGGATACCTCCTGTTCTCTAGTTATATAACTAGATACAAGAAGACACAAGTGGTTGCTCACAAAAATGCTGGGAATTTACTACGGGAGGACAAGCTTTATGGACTACTCAAAGGGCCAAACACGAGGGGGCGCAGCACTGCTGCGCCCTATGCTTTGACGGTCGCCATTTACCTGTCATTCCTTGCACTCCCCGAACGCGCGGCTGCCTTTCCTCGGTAGTCATCCCGAATGCAGTTAGGGATCCTAGACTTGATTCGAGCACCAGAGAGGCCCGCGAGAACCGCTCTGGTCGTGAGCCTTGGCACTCTTCTGTCATTTCCGCGCTACGTTCCTCATCTGATACTATTGCCGGATAGGAACACTTCTTCGCACTTTCTCCCTTGCCACTCCTGCTGTTAGCCACTAAGATAACGGCCTCAAGTTTGGGTGTACGACTCAAGTGGAGAGACCATGCCAAAAGAAAAGCCTCGGGTAAACATCGGCGACGTTATCAAAACCTATCGCAGCCAGCGCGGCCTGTCGCAGGGCGACATCGAGCGCCGCACCGGCCTGTTGCGTTGCTACCTATCGCGCGTTGAGAACGGCCACACCGTGCCATCGCTCGAAACGCTCGCAAAAATCGCCGAGGCCATGGACATTTCCCTCGCCGATTTTTTCCCCGGCACCGAGACGCCTCGCGACCGCGAAACGCAAAAAGCCCTGGGCGAACTTTCTCAGGACGAAATTCGCTTCCTTGCCGAGATCAAGAAGTACAGCAACACGCTTTCTGAAGGCGACAAACGCCTGGTCCTGGCGATGATCCGCAAAATGGCCACCCTGATTCCCGCCGCGGCCGCCGCCAAAAAAATCATCGCCCGCCGCCCCACCGCATAGCGCAATCGCTGCCGTTCAGCTTGAGTTCGCGCAGCAGGTGGAAGGCGTCCCGCGAGTTGGCTTGCTCGCCAACCGATGCACCCGCACAGCCGATCTCCAGGCCACGTTTCGTTGAGGAAGGTAGCGAGCCCCAGAATTTAGAACTTCAGATGCGCTGAAACCACGATGCTGCCCGAACGTTCCGGTGTTGCCCCAAACCTCGCCGAATGTGTTCTGGAGCAGGGGCGCTGCTCGCGTGCAAAGCTTCAGGAATATATGAAAATCAATAGCCGCAAAGGGGACCCTCTTGAAAGTGTATGTTTCGCCCGGCACAACGATTTCGATCTGAAGGGCGCAGTCGAGCCTAAGAATAGGTAACTCCTTTAGAATGCCCGGTTACAAAAAACGCGGGGCAACTAGGGACAATTAACGTTGAAATTTTGGTCCCAAGCCCTCTCAAGAACGGGTTCGAGAGCTACGTCGTGGGAGACCTGTCATTTTTGACAGGTCTCTTGGACCAAGGTTACGTCTAAAGGTTTGTGCCACACATAGATGGGATGAGGGTCCTAAGGGCGCATTGTCCCGTGGCGATCTGGTGCGGGTATTTTTACGAGTCGAGAATTGGCCAGGCCAAGACCACCGTCTGATCCAGCCGTCTATGGGTTAGGGCCTTCGAAGGGGCCCCTGAAAATGCCCGAAAGAGGTTTCGCCGAGGAGCAGAGAAACTAGTTCCCTCCGGCGGTGTTGGGGTTTACAGTACAGCTTTAGCCTCGCCGACAGGGCCTCGGGGCGGCCAGAGCTTTTGGGCCGAATCATGAGATTGCACAAGGCCAATTTTGCTGGACTCACCTCTCCTGGGCAGCAGTCCGAGATGAAAGCCATCCTGGCCGGTTCCTGGCCGCCGCTCAAACCCTTGCCGGTCTTCAAGTATGAAACTGCTGAGTATCGCGCCACGATTGATTTCGATAAGAAGCGCGGTGAGTGGGCGTGCCGAAAGACATCTTTGCCGTCCAACGAGGTCCAGGAGCTGCGCGGTGGGCTGAGGGAAATCACCCTGGCGTTACCGCATGGGGAAGCGGAAACGTTTGTCGAAGCCGCGGAATCGCAGGAACCGGAATTGGAGAGGGAAACGAATCGTCGTCTTCAGGCCATTCGCGAGTGGAGAGAGAAGTACGAAAACGGCGCTCGCTTTTTTGAGCTGCGAGACTTTCTCTCAGAACGCCGGCGCGCCGAACTTGACGACAGCCTCCGTCTGTCTCTCACGGCCCGGCAGCTTCAGTTCAACCCGAAAAACGCTGCCAACGTTTTTGACGATCTCTCAGTGGCGGGCGGCCGGTTTGCAGCGCTCATTGACCTCGCGAAGCGGATAAAGGAAAACCAAGGGATTGACCCGCAGGCACAAGGGGAAGAATCTGGGCCCGACGCCGAGCCTGCACTGGACCACGCTCAGCAGTCCGAGGGAATTGGTGCTCTCGAGATCGTGCATGTCCAAAATGACCAAAAGGATGCGAGTACCGGTGAGGAGCCGGTTCCGATTGCGGAAGCCGCAGAGCCCCGCGCGGATGCTGACGAGTTCCCGGCTTTGGCGATTAAGGATATTTTCCCGGAGCAAGGACACGCCCCTTTGGCAGAACGGATGGTGCATGCTCCGACTCAACTAGAGACTGAGACCACAGAAGTTGTTGACGCGGATTCTCCATGCGACGTCGACGAGTTCCCATCCATAACCATTAAGGATGTTTCCCGGGAGCAAGAACGAGCCCCCTTGGTAGAACGGATGGGACACACTCCGACTCAACCATTGGAGGCCGAGACCGCAGAGGTTGTGGATGCGGATTCTCCCTCCGAAGCTGACGAGTTCCCGGCGGTGACGATTAAGAATGTTTCCGAGGAACCAGAGCGAACCCCCTTGGCGGAATGGTTGGGACACCGGGTGTCTCACGAATATGAGACCGAAGCTTCTGAGATTCTCGATGACGGTTCCGCATCGCTGGTTGAACCTCCCCACGAAGAAGAGCCGCGCTCCCCTGTGATGAGGGGTATTGGAGCGCAAGCTCGTGCAACCCGTTCGTTCTTCAATCGGATAGAGGACGCGGCTCGCGCCAAGGACGCCAAGGAACTGTTCTCCGAGAATCGCATCGAGGACTCGTATTCGCGCTTTCCCGCTCTTAGAATCTCCGCATTTCAAGTCAATGTTTTCGCAATACTGTTTTTATTCGCGGTCACTTCTTTCACCGTTGGGCTCACGGTAGGCCGCGGGCCGCTCGGCAAACGCCTCCGAGAGCCCCCGAAATTATTCCTCGCTGCGGATTCGAAGCCGCCAGCACTGCCTGATGCCGATTCACCGGTGCTGACAGACCAAGGGGACGAATCAACTCCGCAAACGCCAACTCCCCCTGTGGCGAGTTCCCATGACTCCGCCGATGCCCATGGGCCGGGCGAAGCAACGCCTTCTGAAGAAAAGTCCAAAACCGGCACGCGTACCGCCACCGTGTCCGGATTGGAAAACGCGGGAGACCGAGACTCCGCGCAGGTGGTTCCTACAGATGCGGATTCATCTCCAAGAATAGAACCCAGGCCGCCAGCTAAGCCCGTCCCCGGTTCCGAGCCCAATGGTGCGATCGGGCCAATCGTACGAAACGTGTGGCCTCCAGCGAGATCCAAACTTGTACGTCCGCATAAGGTTGTGCGCTCCATACACAATGCGCCAAGAAGCCGCGCCCCTTACCGGCTAACCTCTCCTTTCGCCGAACCGCCGCACCTGCCGAGGGCTTCTGCGATCCTGGTTACGGTCCCGGGCGGAGGAAGCCAACCGTTCAAGGTGAGTTTCCCGGAAAAAACGATTGCTGCCACATCTTCGCTAGCGATGACCTCGCAGCTCTCCGTTTTCGTTTCGGGGGCGCCCGGGCCGGCACTGGCTTACCGGTCGGCTCGATTGGAAGCCGGCGACCTTGTCTCCTTCGGCTGGCCACGTTATCGAAGGCCGGCGGATGGCTATGGATTTGCTGAAACCATCAGGGTGCGCGCCACGATCGGGCAGCTTGGCCAAGTGCAGGAGGTAAAGTTCTTGAGCGGTTCCACCGCTCTTCTTCCTGCCACCACGGAAGCCATTCGCCAGTGGCGTTACGCGCCCACCCTGCTGGACAAAAGGCCAGTCCAAGCTCAACAGGACATCACGATCGAATTCCGGCCACTTCAGTACTCCTCGCAGCTGCGAACTCAGCATCTACCCCACAACTAGGAGCGCCGAAATGTGCGGTTTCCTCCCAAGCCCCGATTTGGGCGATACCGAGCGCACCGCCACCAGGCGTGGCTCAGGGCAAGCGGAGTGACACGGGGCTAGCTGCTTTGGCCGCGGAGGATGCGGATGGCGTCGGTGGTGTCGCGGGCATTGCCTGCCACGCCGCGGCCGTTGGCGCCGGCGGAAGACTCGGCGCCTTCTTCGAGCGTGGTGCTTTCACCGGGAGCGAGGAAGAGATTCGTCTCGACGGCATGCTGCTTGGTGTAGAGGTCGTAGTAGCGGCCGCCTTGAGCGTAGAGAGTCTCGTGCGTACCACGCTCGATGATGCGGCCTGCTTCGACGACGAGGATTTGATCGGCGCGGCGGATGGTCGAGAGCCGGTGCGCGATGACAAATGTTGTGCGTCCGCGCATCAGGTACTTCAAGCCTTCTTGAATCAGCGCCTCGGATTCAGAGTCTAGGCTCGATGTGGCTTCATCCAAAATGAGAATACGCGGATCGGCAAGAATGGCGCGCGCGATGGACACGCGCTGCTTCTGCCCGCCGGAAAGTTTTACGCCGCGTTCGCCGACGACGGTGTCGTATTTTTGGTCGAACGATTCGGCAAATTCGTCCACGCGGGCGATGCGGCAGGCGGCGAGGATTTCCTCCTCCGTGGCGTCCGGTTTGGAGAAGGCCACGTTTTCCCGAATCGTTCCGTCGAAAAGAAATGTTTCCTGCAACACGACACCGAGCTGTGTGCGGTAGGAGCTTAGCTTCACGGTGGCGAGATCCACGCCGTCCACGAACATCCTTCCCTTGGAAGGAACGTAGAAGGCGGCGATCAAGCCGATGATGGTGGATTTTCCCGCGCCGGACGGACCGACAAGCGCAGTGACCGTGCCAGGCTCGGAAGTGAAGCTAATATCGTGCAGGACTTCTTTGCGTTCTTCGTAGGAGAAGCTGATATGTTCTGCCGCGACGAGACCGTTCACACGATGCATGGCGACGGTGCGGCCGGCAGTCTCGTCTTCCATTGTTTCGTTGAGGATCTCGCGCGTGCGCTCAAGACCCGTGATGGCTTCGGTGATTTGCGTGCCAATGGCGACGATCTGAAACACCGGCGCGATTAAAAATGCCAGGAAGGCGCTGTAGGCGAACCACTGGCCGGGCGTCATGGTTCCGGCAAGCATTTTGCGGCCGCCCAGTTCCATCATAAGCACGCTGACGATCCCCAGAAGCATGGCGCCAGAGAGGCTCATCAGTGAAGTCGCCGTAAGCGTCTTGAGCACGTTGTCGAGCAAGCGCTGCACGCCAGAGGAAAAGACTTTTTCTTCCCGCTCTTCGGCGTGGTAACCCTTCACCACTCGCACACCGCTGAGCGATTCGGTGAGGCGGCCGGTGACTTCCGCGTTGATTTTGGGGCGTGCGCGGAAAATGGGGCGAATGGTCTTGAAGGCCCAGCTAATTCCGAAGCCGAAAACGACGAGAATCGAAAACGCCACGCCGGTCATGAGCACGCTGGTGTGAATCAGATAGACCAGCGCAATGGCCGCGGTCATCAGTCCGCCGACAAACTCAACCAAGCCGGTGCCGATCAAATTGCGGACGCCTTCCACGTCGCTCATGATGCGCGAAACGAGCACGCCGGTCTTGTTCGCGTCGTAAAACGCGATGGGCAGCCGGCCAATGTGCGCTTGCACCTGGCGGCGCAGCTCGGTGATCATGCGCTGCGCGGACTTCGAGAGAAGCTGCGTGAGCGTGAAGGAAGTGAGTCCTTGGATGAGCGTGGCGGCAAGAACGGCGAGAGCGAGTGGCGTCAGAAGCCGCACTTGGCGATGGAGGATCACGTTGTCCACGAAGTATTTGGTGGAAGCGGGAAGCACTAGGCCTGAAACGCGGTTCACCGCCATTAAGCCGAACCCGAGGATCAGCAAGCCGCGGCGCGGCTTCATCAGCGCCCAAACATCGGGAAGGTTCTTCCACGCGTTCTTGCGCTTCTTGTCTTTGCCCTTGGATGGGTTGTCTTTGGACGTGGTTTTGGTGTTTGCGTCAGTGGTCATGATTCGGGGCTGTCACCCCTCGCCCTTGGATGCGGGGGACTCTTTTGTAACTACATGGTATCAGGCGCAACGGGCCATTTTCAGAAATTCTCCAGCAGCCAAACATTGTTGTTCTCGGTGCGGCGGAGAATGGCGACATGCCGTCCATCGGGGGAGGGGACGGCGCGGAAGATATAGACTCCCTTCTCGTGCCATAGGACGGTCACGTTGCCCTGGAGATCTATGCGGAGGAGGTCTGCGTCCCGGCCGGACGGCCCGGCAAGGATAAGGCTTTTTCCATCCGGCGCCCAGTCTACATACTCGTGGAAATGGTCCCAGCCTTTTGCTCGGACTTCCCGCAGCGGCTGGCCGTTCAGAGAAAGAATGTGAATAGGACCCACGGTGCCAAAGATCTTTCCGTCAGAACGTGGGACGCGCTTCAATATTGCGATTTGTTCGCCATTGGGAGAGAGGTCCCAGGTGTAGTCGTCGTTTGGGTCCACGGGAAATCGAGTGAGTTCGCGGCCCCGGCCTCGTACGGGATCAAACGCGGTGAAGACCATTTGCCGGTGATCCTCGGACGGTTCTGCGATGGCGCACAAGCTGGCCGGCGCTCGCGCGCATCGTGGCATATCGTAGACTCGCGCGGTGAGCACGGGTTGCGAGGCGCCGCCTTCGATGGGGGCCCGCATGATTTGTGCGGGCGTTGCGGAACCTGCTTTTGGATTATGGGTGGGAGTCGAGTAGAGAAGGAAGGAGCCGTCCGCACTTACGGTGGGCAACCCAGTGCTGGCGGACTCCAGCCGTACCGGTTGAGCAATGTCGCTCGAGACGGGCTGGCGGAAGATTTGCACGTGCCCGTTGCGATTCGATTCGAAGAAAAGAGTCTGGCTGTCCTGCGACCAGGTTGGCGCATGGTTGAATCCTTCGGTAGGTGTAAATAGCCGCCGAGCAGAAATGTGTTTTCCATCCGGAGTGAAATCGGCGAGGTCGATCAGCACCGAGCCAGCCATTCGGTAAACAGAAATCTTCTTGCCATCCGAGGTCGCGTACAAGGCCGTAGAGATGGAGCCGCCAGGCCAGTTCGTCAGCCTTCGCATCGGTCCGGAGGGTTGGCCGGTAGCGGGATCCACGCGCAATTCCCAAAGATTGCAACGCGTCGTAAAGGATTCGACAAGGTCGGAGTCCGGAGTTGCAAGGGAGAGAATGAGTCGCCCGCCGGGCAACCAAACAAGATCTTGAAACCTTATATTCTCGACATTCGGGAGGGCTTCCGAGTACAGCACGACCCGTGAGCCGCCTTGCATGTCGCGGGTTTCGATCGTGAATTCAGCATTGTCGGCTGCTTGACGCTGCAACTGGTAAGAGATTCGGCGGCCGCCGGGAGTCCAGTAAGGTTCCTGCAGGGAGGCATCTTCTCCGACGCTAAGAAACATGCGGGGGTTTTTGCCGTCGGAACCGATGAGCCAGATTTCGCGGTCGCCAAGGCGCCCTTTGTTGGCGGTGTAGGAGACAAGAGACCCATCAGGGGAGACGGAACTGAGGGTACCTTCCTTCAGTAACAGTTTTGGCCCACCCAGGAGGGAATAGTCCCAGATCCCCTCGGCGTAGGTTCGGCTGGCGAGAAAACGGGTGCTGTCCGGAAACCAGGCGAAATATTCCTGCGACAGGCCTTCATGCAGTGTCCGAATTTCGCCGGTGGCAAGGAGTTTGACGTGGACGCCTCTTCGGTCGGAGTATGCCAAGTACTTGCCGTCTGGCGAAATAGCGCTGCCTCCTACCGCCATATCACTGGAACTCGTGGTGAGCTGCGTCTGCTTAATTTCTGGCAGCGGAGCTTGCTTGTCCCTTATAGACCAGAACCAGGCGAACGCCAATGATGCGAGAACAGCAGCGCCCGTAAGCGCCCACCTGAGAGGACGGCGTTCTTGCTCCAGGTGGATAAGCTCGTCGCGAATTTCCGCCGCGCCTTGATAGCGCATACGGCGGTCTTTCTCGAGAGCTTTGTTGATGATGCGCTCGAATTCCGGCGAAAGCGCGGAATTCAATTGACGAGCAGGAACCGGCAAGCGGTTCAAAATAGCGTCGTTCACCATCGCCGCGGTGGCACCCTCAAAGGCTTGCTGCCCGGCGGCCATTTCGTAGAGGACCAAGCCAAAGGAGAACAGATCGGATCTGGCGTCAAGAGGTTCTCCGCGGACCTGCTCGGGCGACATGTATGCGGCGGTTCCCAGGGCTACACCGGCACGCGTCAAAGTGGGATGAGGTAAGGCGTCTTTTTGTGGAGAGTTCGTCTCAAAGGTTCGGGCTGGCTCAATTTGTGCTTGTTCCAAGCCATCGGCTCGCTTGGCCAAACCGAAATCCAGGATTTTGACCACGCCGTTGTCGGTGACGAAGATATTTGACGGTTTGATGTCGCGGTGAATGATGCCCTGACGATGCGCGGCGGTAAGCCCGTCGGCAATTTGCACCCCAATGTCGACCAGTTCCTTCGCGGCAAGGGTTTCGTTTTTTTGCCGGGCTGCACTGATGCGATCTCGAAGAGTTCGCCCCTCGAGGAGCGGCATGACGATGAAGGGCCGGCCCTGATGCTCGCCGAATTCATGCACGGCACAAATATTTGGATGATCCAGCGCCGACATTGCCCGTGCTTCGCGTTCAAAGCGCTCGAGTGCCACTCGATCGCCGGCCAATTCCTCAGGTAGGAATTTCAAAACCACGGCGCGGCCGAGCTTGATGTCTTCCGCCCAGTAAAGCAGACCCATGCCGCCGCCGCCCAACACTCCGAGAACCCGATAATGGGAAACTCTTTTGCCTACCAGAGCCGCGGCGAAACCAACTTCGGTCTCCGCGACCGCAGGTTCGTCTTGGTGCGAGGCTCCTTCTGCCGGGACGTTGGCCGGGACAAGGTGTGGCTTGCTACAGGGTTCGACCGGTCGAACCAGACGATAACCGCGGCGGGCGACTGTTTCGACATATTTCGGACGGTCCGCAGAATCGCCCAGGGCTTGCCGAAGCTTTTTGATGGCCGTGTGGATGCTGTGGTCGAACTCGACGATGGTGTCATTAGGCCAAAGTCTCTTGCGGATCTCCTCTCGGTCAACCAGGTCTCCGCGGCGCTCCACCAACATCAACAAGATTTGGAAAGGCTGTTCCTGGAGCAGGATTTTGCGGTTTTCTTTGCGGAGTTCTCCCGCGCGTAGGTCCAGTTCGAACTCTCCAAGGCGAACACGAGCTGAAGTTCCGGCGTTCATGGGCGGGTCAAATTCGGAAGAGTCTAGCACCCGTCCCTGCATTCCTCCAATAAGGTCAACGGCAGGGAAGAAGTGCACGCCCAGGGGAATTGTGGGCCTTGGCCACTTGAAGCCAAAACATCCAGGCCCTGTCTTTTCAGCAGGTTAAAAGGAAAGACAAAAGTTCAGTGAGAAGTCAATGCTGGTGCATAGCCCTGCGCCCGTTAAGTATTGCAGAGTTCGCCAAACGGCGCGCCGGTAGTGAGGTGGCGTGGGCTGGAGGGCGTATGGAAGTGAAAGACAGTAGGCCACGCTTGGGAGCGATTTTCGAGCTCGCACTCTGGCCGCCAAATCGGAAAGCCGTTTGTTTGGCGATATCCGGCCTCGCGGTCCTTCTGGGAAGTCCAACGAAGGTGGCTGGCGTGAGTTTTGCTGCGCCGACAAGCTACCCCGTCGGAACAGCTCCTGCGGCGATTGCGGTGGGCGATTTTAACGGGGACGGCAAAGCGGATATGGCCGTGGCGAATAGGGGCAGCGGCGATGTAAGCATTCTGCTGGGCAACGGCGACGGCACATTTCAGGCGGCCGTTAATTTCACCGCAGGCAATAGCCCGAACGCGATTGCCGTTGGCGACTTCAATGGCGACGGGAAACTGGATTTAGCTGTCTATCAGACCGGCGTATCGGTCAGCATTCTTCTGGGCAACGGCGACGGGACATTCCAGGCCCCTAAGACGCTTGCCTTTACCGCGACGATAGGATTCATGGCCGTCGCCGATTTCGATGGAGACAAGAAATCGGATCTGGCCATGTGCGATCCCGCAAACTTAAACATCTTTATTAGCAAGGGCGACGGCACGTTCCAAGCCGCGAAAACTAGCGCGCCTCCCTCAGGGTGCCGGGGACTCTTTACCGCGGATTTTAACGGTGACTCGAAGCCTGATTTGGGGCTCATTACGGCTAACGGACTCACGACGGGAGGAATTCAGATCCTGCTCGGCAGAGGCGACGGAACGTTTTCAACGGGCGCGCTAATCAATTACACGGGAGTGCACTTACCGGTCATTGCGACAGATCTGAACGGCGATGGCAAGGTAGACCTGGTCTTGAGCGCCTCGCAAGTTTTTTGCCAGAGCGGTCCGCCTACGGTTTGCCAGGCAACCGTGGATACCGGCGTTTTCCTCGGCAACGGAGACGGAACATTCCAAAATGGGCAAAGCGTAACGAGTCTAAGCTTCAGCGTGGGCGTGCCTCCCGGCGGCCGCTCTGTAAGGACAAATCCTGTCGTTGGAGACTTCAACGGGGACGGAAAACTGGATTTGGCGTACCACGTTGACTTTGCACTCGTGTCCGGGATTCTCTTGGGGAGGGGAGACGCATCCTTTTCCTCTGCGGTCCAGGACGTGCCCTTACAACCTGGTAATGCCCCTTGGATAGCTCAAGACCTGAACGGCGACAAACTTGCCGACCTCATTGCCATTGGAGGGACCGGCGCGAACAACATCGAAGTCTGGTTGAATACCTCTCCCACCTCAGGCGCGGACGTAGGTCTGCTTTCCACCGCGGTGTCGGCCGGGCCGTATGTGGTCGGGACGAATTTGACGTTCACGACCGACGTGCTGAATCAGGGGCCGCAGGACGCTACTGGAGTGACCCTTACGGACACGCTTCCGAACGGCGTGACGTTCGTTTCCGCCACTGCCGCTCAGGGGAGTTGCATGCAATCCAACGGAGTGGTGACTTGCAACATTGGCGCGCTGGCTTCTGCCTTCGACTCTCCCATCACCATTGCCGTGACGCCGACCGCCGTAGGAACGATCTCGAACACTATGAGTGTGACCGCCAACCAAGCGGATCTCGTTCCTGGAAACAACAGCGCCACGCAAACGGTCACCATTGTCCCGGTATTTGCCCTGACGGTGACGGATGGGGGCAAGGGCTCGGGCACGGTGACATCCAGTCCGGGGGCCATCAATTGTGGGGCTACGTGTTCGGCAACGTACCCGCAAGGAACAAACGTCGCACTGACCGCTACTCCTGCGTCTGGATCCATCTTTTCCGCTTGGAGCGGCGCTTGCACGGGTATTGATCCAAATTCCTGCACGGTGGCCATGAATTCTGCCCAGTCCGTCACCGCCACATTTGCTTTGGCGCCCGATTTCACTTTGGCTTCCGCGCCCTCAACTCTCACCCTGAAGACGGGAGTGCAAGGAACCGTCACCCTGACCTTGACGGAGCAGAATGGATTCTCAGGACAAGTGAATCTGAGCTGCGCGGTCACAGGGCCTGCGCCGATGGCCACCTGCGGCGTCTCCCCTTCGTTGCTGACTCTTGGCGCCAGTCCGGCGAACTCGACACTTACGGTTACGGCGCCGACAAGCTTGTCGGCCTTTCTACGCCCGTTGAATACAGGCAGCCGGCTTGCATCGGTTGCGGCGGTTATGCCTGTTGCCTGTCTTTTGTGGGGCGGACTTGGTCTAGCATCGCGCCGCCCCAGGAAGCGCGGTTCCGTGCTTTGGGTGCTTGGTGGGAGCTTTTTCGTACTCTGTATGGTTGCAGGCTGCGGCGGAGGAAGCCCTCCGCCGCCTGAGAATTACACCATTACAGTTACGGCCGCGTCCACATCTGGAACAATACAGCACTCGTCGCCAGTAACCGTCACCGTTGAATAGCAGCACCTTGTGGGCGGACCAGCGGGCTGGAAAAAGGGGCAAATCAGTCGCCGGAGGCGCCGGGGTTGCCGGCATGCGCGCTCGCGGGACGGTCGAGGTTCAGCACGCTGGCGATGAAATCGCTAATGGTGATGCCCAGGTGGCCCCAGAGTCGGCGTTTCAAGCTCGAATAGTCTTGCGTGCCGCTGAAGAGGTCGCCCATCAATTGACGGAAGACTGGACTGCGGCGGATGAACTGCACCATGCGAGTGGTCACCGCGTTCCCCAAAAACGATCCCCGGTAAAAACGGCGCACGATCCGCGCGGCGAATTCGAGTTCGCTCGAGAAAGCGGCTTTGATCCACGCAGGATATTTTTCCGGGCAGCCTTGCGCGAGCGAGCGCCCGAGTAGTTCGCCGGATCGAATGGCGTAGAACAGGCCTTCGCCGGTGAGCGGATCGACCCAGGCGGCGGCGTCGCCGACAAGCGCCCAGTTTTTTCCGACGACGCTGCGTTCGGAAAGAGTGCGCTCGTGCGGCGAGGGCAAGACGTGGCTGTAGAACTTCGCGTTTTCCGTCGCAATGTTTTGCTTCTCGACGAAGGTTTGCAGGTGGCCGCGAAGCTGCGCGCTGGTGTGCGAGGACATGCTGCCGCAGATTCCTACGGAAAGATGGTCGTTGCGTGGGAAGGACCAGATGTAGCCTTCAAATTGCGGAAGAAATTTGATGGTGATGGAATCGGCGTTTTGCGGGACGAAATAACCTTGCGTCATTTCCAGTTCGTCGCGCTGGAGTGCGCGGCTTCCCGGCACGAGCTGATTGCGTGCGCCCGCCGCGAGCACTAGAAAGTCCGCTTCGTGCCACTCGCCTTCCACACAATAGCGCGGCTTGGTGCGATCGATGTCAACGCTCAACACGCGGGAGCGCTGTACGGTGCAGCCCGCTTCCTGAGCGCGCTCGAGCAGCAAACCGTTTAGAACCTTTCGCGAATAAATCACGATAGGATGCGGCATTTCCAAAGTGGCGCGGTGTTCCTGGCTGCTGATGAGTTCCACCGAGTGGACTAGCTTCTTGGGATGAGGATTGTCGAGCAGGAAAGGGAAGCACTGGATGGCTTTGTGAGTGAGACCGCCTCCACAGGGCTTTTCCCAAGCGAGGTGCTCGTCAAAAAGATTAACTTTGTGACCGGCGCGAGCGAGCTGCTCGCCACACATTGCGCCGGAGGGCCCGCCGCCAACGATTGCAATTTCTGCCATAACTTTCTTTCACGGCAGCCCAAGCCCGCATTCTCGCGAGGGAGACTCCTGCCTCACGCACACCTGCTAACGGCCTCAGAGGATGGGCTGCTCGGCTGACACGTCCCTTAGGTGACGGGGAAGATCACCAGGCAAAAACCAGCGAGGAGTATAGCACCGAATACGGCGGACGCCAGGGCCGAACCTGTTTCCTGGTGCACAATGTCCATCCCCCGCCGTTGTAAGACGTGTATCAGTAGAAAATAAGGCACAAGCAGGACCATGAGAATTTCGCCGCTGTGCAGGTACAGGACTCCGACGGCGAGCGCGGCCCATGCAACGGCGCGGAGCGACAGTCCTGCGGCAAAACGGCGCAATGCGTTTTGGTTGGCTGCTGGGCCGAGAGAGATTTCTTCGGCGAAGTGATAGGGAAGAAAGGCCAGAAACAGAAAAGGGAAGCGCAACCATTTCGCCGGCGTGAGCCAGGCTTGGTAAAGGGAGAGTTCGAGCCAGGCGGTAAACAAGAGAACGAGAATCAGGCCGCCAAAGAGGGCTCCTAGCAATCCTGATTTCCAGAGAAGGGAATACTCGGGAAGTGAATTCCAGTGCAAGAGAAGCAGCGCGATGCCGAGAAGCAGCAGAAAGCTTGCAAGGTAATCGCCTTCAAACAAACCGAGCGAGCGGAGGGGATTCCAGTAACGAAGCAGGAATACCACGAGGATCGCTGCGACAGAAAATTCGGCGAGACGGCGGGCCCAGGCCATGGAATTGCCTTTCTCCATCTCTTTTTGCTGTTTTTCGCCGCCGGGTCTCTTTCCCGTGAGTTCGCGCAGGAAAGGATTCGCCAGAACTAGCAAGCCCATGAATCCCGCGATTGCGCCGCAGAGCGAGCGCAGGGAAGGCGTTCCCGGAGAGCCGCCGAGCTCGAGCGTTTTGGCGGTCCAACCCTGAGCTGCGCGGACCACCGCGCGGCTGAAGATGAGGCTAGCGTGGGTGGCGCGCGGAATCAGGAGGAACTGAGCGGTTCGGTCCGTGTGTGAAGCGACGAGGTCGGCAGCGTCGGCGCGCATGGATGGCGGCTCAAGCCCGCCGCTAATAACCACGAAACGCTGTGGCATTGGACCGGGGTCGGAATAGAGAAGCATTTCTGGTTGGACGCCATGGGCGGCCCGCATGGGCGCGGGCGAAATGGCGACGACACCTGCAACGGGAATTTTCGCGCCGATTCGCAGAGCAATGGCTGCCCCCATGGAGTGGCCGGCGACGATGGTGCGATCGGGATTCGCCATGCCCCGCGCGATCAAGCCCGACAGCAGTCCTTCGGCACAGTCTTGGGCGCGCTGCGGCGAGAAGGGCCCAGGGCTGTGGCCGTGGCCGGGCAAGTCCGGAACGAATACGCGCAAGTTTTGCTCGGCGAATCCGCCAGCGAGGAAAGCCATCACTTTTTTGTTGGCGACGAGTCCCGGAAGCAGGAGCACCGTTCCTTGCGAGGTACCGTCCTTCTTTTCGAAGATCGTGGTTTCCAGACGGCAGCCGCCGGCGGGAATTAAATACGTTCTCTCGCGATAGGCCTTTGGAAAAGCGAGCCAGAAACCGGCGGCGATCAGAAGGATTCCAACTAGGGCGCGGGCTGCTTTTCTTGATTTCATCGTGAAAGAGGCGCTCCCGAGCGCCGATTCTACAGCGCGTGATAAAATACAGGTTCAGGCGTGGTCCCAGTTTCTCTTCGGCCTACATGGAGATCCCTTGCATTCGAAAGCGTTGACACTTGAGGAGGCGATTTTGCGGTTTGGCCGCGAGAAACGCAATGGGCGGCGCGTGGTCTTCACGAATGGCTGCTTTGATTTGCTCCATCCAGGGCATATCCGCGGATTCGAACAGGCGCGGCGCTTGGGGGACGCGCTGATCGTTGGGCTGAATAGCGATTCGAGCGTGCGCCGGTTGAAGGGGCCAACGCGGCCTGTAATTCCGGAACAGGAGCGCGCGGAGATTCTGTCTGCGCTCGAAGCCGTGGACGCGGTGATCATCTTCGATGACCTCACGCCGCGCGAGGTGATCGCGCGTTTGCTTCCGGACGTTCTGGTGAAAGGCGGCGATTGGGCTGGCGACCAGATTGTTGGCCGCGAAGAAGTGGAAGCTGCGGGCGGGCGCGTTGTATCGATACCATTTGTGCCGGGTTATTCGACGACGACGATCCTTCAGAAGATTCGAGAATGCGCCGGCCCTTCCGGGCTAAACGAAGAGTCTCAGCTTAACGACAAGCGCGCGCCGAGCGCGGATTCTTGATCATCCACGCATGATACTTCCAGCCGTTCGCGAAAGATTGGAGGGTCTGCTGCGCCATCCTTCTATGGAAGGCGCATTGGCGGAGCTGCGCGGGAATGCGGGATTGGTTTCCATCACAGGACTGCATGATGTCGCGAAAGCGCTGGTGGCACTTTATCTAACGCATGCGCTACGGCGGCCAGCGTTTTTTGTGACGGATTCGAACCGGCGCGCCGAATCTCTTGCGGAGACGCTACGATTTTTCTCCGGTATTTTTCCAGGAGCAGTGGGGAATGTCGCGACGCTTCCATCGTTTGACCGGTTGCCGTGGGAATCGCAAAGCCCGCACGCTGACATTCTGGAGCGGCGGGCGACGACATTGTTTCG
>DATFSR010000126.1:0-22022 GCA_035262505.1 Candidatus Acidiferrum sp. | reverse complement strand
GAGCCTCAATGCCGTGGCGATCCTGGACATTTGGAGCGGTTGGGCGGTTGGCGACCATGGCAGAATCGCTCGATTCGTCGTCCGTCACAACCACTAGGAAAATCTCGCGTCTTCCATCGGGCGAGCATCCTTGCCACGTCGAGCAAGCGTTGCCCACTGAGCCCGAAAGGTATAGTCTCGCGCGTGCAACATACCGTCGCATTTAGCGTCCGAAAAACTTCATTTGTTAGGCATCGGAGGGAACCATGACAGATGCAACCGACACCGGCAAAAACCCGCGCGAACACGTGGCCACTTTTACGCTGAACCCACGCCGCACTTTCCTCCAAGGTGCCGCCGCAGCCGCCGCGCTCGCCGCCATGCCACGCTGGGCGCAGGCGCACCCCGACGACTTCTCCGCCATTCGCGCAGAAATCGAAAAGCGCCACGACGAAGCCGTGAAACGCCTGCAAACCTGGATTCGCCAGCCTTCCATCGCCGCCGAGAATCGCGGCATGAGCGAAGGCTGCGAACTGATGATGCAAATGCTCCGCGAGGCCGGCTTCAGCGGCGTTAAGAAAATGCTCACCGACGGCCAGCCGGGAGTCTTCGCCACCCTCGACGCCGGCGCTCCCAAAACCCTCGGCCTCTATTTCATGTACGACGTCAAGCAAGCCGATCCCGCCGAATGGTCTTCTCCGCCGTTTGAATCCGCGCTGCTCGACAAGCCCGGCCTCGGCAAAATCATCATGGGCCGCGGCGCTGTGAATCAGAAAGGCCCGGAAGCCACGCTGCTCGCCGCGTTTCATGCCATTCGCAACGCCGGCAAGAAACTCCCGGTCAACCTCGTGTTCGTCGCCGAAGGCGAAGAGGAAATAGGCTCGCCCCATTTTCCTCAGGTCGTTCGCAGCCCCGAAGTCGCCGCCGCGCTGAAAAAATGCAGCGGCGTCTTCATGCCCTTTGCCTCGCAAGGACTCGACGGCGAAGTCTCCATGTTCCTCGGCGCAAAAGGTGTCATCGAATGCGAACTCACCTCCAGCGGCGAACGCTGGGGCCGCGGCCCGCGCAAAGACCTCCATTCGAGCAACAAAGCGCGCCTCGACAGCCCCGCCTGGCATCTGGTTGAAGCTCTCGCTTCGCTCGTCTCTCCCGATGGCAACGATCCCGCCATCGAGGGGTACACCGCCAAAGTCCGCCCGCTCTCCGACGCCGAAAAGAAAATGATCGCCGAAGCCGCGCGCCGCATGAACGAAGCCGAAGCCAAAAAGCTTCTCGGCGTCCAGCACTGGGTTCATGACGTCAGCTTCCAGGAATCTCTCGAACTGCTCGTTGGGCGCCCCACGGTCAATATTGAAGGCCTCGTCGGCGGCTACACCGGCCCCGGCGGCAAAACGATTCTTCCCGGCAAAGCCATCGCGAAACTTGATCTGCGCCTCGTTCCGGACATGACGGCCTCGGAATCTCTCGCCCTGCTCAAGGCCCATCTTGCGAAAAAGGGCTTCGGCGATATTGATGTGAACATGACCGGCGGCTACGATCCCAATTCCACCTCAGCCGACTCCGCTGTTATTCGCGCGGCCACCGCCGTCTACAAAAAGAATGGCATCGATCCTGTGATTCTTCCGCGCCTCGCCGGCTCCTGGCCGGGCTACGTTTTCACCGGGGATCCGCTTCGCCTGCCCGCTGGCCACTTCGGACTCGGCCACGGCAACGGTGCTCACGCGCCCGACGAGTATTACGTCATCGAATCCGGCAACCCCAAAGTGCAAGGCATGGACGGCGCCGCGCTTTCTCACGTCGAGTATCTCTACGAGCTCGCGCACGCGAGCTGAGCCGCGCGCCGGAATGCCGAGCGAGAAAATGTTGAGCGAAGCATGGTGACTCCGCCTCCTCGAGAAGCTCCCGGCGCTTCGTCTTCGCCAAGCAGCGGCCTCGCGCGCCATCTAGGCCTTTTCGGAACCACCATGGCCGTGATGGGCGGCATCATCGGCGCGGGAATTTTTATCAATCCCTACCTCGTCGCCGAACGCGTCCACACTTCCTTCCTCATCTTGTCGGTATGGGTCGCCGGTGGGCTCGTCGCGCTTCTCGGCGGCTTCATCTATGCCGAACTCGCCGCGCGCCTCCCGGTCGTCGGCGGCCAATACGCGTATCTGCGCGAGGCTCTTCATCCCGGCGTCGCTTTTCTCTATGGTTGGGTGTTGCTTCTGGTCATCCAAACCGGCGGCATGGCTGCCGTCGCCGTCACGTTCGCCCGCTACTTTCTCGAACTCACGCAATGGTCCATCCCTGATTCCCTCATCGCCGTGGCCGCACTCGCGCTACTCACCGCCATCAATTGCCTCGGCGTACGCGCCGGCAGCCGCGTGCAATCCGCCATGACGCTCACCGCCATCGCGTCGATTGGGGTGCTCGAACTTTTCAGCTTCCTTCTTGGCGGCCCATCGCAAATTTCTTTTCACCCTCTTCTCGACCAGCCACTTTCCATCAACCTCGCGCTCGCTTTCGGCTCCGCCATGACTCCCGTCCTTTTCGCCTACGGCGGTTGGCAAACCTCCAGTTTCCTCGGCGGCGAAGTCCGCGACCCGCGAAAAACGCTTCCCCGCGGACTCATCCTTGGCGTTCTCGGCGTCATCGCCGTCTACACTTCGTTGAATTTTTTTTGCGTCCGCGTGCTCGGTCCCGCGGGACTCGCCGGCACCACCACTCCAGCCTCCACCGTCATGCGCGCCGTCCTCGGCTCCCGTGGCGGCGCAATCATCGCCGCGGGCATCGCTTTCTCTGCTTTTGGTTTTCTTGCGCAGTCCATGCTGACCGCTCCCCGCGTCTATTTCGCCATGGCTGAAGACCGCGTCTTCTTTCGTAGCGTCGCCTGGGTGCATCCCCACACGCACGTTCCGGTCATGGCCATCGCCCTGCAAGGCCTCTGGGCCATCGTCATCGCTCTCACCGGGACCTACGCGCAGGTCGTCAACTACGTCGTGGCCATGGACTCGCTCTTCTTCGGTCTCACCGCTGTCTCTCTCCTCGTGCTCCGGCGCCGCGACACGCCTTCTCTCTTGGCCGCCATCGACTTCCGCGTCCCCGGCCATCCCTGGACCACGCTCCTGTTCATTGCCGCCGAATGGCTGGTGGTCATCAGCACCTTCGCACGCGACCCCTTGCGCTCGTTCATCGGCCTCGCCATTGCCCTTGCCGGTTTGCCCGTATACTTTTTCTGGCAAGCAGGAAACCGAAAGGCCGCCGCGTGAGCCGTTCTGCCACCACCGCTCGCACCAAGCGCTCCCTCTACATGGAGTGGGCCAAGACGCACTCTCACGCCGAATGCAATCTCGCCACCAGCGGGCTCACCGGCGTTTCGCGCGAAGAATTTCCTCTCGACCTACGCGAACTCGAAATCACCGCTCCCGGCGGCTACGGCCACCCACCGCTGCTCGCGCGTCTGGCGGTGCACACCGGCGTCTCCGAACAGTCGATCGTCACCGCCGCCGGCACTTCCATGGCGAATCACCTCGCCATGGCCGCCCTTCTCGAACCCGGCGACGAAGTCCTCCTCGAGCAGCCCGCCTATGGCCCGCTTCTCGATGTCGCCAATTATCTCGGCGCGCGCGTGAAGCGCCTTCCGCGCCGGTTTGAGTCGCGCTTTTCCATCAGCCTCGAAGAACTCCAGCGCGCCATCACCGGCTCGACGCGCCTGGTCGTTCTCACCAATCTCCACAATCCCAGCGGGGCGCTCATTTCCGCGCAAATGGTCGGCGCCATTGGGAAGCTCGCCCTTCGTGCGGGCGTGCGCGTTCTCGTCGACGAGGTTTACCTCGAAATGCTTTTCGGCAAGCCTGCACCCTTTTGCTTCCCCATCGGCCAGTCCCTCGCTGGGGCCAAAGAAAATCCCTTCATCGTCACCAGCAGCCTCACCAAGGTTTATGGCCTCAGCGGCCTGCGCTGCGGCTGGATCCTCGCTGCTCCCGCCCTCGCCCGCCGCATGTGGCTCGCGAACGATCTCTTCGCCGCCACTGGCGCGCTTCCCGCCGAGCGCCTCTCCGTCGTAGCCCTCGACCATCTCGAAAAATTTCGCGAACGCGCCCGCACGCTGCTCGCCGCAAATCGCGCCCTGCTCGATTCGTTCCTCGATTCGCGTCACGACATCGAATGCTTCCGCCCTCCTGCCGGCACCGTCGTCTTCCCGCGCCTCCCGCACGGCCGTGATCCCGAAGCCTTCTTCAAATTGCTCCGCGAAAAATTTGCAACCACCGTCGTCCCGGGCAGTTTCTTTGAAATGCCCCGCCACTTCCGCATCGGCATCGGCGGCGACACGCCCACCCTCCGCGCCGGCCTCGAACGCCTCAGCTCCGCTCTCGATTCCCTCGCCAAACGCTGATGCGCCCGGGTCCGCCGCGGTCGTAGCCGCTTTACTTTGCTATACAAAGTACTTTATACTTGACGCATGCCTCGCGCTGCCATCGCTTCCCGCCCTTCTCAGTACGAATCCTGGTACCACCATTTTCTTAAGAACCGCAATACGCCCTGCGACTTGCCGGGGCATGACCCTTACCGGCTGAGCGCTGTCGAACGGCGTCTGGTTGCACGGTCCATTCAACAATTCCAGTTGGGCGAATGGGCGCGTGGCCGGGGGCTCCTTCGGAGAGCTTCGGCGCATGCTGTCCTTCGCGCGGATGCATGGTTTCTCCCTTCACTCGAGCTGTTCATCGCCGAAGAGCAGCGTCACAGTGGCCTGCTGGGGGAGTTCCTCGACCGCCAGCAAATTCCGCGGCTCACAGACAATTGGGTTGATAATATCTTTCGCCGGCTTCGAAAGCTGGCGGGCCTGGAAGTCTGTGTGATCGTGCTGGTTACCGCTGAAGTTCTCGCAGTGCCTTTTTATCGGGCTCTCCGTGACGCGACTCGTTCCTGTCTGCTCAACGCAATCTGCAGGCGCATCCTGCGTGATGAGGCCGCGCATCTGGATTATCAAGCCCTTACCATCGGCTTGGTCCGCCGCCCGCTCGGTAGAAGTGCTCGCGCAATCCGGTCTTTCCTTCACTGGCTGTTGTTTCATGGCACGGCCCTGTTGTTGTGGCGACAACACAGCGGCGTTTTCCGTTCCGCGGGATGGGATTTTCGCCAGTTCTGGAGGCGGGCGCGCGGCGTGTTCTTTCAATTGCAGCGCCGAATCTCGTACATCAGCTCAGCCCCGGACCCCTTTTTCCGCTGCGAGTGTCTACCTTCTGTTCATTCCACTCGAGCGGCGACCCGCAGCTAACGAAAGCCCGAACCTCGCCAGTTGCGCCTGTCTGCTTTCCCCCCGGGGCCGCAGGACTCTTGCGTCCACCCGACGGAGGGGCGCTCTCGGTCGAATGTTGGCGTTCCCGCGAGCCTCCTTGACAACGCCAACCGTCTGAAGTCCACTTACCCACAAATGAGCCAGACTCATCGTGTGTTTCCGGGAGACTCGATCCTCGCCAGCCGCGTTATCCTTTTCCTCCTGATTTTCCTGAGCATTCCTGTGTCGCGTTCACACCCGCAGCCAGGCCCGCGCTCGACGCAGTACGACGCCTTGCAGAAGCGTTTGGGAACCGGCTGGAATACCTGGGACGTTTACAGCGTAACCTCTCACGTGCTGCTGCCATCCGGTCTGGCGATTCGGGTGGGAGTCGAGAGCAAAACCACTCTGAACTCTGAAGCCTTCTTGGCCGATTCGCTGATTGGGCGCCCAGGCCGCGATGGGGAACAGGTCTTCCCTGGGCCGCATGCGTGGGATGGAAGCTACACCGACCTGCGGTTGAGCTGGCGCGGAACGAATCTGCGGATTCAGAGCGGGCATGCAGGCCCGGATATGGTGATTCTGATTACGCCCCTTCCGAGCGCCCTGCCGAATGCCCCTCCTGGTGCCAGTGAAAGACACGGCGCGCTTCCTCCGACCGCCGTATTCTCTGTCGCCTATCTCTGGAACCGGCCCGGCACCGTCGCAAGAGTGGCTGACAGGATCGAAGCGCGCAGCTCTGCCGGAGCTGTGGACGTGTATTGTGTGGGAGCCAGGGCTTCCTTCAGCGCGGTTCCTCTCGCCGCGCCGTATCTCTCCGCGGAACTGAACGGCCCGGCGGGCGTGAGCACTGGAAAATTGCGGACGCTCGACGAGATCCGCAAAATTCTGGAAGAACAGCAAAGCGCTTATGAACGCTCCTTGGGGGCGAAACGTTCCGCGGCGGTGGACGCGATCCAGACGACGCTCGGGTGGGACACCATCTATGACCCCGAGCACGACCGCGTGATTTCGCCGGTCAGCCGCGTTTGGAGCGCGTACTGGGGCGGATATGTCCTGTTTGACTGGGACAGTTTTTTCGCGGCAACCCTTGCCGGAATCGGCCCGCGCGACCTGGCTTACGCGAATGCCATCGAAACCCTGCGCGAACTGACGCCGGCCGGTTTTGTCCCGAACTACGCGCGAGCCGGGAACTGGAAAAGCTTCGACCGTTCCGAGCCTCCGGTGGGAGCCCTCAGCGTGCTCGGTCTGTACCGCAAATTCCGCGAACGCTGGTTTCTGGAAGAGACTTTTGCGCCGTTGCTTTCGTGGAACCGCTGGTGGCAGAAGAATCGCAGCGCCGGCAATTATCTGGTGTGGGGCAGCGATGGAAACAATCAGCCGGAAAATCTCGACGACCACTCGCGCGGCACGCGCCAAGGAGCGATCTATGAATCGGGGCTGGACAACAGCCCGATGTACGACGCTACCGCGTTCGACGAAACTACAAAACGGCTCCAGATCGCGGACGTGGGACTGATGAGCGAGTACGTGGCCGATTGCGACGCCCTGGCGGAAATCGCAGGCTTGATCGGCAAGCCCGCCGAACAGAACGAACTGCAGGAGCGCGCGAGATTTTACCGCGAATCCCTGGCTACTTTGTGGGATGAGAAAGCCGGAATCTTTCTGAACAAGGATCTGCGCACCGGCGAGCCGAGTCTCGGAATGTCTCCAACGAACTTCTATCCACTGCTGGCGCGCGCGGCCACGCCACAGCAGGCTCAGCGCATGATTCAGGATCATCTGCTGAACGTGCAGGAGTTCTGGGGAGATTGGGTGATTCCCGCCACTCCGAGGAGCGATCTCGCGTTCCAAGATCAGGAATACTGGCGCGGGCGCATCTGGGGACCGATGAACTATCTCGTCTATCTTGGCCTGCGCAATTACGACCAGCCGCGCGCGCGGCAGGAACTCGCCAGGAAATCCATGAAGCTTTTTCTGGGCGAGTGGAACGCGAACCGCCACGTGCACGAAAACTATAATGCCATCACCGGTTCCGGCGACGATGTTTCCTCGAGCGACCGCTTCTATCACTGGGGCGCGCTGCTCGCGTTGATGGACTACATGGAAGACTATATCGAACCGAACGAGCGGTCTCAGCCGCGCGCTCCTGGCGCCGAAGCGCCGCGCCCTTAGGCCGCCGGGGCAGTGATCACTATCAATGCGCACAGCCCCGGTCCTTCGTTCGGCAGGATGAAAGGCGGCCGCCCGGGAAACCGCGAAACGCCCTGCTTAAGCCTGGGCTCGGCGAAATCCGCGGCGGAGGTTTATTCCGAGGCGCCGAGCGGAAGGAAATACTGCGTGCCTTTGACGGGGTCTTGGAGGCGGCGCAGGAGCTGCTGCAAATCGTCGCTGCGCTCGACGAAATCAATTTCCGACGTATTGATCACCAGAAGGTCAGAGGCTGAGTAGCGGAAGAAGAAATGCTCGTAAGCCCGCGCGACTTCCTCGATGTATTCGAGGGAGATCTGCGACTCGTCGCGGGAGGCTTTCTTGGCGATGCGGGCGCGCAGGACTTCGGGCTTGGCTTGCAGGTAAATCACGAGGTCGGGCGCGGGAAGATCGGCGGAGAGCAGTTCGTAGTAGCGCTCGTAGAGTTTCAGTTCGTCGTCACTCAGGTTGAGATTGGCGAAGATGCGGTCTTTTTCCAGCAGAAAGTCGGAAAGCATCAGCCCGGGAGCTTCGACCGCCAGCCCTTCGCGAAGGTGCTTCTGGCGCTCGATGAGGAAGTACATCTGTGCGCGAAAGCCGGCTCCCGGCTTGGCTTTGTAGAAGTCGGCAAGAAAGGGATTGTCTTCGCAATCGTAGATGCGGCGGGCGTGGAGGCGTTCGGCCAGGATGCGCGCGAGCGTGCTTTTCCCGACGCGCAACGGGCCTTCAATGGCGATAAAGCGGGGAGGCTGAATGCCGCGCTGCGGAACCAGCGCGCGCTTGGCGGCCGAGGAGTCGTTGCCAGGCATCGGTGGATTGCCCTGACTATGCCTCGCGAAGACGGCTGAGGTCGGGGTGACGCGCAAATTATAGCAGAGTTGCGCTCAAGCCGGACGCCGCGAAGGTTCACTGCGAGGACTTTTCGTCGATACTACGCTACCGGAAATGTGAAAATGCTTTCACAAAAGGGAACTAGTACTCGCGTTTCATAAGAAGTAAAACCGGGGGTCTAGTGGTGTGTACTAGCCAAAATGTGACCTAAGGACCAGTGTTTGCTGCCCTTTCGGCCAGTAGAGTGAGGGCATTGCGAGTGGGGCGTGACTTGCAAGTCCACTGGCAAAGACTGAGGTGGTAAATGGTCCTGGCAACACTGCTTTTACTGTGCGCCATGCCGCAAGGAGATGACGTGGCAAAGGCCGCAGCCGCGTCGAACGCAAATGCCGGCGGGCAAGTTCTCTCTGCAACAATCCCGGATAGCGCAACCAAAGATTCCACAACCGTAACGGCGGCCCTGCCTTCTGCGCCTGAGCCCAAAGTGAAGCCGGAAGCGGAGCCCGCGCCTCTGCGCTCTGCGGCGCAACCTTTTATGCCGGTTCGGCCGCGAACGGTAGAGACTCCCCGGCAACGGAAGATGTGGTACGGGCTGATGGCCGTGAGCCACGCTGGCGCGGCGTTTGATGCCTGGTCCACACGCCGGGCGATTTCGGGGGGCTATGGCCAGGAAGCCAATCCCTTCCTGAAGCCGTTTGCGAATTCCAATGCGATTTATGCTGCCACGCAGGTGAGCCCGGCGGTTATGGACTATATCGGCAAGCGCATGATGACGAGCCAGAATGTCGCGATCCGAAAATTGTGGTGGCTTCCACAAGTGTTGGGAACCGGCATGTCGTTCGCTGCCGGCGCGCACAACGTAGGCGTGGTGCACTAAAGGACGTTGAACCCAAAGAGTTTAAAGAGTTTCCTTCAAGGCCCAGCGTTGCCTCAGTTCCAAATGAAAGGCGTCCCGGCGAACCCTCGCGCCGGGACGCTTTGTTTCATTCATGTCCGAGGCACGACTGTCACCGCTACGCACCGGCTTGCAGTCCACCTAGCGAGCGCCACCGCTAAGAAATGCTGCATCACCTGTCCTCCTATGGCCCGAGGATTTCCGAATCTAAAATGAATCCCAAGAAAAATGAAGGGAGGAGGGCTTTTCGCTCTCCCTCTTTGACCCCACGTTAGAACTAGAAGTTGAGACGCAAGCCGAGTTGAACCCAGCGGCTGCTGGCATTTCGGTTGGCTGGGGTCAAAGATGCATCGACTACTCCGAATGTCGGCAGATTGGTCAAATCGAGCGTTGGATCCAGGAAATTGACATGATTAAAAACATTGAACATCGCGGCTGAGAATTCAAACGTGTAGCGTTCGCGGAACTTAGTATCTTTCCCCACTCGCATGTCCAGGTTCCAAAGGCCGAAACCACGGAGAGGCTGGCTTCGGCCGGTTCGGCCGTCGGAAGCAAGCAGGATGGGCCGGAAATCCTTGAGAACGGCAGAGGGGTCTTTGAAGTAGTCAAGCCCCGTTCCGTTCAAGGTCGTCCCCGAAGGATAGAGTGACTGACAGCTTGGCCCATCGGCGGTTGAGCCCGGATTGCCTGGCCCGGCACACGGTAATGAATTCAGCCCCCCGCCGATGGAACCAGGATTCGCCGTCGGGACGGCAGCCTGGGCGACACCAAAGATGAGTCCCCCACCTAGGGAACTTCCGGATTGGCCTTCCACCACGGTTAGAGGGGCGCCGCTGTTCGCGCGGAAGATGCCTGATGTGAACCAGCCGCCAATAATTTTGTTCAACGACTCGTGGGCGGAGCTACCGAGAAAGTGTCCCTTACCGAGCGGCAAGTCATAGTTATAGGTTAGGTTAAAGACGTGAGTGCGGTCGAAGAACGAGGGACCGTACTCGTACGCGGGATTAAAGCTGGAAGCAAAGTAACTGGCGGAGTTCTGCACAGTTCCAATCTGGTCCAGCGATTTCGAGTAGGTGTAGTTAAGGTCAAACTGGACGCCATGCCAGCCGCGGTTGTGCAACGCCAGGAAAGCCGCGTTGTAGTTTGAGAAGTCGCGGTGTGTGCGCACGAACATGTCGAGGATGTTCAGGTTATTGAAAGTTGGCAAGCCAGCTCCCAAGCCCCTCACAATGTCCATGATCAAAAACAAGTCGGAGACATTGAAGGACGTGAAATCTCCCGCGTCGCCTTGAGCTATGCAACTGGTCGAGGTCGTGGCCGAGGTTCCGAGTACGCCATTGCAGGCGCCAAGCGGAATAAGGTTTTCGAACCATGGCTGAGGTGTAACGGTCTGGTTGTTTCGAACCTGCGTACTCAACGCGTCATATGCCTGGGCAAAAGTCTGACCAGAGATTTTGTCCTTGAACATGATGGGCGAAGAGTTGAAGTTGACGTTGTTTAGCAGGTCGCGCGCAAAGCGGCCGATGTAACCAACTTCCAGCAACATATTGCCATGCATTTCTCTCTGAATCGTGAAGTCAACCATGTGGTTGCGCCCGACTTTGAAGTCGGGGTCGTTGGCAAAACTTAGGGTTTCGGCTAGGAAACCCTGCGGTACTACGGGTATAGCTTGC
This sequence comes from Candidatus Acidiferrum sp., assembly GCA_035262505.1. GTDB lineage: Bacteria > Acidobacteriota > Terriglobia > Acidiferrales > UBA7541 > Acidiferrum. The sequence goes on along the minus strand of DATFSR010000126.1, from coordinate 11,194 downwards.
TTGCCAAGTGGTGCGGGAGTTGGGATCGCACCATCGACGCCGACGCGGAAAATGGAGCCGCCCGGAGTGCCGTTGACGCCGCAATTGGTCCCGGGCGAACTGCTCGCCCCGCACGCGGGCGCCGCAACAGTGAGAGTTTGCGCGAACCCGACGCCGAGCATCGGAATAATCACGCTGCCAACGGTGTTGATCCGGTCGTAGGCTATCCCATAGCCGGAGCGAATGACCGTTTTACGATTGCCGAAAACATGTCCCAAGAAGCCGCTACTGTACTGGGGATTCCAAGCAAGTGAAAGGCGGGGCGCAATGTCCCCATAATCGACATTGAAAGCGTTGGTGCGGCCTGAGCTTCGAATTGGCAGGTATCCTATGGATGGATCATAGAAATTGCCTGCGGCCGCGGCAGAGGATTTTGCGTCCAGGTAGTCCTTGGCCGTGAGGATCTTGTTTCCGTTACCCGCGTCCACCATTAATGTCTGCTTGCCATCCCTCTCCTGTGGGGTGGTTTGCCAGCCATAGGAAAGACCATAAGTAAGCGTGAGGGAGGGAGTCATGCGCCACGTGTCCTGGTAAAAGAAGTCATAGGCGCGCAGTGTGGTGTGCGCGACCAAGGTTGAGCCAAAGGGCAGCGGGTTGAGGTTACCGTCACTAGCAGTCAGGATGCCGACGTTGTCAACCAGCCCGAGGGAAGCAGCATAAAGGCGGTCCCAGCGACCGGTGTCGCTACTCAAAACGCAATTAGTTGTTAGTGTCGCGGAGCAGGTCGGCGGGCGGTTGCCTGAAGGGATCGTAAAATTGTGATCGCCATCCAAAGCCGCGACGAGAGAGTTTAGGGAGCCGATCACCTTGTCATCACGGTCGTGAATCGTCGGCAGCCAACGTATCTCCCCACCGCCTACGACCGTGTGCTTGCCCTTGGTCCACGTCAGGAAATCGCTGTATTGCTTGTTGCTGTCGTAAATCGCCTGGTGACGTGCGCGCTGCGTGTCCACATCTACCACGGTGTCCAAGAACCCCGAACCAGTGGCTAGGCCAGGCGCGAGGGCGATATAGCCGCTTTGCGAACCGCTCGAAGCCGTTCCGGGCAGCTTAAGCTGCTCTGCAGAAGTGCTGGGGCGGATGACCGTGAAGTCCTGGCGGCTGCGAACCCAGCCTCCTCGGAAGGTGTTAAGAAGGTTGGGGCGCAACTGCCAATCCAGACCGGAAATGATGGAATCGCCACGAATGTTGGAATCGCTGGGGTTTGATGGAGCGCCGCCCCTTAGATCAATTTGCCCGCCGTTGGGCGTCAAGCTGCGAAAATAGGAGTAGCGCCCGAAGAAATGAACCTTGCTGGTGAAGGCGTGGTCCAGCTTGAAGGAAACGGCATCGTTTTTTTCCGGGGCAGGCACGTTTCCGCGAAGGCCGAGGATATTCACGCCGTCCGCGCCCGGGACCGTGTTGTCGTTTCCCGCCGGCATAAGGCTCCAAAGAGATTGCACAGTGGGGCTGATGCCAATGCCGCGAGGGTCACATGCAAGATTTCCGCCTGCGCCGCACGCCGTAGAGGTTGCCAGATTGTATTGGACACCTCCAAAAGTCAGGATGCCCTGCTTCAGAGATGGGCTTGGCACCAAGCGGGTGAATTCGAGCGACTGGAAAAACCGACGAACCTCGTAGTTCCCAAAGAAGAAGGTTTTATCGTGCTGAAGCGGCCCGCCAAAGCTGACGCCTCCACGGTTGTCCCTCTGTTCCGGTCTCGGAGTGAATGGTGTTTTAACATTGCCTGTGGCGGGGTCGATGACGGGTGTGTGATTGTTCTCCCAGGTGTTCGCGTTGAGGTCGTCGTTCTGATGAAACCAATAGACAGAGCCGTGGTAGTTGTTTGAGCCGCTTTGACTTATTAGCGTAATCTGCCCGCCTGCGGAACGGCCGAACGTGGCGTTGGCGTTAGTTACGCCTACGCGAAATTCATCCATGGTCTCCACCGCAGCAGGAATGATGGGAGCTTCGTTCGCTCCGCCCGCGATCGTATTGTCGGTGATATCGATCCCATCGAGGGTGGTCGTATTTTGATCGCTACGGGCGCCGGCGATCGTTCCGCCATTGTTGCCAAAGCCGGTGGCGTCATATGGGGTCGAGCCGGGCTGCAAGGTGAGGAGTTCCGTGGCATCCCGGTTGAGGGTTGGCAAGCGGCTAAGCATTTCTCCGCCGACGACGCCCCCGACGACTGCATCGGCGGTCTCCAACTCTGCTTGCGCACCGGCTGAAACTTCTACGGTTTCACTCGAAGAGCGAATTTCCAGCTTTACGTCAACTGTATAGCTCTTATTTACGTCCACCACGAGGTTGGCCATCACAAAGTTAGCGAAGCCTGATTTTGAGATGGTGACTTTATAGGTGCCAGGCGCCACACCAGGAAAACTGAATTGACCTGCGGAGTTCGTTGCTGTCTCCTTGGATTCATTCGTGCCCATATTTGTGATCTGCGCTTTGGCGCTGGGGACGACCGCGCCTCCGGGATCGGTCACCGTTCCCAAGACGACCGCAGTGCTGGATGTTTGCGCCCACGCCGGGGACGCGGAGAGGGACCCGGCCAGCAGGACAAATACGATCGCGATGCTCTTGAGGATTTTCATGATGCCTCCACCCCACTAGGGGAGCCGGCGTAGTGGGATGAAGTTCGGACAGCCTTGCGCCCTGAAAACGCAAGGCCCGTGGGACACAAACGCACCGGGAGCCCGCTGCGGCTTGGACAGAACGACCCCACCTAAAACACACAACTCGATTCGATACAGGAATGACCGCGCAGCCGGAGAGAGACGGTGCTGTTGTTCCACTCGCTTACCCACTCGCACAACCGTGGGTGTGCAATTACACCCGGATCCCAATGGCTGTCAACTTATATTTTTCCGATCGAAAGAATAGAAACGTTTGTTGGCTCGGCGAAAGCAGAACGAAAGCGTTTGCAGATTAGGTCACGCCGCAAACAGCACTAGTGACATGACTTGCAATGAGGGTTCGGAGATGTCATGAACAGCCACTTGAAACATCTGTTTCAGGGGTTCGAAAACCGGCGGCGATCGATCGGCCACCTGGTATTACTGGAGATCGTCGGTGTCGGCGAGTTTGCCGTACCATTTGCCGGATTCTTTCATGGTTCTCTTCAGCGATCGGAAATCAACGTGGACCAAGCCAAAGCGCTGACAAAAACCTTCGGCCCATTCGAAGTTGTCCATCAGGCTCCAGTGATGATAGGCGCGCACGTTGCAACTGTGGATCATCGCGCGGCCGAGTTCATCCAGATATCCGCGCAGGAACTGAATGCGGCGGTCGTCGGGGACCCGGCCGTGCTCGTCCAGCCCATCGAGGTAAGAGCAGCCGTTTTCGGTGATTTCCATCGGCGTGCCTTTGAATTCGTGGGAGATGCGCATCAGCATTTCGTACAGGCCGGTCGGCCAGACTTCCCAGCCAAAATCGGTCAGCGGACCTTCGTGGGCGTCAAAGTGACGGACGCCCGCGGCGGATTCGCCTTCGCCAGGCGGAATGGCGGAAACCAACTGGCGGAAATAGTAGTTGACGCCGATAAAGTCCAGCGGCGCGCGGCACAGGTCCATATCGCCTGATTTCACTCCCATCATTTCGAGAGGATTCGGTCCGGGGAAAGCGGCTGGATATTCGCCCTTCATCGGCGGCTGAAGAAACCAGATGTTCCCGAGCGCATGTGCGCGGTCGGCCGCTTTTTTGTCTTCTTCCGATTTGGTGGCCGGCTGCATGTGCGACATGCTGAAAGCCGTGCCAACTTCAAATTTGGCGTTTACGGCCTTGATGGCGCGAAACGCCTGGCCCTGCGCAATGTTCACTACATGCGTCGCGCGCATGCAGTCAACAAAATTTGCGCGCCCAGGCGCATGGGTTCCATACGCATAGCCCAAGAACGTGAAGACCCACGGCTCATTGAAGATGCACCAATGCTTGATGCGGTCGCCGAGCGCTCGAGTGACCATTTCGGAGTACTCCGTGAAGTGGCCCGCGAGATCCCGATTGGGCCAGCCGCCAGCGTCCTCCAGCTTTTGCGGCAGGTCCCAGTGATAGAGCGTGCAAAGTGGACGGATTTTCGCCTTGAGCAGTTCGTCCACGAGGCGCTTGTAATAATCAAGACCCTTTTGATTCGGTTTGCCGGTGCCGTCGGCCTGGATGCGCGGCCAGGACACGGAAAAACGATAGCTTTTCAGATTCATCTGCTCGAGCAACGCCACGTCTTCCTTGTAGCGGTGATAGGAATCGCAGGCCACGTCGCCGGTGTTTCCGCCTTTCACTTTGCCGACCGTGTGGACAAACCGGTCCCAGATGGATTCGCCTTTGCCGTCTTCGTTCCAGCCGCCTTCAATTTGGTACGCCGCGGTGGCCGCGCCAAAAATGAATTCTTCGGGAAACTGGAACGGAGCAAACTTGATCTGCGGCCGGAGTAAGTCGCTCGCGAGCGCCGCGCCAGGGGGCAAGAGGTAAAAAGAGGCCGCAGCGCCGAGCGCTCTCCCCAAAAAGTCGCGACGATTCAGATTGCTCCACCGGCTCATGAATTCCTCCTCGAGAACCAGTTACCAGTTTCAGGAAACTTGATGCGGTTGTTCCTGCTTGCGGCCAAATAATACGTCAAGAAGGATGAGAGCGGCGCCAATTGTGATGGCCGAGTCCGCGACGTTGAAGGCAGGATAGTGGTACGTGCCAAACCAGACTTCAAAAAAATCGGTGACCGCTCCATGGAAGATGCGGTCGGAAACATTCCCCGCGGCGCCGCCTAATAGCAGGGCGAGACCTGCGTTTCCCATGGTGCTGACGATTTTCCCCGTTACCAGCAGCCACGCGAGGACGGCGATCACCGCAAGCGACCCGGCGATTAAGATGACGCGCGTAACGGTCGAAGCCGAATCCGCCAGCGCGCCAAAGGCGATGCCGGGATTGCTGCTGTGTACCAGATAAATGAAATTGTGAACCACTTCTTGGCGCCAGCCTTCGATGGTGCGCGCTTCGAACCACGCTTTGCTGGCGCGGTCGAGCAGCACGACGGCAAGCGTGAGCCAGAGCCAGCGTAGCCGGGGAGGGAGAGCCATGCCGTTAATTCGCGTTTCTCAGCATCAGGCCATCAATTCTGCTGCCGCGGCGGCGCGAACAAGTCGACGAGATTGCCGTCCGGATCGCGGAAGTAGATCGATCGCGTTCCCCACGGTTGTGTAGTGGGCGGTTTGACCCACGTTTTCACAAGGCCGTGCAACCGCGCATATTCGCTGTCGACGTCGGAGACACGGAACTCCAGAATCGTGCTTCTGTTTTTCCCCGGCTCCGTCGCACCGGGAATATACTTCTCCTGCGCAGCAGACGAAAAAACTGCCAGCACGCCTACGCCGGTGCGGAATTCAGCATAGTCCTGGCCGGACCAAACGGGCTTGATGCCGACGACGGGTTCGTAGAAGCTCACCAGGCGCTGGACGTCCGTGGTAATCAGGCACGTATTCACCAACCGGGATGTGTGATCGGTAGCATGAGAAGGACGGCCAACCAGTTGCCGACTAAGACTGCATACCATCGTAGTCGTTGCCAGCCCGAACGTTACAAGCCTCGCAGTTGTGGTCCTCATCGGATTGAACCTCCCGAACAACGGAGCCAGCCATTACAGGTTTTGAGAAAACAGGGCATGTCAGCGCACGGCGACACCGGCGGCCCCGTCACGCTCGATTTCGGCGAGAGCTTCGCTGCAGCGTTCGCATACGGTTGGATAGCGCGGGTTCTCACCCACGTGTGTCGAATAGTTCCAGCAACGTTCACATTTCTTGCCGTCGGCGCGCTCGATTTTGACGGCCAGGCCGGGCAAGGTTTCGCTTGGCACCAGCCCATCCTCTTCTGCAGAGTCCACGGCGACTTGTGAAACGATCAAGAGAGCGGGGAGAAGCGAACCCTTTTCTTTGAGTAGTTCTTGCAAGCCGGGGGATTTGCCGTCGGCGTGAAGGCGAACTTTGGCTTCGAGGCCTCCGCGGATCGTCTTCGCCGCGCGGGCTTGCTCGAGCGCGACGAGAACCGCGCTGCGAACTTGAGCGAGCCGCGCCCACTTCTCGGCTTCTTTCGGCGGGATTCCACACGCCAGGGCTTCCGCGTCGGGGAAAACGGCCATGTGGACGCTCTCGAGTTTTCCTGCCGCTTTCGGCAAGTACTTCCAGATTTCTTCCGCCGTGAAAACCAGAACCGGCGCAGCGAGCCGCACCAGCGCATCGCTGATCCTCCAGACCGCGGTTTGCGCGGAGCGGCGCGACTTGTTCTTCGGCGCTTTGGCGTACAGGCGGTCCTTCAGCACGTCAAAATAAAACGCGCTGAGGTCCACGACGCAGTAGTCGTGAATCGCGTGATAAACGCGGTGGAATTCGTAATTCGCGTACCATTCGCGGCATTTCTTGACCAATTCCGCGGTGCGATCGAGCATCCACGCATCGATTTCTTCAAGCTGATTATTTGGCAGCGCGTCACGCGACGGATCGAAGTCGGCCAAGTTGCCCAGCGCGAAGCGGAACGTGTTGCGAATCTTGCGGTAAGCCTCGCTGAGCTGCGTCATCACGCGCTCGCTCATTTTCACGTCGGCCTGATACTCGACTGACGCGACCCAAAGCCGCAGCAGGTCCGCTCCCCACTTTTCAGTGATCTGCTTTGGAGTGATCACATTGCCGAGCGACTTGGACATTGGCCGCCCCTGCTCGTCGAGCGTCCAACCATGGGTGACCACGCCTCGATATGGGGCCGCATCGCGCGTGCCCGTGGCTACCAGGAGCGAACTATGAAACCAGCCGCGATATTGATCCGGGCCTTCGAGATAAACGTCGGCTGGCCATTCCGGGCCTTTCAACACGGACAGGTGCGAGGAACCCGAGTCGAACCACACGTCCAGAATGTCGTTTTCTTTGCGCCAATTCGACGCGCCGCACTCGCATTTGATGCCGGCCGGCAACAGTTCTTCAGGTGAATGCCGGTACCAGGCATCCGCGCCTTCCTTTTCGAACCACCTCACGACGTTTTGCAGCGCTTTGTAATCTTCGAGCCGCTTCCCGCAGCCGTCGCAATAAAAAACGATAATCGGGACGCCCCAGAAACGCTGGCGCGAGACGCACCAGTCCGGACGTTTCTCGATCATTTCGTACATGCGGTCTTCGCCCCACGCCGGAATCCATTTCACTTGATGGATTTCTTCGAGCGCTTCCTGGCGCAGCGTTTTTTGCCTGCCGTGCGCGGCCTGGTCCATTTTGATGAACCACTGCTCGGTGGCACGGAAAATCACTGGATTGTGACAGCGCCAGCAATGAGGATAACTGTGCTTGTATGGATGGTTGGCGAGGAGCGCTCCGCGGTCCGCGAGGATCTGGACGACAATCGGATTCGCGGTGAAAACATCCTGGCCCTTGTATTCGGGCAGGCCCTCGAGATAAACGCCTTTATCGTTAATCGGCGCGTAGGTTTCCAGGCCGTATTTCTGCCCGGTAAGAAAGTCCTCAGCCCCGTGACCCGGAGCGGTGTGCACGATTCCCGTTCCTTGATCGAGTTCCACGTAATCGGCAAGAACCGCCGGGACCACCCGGTCGAGAAATGGGTGCTGGAAGCTTAGACCGGCTTCCTTTGCAAGATACTCGCCGGAGTAGGTTTCTAGGGTTGTTCCCGGCTGTTTGCGGCCTATCGCCTCCCACACGGTGGGCTGAAGTTGGTGCGCGACCATCTCCACCTCACCGTCGGTCTCAACCGCTGCGTACTCGAAGGCCGGATGGAACGCCAGCGCCATGCTGGCGGGAAGCGTCCATGGCGTAGTGGTCCAGATAATGGCATAAACATTCTTGCCTCTAAGCCCGGGCGGGATCTTGCTCGCGTTTGCGCCATCCTGCACCAGCTTGTATCGCACATAGATGGACGGGCTGGTGTGATCCTCGTACTCGACTTCCGCTTCCGCCAGGGCGGTCGAATCGTAAATGCACCAGTAGACCGGCTTGCGTCCGCGATATACATAGCCCTTTTCCATGAAGTCGAGAAACGCCCCTGCGATCGTGGCCTCGTAGCCGAAGCTCATCGTTAAATACGGGTCGTTCCACTGGCCGAAAATTCCGAGACGCTTGAAATCGCGCTTGTGCTGCTCGACGTAGCGCGTCGCGAATTCGCGGCACAGCTTGCGAAACTCCGCCGGGGGCACTTTGCCTTTGCCGCCAAGTTCCTTTTCGACCTGCGTCTCGATGGGAAGACCATGACAATCCCATCCGGGCACGTAGGGCGCGTAGTGACCGGCCATGCTTTTCGTCTTGACGATCAAGTCTTTCAGGATTTTGTTGAGGCCGGTGCCAAGATGAATTTCACCGGTGGGATACGGCGGTCCGTCATGCAGCACAAACCGCGGTTTGCCTTTACGCACTTCCAGGATTCGCTCGTAAACGTTTCCCGCATACCAGGCTTCGAGCTGTTGCGGCTCGTTTTGAGGCAAGCTGGCCTTCATCGGGAAGTCGGTCTTGGGCAAATGCAACGTCTTTTTGAGTTCAAGTGGTTCGGCCATAGCTTGGAGCGTTCGGATCCTTCCTTGCCTGTTGTGCCGTCCGTATGTCCAGTGCACGGCGGGAAACATCGAATAAGCAGTTGGACCTTGTATGTTACAATGAACCGCAGATGGGTGTCAGCCGTTGGGGGCGCGCAACCTTTCCCGGCCTAGGGGAATCCTATCCCTGAGGGATACCAAAGGCGGGGCAAGACCGTCTATACATAGGGGATAAACGGTGCCGGGCAAAATTAATAAACTTGTTCCTCCTTCCGCTCTGAAGCCAAGTGGGCCGGCGACAGGTTCGCAGCCTACCAATCCAGCAAACCAACCGCGGCCTGCGCATGTTCCTCGGTTCGGGCGGCCCGCGATTTTGATGCCCGATGACTTTTGGTCAAACCTCAAACAATTTCTGACTGAGCGGCCCGTCAAAGTCCGCGAGCGCAAGGATGCGCCGTTCACGCAGACCAGTTTCGGCAGCGGTTTCTTCGGCAACCTTGCGGAATCCTTCCGCTCCGCTCCCGGAGGGAATCGCCCCGTCAACAGCAGATTCGCAGTGGCTTGGGGAGCCGGTTATGGTAGCTTCGGCACGCGCCTCAAGGAATTCTTTTCGCCTCCCAAGCAGCCGCCTCTGCCGCCGGGAATCAAGGCCGTCAAGGTAAAAGATATCTGGTCGAAGGACGAGAACTTCGGCTCCAGCCAGGTGCTGGCGATGCTGGCGCACGCAGCGGTGATTGCTTTGCTTGTCGTGCCCATCGGCTTTCGCGTGGTTCAGTCCACCCAAGCAAAGAACAAAGTGGACGTCACGCCCTTAGACTTTTCGCCTTACGTTGCCAAGCTTCCCGCGGGCAACAACAAGGCAGGAGGCGGCGGTGGGGCCAACGACCACACGACTACTCCGGTGAACCGCGGTAAAGTGCCGAAGTTCAAGTGGACGCAATTCACTCCGCCACAAGTAAAGATTCAAAATCCAAATGCCAAGCTGCAAGTGGAGCCTTCGCTGCTGGGTCCACCGGACCTGAAAGTCGCGAATATCAACGCACCAACTTTCGGTGATCCGCTGGCCAACGCCATAAGCGATTCTCTGGGACACGGCAATGGGACAGGAATCGGAAGCGGCTCGGGAGGCGGTCTTGGCCCGGGTTCTGGCGGCGGCACGGGCGGCGGCGAATTTCGCGCCGGCGTGAATGGCGTGGGCCAGCCGGCTTGCATCTATTGTCCGAATCCCGACTATTCGGAAGAGGCGCGCAAGGCGAAATACCAGGGGTCTGTATTCCTCGATATAACCATTAGTGCCGACGGCCGAGTTACCGCGGAGCGCGTGCTGCGCGGCCCGGGAATGGGGTTGGAAGAAAAGGCTATAGCAGCGGTTAAGACCTGGAAGTTGCGCCCTTGCGGTGGCCGGGACGGCAAGCCTGTCGCATGCACGGCTCCCGTCGAAGTTGTTTTCCGCTTGCTGTAATTTTCTCTGACAAAATCAACATTCGCTTCTGGGCAAAGCAACCAATTCACCGGTTTTGTGTTCTCACAACGCGTTCGTGACTTGCCTCCAAAGAGTTTCGGGACGGATTGGAGAGGCAGGTGCGGGGCGCGTCTATGCGCGATCCATTTTTCAGGCCATTCGGTTCCTCACCGCGCGACTCTTGGCTTCGGCGCATTCGCGAGAATTTCCGCCAAGCAGTTGCCCCAGCCCGCATTTTCCCGTCTTCGGCCAACGGCACACCGCTGCACTCAGTGCGCTGGGAGGGATCTCCGCGTTCGCGCCGCGCCCAAAGCACATCGCTGCTGACTCATGCCGCAGTCATCGGTGCAGTTCTGCTCGCGGCTGCCCATCCGCCAAACGTGGACCGGAACAGGCCCCCTTCCGGCGGAAAAGTGCCCGGAATTCTTCCGGCACCCAAAGATTTGCTGGATCTCCTTCGGGGCTCCAATCCCAGAGGCGGAACCGGAAACGGCAGCGGCCATGATCTTCTTCCGCCGACACAGGGCAACCTTCCGGCGCGCTCTTCGCTACAGTTTCTGAAGCCAACGCTGCCGCACAATCAGAATCCTGCCCTTCCTGTTCCTCCCACGATTCTCGACGCTTCTGCGCCGCGTGTTTTGCCGCCGGTCATCAACATCGGCATTCCCTGGATGCCGGAACGAAATAACTCTTCCGGCCCTGCCAACGGCAACACCATTGGCACCGGCCCGAATGATTCGATAGGAACCACGCCGGGTGAAGAAACAGGGGTTGGCGGGCCTCGCGGCCCGTATCGGCCGGGCGTCACGCTGCCGACTTGCGTGTACTGCCCGGACCCGCAATACACGGACCAGGCGCGCGAGGCCAAGGTACAAGGCCGCGTAACGCTGCGCGTACTGGTTAGCGCGGACGGGCGTGCTTCGCAAATCCAAATCGTGCAGAGCCTCGGCACGGGTCTGGACGACCGTGCCCTACAATCGGTTCGCTCGTGGAAATTCACGCCCGCGCATGACGGCGCTCGCCGCGCTGTACCCGCGTGGATCACGATCGAAATTATCTTTCGACTGATCTAGCCGGCATCTGGACACGCCACACCCCGTGGAGTAGCATTTTTTCCATGCCTTACGAATTTGCCGAAAACGAGTTTGAGCTGGAGCCCGCCTCTTCCTCCGCGCGCTCGGGCGGACCTCCGCGCAAATTCACAG
>DATFSR010000125.1:0-72806 GCA_035262505.1 Candidatus Acidiferrum sp. | reverse complement strand
GTGGAAGGTGGATAGTTTTGTCTTATCGTTTTTGTAGTTGTGCGCGATACGAGCCAGAGCTTCCATGCAAGAGTCCGTCGGTGACTTTCCCTGCCTCATCATTTCAACAATGGTATGCCCGCCGCAGATTTTAATATTTTCTTCTCCCTTGCCCGTGGAGCCCGCCGCGCCGACTTCATTGTCCACATAGCAGCCCGCGCCTATGATGGGCGAATCCCCCACGCGCCCGGGAATTTTCCATGAAAGCCCAGAAGTTGTTGTCGTTGCAGAAATGTCTCCCTTGGCGTCCACGGCCATGCATGGGATCGTTCCGGTGGGCGGATGCGCGATGACGCGCTCGGCGTAAGCAATTTTCGCCTGGTCGCCGTCAAAGAGCGTCGCCATGTGCTCTTGCCATTCCGGCGAATCGATTCCCGGCCTCCAGTTGAGCGAGGATTTGGCCTTCCAAGCGAGCCAGATCTTGCGCGAATGCTCGGTGAGGAGGTTCATTTCCTCAAACCCCTCGGCTACCGCAAAGCGGCGCGCTCCGTCGCCCACAATCATGGTGTGATTGGTATTTTCCATAACCGTCTTCGCCAGCCGCGAAGCATTTTTGATTCGCCGCACGGCAGCCACCGCCCCGGCTCGATGCGTGGGCCCGTGCATCACACTGGCGTCGAGCTCGACTTCGCCCTCTTCGTTGGGCAAGCCGCCGTAGCCAACCGAATCATCGTTCGGGTCGTCCTCGACGACCGTGACCGCAGCAACGACTGCATCAAGCGTGTCACCGCCTTTTTTCAGAATGTCCATGCCTTTATCGAGGGCGTGAAGGCCGTTTGCGCTGGAGAGGATGAGCGGGCGCTTGCCTGCCGCGGGAGGGGCGAGGCTCGGAAGGGGCTGCGCAGCATTCCCGTTGGACGGCGGGCGGCCCAAAAGCTTGTTTGTGCCGGCAAGGGCGCTGCCAGCCAGAGAGGTGAGAAAAAATTTACGTCGCGACCACAATTCCATGTTCAAGACCTCCTGAAAGTTCGGAAGCACTATATACCACCGGCCGAGAGCTTTCCGATCCCTCCTGAACAAACGAAGATTCCTTGAAATTTTCAGGTCGGGCCCTGCGTAGGAGATGTGGGGGGCCCATATATGGGAACGAAAGTCGAGGAGGAGTGGAAGAAGGGCAGTGCGGACCTGCTGATTCTTTCCTTGCTCGAGGACCAGCAACGGCACGGGTACGAAATCGCCAAACTCATTGAAGTCCGGTCGGGCGGCGCTCTTCATTTCCACGTGGCCTCGCTCTACCCATCGCTCTACCGGCTCGAAAAGCGCGGCTGGATACAAGGTCGCTGGGTAGAGAAATCGAATCAACGGCGGCGGCGGTACTACCGGCTGACGGCGGAGGGGCAGCGCGTCCTGGGTTTGCAGCGCAAGAAGTGGCAGGAATTTGCCGGTGCCGTGGGCCGAGTCGCAGGAGTGCAACATGCCTGAATGGAATCTAGAAATCAGAAAGCATTTGGCGGGACTGCATTTGAGGCCGGAACGGGAAGAGGAAATTGTCGAGGAGCTTTCCGATCACCTTCAACAAAGGTACGAAGAGTTTCGGGCCCGCGGTGCGAACGACGATGCAGCCTTGCGCGAGGTCATGGGCGAAATCTACTGGCGAGATTTTGTCCCGGAACTTCAGATCTTAGAGAGGACGCCGTGGCCAGATTCAGAGCCGCAGGGCGCGCCCGCCAGCGGACGTTTCTTCGACGACCTTTGGAAAGACCTTCGCTATGCCCTGCGGATGCTAAGAAAAAGCCCGGGTTTTACCGCCGTTGCCGTGCTGACGCTCGCTCTGGGCATTGGCGCAAACACCGCGGTCTTCACCGTGGTTGACTCGCTGATCCTGAATCCGCTTCCCGTTGAAAAGATCTCCACGCTCGCTGCCGTCAACACGACCTTAGCCAAAAAGACGGCCCAATCTGGCGATTTGCAGGCCATTTCTTATCTGAATCTCAAGGAAATTCGCGAACGCACGCATTCCTTCGGCCGCCTTGCAGGTCATTCGTATCCAATGGCGGTAACCATGACTGACAAGGATCAGCCGCGTCGGGTTTTCGCGGAAATCGTAACCGCAAACTATTTCGAGACCCTCGGCATACACCCATTTCTGGGCCGGTTCTTCCTTCCGACCGAAGACACAACACCGGGCGTTGCTCCCGTCGCCGTGCTTGGCTATACGGCCTGGCAAAACCGGTTCGGCGCAGATCTCGGCGTTCTCGGGCGCACCATCAGGCTCAACGAAACCGCGTTCACAATCGTCGGCATCGGGCCGAAGGGCTTTAAGGGCGTGTACGCGGTTTTCGGGCCTGATCTTTGGGTGCCGTCGATGATGGCTGAGCAAGTCCTGCCCGCGGAACAACGCAACGCGCTAAGCGATCGCGCGCTGCCGCTTTTCACCGGGATCGGGCGGCTGGAACCTGGCGTAACGCTGGCGCAAGCGCGAGCGGAGCTGAAAATCACCGGCGCGGCCCTTGAAAAAGAAGATCCCAACGTCAATGAGGGGAAGGTCCTCGCCATAACCCCGCTGATCGAGGCCGCTTATGGCCGGGAACGCCAGCCGGTCGTCTTCGGCGGTTTCTTGCTGATGGCCATCGTTGGATTCGTGCTGCTCATTGCATGTTCCAACGTGGCCAACTTGCTTTTAGCTCGGGCGAGCGTGCGACGTCAGGAAATCGCCGTTCGCATGGCGCTTGGGGCTGGGCGGCAACGGCTGATTCGCCAGTTGCTCACCGAAAGCGTGCTGCTGGGCCTTTCGAGCGGGGTTCTCGGGTTCGCGTTTGGTTACGCAGGATGCCGGATTCTCGAGTCGCTTCGCCCTGCGGAGTACGCGCAGAACCTCGCGGATTTGAGACTCAACACTCCTGTTTTCGTGTTTGCATTCGCCATCGCCATTCTGACTGGACTCATATTTGGCATTGTGCCCGCACTGCGGTCGTCCCGTGTTTCGGTTTCCGAAGTGCTGAAGGAAGAAACGCGAAGTCCTGGGCGCAGTCGCAGCCGGGTCACTCTGGCGAACGCCCTCCTTGCGGGGCAAGTTGCGGTTTCCCTGGTTCTGCTTGTCGTGGCGGGTCTGTTTCTGCGAAGCATCGAGCACGAATACATCATCGATCCGGGCTTCCAAACCAAGCATCTAGCCCTGTTTATGCTGTATCCCGGACAAGCCGGCTACGATCGTGTGCGCACGGAACAGTTCTACAAGCAGGAATTGGACCGAATCGGCAGAATTCCCGGTATCGACTCGGTTTCCTGGGCGTCGAACCTGCCCCTTTGGGGACGCCAAGAAACAGGCATTGCGGTTGAAGGACAAGAAGCGCGCAAGAAATCGGAGGCCATCTCGGCCGTCGTCGACACCGTGGATCTCAACTATTTTTCCACCATGGGCATCCCGCTGGTGGAGGGGCGTGATTTTTCAGAAAACGATCGCGATATTGCTACGCCCGTCGCGATCATCAACGACACCATGGCGGCCAAGTATTGGCCAGACCAGGACGCGCTCGGCAAGCGCTTCCAATTGCCTCAAGGCCGGGCGTTCCTTCAAGTAGTCGGCGTCGCAAAGACCACGAATTATCAGACGCTCGGAGAGCCGCCGCAAGCCTGCATCTATGTCCCGCTGCGGCAGAATTACACCGACAGCATGATTCTGTACCTGAGAAGCGAGCGCGATCCATCCACGGTTCTTTCGGCCGTCCAGGAAGAAATTCACAGTTTTGACCCCGGTCTGCCGGTAGAAGACATTCGCACGGGCGCCAAAGTGATTGATCAAGCGCTCTGGTGGTCGAAGATTGGTGTAGGCCTGCTGGGTGTGTTCGGATTCTTGGCGCTTGGTTTGGCCTCCGTGGGTCTCTACGGAATCATGGCGTACTCGGTGAATCAGCGGCGGCGCGAGATTGGCGTGCGCATGGCCCTGGGAGCTAACCAGGGAAACGTTTCTCTTCTGGTTCTGCGCCAGGGAATGACCGTGGTAGGAATCGGCGTTGTTGTTGGTATGACGCTCGCGTTGTTGTTGGGCCGAGTCCTCTCGCGATTCCTCTACGGGGTGAGCGGAAGCGACCCCGTCAGCCTCGGAGCAGCGTCCCTCGCATTGTTAGTAGTGGCATTCGTCGCCTGCTACGTGCCGGCGCGGAGGGCAAGCCGAGTCGATCCCCTTGTGGCTCTGCGCGAGTCGTAAGCGGCGCCGTCACTCCCGGCAGCTCGCGCGATGTCCAAGCACAAGCCACCCGGATGGGAGTCAATGTAAGACGGCGCGTTTGGCTTGGTCAGTCTTTCGGCGAAGACGATGCCGCCAGCCGTTGGGCGGCCTCACGAACCTTGCGGACGTAGTCAACCCCCGGCGCCGTCGGCGCCAGCTTCAAATAATTGTCCAGGTCCTGAATCTGGGATTGATAGTCCTTTCTCCTTGCGTGCACATCCGCAAGCACAAGATAGACATCCGCATATTGGGGTCTGCGAACAAGAGCCTCCCGCAGGCTTTTATCCGACTCATCCAGGCGATTCTGCTTGAGCAGTGCAACCCCCAGAAAGAAATGGCCCACCGCCGAGTCCGGGTCGCTCTCCAAGCCGCGGCGAATCAATTGTTCGGCCTCCTGCGGTTTGTCCTGGTCGCACAAGGTCAGGCCGTAGGCAAACTGCGCGCGAGCATAGTGGCCCCCACTCAAGTCGATGGCTTTTTGGAAAGCTTCTATGGCTTTGTCCTTTTGATTCAATTGCAATTGCGCGACGCCAATTTGGTAATCCGCCTCGTAATAATCGGGATAGTCCGCCGCGGCTTTGCTAAAGTGCGCCAAGCTGCCGGTGAAGTCTTTTTTGACCATCAGATCGAGCCCGCGGTCATACTCGTTTTTCGCTTTCTCTGGGATTTTCAATTCGTGTGCCGAAACCACGTAACGGTTCTCACCACGGGGCAGCGGACTGGAGGAGTTGAGATAGAGCGTGACCTCCGTCGGGAAACTAGCGACCTGCGCGATGGTGCTCGCAAATCCTTGGCCGTGTTCGGAAGCGCTGACTTCGTAGGAGCCTGACGGTATCTCGCGAAGCTCGAAGTGCCCACCGAGATCAGTGAGCACGGTTTGGAACCCGCCTGACGTCGTCGACCGAATGCTCACGAGAACGTGGGACGCCGGCGCACCGCCCCGATTCAAATACACGGTTCCAACAATTTGTCCATTGCGGCCTCCGAAAGACTTGTTCGAAGGAACCTCAAAGGTCGGAACTTGTCCGCGAGCCGAAGAAGGCAGTGTGAACAGGGCCGCGATCAAAAAGGAGATCGAAACAACCGGAAGTTTGGGCTTGCAGATACGCAAAATCATTCAGACACCTCGACGTAGACTAAGCTGGTGAGGAATTCCTTTAGGCCGGGCCGAAAAACGCGACGCTTCGCGGGCGGAACTTCAGAGGCTGCGGGAATCGCTCTGTTCCAAATGCAAAGAGCGATTGGCGGACGAACTCCGCAGCTCAAAAATGGGGCGTGCAATCCGCATTACTCAGGGAGTGTGATCCGCGAGTAATGGTTTTTCAGCATCCTGCCGTGGACCGGGCGGCTGTTGAAAGAAATCCGCGGGGCGCTTGAGGCTTCTTCGGCCGGACTACGCCGGCCGAACGAGTGGATTCACCTGCGCCGCCGTTGCACCGTTTTCTTCCGCAATGCAGCCGTCGCGTGCGCGGACTGCGGTTATGAAACGCAAGACGCATGCCAAAGGAGGGGTGAATCGCTTCTCGGTCCTAACTTGGCTTATGCGAAGTGGATGCAGTGAGCCAAACGAGGTTTTTGGGAACGCTCGATACCCTTGCAAAGGAAGCTGCCATGTAAATTTGACTGGCAACCGGCTCGATTTTCTTATGCGAAATGATATTCGCCAGTCGAATACCCCAGCAGCTGGCTGGTGAATTTACCTGCCGGGAAAACCGTCAGATTTTTGGTGAATTCAAAGCAAGGTTGGGCCCGGGAGCAGAAGACACTTTTCTCATTCTGACTTCGAGTTCACCTCGCCGCCGGATTCGGAGGAAAAACCAAACCAGGGAACAATTCAAGGCAGGGCTGCGTCTATGGTGTGGAGAGTATTGACGGCGCGAGCTACCCGCGGGAGAATCGCGCAAGATGCTGCCATGATTCGTCTTGAAAATGTAACGAAAGAGTATGACCTGCCTACCGGGAAAGCCGGGCAGCTGGTAGCCGCTGATCGGTTAACGCTCCAGGTACCCGCCGGCGAAGTGTTTGGCTTGGTGGGCCCGAACGGTGCGGGCAAAACCACCACTTTGAAAATGGTTTGCGGTTTGATGCTGCCGACGGCTGGGCGTATCACCGTGAATAAGATTGACGTGGAGCGCGACCCGGAAGGGGCCCAACAGTACATCGGATATCTGGCGGATTTTTTCTCCGTTTACGACGACCTGAAAGCCTGGGAGTACATCGAGCATTTTGCTCTAGCCTACAAGCTGGAACCGGGGAAGGTCCGCGAGCGTGTGAAGGAAGTGATCGCGCTGATGGGACTCGAATCGAAGTACGACGCGATGGTCGGCGGCCTGTCGCGCGGAATGAAGCAGCGCCTGGGAATTGCGCGCGCCATCGTCCATGATCCTCCACTGCTCGTGCTCGACGAACCCGCCTCAGGACTCGATCCCAAAGCGCGGCTGGAGCTGAAGGAACTGATCCGTCGCCTGAACCGCGAAGGAAAAACCGTTTTTATCACTTCGCACGTGCTCTCCGACCTGGAAGAAATCTGCACCTCACTCGCGATTATGGAAAAGGGCAAATTGCTTCGCGTCGGAAAGATTGATGACGTGATGCGCGGAGCGGGCCGCACCAAGCGCGTGCGCATCAAGCTTGCGTCGCCGGGATTTGCACTGGGTGCATGGCTCGCCGTACGCCCCGGCGTGACGGAAGTGAAAGAGGCCGGCCCGGAAGCGGAAATGGCGTTTCCGGGAACCGACGCGGAGCTGGCGGCTCTGGTGCGCGACGCGGTGAACGCGGGCGCGCCGATTTTCGGTGTGGAAGAAAAAGTCGAGACCCTCGAGGCGCTGTTTTCTAGACTTTCGAGCGGAGAAGTGATGTGAACTCCATGTGGTCCAATCCGGAGTTCCTCCGCAACGTCCGGGCGCAACTGCGGCCGACGAAAGTCGTGGCCACGGCTTGCATTTGCGCAGCGCTTTCCCTCGCGCTTGGCTACGCTGTTTCGCACCAGAACGATCGGCAACTCGCAACGGGCCCGGCAGGATGGGGCATCGAGGTTCTCGAAATTACTTTCTGGCTGCAGGCGCTGATGCTGGCCGCGGGAGGCGGCATCGCCTGCATCAACAGCATCCATCGCGAAAAAGAGCAGAACACATTCGACTATCAGCGCGTGACGAGAATGACGCCGCTCGAACTGGCGCTCGGAAAGTTGTTCGGCGCGCCGGTCTTCACGTATTTCGTGTTTCTCTGCTTGATGCCGCTGGCGCTTTTTGGCGCGGTGATGGGCAGGCGGCCCCCTCTGACGGTGTTGGCGGCATACGCGGTTCTACTGGTTGCTTCACTGGCGGTACACACCTTGGCGCTGCTCATTTCGCTGTTTACCATCCGCGGTTCGCACACGGCCTCGATTCTGGTGCTCATCGCGATTTTGGGCGCCAGCTTTTCGAACAACAATCCGTCGCCTCATTTTCGCGCGCAGCCCTTTGGGCCATTCTATGCAGCCCAAGTTCTTCAATGGGGAGAGTGGGAGCCCGCTGGGACAGAAAATGGGTTTGGATCGAGCAGACTAGACCCACTCTGGGAAGAAGACACATTCTTCGGGCAAAAAGTGCATCACGTCCCGTTGCTGCTGGTGATTGATCTTCTGTTCGCAGGATGGTTTCTCCTGGCACTGGTGAGGAACATCAAGCGAGACCCGAATTACTACGAGATTTATTCTCCTCTACAGGCGCTGGCATTCGCGATGTTCCTCAATCTGCTGTTTGTGGCGTTCTTCCAGTGGCGCCAGTCAACGCCCATTGACGGCCAAACAATGTTGCTTACGCTAAATGCCGCGGTTTTTTTTCTGCTTGGATTTGGAGCCATTCGAAACCGGGAGCGGTTGCGGAGAATTCTACGAACTCGAGAGGGAGGACCGGGCTGGCTGGACTTTGCGTGGCCGGCTCCACTGATGGTGGCAGGAACCGTAGCCGCAGTTCTCCTTGTTGTTGGCGGAGTGTATTGGGGCCACTCTGCCTATTGGGCGAGCTTTCCGAATGTGGAGTGGGACCTGGATCTTGCGCTGTTCCGCGCGCTTTTTTTTGTTGCGTGGATCACTCGCGACATGCAGTTCCTCCAATGGATGAGCCTCCGACGCGCCAAGCATCCTCTAGTGATGGGTGCTCTGTTTCTCATCATCTTCTACACTTGCGCCATGATCCTGATGGCGCCGCTCGGGTTTTTCACAAGGCCGGATCGCACGGCATTCTCGGCCTTTTTCATTCCTTCCGGTACGTTCGAGCTGGACCACTCGAAATGGATTCTTCGCCCAGCAATCTGGAGCGCCGCGTTTTTGGCGCAGTGGCTCCTGACCGCTCTGTTCATCAGCCTGCAGAAGAAAACCATCGACGAATTGAATTCCCCAGCCACCGCACGCGCCGCTACGCCGATCCCCGCTCAATCCTAGAAACAAATTTCAAAGGTATATTCTTTCTGTCATGTTTCGACTTACAGAATTAGAAACACGTGCTGGCGCAAGAGAAAGGATTCATCAGCAACGGAATACTTACTCCTCCCGGCCGGCGGGGCCTTGGCGCCTGCGCTTCGGAAGACCGTCTGGTTAGGGGCTTTGTAGGTTCAATCAGGACCCAATAATTTCCTCTCATGCCATTGAAAACCAAGGGGTTAGCACCATTTTTGCAAGCGCTAGCAGAATTAAATTGATTTAGCCCCACCTTTTGACTTACTTTTGGCCCACTCCGCCGTCTGACAAAGCAGCGGAGTTCGTGGGGGGTCTCGGAGGATGTAGTCTTTTAAGTTCGTTCCTTCCCGTTGACTTGGCGCCTATTTGTCGCAACCTACGTTGCCACAGCATCTTGGGAAACCCGCTACCGCCCGGCGAGGTTTTCCCTGTTTGCCATAGGGCCCTCGCCTCGCGTGATCGTGACACAAGGGGTCAAAACTCAAGCTGACCCACTACCAAATAACTGGAGAGTTGTGTTTGGAAGCAGTGGAGGAGGGGAAATGAGAAAGCTAAGGGTCTCGGTATTTGTTCTCGTCGCTCTCATAGCGGGGGGGCTCATACCAAGTTTGACGTTTGGCCAGGTGGCGACCACCGGGAAAATCGCAGGGGTCGTAACCGATGCTTCGGGAGCGGCGATCCCGAGCGCCACAGTGTCCGCCAAAAGCACGGCGCTGATGGCCGAACGCACCACATCCACTGGGGCAGACGGCGCGTACTTGTTTGACCTGCTGCCTCCCGGGACTTATGAAGTCAGCGTTACCTCGAAAGGATTCAAGGGCTTCGCCGAGACAGGCGTAGTTCTTACGGCGGGTTTTACGGCGACCGTCGACGCCAAACTCCAAGTTGGAGAAGTGACGGACGTCGTTCGCGTTGAAGGAGAAAACGTAATTGACCTGCAAAACGTCCAGGCTTCTACCACTTTTGATCAGACGTTGCTGCAAGACATCCCCAGCGGAAGGGATCCGTGGTCCACGGTCGCACAGATGCCTGGGGTGACCTCCAGCACTTTCGACGTAGCCGGCAACAACAGCTACCAGCAGTCGGCCATGCAGGTTCATGGCAGCACCCAGGCGGAGCAGATTTACAGTTACAACGGCTTGGATTTGAACTGGCCCGGCTCAAACGGGGGGTACACACAGTTCTATACCAATCACGACTCGTTCGACGAATTTCAAGTAGTTTCCGATAACGCACCGGCTTCGGTTCCTATCGGCGGCATTTACATGAATCAGGTCACGCAATCGGGTTCCAATCAGCTCCATGGACAGGCGGCGCTTTATTACTTGACGGCTGCCACCCAGGCCGGAGTGAAGCAGCCACTTTTCCAGGGCTCTCCCGTACCTACGGGCTCCCCCTTCAACATGACGCGCGACATGACCGCACGTCTGGGCGGCCCCATCATACGTGACAAATGGTGGCTCTACGGTGATTACCGCCGTTACGACCTGGACCAGCGAATACTAGCCGTCACCAACCAGGCGGGCGTTCCCGTCGTGGATATCAACCATCAAACCAACACGGACCTGCGCAGCGACTGGCAGATTAATCCGAAGAACAAATTCAGTCTCATTTGGATGTACAACGAACAAAATCGCTTTTTCCGGCGCGATACCTCGTACCAGTTCGTTACGCAAGAAGCGAGCTGGAAGCAGATTGAACCAGCGTACATCCTGGAAGGGCTGTGGACCAGCCAGATTACCACCAATTTGCTCCTCGATTTCCGCATCGGCTGGAACAAAATTATCTTCCCTCTCAGTTACCAATCCAACTCTACGGGCCTGAACCTGCAAGACATCGGATACTCCCAAGAAAGTGGTGCGGCGCCCTTTGAGTTTCAAAACCCTGCTTGGGTTCTAAAATGGTCCGCCAGCGGTTCGTATTACAAACCCAACTGGGCCGGGAACCACAATTTCCAGTTTGGCTTCGAGTGGGGCGACAACTACAACTCCTACATCTATCAAGTGAGCGGGGGGATCAACGCTGTTTTCAACAGCAACGCCACCGCGAACCCGCCGCAACCCGTCTTTTCTCAACCTTTCCAAGTCGTGGCCTACAACACGCCGACCACGCAAAAGAACTATTTCCGCGATACCAGTTTTTATCTGCAAGACGCCTGGTCGCCGAGGCGACGCCTTACGTTGAATCTGGGGCTGCGATACGACCGTTTCACGACTTACTATCCCACGCAGACGACCAATGCAAACATCACTTTCCCTCAGCTCTTCAAGGCTAGTTTTGCGTTCCCGGCGTCCGGAAATCTGGTGGACTGGAACACCGTCTCGCCGCGCATCGGAGTGGCATTCGACCCCACCGGCAAGGGTAACTCCGTCTTTCGCTTTGGTTATGGCATCTACTACATCATGCAAGGCACGGGGCTTGCCGAGACGGCGAATCCGAATGGCTTGATCACGCTAACTTTCCCGTGGAACGACACAAACGGCGACAAAATCCCGCAACTCAACGAATGGCTTCCGGCCAACGCAACACCGGTTGCCTCATCGGGCGGAGCGCAAATCAATCGCAGCATGAGCCGGCCCTATTCAGAGGAGATAAGTGCTGGATACGAAAAACAGTTGTGGCGGGACCTCCGTGTGGCTGCCACTTACTACTACCGCACCAAGAGAAACCTGTTTGGAAGCGAAAACGCCGCGGTTTCGAAATCGGATTATGTGCCCATCGCCACGCTGAACGGCAGTCCGATCATGAACCCTCTCACGAACCAACCAATGACCCTTTACAGTTTTCGGCCCGCGAACGCATCAAAATATGGGCTGTTCGACAACCTCGTGACGAACTTTTCGCCACTCGATAACAACTCGTATAACGCGGTGGAGTTCACGGCCGTCAAGCGCCTCTCCCATAAGTGGCAGATTCTGGGGGGATTCACCGTTCAGCGCCAAAAGGGCGTCTTTGGCCGTGGCTTCTCGGATGAAGCTACAGGCGACAATTTCACCGACCCCAACAACGACATCAACCGGAACAACAACTTCCTCAATCTGGATTCCACTTATGTTTTCAAAGTGGATAGCACCTATGAGCTCCCTTGGAAATTCGGCACCAGTGTGAACTTCCAGCACTATACGGGTTTCCCGATTCAACCAACGGAGACCTTTTCGGTGCCAGACGGTCAGGGCGTCCCGATCGCCGAAACAGTCATACTTCAACCAGCAGGAACCCAGCGATTGCCGAGCGTGAACCAGCTAAACTTGCGATTTTCGCGCGATTTCACTTTTAACGAGCGCTGGCGCTTCACGCCCACGATTGACTTCTTTAATTTGACAAACTCGCAAACCACTATCGCGGAAGTGACGCAGTACACTCCTCCGGGCGGCGGTTTCTACTTGAAGCCGGCGCTGGCTATCAATCCGTTCGTGACGCGTTTTGGTCTGCGCTTCACTTTCTAACCAGAGCGGCCTGGTTTTGCGAAGGCCAACCCTTCTCTACCCGGCAGGTTGGGCTATGATCAAGCCCGCCTGCCGGTCGTTTGTCCGGCTGCCAAGACTTGCAGGACCTAAGAGGAGCGCTATGCTCAGAGCAAAACGACTCGTCGTCTCTGTCGCAATCATTGCAGGTTTTCCATGCGCTCCTGCCACAACGGCACAAACTGCCGCGAGCCGCAAGTCTGGGCTGACGATTGAGCAGCTCATTGAAATCAAGCATCCTTCGGATCCGGTGTGGTCTCCCGACAACCAGCGGGTCGTGTTCACCTGGGATCGCGCGGACATCCGGAATCTCTTTGTTGCGAACGCGGACGGCCGCGGCGCTCCCGTCGCGCTCACTCGGTTTCCCGCGGGCGGCGTCGCCGAGGCCTTCTGGAGCGAAGACGGCGAAAGCGTTTACTTTGTCCACGAAGGCGATTTGTGGAGAGTTCCGGCGTCGGGCGGCGAAGCGAAGCTGGCCTGGGGCAAGCCCGGTCCCGGCAACGGATTTGCGCCTTCCCCCGACGGCAAACGCGTCGCGTTCGTTCGAAGCAATCGCGCCGAAGATTCAGGCGCGGGAAAAGGAAGCGACCTCATCATTCGCTGGCTCTCCGACGGCACCGAATCCACCATCGCGCACGACGACGTGAGCATTCGCGGCGTTCTCTGGTCACCCGATGGAAAATCCATCGCCTACACCGCCGGCTCGAAGATTATCCATCACGATGAATCTCCGTCTTATTCCGGCGCCAAACTGATTTATCGCGTTTCGGAATACGTGCCCGGCCAAATCTACGCGCTCGGTTTAAACGGCGGCAAACCCGTCGCCATCGGCACGCCCGGCGAGTACGGCGGCTTGGCTTGGATCGACAATAATCGCCTGGTTTTCGACGGCGAGTCGAAAGATTTCAAGAAATATTTCATCCACACCGCCGACGCCGCCACCGGCTCCGTGAAAACCATTCATGAAGTGGACGAAGAAAAATTCTGGAGCATTCCCGACTGGGGCGAAGCGGGCGCGCAGCCCTGGCCTTCACCGAACGGCAAGTGGATCGCGTTCCTCAGCGACCAGGACGGCTGGGACCATGTCTACGTGATGCCCTCAACCGGCGGCGAGGCGGTGCAAATCACCAAGGGCAAGTTTGAAGCCTGGCGTCCGGCCTGGTCGCACGACAGCACGCGCATCGCGTTCGACGCCAACAACGAAGACCATCCAGGCGACCGCCAAATCGGCATCGCGACAATCGGCGACGATCCCGCGCAGGCCAAGATTGCATACGTCACGCCGGGACCGGGAACGAACATCGAGCCGCATTGGTCCGAAGGCGACGGCCGCCTCGTTTATCAGCACACAGACGCGCACAACAGTGCCGACCTCTACACCATCGTGAGCAAAGAGGGCGCACAGCCAGTGCGCCTGACCGACTCCATGCCCGCGGACATGGATCGCGCCGGTTTTGTCGAGCCGCAGTTTGTGCATTACGCCGGATCCGACGGCCAGCAAGTTCCCGCGTGGCTTTTCGTCCCTAAAAATCTGGACCGCTCAAAAAAGCATCCCGCGATTCTCTGGATTCACGGCGACGGCGTGAATCAAAACTACGACGGATGGCACGTGCAGCGAAACTACGCCGTGTACTACAGCATTCATCAATATTTTCTGCAGAAAGGCTACGTCGTCCTGGCTCCCGATTATCGGGGAAGCATCGGCTATGGCCGAGATTGGCGCACCGGCGTGCACATGGACGTCGGCGGCAAAGACGCGAAGGACGCCTGGATGGGCGCGAATTATCTGAAGTCGCTCCCGTATGTGGACGGGAATCGCATCGGCGTGTGGGGCCTGAGCTACGGCGGATTCTTTACGCTCATCGCGATGACCGATCAGCCCAGACTTTTCCGCGCTGGCGTGGACGTCGCGGGCGTGGTGGATTACGCCATGTATTACTCCGACCCTTACCACGGCGGCTGGACCGCGAGCCGCATCGGAACTCCCGAGGAGCATCCCGACGTTTACAAGAATGCGTCACCGATCTCCCACGTCGACCAACTTGAGCGCCCATTGCTTGTGCTACATGGCACCGCCGACGTCAATGTGCCTTTCCTCGAGTCCGTTTGGCTGATGGACGAAGCGCTGAAAAAACACAAGGGTGATCTGGTTTCGTTCATGATTTACCCTGGCGAATTTCATTATTTCAGCCGCGAGCACGTGCTCCGCGATGCGTGGCACCGCGTGGATCAGTTCTTCGATACTTATCTTCGTGCCCCCTCTTCGCCTGCGAGCACCGCGGCTTCAAAGGCACGCTGAAGGAAAAACATCCGCGCGGTCATGATCGCTCATGCCGCCAAACCGCTGCGCGCGTCAGGCCTGGACTTCTTCCGCCGCATGTCCGGGCGACGGCAGTTCGCCTTCCCATCGCGCGATGACCACACAGGCTACGCAATTGCCGAGCACCGTCACCGCCGTGCGGCCCATATCCATGAGTTGATCAATCGCAAACAGAAGAAAAAGCGGCTCCATCGGCAGATGAAACGAGGTGGCCGCGGCAA
This sequence comes from Candidatus Acidiferrum sp., assembly GCA_035262505.1. Lineage (GTDB taxonomy): Bacteria > Acidobacteriota > Terriglobia > Acidiferrales > UBA7541 > Acidiferrum. The sequence goes on along the minus strand of DATFSR010000125.1, from coordinate 58,156 downwards.
ACACGATCAAGAACGACGCGCGCGCCACCCCGGCTGTCCCTTTACTGCTCAGGAGCAGGGTCAGGACCATGATGGCTTGCTGGCCGAAGGAAAGATGAATCCCGGCGGCTTGCGCGACGAAAATTAGGCCGAGCGATTGATAGAGGCTGGCGCCGTCCATATTGAAGCTGTAGCCGGTGGGTAGGACGAACGCAACGATTTGCCGTGGAACGCCAAAGGCTTCGAGTTTCTCCATCGCTATGGGCAAAGTCGCTTCGGAACTGGCCGTGGCGAAGCCCAGAGTGACCGGCTCGGCGGCGACTTGAACAAACTTCTTCAACGGAACACGAGCGAAAACCAGGATGGGCACCAGAACGCAAAGAATGAACAACACGAGCGCGACATACATGGTGGCCAGGAGCTTGAGCAGGGGCAGAAGCACGGTCAAACCCATTTGCCCGACGGTGTAGGCGACCGCGCCAAACACGCCGACGGGAGCGGCATACATCACGATGTTTGTGAACTTGAACATCGTCTCGGAAAGGCTCTCCGCGAAGGCCAGCATCGGGCGGCGCTTGGCCTCGGAAACCAGGCCCAGCGCGAAGGCGAAGAGAATGCTGAACACCACGATTTGCAGGACCTGGTTTTCGGCGACCGACTTGGCAATGTTCTCCGGAAAAATGTCGGTGATGATTTGCACGGCTGAATGCGGCGAGACGTTCAGCGTCTGCGCCGTAGCCGTGGACGAAGGCGGCAGGTGCACGCTTTCGCCGGCGCGGCTCAAATTGATGGCCGCCAGCCCGAAAAGCATGGCAATCGTCGAGACCAGCTCGAAGTAAACGAGTGACTTGATGCCCAGCCGCCCGACTTTTTTCAGGTCCGGATGGCCGGCAATTCCAACGACAAGAACGGCGAACAGCAGCGGCGCGATAATTACGCGGATCAGGCGGAGAAAAATCGTGCCGAGAAGCTGCAACTTGGCCGCCACCGCAGGTGCGTCGTGGCCCAATTCCGCACCGGCCAGCAGGCCAACCAGAATCCACGCCGTCAGCGACCGCCGCGAGGTGGCATAGGCTGCGATCAATGCAATCGCCAACCACCGCAGCACCGTCGCTGCGAGCGGCAGAGCTCGAAAAACATGGGTGCCCGCGTCCCTAGCGTGGTTCGGGGAGGTGCCAGCGCCGATGAGCAGCGATGCCGCAATCGCAATCGTCGCCGCAACGACCGCCGCCAGAAGGAGTTTGTTCTTCATGCGACTTTGAATCATGCAGCCCTGTTTTCTCTTTCTCTGTTAGCCGCCAACCGTGAGCCTCTTCGCGTTTGCCGTTGCATGGCTCGGCAAGGTATTCGGGATGGCGCGGCTTGTCAATGGCACTATGATGTTGTCCATGCGCCGCTCCCGGCCATCCACTCTCAGCAGCATCCTCCGGCAGCTTTGTCCGCGATGCCGGACGGGCAAGATTTTCCGGCCTAACGTTCACTGGGGCGCCGACTGGGGCGCTTACTGGGGCTTCCCCAAAATGAATGACTGCTGCCCGGTCTGCAATCTTCTTTTCAACCGCGAGCCGGGATATTTTCTCGGCGCCATGTACATCAGTTACGCTTTGGGCCTGGCGCTCGTCGCCGCTCTTGGAGCGATTCTCTGGCTTCAGACCGGCCGGGGTTTCACCAAGGTGGTCCTCTCGGCCCTGGTGATTTTCCTGCCGTTCGCCCCGATGCTGACCTTTCTTTCGCGCGTGCTCTGGATTTACTTCGATCAGACCATCGACCCCGAAACCAAATAGCGCACGCCTGTTACTCCATCACGGAGTTCACTTAGGCTGAATTGGCCCAATTGGTTGACACTTGGTTGCAGCCGCGATAGTGTTCTCGCCCATCAGGTCGGCCCATCGGTACGAAACAACAAAAAAGTAAAAAAGGAGAGAGAGAATGCATCGATTGCTGCTTGCAGCGGCGCTGGTGTGTTTTACAGGGGCGGTAGCCAAGGGACAAGACCCGGTGAAGGTGGATCCACTGCACTACAAACTCGTGTCGGAGAACGCCGACGTCCGTATTTTGCGTTTTCATTATGGGCCTCACGAAAAGTCGGTCATGCACGCGCACCCCGACTTGGTGGCCATTTTCCTCACAGACGCAAACGTCAAAATGAACCTGCCCGATGGCAAATCCGTCGAGCAGACCGGCAAGGCCGGCGACGCGCAGTGGGAACCTGCCGGAGTCCATCTGCCCGAGAATATGTCCGATAAACCGATCGAGGGCATTCTCGTCGAAATGAAGCACAAGTCCGCCGCAGCAAAACTCGCTGCAAAAGCCGGCGCAAAACCTGCCAAGTAGCCAGATCCGCTGAATAGTGACCCTTTGTTCGCGGGGGCACGATTTATCGTGCCCCACGCCAACCGACCTGAAGGTCGGCCCTTAGGAGAGCAGCCCGCTTCTTCTCGGTAACTCTCCGATCTTTGATGTCAGGTCTCTGACCAACTCCGGCTCGCCGTCTCCTCTCTCAATACATGTGGAAATAGCCGTCGTGCTGACCCAGGCGGACGTTGGCTTCGAACAGCTTCGACAAATGCTTTTCGGTAAGGATGGTGGCTTTGGGGCCGTCGGCGAGGATTTGGCCTTCGCGCAACAGGACCACGCGCTCGATCTCGGGGATGATTTCCGGCACATGGTGCGTTACCAGCAGGATGCCGAGGCCCGCTTGGGCCAGTTCCCGCATTGTTTCGCGCAACCGCAATTGCGCGCCGATGTCCAGGTCGTTGCTTGGCTCGTCGAAGAGCAGCGTTTGCGGTTCGTGCACCAGGGCGCGCGCGATCAGCGTGCGCTTGGCCTCGCCGGAAGACATTTGCGCCACGGGCCGATCCGCCAGATGGGCGATGCCGAGCCGCTCGAGCGCGGCTTGCGCGCGCGCCCGATGCTGGGGATCGGGATGGTGGTGCGGGAAAATGCGCGTGCTGCTGAAGAATCCCGATAGCACCACGTCGCGTCCCGTCGCGTCGGTGGTGCAAGAAGCCAGCAAATCCGGCGAAACGATTCCCAGCCGCGAGCGCAACTCGAAAATGTTCCAGCGCTCGTGGCCAAGAATGGCAATCGAGCAGCCCTGCTGCGCCAGCGGATAGCACTCCCTCGTGATGGTTTTAATGAGCGTGGATTTGCCGCAGCCGTTCGGCCCCAGGATGCAGATGTGCTCGCCCGCGGCGATCCCCAGGTTCAAGTCCCGGAGCGCCGCGTGGTCGCCGCGCATCACCGTCACGTTTTTCAGAAGCAGAAGCGGAGGAGCCACCGGGACTTTCACCTCGTTGGGCGCATTCGCATTGCAAGCTCATCTTAACTGAGAGAGGGGCGGAGCCAAACGTGGGAAGAGAGGAAGCCGAACATGTTGGGGTCTGTTTCAAAACTCGGAAAACGTTGCTTCAGGGGCTAAAGCTCGCTTGATAAGGGGTGATTTACGCGGTGGAGCTGTGAGTGTGGCGTTCCACGACCGCGACATGAGAGTCCCTTGACGGCAAGAAGTTGGAAGCCGGCTGGACCGTTATCGGGGAACGGAAACAAAAAGGAGGTGAAACAACCGCAGTTTCACCTCCCGGGGTGGGTGGGGTGTTGCATGTCGAAGCCCTCGGGCGGCTCAGCAGGCCTGCCCTGCCAGGCAGGTCCTGCGGCCTCACTCGCGGGTTGCTCTTAGCAATTCGATAGGAGACTCACCACCAAAGAGCTTCTCTGTGAGCGGTTTGTAGCATCGCCAATCGCAGGTGTCAACGTGAAAAATCGCCCAATTCTGCATCGGATTCGTGATTCTAAAAAACCGTGCGATGAGCGCCGCTCAAAACACACTTTGGACTTTCTGAACGATGGAAGTAGCACCGAAAAAGCCCCGGCGAAAGAAATACGGTTTTGGGCTGCCTCGTTCTAACGGTCGCCTGGACACTGGTTTCGGCTCGTTGGCCGCCCGGGCCTCAGTCGCCAAAGATGTCGTTGACCTTCTCGGCCAGGGCAAAGTCGTAGTCGCTGATGCCTTTGACGCTGTGCGTGACCAGATCGATGACCACTTTGTTCCACACGTTGAACCATTCCGGGTGGTGGTCCATTTTTTCGGCCACTAGCGCCACGCGCGCCATATTGCCGAAAGCGGTCACAAAGTCCTTGCAGGTGAATTCGCGGTGCAGCTTGCCGTTCACTACGCTCCAGCCCTTAACCTTCGGCAGTAGCGCGGTGATTTCCGATTCACTCAGTTTCTTCGCGGGCATAACGGCTTCCTCCGCAGGATCGTTCGATGCGTACGATCCATTATGAGGCGCAAGCCAACCTCCGGCAAACAGCTTCTCCCTTGGCGGGAGTTCAGTTTCCGAATGGCTGGTCATACGACGGGAGGTTTCGGCTGCGGATGTTGTTTGTCGCAGCATCCCCGTACTTGAAACAGTGATTTTGAAGTGCCGCAGTGGGCATCAGCAGGATCAACATTGGACTTGACAGGCTTTAGAGTACTATCGTACTCTAAGACCATGCGATATTCTCAGGAACACAAAGCGCAGAACCACGAGAACATTCTTTCGGTGGCCGCTCGTTCCTTCCGCGAGCGCGGCGGCGACAGCAGCGGCATCGGCACGGTGATGAAGAAGGTAGGCCTGACAAAAGGGGGCTTCTACCGGCATTTTAAGAGCAAAGACGACCTGTTCGTCGAAGCGGTGGCTCGGGCATTCGATGAGACGGGCAAAGGCATGTTGGAGACGGCAAAGTCCGCGCCCGAGGGTCAGGCTTTGCGGGCCGTCATCGAACGTTATTTAAGTATGGCGCACGCGAATTCGCTGGCAACCGGTTGCGCGCTCTCCGCCCTCGGGCCGGAACTCGCGCGGAAGCCGGTAGCGGTGCGGAGGCGGATCGAAGAATTGCAGGATGCATATCGTGAGCGGCTCCTGCCATTTGTTCCAGGCGAGTCGCGAGAAGAAAAACTCGGGAAGTTAAAGTTGTTGCTCCCCAGCATGGCCGGCGTGTTGATGATGGCCCGCGTTATTTCGGACCCGCAAAGGCGTGAGCAGAGGTTGCGGGAGGCCAGGAGCTTCTTTATCAAGAGCTTCGTCGAAGGGTAAAATTTTTTGTCCCATTAGAGTACGTACGTACTCTTATGAGGATGAAATGCATCAAACTGAACCGAGGAGGATAACCTGATGAACTTCGTGATCCCTTTTCTTACCGCAATGTTTCTTATGGCAGTGATTCCCGCAGCGTCCATAGCGCAATCTTCGCCCGGGGGCAGCTCAGGCGTGCCCAGTGTGGCGATACCTAAAACCACCGAAGTGCTGGTCATTGAAACTCCCAAGCAGGGCGTAACGCCTCAACAAATCATGACCGTCATACCGGATGAGATTCGTGCAACCGTGAAGCTCTACCTCGATGGGAAAATCCGGCAGTGGTATTCGCGTGGCGATGGCAAAGGCGTCGTCTTCCTGGTTGACGCGAAGACCGAGGACGAGGCACGAGCCATTATGGAAACGCTGCCCCTCGCAAAGGAACATTTGATGGATCACCAGTATATTCCCGTCGGACCCTTGATGCCGCTGCGGGCCCTGAACCCAGGAGCGCTGCAGTAAGGCTCGTCCCGTCTAGAAAGAACGAAAAGATCAAGCAAAGGAGAAATTCATCATGCCGCAACAAATGATCTGGTTTTTCGTGAGCATCGCATTCAGCTTCGTGGCCTGGGGGATCGTCACTGCTCGATATATCTGGCCGGAGCTCCGCCTCCGGGAACGGACCGAGGCGTTACGGCCTTTGCTCATCCTGCACACCTTCCGCTTCATCGGGTTGGCATTTCTGGTGCCAGGGGTCGTGTCGCCTGACCTCCCGATTGCGTTCTCGCATTCGGCGGCCTATGGGGACATCATTGCAGCGATACTTGCGTTGTTTTCGCTGCTATTGCCGCCCGGTCGTGCCGGTGTTGCCGCCGCATGGATTTTCAACCTCTGGGGATTCGCCGATATCCTCAATGCTTTCTACCAGGCCAATCACGCTGGACTGTTGGCGGGGCAGTTGGGAGCCGCATTCTTCCTACCGACACTGGTAGTGCCACTGCTGGTGATTACGCACGGACTCGCTTTCCGAGTTCTTCTGCAACATCAACCTCAACCGGCAATGCAAGAAAGCCGAAACCCGGCATAAGCCCTCTCGCCATCGCGAGGAGGGCTAGGGTGCCGCATCGGCCGTTCGATCGCCGGCGAATTGGCATGTCCGCAGATGGTGCCCAATTCGTCGGCTCGCCGGAAATTGACCAGCTAGGCTCCTCGCGTCTTCCCCTTCTCCGTTGAATGCGCGCGCGAAATCCACTACTCTAGGGGTTTCTTTAGAAGCCAAAAAAGGCGGTAGACGGTCGCGCCGCACACGACGGAGACATTTGTGAAAAAGAAGATTCGCGCCATCCAATATGGTGTCGGTCCCATCGGCGCATCCATTGCGAAATTGATGCGGGAAAAGCAGGCGATTGACATTATCGGCGCGATTGATATGGATCCCGCCAAGGCCGGCCGCGACCTCGGAGAGGTGGTTGGCGCCGGGGATGCTCCCTGGGGAGTCAAGGTTTTCGCCGATGCGAAGGAAGCGCTCGACCAGAACGCCGACGTGGTCATTCACTCCACTTCTTCCTCGCTCGCGAAAGTGATGGACCAGTTGACGGCCTGCCTGGAAGCGCAGTCGTGCATTGTTTCGACGTGCGAGGAGCTGTCCTATCCGTTTCGCACGCATCCGGAGCTTGCCGCCAAGCTGGATGCCGCGGCTAAGGAATGGGGCGTGGCGCTGGTCGGGACGGGAGTGAATCCCGGTTTTGTGATGGACAAGCTGGTGGTGACGCTCGCTGCCGTTTCTCAGCGCATCGAACACGCCAAGGCGCTGCGTATTGTGGACGCCTCCAAGCGGCGCCTGCCGCTGCAGAAGAAGATCGGCGCGGGCATGACGGTGGACGAATTCCGCGCGCAAGTGAAGGCCGGCGTGATCAAGCACGTGGGCTTGCCGGAATCCGTGGCCATGGTCGCTGACAGCTTGAGTCTTCCTGTAGAAACGATTACGGAAACGATTGAGCCGAAAGTGGCCACCGAGCATGTACAAACGGAATATCTGGCCGTCGAGAAGGGACAAGCCGCAGGAGTCCATCAAATCGGGCGCGGCCTCTCGAAAGACGGCCAGGAGCTTGTTTATCTCGAATTGCAAATGTATGTTGGCGCAAACGATCCCGCGGACACGATCACGCTTACCGGACATCCGAACATCAGCTTGACCATTCCCGGCGGCTCGCACGGCGATGTCGCCACCGCTTCGGTGGTCGTAAATTCGATTCCGGTGATTCTCGACGCCCCCGCGGGCCTACGCACTTCGCGCGACCTGCCTATCGGGTTTTTCTCACCGAACGCCAAACCCTAATTGGAAGTTAGAAAATAGGGAATGGAATCCACAATCCCGGGCGGAAGCCCGGCCTGTACATTTTCTTCGCTGAAATTCAGACGCCTTAGAATTATGAGTCAGTTGTGCTTCAGGAATTCGCCTTTGTGGCCGGTCAGCGAGTTGTAGAGCGTCTCGATGTACGCGTCGGTGTTCACGAATTGGCCGGAGAATTTCTCCCATGAGGCGAGAATTTTCGCCTGCTTCATCTGGTCCAGAGTTTTGTGGTCGTCTAGCGCCTTCTGCACTACCGCGGAAGTTTCTTTCAGCATTTTCGTGTACGCGCGTACGTCGTCAAGGTTCGAAAGCGCGCCGTGGCCGGGAATCACTTTCGCGTCAGCCGGGAGTTGCGCTGTAGTCTTTTCCATGGCGTCAATGATGCCTTGGACGCTGCCGCCGGCGGTCACGTCAACAAACGGAAAGCCGTAGCGCACGAAATCGTCGCCCATGTGCACGACGTTGTTCTTTGGGAAGAAAATGATGGAATCACCGTCGGTGTGTCCGGAGGGAAAATGCATGGCGTGAATGTCTTCGCCGTTCAAGTGGATGGTCACGTCGTGCTGGAAGGTGATGATTGGCAGCGCTGCTTTTGCAGCCGGCTTGTTGTCCATTTTGATCGAGCCGCCATTGCCGGCTGGGCCCCCACTTTCAAGGCGCTTGCGCACGTTGTCGTGGGCGATCAGCGTGGAACCGGCGTTGTTGAGCGCCTCGTTTCCGCCGGTGTGGTCGCCGTGATAGTGCGTGTTGATCACGAAGCGTACCGGCTTGTCGGTGACACCGATATTCTTCAGTGCGGCCTGAATCTTTTCCGCTAGCGGGGCGAACTGGTCGTCAATTAATACAATGCCGTCCTCGCCCACCGACGCGGCAATGTTTCCGCCCGCGCCCTCCAGCATGTAAATGTTGCCGGAAACTTTGGTGACCTTGATCTCCACCTTGGAGAAATCCTGCTGCTGGGCGGAGGCCATCCGGATCATAAGAGCAGCGATTGCCGCCAGCGCAAGCGACACGATAACTCTCATCGTCTTGTTGGGCATGTTTCCTCCCTCAACTAAGCGCGGCGCATTGTAGCACTGCACAAGCAAAATACGAGGTAAAGAAATGAGAAATCTAGCGAGAGGCTCTTGGTCGTGTGTCCTCGGGTCTCCGGAAAGACGAGTTGGCGCACGGCAGACTCAATAGACGGTCCAGACGCCGGAGGTGGCGAGTTCGAGCAAGTGGTGATCGGGATCGCGGAAGTAGAGGCTGGTTCCACCGAGTTCCCATGCGCGTTTCTCTTCCACGTGAATCCCTTTTCGCGCCAACCAAGACTCCCAATTCGCCAATTCTGCGGCGGAGATCGCGAAGGCAAGACGGAGTTTACCGTCGCCGTCATGGGGAGAAGTTATTTTCGCGTGAGCCTCCTTTTTTGAAGAGCAGCAATACCTGATGCGGACCGGCACGCATGGCGGACCGAAATCAATGATGACCGAAAAACCGAACGTCTCTTGATAGAAGCGAACGGAGCGGGCGATATCGCTCACGTATAAGGCAGACTCAAGAATGCCATCCGTTTTTGGGCGCATCGCGGCCTCCGAAGGATGCAGTTGAGCACGACCTTACCAGATTCCGGCACGCAGCATTTGCGTTTAGGACCAAGGAGGAAGCGCGCGGCAGCCGAGAAGTGCTTCGGCGGCCCATTGGCCAAGGTAAACGGATAGCGCGACGCCGTGGCCGTTGTATCCGGCAAGGAGCATCACACTTTCGCTCCGCGGATGGCGGCGGAAAATGGGGCGCATGCCGTCAGTGAAGAGAATCGGACCAGCCCAGCGGTGCGTGATACGCACAGACTTCAGAGCCGGATGCAGTTGGTGGACTCGGCCCTCGAGCCAGCGAAAACTCTCCGCGGCTTCCCCTTTGCGCACGTCGAAGCGATACAAATCCGGCGCGGCGAATTGCTGTGAGTGCTTGGGTTTGGTGAAGAGTGAGGCGATGGAAGACGGCATGGGAACTAGCCCGGCGCCGAAGACCACGCCTTTCGATTCGAGCAGGCGACCCCACAAATACGGAAGATCGATGGTATAGAAAGGGTGGCGCGAAAAGAGGCCAATGGCCTTAAGCTGCGCCGCGGTGAGCGGGGCAGTAGCAAGCGCCAGGGTAAGTTTAGGTTGGGTCGTGCCCTGCAGTTCGGAAAGTTCGAGCGACAAAGCGTTGGTGGCGAGAAGGACTTGGCCAGCACGGATTTCTTTTTGCTGGATGCGCGCGCGAACTTTCTGACGAACGTGCAAGCACGGCGGCTTGGAGTACTCAATGGCATGTACTTCGGCGTGTTCCACGATTTGCGCTCCAGCCTGTTCCGCTGCGCGGGCCAATCCGGCAACCACCTTGCCCGGATCGACGGCGCCGCCGGGTACGGTTCGCACGACTTGCAGGTTGCCGGAATCTTTCCATGAGATCGGCGAGCCCTTTGCGGGGTTCATGCGCCCCAATTCCCAAACGCCGGGGAGCTCCAGGCCGGCACTGATACGGAGTAAGCGAAGGGTCTTTTTGTAGCCCGCAAGGACGTCGCCGAGTCCTGCCAGCGATCCTGCAGCTGTTTCGGCCAGCGCGAGGCCGCCGGTGCGGCCACTTGCGCCTTCGCCAAGCGAGGACGTTTCGAACACGAGCACGCATTTTTTTGGAGCCAGCCTGCGCAGCCAGGCCGCTGCAGCCAGGCCCGTGAAGCCGCCTCCGACAATGGCGAAATCCACTTGTTCGGGAAGCGGGCTTGCGGCGGGACGAAAATCTACCGTCCAGGGCGGTGTGCCCCAAGGATGCGTCTTGCGGGACATAGATTCTCTTTGATGCCTCGGGCGACGCATGGACACATGACGCGCAAGACTTTCGCGGGCGCTCCTCTTACCTCTTTCTCGCACGTCCCATTTCGCAGCTTTATTCTCTCTTCGGATTCGCGCGCGCCAGGAGAACCGTTAGAATCGCAAGCGCGCTGACCAAAAGCGGAAACCATACCGGCGAAATCCACGGCCTCGGAATCAGAAACAAAACGTCGGGATCGCGCAGCGAGAGAGGCCAGCGCACCGTGGCCCAAAGCACCGCGTAATAACTGATGTCCCAGACGGCAAAGGTCCACAGAAACACCGCAGCGCGCGAACTCGCCTTCGCGGCAGTGAGAAGGGCGACGCTGAGCAACATGAGAATCGTGGCGGCTTCGCGGAACACTTCGAGGGTGAGCAGGCTTTGCGGGAATTGCGTTAGGGCCTGAGATTGCCGGTAAAACTCGCCGGACCTGCGAATGACGTCCGAGAGTGTTCCCTCATAACCGGGGAGCAGTCCGGTTGCAGCACGAAGGTAGACGACGACCGTCGCTTCAACGAATCCAAACGCCGCCGCAAATATTCCGCTGGCCAGCAGTTGCTGAGGAGCGAGCACGACTCCGCTGCGTTTCCATCGGAAGTACGCGAACGGCGGTACCAGAACGAGCAGGTTCACCCACCACGGCTCCGCAATCAGGCCAAGCTTCATTCAATGATTTTACTTGGAACCAGCGCCAAGCGGCGCGGACATTAAGGCGACTCGCTGGTGTTCAGCGCCCTTTGCGCATTCACTTCTTTGCATGTGCGTAAGCCTCCGCCCCCAGGAAGTGCAGCGAGACGTAAGGCTCATTTCCCACTACCCAACTATCGTGTCCCGGAGCGATATAGAACACGTCGCCGGCATTCATTTCGATTATTCGCCCGTCATCCATTGCCGCCGTCGCGCGTCCCGAGAGGACCATTCCGACGTGCTCCACGGCACAGCTTTTCGCTCCAGTGGCCCGCCCCACATGCACGGACCATTTCCAGCCCGGTTCGTAAGTGGCGCGTCCGATGGTCATTCCGCCAAGATGAACGAGCTCAAATTTTCCTTTTTCAAAGGTACGTACCTCGTCCGGTTTTTCGAAGCGCTTCAGGATCACCTCGAACATGGCTCCCCTTCTTCATGGACTAGACATCGTCGGCAGAAAATCATTAGAAGGGATTTACGTTTGAAAAGTGACATCCAATTTGGAATCCACGTTGCCGGGAACCTGAACGAACCTCCGAACCCAACGCACCGTAGTTAAACGCCCGGCGATGGGTGATGGGCCGAAACAATCCAGGCACGTTTTGCGTAGAATAAGCAGGGAGCGTGTGCCTGGATGAATCGGGGTGTGTTGAAGCGCGGAGTGCTGTTTCGCGAGCCGGTGGGCATGGCGCTCGATACCATGCGCCAGCACAAGATGCGCTCTTTCCTGATGCTTCTGGGCATCATCCTTTCCGTCTCCACCTTGATCGTGGTGATTTCCCTGATTTCCGGCGTGAACAAGTACATCGCCGACCGCGTCGCGAATCTCGGCTCCAACGTGTTTCTGCTGACGCGCTTCCCGCTCATCACTGACGTGGAAGAATATGTAAAGGCCAACCGCCGCAACAAAAAGGTGACCTGGGATGACTATGAGTCGCTGCGAGACAACCTGAAGCTCCCTCTGCGAGTGGGCGTGGAGCTGCGTGCCAATGGAAAAGTGCGCCGCAACTCGGAGAGCATTAACGATGTGAATGTCCGCGGCGTGACCGCCAACATGGGAGACATTGATCCGGTGACGCCGCGCGAAGGGCGCTATGTTTCCGAGGGCGACGACCAGAGCCGCGCGCTGGTCACCATGATCGGCAACGACCTGGCCACCAAACTTTTTCCGAACGTGGATCCTATTGGCCGTGAAATTCTGATCGATGGCCGGCCGTTTCAGGTCATCGGAATTGCGAAAATCATCGGCACCGCGTTCGGGCAATCGCAGGACAATTTTGCGTACATTCCCATCCAGACTTATTTCAAGATGTACGGCACGCAAGAAACCATCTGGCTCAACATCCAGGCGCGCGGGCCCGAGTGGATGGACCGAACGCAAGACGAAGCCCGCGCCATGATGCGGGCGCGGCGCCATTTGCCGCCGAACGAGCCGGACAACTTTGGCATTTTCGACCAGGCGACACTGATGCAGCTGTGGAAGAACCTGACGGGAGTGATTGCCACAGCGATGGTGGGTATCGTTTCGGTTTTCCTGGTGATTGGCGGCGTGGTGATCATGAACGTGATGCTCGCGACAGTGACCGAGCGCACTCGGGAAGTTGGCATTCGCAAAGCGCTGGGGGCAAGGCGCGGAGACATCCTCCTGCAGTTTTTGATTGAGTCCGCGGTGATGGCGGCGATTGGAGGGGCGATCGGCGTAGCATTAGCTTACCTGATTGCGGAACTAGCGAAGGCCGTCATGCCGATGAATGTGCCGTTTATTGCGGTGGTGATCGCGGAGTTCATTTCTGCGGCTGTCGGAATTTTCTTTGGCGTGTATCCGGCGAGGAAGGCCGCAGGCTTACAGCCCATTGAAGCGCTGCGGCAAGAGGTTTAGCGGACATGAAGTTCGGCGTGCACATTCATCTGGGAGAGAACGCGCGGATGGCGCTGACCACGCTGCGGGAGAACAAGATGCGTTCTTTCCTGACGGTGTTGGGAGTGGTGATTGGAATCACCGCGCTGCTTTCCGTCGTGTCCATTTTGATGGGTGTGTACGCGGATGTGAATTCGTACCTTTCGGACTACGGAGCGGAAACGTTTTTTATTTTCCGCTTCGATCCGGGGATTCATGCAGGCAGGCTCAGTCCCGAAGAGCGGGCGCGCAAGCCGCTGGCGCTGGAGGATGCCGAAGCCATCCTGGAGTTGTGCCCGGCGGTGCGCTCGGTGACGGCAAGCGTCTATCCGCGCTGGGAAGACGAAGGGCCGCAGCGCGGTCCGGTCACGGCACGCTACCTGAGCAAGGAAGTTTCGGGCGTTGATTACAACGGAACACTGCCCGCGACCGAAGAAGTGTTCAATTCGCGCCCGGCGCGCGGAAGATTCTTCAGCGAAGCGGAAAACCAGCACCGCGCGGAGGTCGCGGTGATCGGTTCGGACATCGCCAAGACGCTCTATCCGGACATGGATCCGCTCGGAAAACCCGTCCTGATCGACGGGGTCTCGTACGAAGTGATCGGCGTGCTGGAGCCGCGCAAGGGCCAGTTAGTAAAGGACCAATCTGCTGACAGGACGGTGATGGTTCCATACCGCACTTACAAAAAGCATTTGCCGATGGATGACGAGAACATGATTGGAGCGGTAGCGTATCCGGGCCACATGCCGGAAGCGGAGGACCAGATTCGCGCGGTGCTGCGGCGCCGGCGAAACGTGCCGTACAGCAAGCCGGACAATTTCGGAATCTCCACGGCGCAACAAATCGCGGACCAGTTCAAGCAAATCACTTCGTCGGTGGCGCTGCTGATTTCTGTTATCAGCTCGATCGGACTCTTGGTGGGCGGCGTCGGCGTGATGAACATCATGCTGATGTCCGTAACGCAGCGCACGCGGGAAATCGGCGTTCGCAAAGCGATTGGAGCGCGGCGGAGCGATGTCATCTGGCAGTTCCTGACGGAAGCGATTGTGCTGACCGGGTCGGGTGGCGTCATCGGCGTGCTGGCGGGCGTAGGGATCAGCCTGCTCATCAATCTGGCCGTTCCCTCTCTGCCTTCGTTCATTCCGCTATGGGCCGTCGTGACCGCAGTGGCGGTGTCCATGAGCGTGGGACTATTTTTTGGCATCTATCCCGCCATCAAGGCCGCCCGCCTCGATCCCGTCGAAGCCCTGCGCTATGAGTAGCTCCTTGTGTTTCTTACGATTTAGCCGTTCCACGAGTTATACTCTCTTCGAAACAGCTTCCTATAGTTTCCCAAGTGTGGGTATCAATGCGGCATCAATTGTGCCTCCTCTGTGTGCTTCTCTCTTGTTCAGGCAGTGCCATCGGGCAAGATTGTCCCTGTGAAGCAGATATTCCCGTGAATATTGTTACGCCCGAGCTGGCGCTGGTGCGCCACGTGCCTAAAGATGGGTTCATTGCTCATCAAGGGGGCGGTGCGCTCGTCATTCATTCCGCGGATGCGGATACGTCTCCTAGGCGCATTGTGCTGGTCGTCGAAAATGGAGAGAACGTAAACTCAGCGGCGCGGAAGGTAGAAGCCGGTGTGCTTGGCGACATCGTGAACAATGCACGCGGCGAAGACTCACTCGCCTTTCTCACCGCACTTGGGCCGCGAAAGGAACTACCGTTTGGCGTCTCACGCGATACGCTCCTGTCGTCAATCAAAGATCTGTCTTCGCCTCTCAAGGGAAAGGATCATGGCAAGTCTGTCCTCGAGGCCGTGCTTGAAGCGAGCAGCTGGCTGCAACCTTCTCAAGCCGGTGATTCCGTCATTTTGTTGACCATGGGCCTTGAGCCGCAGGGTGAAACGAGGTACGGCAAGGTCACAAAGATTCTTACCACTTCCGGCATCCGGCTTTTTGGTTTTCAACTTGGAGCAGTATACATAGGCACTTTTAGCTCTCATCTGGGCCCCATTGCCAGCGGGCCTTTCCCGATAACTACCTTCGACCCCAACCGCGAGACGATTTTTGATCTCGCAGAGGAGACCGGGGGGCTTTTCCTCGAGGAAAACACCGAAGGCGACCCTCAGTTGCGCTACCACTTGACGGATGACCGGCTGCAGGAATTGGGCTTCTTCGCGGGACAACTTTACAAGGGTGTTGTCGAGTATTACCGCGTAAGGCTCGGCTCCACGCCAGAAGGTTTTGTCATAGACCTGAGCGACTCAGTTCGTCAAAAGGTTCCAAAGGCCCATGTCCTCTATCCGCGGAGGATGCCCAACGGTTCTCCGGTTAGCTGAGCAAATCCACTTTTTCACCTTAAGACGTCGGATTTCCAGGCTACTAGCCGAGGTCTCATTGCGTTGCCCACGACGAACTGCACGGTTGCACCGCAGGGCGGCATTGCGTATGTTTCTTGCCATGAAATCGACAAAAACTTCTCTCGTCGTTGCTGCAAGTGTTGTTTCGCTAGGTCTGCTGGGATTCGTACAAGCTCAGCAGGCGGTGTCGGCGGGCGTGGCGGCAGGGTTCAACAACATTCGTGAAGATAACCTGCGGACGGACCTGACGTTTTTGGCTTCGGACGCGCTGCAGGGGCGCATGTCCTTGCAGACTGGCGATGACGTGGCCATCCAGTGGATTGCCTCGGAATTTGCGAAAGCCGGACTGAAACCTGCGGCGAATGGCAGTTTTCTGCAGCCCGTGGAACTCATCGAATATCGCGGCGACCGCACGCAAAGCTATGTAGCGTTGAAGCGCGGCGGCAGCGAGAAACAGTGGAAATTTCCCGACGCGCTTGGCTCGTACCGCGCTGACGTCGATGTGACTGGAGATGTGGTTTTTGCCGGCTTTGGGATTACGGCGCCGGAGATGCATTATGACGACTACCAGGGGCTCGACGCGCATGGAAAAGTCGTCCTGATTTTTGACCACGAGCCGCAGGAGACTGATCCAGCGTCGATCTTCAACGGCACAGGCAACACGCGCTACGCCACAGGGCGGGTGAAAATTCTCAACGCGCAGGCGCATGGCGCGGTAGGCGTCCTCATCGTCGCGGAACCCAACCGCAAGCATCCGTCGAATCAGGAACGTGTTGCCCGAATCGGCGGGTCCATTACGCGCGCCGTGCCGCTTCCTTCGCAGGCGCTTGCCGAGGACGAACTCCACACACCCGCGGCCATCATTTCCGACGCCGTAGGGAAAGAGCTTTTCGCCACTTCCGGAACGGACCCTTCGCAACTGCAAGCAGCAATTGACCGAGACTTGAAGCCGCAATCGCGCGCTTTGCCGGACACGCAAGTCACGCTGCACTATCGCAATACTTCGGTCACGACCGGCAAGACTTACAACGTTGCCGGTTTGCTGGAGGGTAGCGACCCGAAGCTCAAGGCGGAAACCATCTTGTTCTCTGGGCACCACGATCACGACGGAATCAGCGGCGACCAAATCTGGCACGGTGCGGACGACAATGGCTCGGGCACCGTGGGGGCGGTTGCGCTCGCGCACGCATTTGCCGCCAACGCTGCGCACGGCGAAAAGCCGAAGCGCTCGCTGCTCTTCGTGGTGTTTGCGGCAGAAGAACGCGGCCTGCTCGGCTCCTTCTATATGGCCGCGCATCCACTGCGGCCGCTCGAGACCACGCGCGCCGTCATCAACTTCGACATGATTGGCCGCAACGAAACGCAAAGCGATCAGACCAAGGGCCTTATCGAGATTCCGGCCGACACCACAAACCGGCTGAACCTCATCGGCCCGTCTTACAGCCCCGATTACAACCGCACCGTCGTTGCCGAAAACAAATACGTGGGCCTGGATTTGGACTATCGTTTCGACCGCGACTACGCGCTGAACATTTTCTTTCGCAGCGATCAGTTTCCCTTCGTGCTGCACAACGTTCCGTCGTTCTGGTGGTTCACCGGCTTTCACCCCGATTACCACCACACCACGGACACCGCCGACAAAATCAACTACGTCAAGATGGCCAAGATTCTGCGCCTCGCGTACCTGACGGGCTACCAATTTGCCAACGAGGCCACAACTCCCAGATTCATCGCCAATCCTGGCGGCAAAGCCGCGAACTAACCAGCCGAAGTCGCGTCGCCGAACTTGAGTTCGGCGTTCCCGGGGCTGCAGAGTCAGTGCTTCCAGAAGCGCATGACGGCGGAATAGTCGAGGTCCTCCTTGGCCGCGCCCTTGACCGAGCTGTAGATTTCGCGGGCCGCGGCAGTGGCGGGCAAAGCAACGCCTAACTGATTGGCGAGGTCGAGGGCGAGGCCAAGATCTTTGTGCATGAGGCGCAGAGGAAAGCTCGGGACGTATTCGCCCTTGAGGAGATTGGGAGCCTTAACATCGAGGACGCCGGAACGGGCCATACTGGATTGCATCACTTCCACGAGTTTCTCGCCCTGGATGCCCGCGCGC
This sequence comes from Candidatus Acidiferrum sp., assembly GCA_035262505.1. Classification (GTDB taxonomy): domain Bacteria; phylum Acidobacteriota; class Terriglobia; order Acidiferrales; family UBA7541; genus Acidiferrum. The sequence goes on along the minus strand of DATFSR010000125.1, from coordinate 40,897 downwards.
GTGACAAGGGCGAGGGCTTCGGCGAGCGCGTCCACCTGCAAGGCGAGAATCGCGTTCATGGCGAGCTTGATGGTTTGGCCCGCGCCATTGGGGCCCAGGTGAAACAGCTTTTTTCCCATGACGCCGAGGATGGGCTCGGCTTCCTTTAAAGTTTCGGCGTCGCCGCCAATCATGAAAACGAGTTCGCCTTTTTTGGCGCCCCAATCGCCGCCGGTGACGGGGGCGTCCAGAAAGCGCGCGCCACGTTCGGTGCAAGCAGCGGCGATCTTGCGCGCAAGCGCGGGGGACACCGTGCTGGAATCCACGTAAGTACTGCCGCGCTTGAGAGATTGCATGGCGCCGGCGGAGCCCCAGAGAACTTCTTCGAGCGCCGGGGGATCGCTCACCATGGTGAGAAGAAAGTCGGAAGCAGCGGCGACTTCCTGGGGGGATTTGGCGAGCTTGGCTCCGGCGGCGACGAGTTCCTCGGCACGCGAGGCGGTGCGGTTCCAAACCGTGAGTGGATGGCCGGCCTTGATGAGGTTCATCCCCATGGGGCGGCCCATGAGGCCGAGTCCGATCAGGCCGATGTGCTTTGCGGGGGAATTCAAGAGCGACCTCCTCGATGAAGGGTGGATTCACAAGCCAGCGTTCTGCCGAATAAACGAACATTATTGTACAGATTTTGGACGAGGCGAGGCGAGCGAGAGGGGCTAGCCTCGAAAGGCTGCCGCCACAAATTGGCTTGCAAGATGATTTTCGAATCGAATGGAGACTGGTTTCAGGCGGGTTTGGTGCGGTGATTGAACCGGAGAACGCCCGCGCCGGCGCTCGCAGAGGCCGCGGCGGCCAGGGCTGCGTGCGGCTCACCCTCGGACCCAGAGACAAGTTCAGGTTCCGGAGACGTGGCAGGTTTCACGGAAACGCGCGGGGCATCGGCGGTGACGCCTGGTTCTGGTTTTTCTTCGATACGAACCAGGCACTGGTAGGGAATTTCCCAGCGAAAGTGGCCATGCTTCCCGCGCTGCTCGAAATGCTGCTCGAGAAAGATGGAACGGCCGGAATCGGCAACGAAAATGCCGGAAGCGGGCAGAAGAATATCGCCAGCGCGATATTGCACTTCCACCCGACGCCCCAGAAAGGCTGAGTAGCGGGCCATCCTGTCCTTAGTTTCGTCACTTGGTAGTAACAGGCGCAATAGACCTTTCGTACTCCCACCACAAAATGTGTGGAAAGAGTGCGGAAAAGCTGTCGACAACCACTTCGGCAGTGACAAAAGTTGAGATTAATTTTGAACCCAGCCAGCAATGGCCGATGAGCAAGGACTGGCGCTTGACTTTTGCGGCGGGGAGGATATTGTCGGCCTGCCGGAATATCGCGCGGGGTGAAAAGATTGATGAAGACGAAATTGATTTGTGTCCTGGCGCTGATGCTTTGCGTAGGGAGCGGGGCATTTGGGCAGGAAAAAAAGCCTGCGGGCAAGAGCTACGTGCTGAAAGCGGCGCGGCTTTTCGACGGAAAGAGCAATGCGCTGGTGAAGCCGGGTGTGGTGGTGGTGACGGACGGCAAAATCGTGGCGGCGGGCACAAGCGCGGCGACTCCGGCTGGCGCCGAGGTACTAGATTTGGGCGACGCCACGCTCTTGCCCGGATTCATTGACGCGCACACACACGTTACGATGATGTATCGCGAGGATTATGCGCGGGCGGAGCTCGACAACCTGCAGAAACCAATCCCGGAGATGGCGCTGGACGCCAGCTTCAATGCCCGCATCACCTTAATGGCGGGAATCACAACCGTGCGTGATGTCGGCTCGTACTATTATTTGGACGCTGGTCTGCGCAATGCGATTAACCGCGGCGTCGTGCCCGGTCCGCGGATGCTTGTGGCGGTCCACGCCATCGGAGCGACCGGGGGACATTGCGACGAAACGGGATACCGCGCGGGCGTGTTTGGCAAAGAAACGGGGCCGGAAGAAGGAGTGATCAACGGGGCGGACCAGGCGCGGCAAGCGGTGAGGCTGGCACACAAATACGGCGCGACCATCATCAAGACGTGCGCAACCGGAGGAGTGCTTTCGCTCGCTGATGCCGTGGACACGCCCCAGCTTACGCAGGAAGAGCTGAATGCCATCGTTGATGAAGCACACGCCTTGAAGTTGAAAACCGCAGCGCACGCGCACGGGGCCGAAGGCGCGAAGAGGGCGATTCGCGCTGGAATCGACTCCATCGAGCACGGGTCGTTTTTGGACGACGAGGCGCTGAACATGATGAAGCAGCGCGGGACGTATTACGTGCCGACCTTGATGGCCGCCGAGGGACTCAGCGAACAAATGTCCAAGGGCGTGGCGATACCCCCTCCGATTCTGGTGAAGGCCCATGCGGCGATCGCGGCGATTCACCAAACATTTCAGAAAGCTCTAGGCATGGGGATCAAAATCGGCTTAGGCACGGATGCCGCGGTCTATCCGCACGGGCGCAACCCGGAAGAATTTCACCAGATGGTGGACCTGGGAATGAAACCGATCGAGGCGCTGAAAGCCGGCACATCAGCGGACGCGGAGTTGCTCGGGCTGGCGGACAAAATTGGCACGCTCGAACCGGGCAAGCTGGCGGACGTGGTGGCTGTCCCGGGGGATCCCGTGGAGAACATTCGAACGACGGAGCACGTTTTCTTTGTGATGAAGGAAGGCGTGATTTACAAGAACGATCGCGGAGCCGGGGCTCATTGATTTGATTTTGGACCTCCGAACAGTTTTTCGGACGGAAAGGAATGCGGTGGCGGGGCTGAACGAAACAGTTGCAAATGGGCTGGCGGCGTATTACGAATATGTCGCCGAAAGTTTGCACAAGTGGGTGGACCCGCTGACGAATGAGCAGTTCTGGCGCAAGCCGTATCCGTACGGGAACAGCGTGGGGCACCTGGTGCTGCACTTGACGGGAAATTTGAATTACTACATTGGGGCGCGGGTTGCGGAAACAGGTTACGTGCGGAACCGGGACAAAGAATTTACGGATGCGCATCCCCCGCACAAAGATGAAGCATTGCAAGCTTTTGACCGAACCGTGTCTATGTTGGTGGCTGCGATTCGAAAGCAAAGCGAGGAGGACTGGGGGAAAGCATATACCGCAGAGCGCGAGCCGGAGGCCGAAAACCGCTTCCAAATCTTTGTGCGCTGCGCTGGACACGCGTATCATCACGTGGGGCAGATTGTCTACCTGAGCCAAGAGTTAGCGAGAACTTAAGGCCGGGATTACGCTTCGCCTGGGTGCAGAGTGGGCATCGAGGCGGGCAAGTGGAACGCGAGTGGTCGAACAGAAAAAACTTACGAAGGGCAAGGCGGCCCTTTTGCTGGTGCTTTCTGCCTTCGGCGCGATTGCGTCGGCGACGAAGCTGCATGGATGGCATGTCTACCTGGGATTTGCCATGGTGGGTGTCGGACTGCTCGTTGGGTTTCTCATCCTGAATCGCAAATCCTGAATAAGTTTCTTTGCGGAGATGGAGGTTGGCAGCAATGCGAAGAGTGTCTTTGGCCGGTTTGGCGATGGTGTGGGGTGGAGCGCTTGTACCAGCCGTGCCGGCGCTGGCGCAGGAAGCCGCGAAGCCAGCGCCGGCCTCGGCTTCCTCGGTGCCGACGATCGACCAGTCGCTCGAATGGCAGGCCGCGTTTAGTCCGAAGATTTCTCCGGATGGTAAACGGGTGGTTTACGAAGTGCAGAAAGCGAACTGGGAGGAAAACGCATTCGAGCGAAATTTGTGGATTGGAGAAATTGCCAGCGGCGAAACACACGCGCTGACCACCGCGAAGAAGTCGAGCACGAATCCGGCGTGGTCGCCGGACGGAAAATGGATTGCCTTCCTTTCCGACCGGCCGGGACAAATTGCGGGTACCGCGGAAGGCAAAAGACAACTCTATGTGATTTCGGCGGATGGCGGCGAAGCGCAGCAAGCGACCAAGGTGGAAAACGACGTGAGCGATTTTGAATGGGCGCCGGATTCGAAGCGCATTGCTTTTTCCATGAGCGATCCCGAGTCGAAATCGATGAAGGATCGAAAAGAAAAATACGGCGACTATTCCGTGGTGCACAGCGATTACCAAATGACGCATCTGTGGGTCACCGAGTTTTTGAATGGAAGCGCGGCACCGGCTGAGCCGAAGAGGCTGACGGATGGAGACAAGTTCAGCGTTGGAGATTTTTCGTGGTCGCCGGATGGAACGCGCATTGCGTTCAGCGCGCAGAAGGACCCGGACTTGATCTCGGGTGAGACGTCGGATCTGTACGTCGTAAACGTGAACGACAAACCCGTAAAGAAAATCGTCAGTACGCCGGGACCTGACGGGAATCCACGATGGTCACCCGACGGGAAGAGAATCGCGTTTGATACTGCTGCAGGATCACAATACTTCTTCTATACCGACCGCAGGATAGCCGTGGTTTCTGCCGATGGCGGCGCCGTGCAGATTCTGACGGAGTCGTTTGATGAAGATCCGTCGCTTGTCGCGTGGGGGCCGGACGGAATTTATTTTGGCGCGTTACAGAAGACCACGGCATATTTGTTCAGGCTCAATCCGACGACGGGAGCGGTGGAAAAACTAAGCGCTCCCGAAGGGATGGTGGCCGGGAGCTTTTCGTTTTCGCGAGACTACAAGACGGTGGCGTACCGCGCGGCGGTGGAGAATCAGTACGGTGAGGTCTACACGACAAGTGTGGCGCCGTGGCAAGGCAGGAAGCTCACGGCAATGGGCGACCAGCTCAAAGGGTTCACGCTGGCGCATCGCGAAGTGGTTTCGTGGAACTCGGGCGATGGAACCACGATTGAAGGCGTGCTCTACACGCCGCCAAATTTCGACGCCAAGAAAAAATATCCGCTGCTGGTGGTGATTCATGGCGGACCAACCGGCGTGGACCAGCCCGTGGTGAACGCCGACCGTTACTATCCGATTGAACGGTTTGTGGCGAAGGGAGCGGTGGTGCTGCGGCCCAATTACCGCGGGTCAGCGGGTTATGGTGAAAAATTCCGGTCGCTCAACGTGCGCAACTTGGGCATTGGCGATTATGCGGATGTGATTTCCGGCGTAGACTCTCTGATCGCGAAAGGGTTCGTGGACCGGGACCGCGTCGGCGCCATGGGCTGGAGCGAGGGCGGCTACATTTCTGCCTACATCACCACCTCTAGCGACCGCTTCAAAGCGGTGTCCGTTGGGGCGGGAATCTCCGACTGGTCGACATATTATGTGAACACCGACATCACGCCGTTTACGCGGCAGTATCTGCACGCGACACCCTGGGAGGATCCGGAAATCTACTGGAAGACTTCGCCCATCAGCAATATTGCAAAGGCGCGGACGCCGACCCTTATTCAGCATGGCGAAAACGACCGGCGCGTGCCCATTCCGAATGCGTACGAACTTCGGCAGGCGCTGGAAGATCGCGGCGTGCCGGTGAAGATGGTCGTTTATAAAGGATTCGGGCACGGCATTACGAAGCCAAAGCAGCAACGCGCAGTGATGGAAGAAAACGAAAAGTGGTTCGCGCAGTACATCTGGGGCGAAAAGCCGGAAGAGCCAAAAACCACTGAACCAAAGAAGGACGAAAAGAAATCAACAGCAGCGGTAAACCCGTAGGTTGGGAAGAGGCTGGAGGTCCGGCTCGACCCAGCCTTCGCGCGCGGCTGCGCTTTGCAGGAGTTCGTTCGAGTAGTATTTAGCCAACAGACTCTTCTCAGTGAGTTCCGGGTGATCTGATAGGAATTGCGCGAAGTTGTAGCCCTCCGGCGTCTCCAGCAAAGCGGCGGCCACCAGACGCATCCAGGCCTGCGTCTGCGTGTGGTGGTATTTCTGTGTCGCGCCGTGGTGGTTCGCGAAGCGACGAATGCCCGCGGACATGCGCTCGGCCGCGCGAGTAACGTCTGAGGACCGCAGATACAGCCAAGCCACCCGGACATGCTCTAGGTGATGAAACAGTTCCACCGGAAAAGAGAGGTCTTCGAAGGCGCGCAGAAAATCTTCGTCGCTCCAGGCGCGCGCGCCGGAGCCAAAATTGGTTTCGGCCATGGTTGTTTGGGAAAAGAAAATATTTAGATCACTGCTTTGATTAGTTTATCAAGTTTTTGGATTAAAGCAGGAGAAATCGGAGCGACATGCGGTAAGGCCAATTCCCAATTGGTCTGTTCCGTTGGAGGGTCCAGCGCTCTACGATTCCAGCTTGAACCGAGAGGATGCGAGGCGATACAGGCGGCGCCACACCAGGCGATTGATCAGCACCACGATGGTGGCCATGACCAGCGTGGAAGCAAGCAGCATATCGAAGCGCCCAGCATCGCTGGCGCTGCTGATGGCGCTTCCCAAGCCCGGCGTGGAAACGATTTTCCCCTGAAAATGGAAATACTCGGCGATGATGCTCGCGTTCCAGGCGCCGCCGGAAGCGGTGACCATGCCGGTCACCAGATATGGAAAAATCCCGGGCAGGATCAAGAAGCGCCAGCGGTCCCAGGAGCTGAATCGAAAAACCTGGGCTGCCTCTTTGAGGTCCGTCGGAATGGCCATGGCGCCGGCAATGACATTGAACAGGACATACCATTGCGTGCCTAGCAACATGAGCAGCATGGCCGCAAACTCCATGCCGCCGCGAAGCCGTAGAAAAAACAGGAGAATGATGGGAAAGAGCGCTGTCGCGGGAACCGAAGCGGCGATTTGCGCGAACGGCTGGGCGATCCGCGCAAGGCGTGGACTGAAGCCGATGGCGACGCCCGCAGGAACAGTCCAGAGCGCGCTGAGGAGGAGGGCGGAATTGACCCGCAGGAAAGTCAGCGCGGCGCTTCGGAACAGATCCACATAATCTTCCCGGCGAAGATCGGAAAGCTCCCGGGCGCCGTAGTAGAGGGCCAGAACCAGACCGACCAGGACGCCGGCCAAAAGCGGGTAGGCAATCCAGCGGCGCAGATGACGCTGCTTCGGCGCGGCGAATGTCTCGGCAGCACGGCGCGCCCCAAGAGTGAATTGCAGTGTGAGCCAGTTGATCAGCGGAAGGAAAAAGCGGCGGTACAGCCGAATGAGCAGTGAAGCCCGCCCGATCAGATGCAGCAAGGTGGTTTGCGAGGCGGCGGAGCTTTCCACCTGCTCGAACTTGAATTTGTCGGCCCATTGAATGATGGGTCGCCAGACAAACTGATCCAGCAGAACGACAACCGCAATCATGGCCGCAACGCCCCACAAAATTGCGCGGGAGTCGCCGTGGCTGGCGGCCGTCTGAAGGAATGAGCCAAGTCCGGGAAGGCGGAAGTCGCGATTGCCCAGGACAAACATTTCGCAAGCCATCAAGAAAAACCAACCGCCCGCTACGGAGACCATGGAATTCCACACGAGGCCAATCGTTGCGAAAGGAAGGTCCAGTTCAGCGAAGCGCTGCCATCGGCTGAAGCGGTAAATGACAGCAGCTTCGTCTAGATCGCTCGGAACCGTTTTTAAGGAAGAATAAAAGCTGAAGGCAATGTTCCAGACCTGACCGGTGAAAATCAGCAGGATGGAGCCGAACTCGATGCCCAACTGGCTATGAGGGAACAGCGCGACCATGGCCAACATTACGCCTGGAAGAAAACTGAGCACGGGAATGGACTGCAGAATGTCAAGCAGGGGAATCATAAGCATTTCGGCGCGGCGCGAACTGGCGGCGAGATAGCCGTAAGCTAGAGCAAACGCAAGACTGAGCGCGTAAGCGATTCCGATGCGTACCAGCGAATACAAGGCATATAGAGGAAGGTCGCGTGGATTCTGCGAAATGTGAGCTTCCGGATGGACGGGACCAAGCCAAGTCCGCCCGATCGCATAGATCCCAAAAACAGCTGCACATACAGAAAGAAAAACTGCGATGTCAATCAGGAAAGCCCAAGTCCAGCGGGAACCCGCAGGCCGTTTTGCGGCGGGAGGAACCGGCGTAGTGTGAATGGCGGACGGTGCGGGCGCCGGCACAGTAGCCTCAGATCTCTGTCAGCTTCAGCTTGCCGGACTCGGCGTCATAATCAAAAATCTCGGCATAGCGCCCCCATTGAATGGCGGTTTCCAACTGGCGGCCGGATTCCTCTTCACTGAAATGCTCGTCAAGCAAGTCGCGGAAAAACTCCTCGCTAAGCGTGCGGTTGGATTTGGCCCGAAGGGCTTGTTCCATCTGGCGGAGCAGCGGCACGTTGTCGAGTGCGGCCTTCCGAAAGATGGTTTTGCGAGTCTGAATGTCCGCCCCGGCAAAAGCGCGGCCCGCGTGCGTAATGATGGCCTCTCCCTCTTCGACGCGAAGCAGCCCGAGCAATGTGGCGGTCTCGATCGTGGGGAGAAGGGACTCGAGGTCCAAGCCAAGGTCCTCGGAAAGGCCGTGAAGTTCAACGCGCCCGCCGCGGTCCGCCAGAATTTCCAGCAGGGCAGCCATACCGCCCGGGCGAGTATGCGGAAGCGTTACGACCTTTGATTTAGGAGCCCCACCCGGGACCTGAGTCCGCGTCGGGGCGGTGTCGTCCTTATGACCAGGGTGGGTCAGGACGCGGTAGATGGAATCTACCAAATCGACAAATTCCGTACTCTTGCGATCGCGCGGATGCGGAATCGTAACGTCGAAATCCGCGTGGATATGCGCCGGGTTTCGCCCAAGAACGATAATGCGGTCCGCGAGAACGACAGCTTCCTCGATGTTGTGCGTGACGATGAACATGGCGCGTGTTGGAATCTTGTGCCCGAGCCAGAGCTCCAGAAGTTCGCCTCGAAGCGTCTCGGCCGTAAGCACATCGAGCGCAGAGAACGGCTCATCCATAAACAGCACTTCCGGCTCGACAACGAGAGCGCGGGCCACGCCCACGCGCTGCTTCATGCCTCCTGAGAGTTCCTTGGGGTAAGCCGATTCGAAACCGTCCAGACCGACCGCGTCCAAAATTCGCAAGGCCCGCTTGTGGCGTTCAATCGGAGCAACGCCCCGTGCTTCGAGCGGGGCTTCGACGTTTTCGATGACCGTGAGCCACGGAAATAGCGCAAAACTTTGGAACACGATAGAGACATTAGGAAAATTTCCGTTCACTGGCTGGCCTTGCCAGTAGACAAAACCTCCGCTAGCAGGGGAAAGCCCGGTGAGCATGCGCAGCAGTGTGGATTTCCCACAGCCTGACGGTCCAAGAAGCGCAAGGATCTGCCCGGGAAACACCCCAAGGTTGATTGGGGCAATCACCTGAATGCGCCCGCCATCGGGATGCTGGTAGAATTTTTCAAGCTTGCGCGCTTCGATAATGGGTACCGGTGCAGCGGTGTCCACGGTGCTCATAAGCGCCTGTATTATCCCTCAACTGCAGGTTCGCAGCACACCTCCGTCAAGACGCAAGTTCCCCCAGCAAATTCAATTCGAAAGGCCAATCATGCTGGATGAAGACTACGCAAACCAAGCGGATGGGAGTCGAAATGCCCGTCATTGGCTGCAGGCGGCTGGGATTTCTGCGGCAACCGCGTTGTTCGTGGCCGTTCCTTTTTTGCGGCTGGGAAACGTGATCGGACACGACTTTGCATTTCACCTGACTTCATGGATGGACGTTGCCCAACAGTGGAAGCAGGGAATTGTTTTCCCTCGATGGGCGGAATGGGCAAACGGCGGATTTGGGGAGCCGCGATTCCTTTTTTATCCGCCGCTATCGTGGACGTTGGGGGCGGCGCTTAGTCTGGTAGCTCCGTGGAAGGATGTGCCGGTTGTGTTCATCGCGGTGGCGCAAGTGCTGGCTGGGCTCTCGATGTACGCAGTCGCAAGGCGGTTTCTTTCGCAGGCGGGGGCGCTGCTCGCGACCGTCTTCTACGCGGCCAACCCGTACGTTCTCTTGGACATTTACTTGCGCAGCGCCTTTGCGGAGGAACTGGCTTGCGCACTAATGCCGCTAGTCGTGCTGGCGGCGCTCGAGTTGAGCGGCCTTGTGGAACGACGACGCTCCAAATCTCAGACGGCTGTGTTCCTTGCTCTGGTCTTCGCAGCGGTATGGCTATCGAACGTGCCCGCCGGAGTAATCGCGACCTACAGCGCCGCACTGATATTCGCTTGGGCCGCACTACGAAGGAGATCCTTACAGCCGCTATGGAATGGCGCGACGGGATTGGCGTTGGGTTTTGGGCTAGCTGGATTCTACTTCTTGCCGGTCCTCTACGAACAGCGCTGGATCAATACGGCGATTTTGCTCCCGGCGGAATACATTCCTAAAAAGCATTTTCTCTATGCGCAACCCTACTGGGAAACCGGGCTGCCAAAAACCGTCACATTCAACTGGATCGTTTCAAGCGTGGCCGTGCTGATGAAGCTGGTAACTGCGATTACGGCGTTCGCAACGCGCCCCAGATCCAGAGGCGAAGGGCAAGACCGTGACTTTCGGACCGTTTGGCGCGTACTTCTGTTGCTTGGGGGAGCAGTAGCATTCATCCTGGTGCCTCCCAGCTGGATTCTATGGAAATATCTGCCTAAATTTGCCTATGTCCAGTTTCCGTGGCGCTGGCTATCCATTCTGGCACTCGCCTATGCATTCTACCTGGCGGCAACCATCGAACAAAGACGCTACCGATGGGTGTGGACTGCCGCGGGCTTTGTGGCTCTGGCTGCAACGGCAACCTACATCGTGCATTGCGGCATGTGGATCAGCAAAATCGACGTTACGAAAGGCATGCACCAAGAATTCATCGAGGAGGACGGAGGTTTCATCGGGGCTGCCGAATACTTTCCCGGGGGAGAGGACTACCACAGCTGGTTTACTTCTCATTTTCCGACAAGCAGGCCAAGAGTCCAGGTTCTGCCGGGTGAAACAGGAGAGGAACCGGCGAAAGCACAAATCCAAATCGAGAAATGGACGGCCGAAGAAAGGGACCTACTGGTGACGTCTCAGGAGCCGGTGCAAGTGGCGCTGCGGCTGCTGAATTATCCTGCTTGGCAGACGGAAGTAAATGGAAAACTGACGGCGCCGGAGCGTTCCTCACCATTCAATCAGATGGTTTTGTCAGTACCCCCGGGCCAATCGGCAATCCGAGTGAAATTCAAGCGCACCGCGGACCGCCTTGCTGGTTCGGTGCTATCCGCGGGGAGCACCTTCATCGTCGCAACAATTTTGCTCACTTGCTGGCTTCGTGAAAGAAAGACGGTGTGGCATCCTGGCCGGCAAATCCTGGCAAGGCCTGCACATAACCCTGGTGACAGCGCTGCCGCTTAGGGCATGATGGTGCCTTCGGCGGGGATCGCCTTCGCGCGATGCATCGCAATTCCTCAGCCGGAAACCCAGATACCGTGGCAAGCTCTGAAAACCCAAGGACGTGGCTGTCCGTGCTCGGAGTTTCTCTGCTGACAGCGTTCCTTGTGGTTTTGCCGTTTTTCTGGCGCGGAAACGCGTCTGGCCACGACATCGCGTTTCACGCCTCTTCCTGGCTGGACGTCGCGGGACAGTGGAAGGAAGGAATCCTTTTTCCGCGCTGGTGCGAGTGGGCCAACAATGGCTTCGGCGAGCCGCGCTTCATTTTTTATCCGCCGCTTTCCTGGATGCTGGGAGCAGCCCTGGGATTCGTCGTGCCGTGGAACGCCGTGCCGGGAACGTACATTGTAGTGGCGCAAACGCTGGCAGGAATATCCATGTTCGCGCTTGCCCGCCGCTTTTTTCCCCCACGCGCCGCAATCTTCGCCGCCGCCAGTTACGCCGCCAATCCCTACGCCTTGCTGGTTGTCTACCTGCGCAGCGACTTTGCAGAGGAGCTGGCGTGTTCCGTCCTTCCTCTGCTGCTCCTGGCCGCGTTGCAATTGTCCGGACTGACCGAGAATCGCTGGCGCTCCAACACGCGCGCGACGGCGATCTTTGCTTTGCTTTTTGCGGGTATGTGGCTTTCAAATGCTCCCGCGGGCGTGCTTGCAACCTACAGCATGGCGCTCCTATTTGTTGGGGCCGCCATTGCGAGAAAATCTCCTGCTCCTTTATGGCTGGGCGCGGCCGGTATGACGCTAGGATTCGGGCTGGCGGGATTTTACTTGCTTCCGGCCGCTTACGAGCAGCGCTGGGTGAACATCAGCCAGGCCCTCGCCTACGGATTGCAACCTGCGCAAAATTTCCTTTACACGAAAATCGCCGACCCCGAACACAACCTCTTCAACTGGATTGCTTCGAGCGTCGCGATATTGTTGATGGCCATGACCGGAGCTGCCGCGATGGTGGCGCACCGGAACGCCTTAAAAGAGGAATTCGCACGAGAGAAAAGGTCCTGGCAAGCATTGCTGTTGCTCGGCGCGGCGGCAGTGATTTTGATGCTTAATTCCAGTTGGATTCTCTGGGAGCATTTGCCGAAGCTTCAGTTTGTTCAGTTCCCGTGGCGCTGGATGGGGATCCTGGCGCTGCCTTATGCGTATTTTGCGGCGGCGGCGGTGCGCCGGTGGCGTCCCGGCTGGGTTTGGGCTGTCATTGTCGTCATGGCCGCCGTGGGCACGGCGGCGTTTCTGGTTCACAAGGCCTGGTGGGATTCCGACGACATTCCTGCGCTGCAAGAAGCGATTGCCAGCGAAAAAGGGTTTGACGGCACTGACGAATACGATCCCGCCAAGGACGATCACACCAACCTGCCGGCAACAGCGCCTCGAGTGCAGATCCTGGCCGAAGGCGCTGAAACAGCCAAGCCAAATGGGCAAGTCCGAATCGTCAAGTGGACCGCCGAGGAAAAAGACCTGAGCGTGACTTCGCCTGAGCCTCTCCGCCTGGGAGTGCGTCTGCTCGATTACCCCGCATGGCGCGTCGAGGTGGAGGGCCAGCAAGTGTCGCCAGAATCTCCCGAGTCAACCGCGCAGATCATACTGCCCCTGCCCGCCGGAACTCAGCGTATCAACATCAGGTTTGCGCGCACCCGGGACAGAGTGTGGGGCGCAGCTATCTCTTGTCTGGCGGGTATCCTATTCCTGCTTCTACTGTTTAAGGGACAGCCTTAGCTCCACAAAAGCATCGAACCCGCGAAGAGTTGGCCAAGGCGGCAACATGCCTCCCATACATTGTACGCTGGCGCTGCGAGGATCCTGAGGCTCCACACCGTCTTCCATACCGCCCGCCTGCTGACAAATAACGACACTTCCTTGCGAAGCGAATGTCGCAGGATGTCGCTTGCCAAGGGTTCGAGCAGAGAGTAGCATGGCGCCAATAAATTCAAGCGCCAGGTCGAATCCACGCGTGCCCGTTTGAAGATTGCGCAGGGAATCGGGCTGGCGATGGGAATAGAATCTTGCAAGACAGGCCCGCTAATTGTTTTTTTCCCCGGTAGTGCCAGACAAATATCAAGGTGAGAGGACAGCCTAAAATGACGATGAAACTTGCTTGTCTCCATGCTGCGCTGTTCGTGATTTCTCCCATCGTGGTCGCCCAGAGCGTGCCGCCCACGACCCAGGCAGCCGCAGCACAAAATTCTGTGGTTCCTCAGCCGCCGCAGCCGGCCGCGGATACGCCCGCGAAACTTGTTGTGAAGGAAGGCACCGACGTAAAGCTGAAGTTTGCGCAGGACTTAAGCTCGAAAACGGCAGCCGAGGATGATCCGGTGAATCTGGTCCTTGATGAAGATTTGAAAGTCGGTGATGTGATCGTCGCCAAGGCTGGCGCCAAGGCTTTGGGCGCGGTGACCCATGTGAAGAAAGCTGGAATGATGGGGAAAGCCGGCGAGCTGAATATGCGATTGGAGTATGTGCTGGTAGGCGATACGAGGATGAAAATTCGGGGAACAAAAGGCAAGGAAGGTCAAGGCAAAGAGGGCACTGCGGTCGCATTAACGGTGCTTTTTGGGCCGATCGGCCTCATCAAGCACGGCAAGAACGTCGAAATCAAGGAAGGCACGCCGTTGGGGGCTTACGTGGACCAGGACTTCGCCGTACCTTCCTCTAAGTAGTCGTTCGATCGGCTAGCGAGTGGCAAGACGCTGCCGACAGTCAGCGGCGGTCGACGGTTGGGTGGCGGATGTCCTGTCCTTGTACGATGTAGATGACGTCTTCGGCGATGTTGGTGGCGTGGTCGCCGATGCGCTCCAGGTTTTTCGCGACGAGAATCAGCTCAAACGCCGGAAACACCACGCTCGAGTCGCCCATCATGTAGGTTAACAATTCGCGGAAAATCTGGTCGCGGTAATGATCCACCTGGTCGTCGGTAGCCAGAACTTTGTGCGCCAAATCAACGTCGCGGCGAACCACGGCGTTGAGGGCATCGCGCACCATCTCTTCCACGAGATCGCTCATGCGTGGAAGGTCGACATACGGCTTTACGCGCGGATGGCGCAGGACCCGCAACGATCCTTGGGCAATGTTTACGGCTTGGTCGCCGATACGCTCAAGGTCGTTATTAATCCGAGAAATGGCCAGAACGAATCGGAGGTCTGTGGCCATGAGTTGATGCAGCGCCAAGAGCTGAACCACCCGGTCGTCAATCTCCATCTGGAGTTCGTTTAGGGCGTCTTCTTCCTCGAGGACCCGTTTTGCCAGAGCTTCATCGGATTCCAACACGGAATGAACCGCCTGATGAACGGCTCGCTCGGCAAGGCTGCCCATCCAAAGGAGCCGCTCTTTTAACTCGTTCAAGTCTTTTTCGAAGTGGCGTTCCATGTCACTCTCGTTTCCCAAGCGCATGAACTACGATTCCCAAGCCCGTCAAATGGTTGATGGTGATCCTTGGATGCGGCCCCTGCACTCCGAAGGCAGGTGGCGCGCCGCTTACTTCATCCGAAGCGCCCGGTGATATATGCCTCTGTCCGCGGGTCGCCGGGCGTGGTGAAGAGCTGCGGCGTCGGGCTGAACTCGATGAGCTGGCCAATCAGCAGGAATGCGGTGAAATCGCTGACGCGCGCGGCCTGCTGCATGTTATGGGTAACGATGACGATGGTGCAAAGGTCTTTCAGTTGAACAAGCAGTTCCTCGATTTTTGCCGTGCTGATGGGGTCGAGCGCGGAACATGGCTCGTCGAGGAGCAGCACTTCGGGCTCGACCGCGAGCGCCCGAGCGATGCACAAGCGCTGCTGCTGTCCCCCGGAAAGTTCGTAGGCGGATTTGTGCAAATGGTCTTTTACTTCGTCCCACAGAGCCGCGTGGCGCAAGCTCTTCTCCACCGCTTCGGCAATGGGGGCTTTCGAACCGTTGATTCTTAGGCCGTAGGCCACGTTATCGAAAATGGACTTAGGAAACGGATTCGGACGCTGAAAGACCATCCCTACGCGACGGCGGTGTGCGGTCACATCCTGTTTGAGGATATTTTGGCCGTCGAGCAGGATTTCTCCTTCCAGGCGCGCATTGCTTACCGTCTCATGCATGCGGTTCAGGGTGCGTAGCAGGGTGGACTTTCCGCAACCGGAAGGACCAATGAGCGCGGTGACCTTATTGGTTGCAATGCCCATGTTGATATCGAACAAGCTCTGCTTGCTGCCATAAAAAAAGTTGACCTTGGAAATGGTCATGCGCATGGACAGCGTCGCGTTGGATTCGCGCGGCGTGGTGGTGGCGGTTGGCGGAATATTTACGGGCACAGCGGGCCTCACAGACGCCATGATTTAGGACCTCGAAACCGAGATGCCGCGCGAAAGTATGCCGCGGGCAACTATATTAATCATAAGAATCAGGCCCAGCAACACCAGTCCGCCGGCCCAGGCTTGACGATGCCAATCTTCATAAGGCGAGAGGGCATAGTTGTAAATTGTGACCGGGAGAGAAGCCGTTGGCTGAGTCCAGCCGGCACTCCAATAGTTGTTGCCAAATGCCGTGAAAATCAGGGGAGCGGTTTCGCCGGCAACGCGAGCAAATGCCAGCAAAATCGCGGTCAAAATACCGCGATAGGCCGCGGGAACAATCACCGTGGCGATCATCTTCCATTTGCTGGCTCCGAGAGCCATCGCCCCCTCGCGCAAGGAGTTCGGCACGGAGCGAAGAAATTCCTCGGTGCTGCGGAGGGTGATAGGAATCATCATCAGGCCGAGCGCAAATCCGCCCGCAAGGGTGGAGAATTGTTTAAACGGCAAGACCGCTAGTGCATAAGCGAAAATACCGATAACGATCGACGGCACGCCATTGAGCAGGTCGGCGGCATAACGCACCACGAAAGCCATCTTACTGCCGCTGAACTCCGCGAGGTAAATTGCGCCTAAGAATCCAATGGGCACGCCAACCAGGGTCGCGAACAACAGCAACTTGGCGCTTCCGACAATGGCATTGGCCATGCCGCCGCCGACCTCACCAACCGGAACCGGCAATCTCGTGAAAAAAGCCCAGTTGAGAGAGGCCCCGCCGCGGACCACCAGATAACCGAGAATGAGAAACAGAGCCAAGACGGAAACAGCAGCGCAGACCCCGGTCAGCGTTAGCATGAAGCCGCTTACGAGCTTGCGCCATCGCAGATGTGCGTTCACGCCCGAGCCCTTCCGGCGCCGCGCTGCGAGGTGACAACAATGAGAATACGCGCGAGCCCGTTCAGGACAAAGGTCAGAAGGAAAAGCACGAGTCCCAGCTCGATAAGGGACTGCGTATGGAGTTCGCTGGTAGCTTCGGCGAGCTCGTTGGCTATGACAGCCGCGATGGAGTAGCCGGGAGCAAGGAGAGACGCACTAATCTTGGGGTCATTTCCAATGACCATGGCGACGGCCATCGTCTCGCCGAGAGAGCGTGCGAGAGCCAGAAAGATGGAGCCCATAATGCCGCTGCGAGCAAACGGCACGACGACCTTCCAGGTAGACTCCCAGCGTGTGGATCCAACCGCCAGAGCAGCCTCGCGCTGGTCGCGCGGGACAGAGAGTAAAACCTCGCGGGAAACGGAAATAATGTAGGGAATAATCATGATGGCCAGTACGATTCCGGCGGTAAGAAAGCTTAAGCCGTACGCCGGGCCCCGAAAAAGCGGGAGGAAACCAAGAATACTTTTGAGCGAGGGGGCAATGTACTGGCGCATGAGTGGCACCACGATAAAAATTCCAAGAACGCCGTAAATCACGCTGGGGACGGCGGCAAGCAGATCAATGAAAAACTCGAGGGTGTCCGAAACTCGAGGCGGCGCGAGTTCCGCGAGAAAAATGGCCGCGCCAATGCCGAGAGGAACGGCAATAAAAAGCGCAACAGCCGCGGTGACCAACGTGCCATAGATGAATGGCAGGGCGCCAAAGTCTCCTTCGACGGGATTCCAGGTGGTAGTCCTGAAAAAGCCAAGACCAAATTTGTGTCTCGGCAAAACGGAGTCATGCCACAGCTCGAGAACAAGCAGAATCGATATGAGAACGACGGTAGCCGCAAAAACGAAAGTGATCAGGCGAGCAATCTCGTCCCCATCCCTCAGGCGCGATAGAAAAGAGCGCGAGCCCGAAACAGGGCCCGCGCTCGGAAGAGATGTGGAAGCAGTAGCCACACTATTGAATTTCGGCCAGAGCCTTCTTTTCCTTGGCGACCACTTCCTTCGGGAGCCGCGCGTAAGAAAGAGCTTCGGTGTAATTCTGACCGTCACCAAGCATCCAGGTTACGAAACCTTTGATGGCGTCGCGCTTGGCGCTGTCCGAGAACTTCTCGGGGATGAGCAACCAGGTAAAAGTGGAAATGGGATAAGCAGCTTTCCCCTTGGCATTGGTGATGGAAACACGGAAGTCGGCTGGCATATCCTTAACCGCCCCGGATGCGGCCGCAGTGACGCTGGCGAGCGAGGCTTTCAGAAAAACGCCATCGGCATTCTTCACGTTACCGTAGGGAATCTTGTTGGCTTCTGCGTAGATCAGCTCGACATACCCAATGGAGTTTGGCGTATTCTTGACCGTGCCGGTGACACCTTCGCTGCCCTTGCCGCCAAGCCCAACCGGCCAGTTCGGGGAGGTTCCTTTGCCGACCTTGGTTTTCCATTCCTCGCTGACTTTGGAAAGATAGTCGGTAAAGCAGTAGCTCGTGCCGCTGCCATCAGCGCGATGCACGACGACAATGTCTTCCGACGGCAGTTTGACTCCCTTGTTGGCGTCTGCGATGAGCGGATCATTCCACTTGGTCACCTTGCCAAGATAAATCGCCGCCAGCGCCTCTCCGGTGAAATTCAGCGTCGCGTCTACTCCGGGAATGTTGTAGGTGGGAACGACGGCGCCCAGAACCGTCGGGAAATGAAGGATGGGCGAGCCATGTTTATCCTGGTAAGCCTTTAGCTGTTCGTCGTTCATAGGGCCGTCGGAAGCTCCAAAATCAACTGTGCCCTCCGTAACTTGCTTGATTCCGCCTCCGGAACCGATCGACTGATAGTTAATTTGAATGTTCGGGTTCTTCTTGTGGTACTCATCAAACCACTTGGTATAGATGGGATTCGGGAAGCTCGCGCCCGCGCCGTTGATGGATAATGCGTCCGCCCAAAGGACTCCGGCAGCCGCACCGAGTAAAACCACAATGATTCCTGCGATACGCTTCATTGCTTCTCTCCAAACGTGGATTTTGCCTATATATTTGCAGTCTGGCTTCTCAGTGTTACGGAATTGTTACAATTTAGAGAGAGTTGCTTGAATCGCCGGGCTCAGCGTGAACGTCATGTAAGCTCTCCTGATTCTCGGCTTGTATCTCTATAAAAACAAAGGGGCTATGGGCGTGAAAGCTAACCTCTTTGTTTTGAAGCCACCTCGTTTAAGAATTGCCATACAAGCCGCTGCGTTGCTCTCCCAGGTGTATGCCTCAGCCGTGCCCCACGCGTTCGGCTCGGGATGAGGTAAGCGTCTGCAACGAAGAAGGCTGAAACTGCGGTGTCCTGGCGTGCAACCAAAAGATAGTCCCGTGTTCTAAAAAGGTGATGACTAGTTCTGGTCGTTATTGTCGCCGGCTTTCGTTGTTGGGGAGGATGGCGGCCCCGGAGTTACGCCGGCGCTGAGGTGGTCGAAATTCATGATGGCGTTGAAGACGAGGAAGTAGCTGCCGGTGGTTTCGGCGCGCCAGATCGGATTGTTGGCGAAAAGCACGACGTGACCTTTCCCGTGAGGAACGTCAACGACCGCAGGCTTTTCCGCAATTTCATTCGCGCCAGTGATCATGCCGCTAAGAAGTAAATCTTTTTCCGCGGCGAACCGAAGAACAACACGCGGCTGCTCATCCGTGGGAGGGATGGCCCAGCGGGCAAACTCCTGCAAATCTTCGGGGACGTAGAGTTCTTGCTCGTGTGGCGTGCGCTTGACCGGTTTTTCAGGCGGCATGTAGGGACGCGCTTGAATCACGTCGGGATCGCTCGTGGAGCCGCGGCCGCTCGAACGCGCAGAGCCGCCCGGCCCTTCTTCCGGCCCGAAGCCGCCGAAAGCTCCGCCAACCGTGATGACCGGCCCCTGCCGGAAATACAGGTAAAGCTTGTCGTCATAGCCGTAGGTAATGGGGCTTTTCTTGTCGTCAACGGTCGAGAGAACGACGCTGCCGGGCGCTTGCATGGCGCGAGCGTCTGAAACATTCACCATCTCGGTCATGCCACCGGCGACTGGAAGCGCCGTACTCGATTGCACCGCAAGCAACAGCCCGCCGTCGCTGACGAAGCGCTCGAGGTTGGCGAGGCCTTGATAGCCCAGACCGCCGCGGATGTCGGCGGTGGAGTCGAGGCCCGGAGCGACAAAGTTGGGAGTATCGACGGTGTTCTGCCAGGGGCGCGGGCCGCCACGCATGGGCAAGCCGCGAAGCGCGGCGCTGAGGCCGGCGGCTCCCCCTCCGCCCATGGGTGGAAGAATCAGGACGTCAAATTTTTCACGCAAATTGGAATTCTCCCGAAGCCAGGTATCCGCAACGTAGGTGTAGGGAATTTTCAATTCGTCGAAGGCGACGCGGAACCAGCCATCGTTCTGGGTGTTCTGCCAGTTGTGCACGATGCCCACACGTGGAGCAGAAATGGGATGAGCGGCGACGGCGACGTTGGCGTTGGTAGCGTGTGCGTGAAGGCCGAGTTCAGCGGCGGCTTTTTCGAGTTGAGTGCGATCGGCGTTGCGAAGGATGAACGCGCCGGCGTTGAACTTGAGGCCGTCGGCTTCGAAAGAATCCTCGGCAGCTTCCATGGAAATGGAAGGGAGGCGGAAACGCAGTGTGGCGAGCGTGTTGTCGGTATTGTGGCGAATAAGGAAAGTTTTGCCCTGGCCGTCAATGCCGCCACGAGGGTCTATTTTGGCGACTTTACGCATGGGCGCGTCGAGGATCACAGTATCGGCCACGCGCACCGTTTTGACTCCGCGAAGTGCGCCGAGAGTCCATCCGGTGTCGTCGTAAGAGCGCGGATCGCGCGGGCTGTAGTACTGCGTGTCGAGAACCATATCAGCGAGGCGACTGTAAGGCTGGTCCATGCGGACGACGTAGCTGCCAGCGGGAATCACGGTTTCGGCGGGCTTTTTTTCTTCTTTAGGCTTTGCCTCCGCGCCAGGTTTCTCGGCAGACTTTTCCGCGGATTTCTCCCTACGCCCATCTGAATCATGGCTGCTGTCAGCAGCCGGGAAACGAATTTCTTTTTCTGTGCGGTGGACTTCGATGCCTTGGAGCTCAAAAAGATTCAGGAGACTGGCTTGTTCGGCGGGGCGGGGATCGTCGGCGGGGAAAACCCAAGCCGCGGGGCCTTCCGTGCGGGCCTTTGCAACGGCCCGCTTGCTCTTCAAGTAAAAATTGTTGAGGAACTTCTGGCCGTTGGAGGCTACGTTGTTCATCCCGAACAGAATGGCGCTCTGCTGCATGTTGGTGTTGTCGCGCGCGGACCATTTCACTTTGGGGAGCGGCGGATTGGGGCGATACCACTCGCGGCTGGTGTCGGGGGGCCGAAGCGTGCGCACGCGCGTGTCGGCGCCGCCGTTGCCGAAAGTTTCATAGAAGCGGCCGATGGAATTGTGATTGTTGGCCATGGAGAGGAGATAGTTCGGGGCCCAGCCATCGTAAAAGCCGTGCGTCCAGACGCCCAAGACGCCGCGCTTGGTCATCTCTTCAATCTCGTGATAGGCCATTTCCTGCCACTCACTGATGACAATGGGATCAAGCCAGGCGTTGTACGGGCCGGTGCCGGTCATGATGTACAGATAAGGAACCGATTCGTGGAGGTCGTGCATGACGGTAGGATGGAAATCGAGGTAGGTCTTAAGCATGTTGCGTGAGAGCGCGAGGGTGACGCCGAGGTTGTCACGATTGTTGTCGTGCGAAACGTAGTGGCCCCACCAGATCAGCGGGTAGGGCGCCTGATCGGGATGCTTCTTGTGCTGGAGATAGACGTCGACCATGCGGTCGTGGCCGTCGACTTCGACGATCGGCGTGATGAGCACGATCGAGTCGTTGCGAATTTTTTGAATGAAGGAGGTATCCTCGACGGCCAGGCGATAGGCCAGTTCCATGAGCATTTCGGGCGCGCCGGTTTCCGGAGAATGGATACTGCCATCGGCCCAATACATAGGCTTGCCTTCGGCGATGAGTTTTTGCGCTTCGGCATCGCTCAGCCCGCGCGGGTCGGCTAAGCGCGCCGTGATTTCCTTGTAGCGATCGAGTTTGGCGAGGTTGGCCTCGTCAGAGACAGCGGCGACGAGCATTTCGCGGCCTTCTTCGGACGTACCGATGCTCCAAACCTTCACACGAAGGCTTTTGCTGGCGAGCAGGCGAAAGTAGGCGTTGATGTCCTTGGTGTAGTCCAGCACATCCGGAGCGCCGACGATGTGGTGAAGAAACGCGTCGGGCGGAGGAACGCACGAGCTGAGAGGGAGATGGTCAACGAGTTCGGTCGAGAAAAAGGGCTCGGTGGTGAACTCTTTGATTTTCTTCGTGTACTCGCCATGATCCGTTATGGTGCATGGTTTGGACTGAGCCAAGCCAGAACCACAGAAGAGACCCAGCGAAAACAAAACGCCAGACAAAACGCGCATCATTGACCACCTCAAGACAAAGAAATTGAGCGCGTGGATTTTATAGCGCCGCCGCTAGAAACCTCAAGCAATTCCGCGGCACGGCGATGTTGGATTTTTGCTGACGTAGACTCTAGGATTGTCGACGGACGAAGCCCTTTGGCCTATGATATGCGCCGCCCCTGGGGTGGGCATTCTTTAGGGTGGTGAATCGGAGAGAGAACTCATGGAAGAGCAACTCAGTCTGGACTTTTTGCGCGTGGTGGAAAACGCGGCGGTTGCGGCGGCACGCACGATGGGTTTCGGCGACCGCCACAAGGCCGATGAAGTGGCGGTCGAGGCCATGCGCAAGACCATGGACTCGGTGGAAATCGACGGGACGGTTGTGATCGGAGAAGGCGAACGCGACGAAGCGCCGATGCTGTACATTGGCGAAAAAGTTGGCCTCGCCACGCACGCGCCAAAAGCATTGTTTCCACAGGTGGATATCGCGGTGGACCCGCTGGAAGGCACGAACTTGTGCGCCACGGGCGCGGCCAACGCCATTGCCGTGCTCGCCGCAAGCGAGCGCGGCGGATTGCTGAACGCGCCGGATTTGTACATGGAAAAAATCGTGGTCGGGCCGGCCTGCAAAGGTGCGATCGACCTGGATGCGCCGGTAGCCGACAACCTGAAGTCCATTGCAAAACGGCTGGAGCGCGACGTGGAGGATTTGGTGGTCGTGGTGCTGGACCGCGTGCGGCACGAGAAGCTGATTGATGAAATTCGCGCGGCTGGTGCGCGCATCCGGCTGATTGGCGACGGCGACTTGTCGGCGGGCATCTCCGCAGCCGTGGTGGGTACAGGAGTGCACGCCGTGATGGGCACGGGCGGCGCACCGGAAGGGGTGCTGACAGCGGCTGCGCTGCGCTGCTTGAACGGGCAAATTCAAGCGCGGCTGGTAATCGGCAAGCCGGAAGACGCCGAACGGCTGGGAAAAATGGGAGTGAAAGATCCGAAGCGCATTTACGACACGGAAGATCTGGCGCCGGGTAAAAAGATGGTCTTTGCGTGCACGGGTGTGACCGATGGGAACTTGCTGAAGGGCGTGCGCTTTTTTGGAGAAGGCGTGCGCACCAGCTCGATGATCCTGACCCTGGACGACCGGCAGGTGCGGTTCATCGATTCCGTTCACCTGGAGAAGAGGCCGGACATCAAGGTGCGGTTCAACTAGGCGACAAGCACTCGCTCACTAGTTTCTGCTATAGGCATAGGTTGAGACCCCTGCCTCCGACAGGCGGCTTCAGCGAACCCCATCCGTTCGACTCAGAATGACAAGGTCCGTTAGAAGGGGCGAAGGATTAGCGCTGGTCGCTGGTGATGGCCAGGAAGACGCTGTCGTCCACGGGAACCGACCGCGTGAAGAGCGTGGAGGTCTTCGCGCCGGCCATCGCTACGTGTTTTGCTTGGCCGCTCAGCGCGGGACCCGCAGGATTTACGTCGGCTCCGCCGCCATCTCCAGGTTGCAGAGAAATGCGCATGGTCTTCGGTGTGCAGCTCGTGCTGCCACGGCCCTGAGATCCGTTTAAGAGGAACACGTCGCCAGGAACGAGCGTGGAGGGGCGGAAGCCGAGACAAGTGTCGCGAACAAATACCTGCCGCAGGCCGCTATTCGCGGCTCTAGGTGAAGATCCCTTTTCCGGGGAAGGCTGCTGCGCAGTTCGGCTCGGAGTTATGGCCAGAAAAGCGACATAGCGTCCCGAAGAACTGATCGAAGGCAAAATACTTTCCGTGCCGACCAGCGCGCCACCAGAATCCGTCGAAATCAAAATCGTCGAAGGCTTGCACGAATCCGAGGCGCCGATACAGGTATCGCGCAAATAAATCTGGCGGCCCGAGGGCGCGTTCTCCGCGAGGTTGCTTGCGTCGGAACTGAAAGCGATGTAGCGGCCGTCGGAACTCATGGATGGCGTATGGCTGTCGCCGGAAGCGGCTTCGCCACCGCTGGTGAGGGAAAGCATAGAAGTGTGCGGCTGGCAGCCCGTTGAGGTGCCTTCGCAAGTATCTCGCAGGAAGACTTGTGCGTGGTCCCCACTCATGGCCGCGTATGCCACGTATCGCCCATTCAGACTGACCGCGGGAGTTTCCTCGGAGACTGCGCCCTCGGAAGCTGAATTTGCTTGCGCCTTGGCAGCCGTGGGACAAGTTGTGCCTGCAGCCTGGACGGTTACTGCGACGGCCGGCGTGCTGGTACCACCGCCGCTGCCGGTGCTGCCCGGGACATTCGGAACTTGCAGAGAAGGAGGATTGTAGACGGTCACGCTGGCGTTGCCGGCGGCGTTGATGTTGGAGGAAGGAATCGTAACGCTGATTTGGGTCCCGGTGGACGCTGTCGGAGCCGGGAGCTGGAGCTGGGATCCTCCAAGAGCCCAATTCACGGTGGAAACCTGTGAGGGGTCGGTAGAGCCATTCATGAAGTTGGTACCGGTCAAGGTCATCGTTAAAGCGCTCCCGGCAACAACACAAGCGGGAGAAACGGAAGTGACCGTGGGAAGCGGATTGGCCGGATTGTTGATGATGAATGTGAGGGTGTTCGAGAGCCCGTTGGTACCGGTTCCATAGTTGGAATTGGGATTGATGGTGTTGACGGTAGCCGTTCCCGGCTTGGAAAAAAGCGCCGCGGTGATCGTAGCGGTCAACGCCGTCACGTTGTTATTGGCGTCGAGCGTAATGTTCGTGATGCAGGCAGCCGTGGACGCGCCCGAGCTTGTGCTGACGGGGCAATTTTTGCCATTCCACTGCACCTTCGTTTGGGGAACGAAACCGCCGCCATTGAGCGTCAATGTAAAAGTTGGGCAGGACTGCGACGCGGACCCGCAAGTGGAAGCGGGAATTTGAGACGGGGACAAGAAAGAGAGCGTCGCCCCGCCAGGACTCTGAAAGGTGTTGCCGTAGTCGTTGCAGCCGGCCAGGAAGAGAATTGTACAAACTGCGACAGCCAGTGCTGTCCAAAGCCGCTTCATTGCCACTCCTTTAGTATTCCTGTGGCCCCGAACACAGGGGGCCCGTCTGTCGGGCAAACGGCGGGGAAGCCGCAATGCCGGCGCACATTAGGGGGTGTGATGCCAAATCCGCGCGAAGCGTTGACCAACGCGGAGCCCGTTAACAAGAACGGCCTTTTTGGAGTCCCACCCCTCGAGAGAGGACGCTCTGCCGCGAATCACAGCCCTTGCGCAACTCTACATGCTTACCATCCGGAGAGGGTGCCGGTCAACGTGTAAAGTCCACAGATCGCTGGCAGAAACATCGGAGGTCGAGGCGGCCACCAGAACCTGGCCAAGCGGCGTATCAGGGAGCAGCAGGCTCCTGCGGCGAACCCAGAGCGGTGACGGCGGCGTGGACCAATTGCTGGATATGCGCCTGGCAGTCCGCGTCGTGCACCGCCAAAGCGGCGGCGGCTCGGTAGCAAGCCAGAGCTTGCTGTTTGCGGCCAAGCTTGGCGAACAGATCGCCGCGCGCCAATTGGAAGAGCGGATTGGACGGATACTTTTCCGCCAAGGGGGTGATGATGCTGAGGCCTCGCTCGTACTGCTGGTCATAGCGATGCAGGTTCATGGCGAGATAAAAGCGGGCAACGTTGGGAGTGAGAACGCCATCGGCGATGGCGTGCTCCAGCAGCCGAATTCCCTCCTGTTTTGAACCGCCGGGAATGCCCATGAAGAAACGCAAGACTTTCGCCAGGGCGCTGAGGGTATCCACGTAATAGTTGTAAAGGCCGAGACCGAAATCAGCGTCGGCCAGGGTGGGGTCCAGCGTCTTGGCGCGAAGAAAATGTTCGCGAGCGCGAACACCAAAGCGGGCGGTATTGCGATTCTCACCTCGTAAAGCATAGAGGCGTGCGGCGGCGGCATCGGCCATTCCGGCGTAAAACTGCATTTCTGCGGACTCGCTTTTTTGAATCTGGGTGGAAGCAAGCGCGGACGCTTTGGCGGCCAACTCGAGATAATGCGGATCGGCCGGAAGTTTCGAACGATGTCGGGCATCGCTCATTCCGTACTTGAACTCGGCCGCCGTGCACCAGAAGCGCCACCAAAGTGCGTCGGATTCCAACAAATAACCAATCGGGTGCTCCGGGTGCTGCTTTTGCAGTTGCCGGGCGGCCTCCTGGGCGCTGTCGAGATCGAAGGAGTAAATCTTTTCGAGAATGCCGGGGGTCTCCGGCGGCAAAGCAAGCTGCGTTGCGCACACGGGGCTGGACAAAAACCCCAGGAGAAAAAGACCAACAATGCCGGGACTGCGATGGGACGCCAAGGAAGCCCTTTTCATTCAAGAAGAGTTTCGCACAAGGGTCAGGGTTTGCGCTGGACGAGTTTAAGCTGTTCCAGAGGAGTTGCAAACCGAGGAATCTGCGTTAGGCGCTAGGGAGCGCATTTGCTATTCTCGGCGGGCTGATGACCGCATCCGATAAAGCGAACAGTCCTGGGCTTGAGCGCGGTTTGGGCCTGAAAGAGGCCGTCGCGCTGAACATGATCGAGATCGTGGGCATTGGGCCGTTCGTGGTTAGTTCGTTCGTGATTCGCGCGATGGGCGGGCCCCAAGCGCTCGTCGCATGGCTAGCCGGAGCGCTGCTGGCCACCCTTGACGCGTTTGTGTGGTCGGAACTCGGCGCGGCGATGCCCAAAGCCGGCGGCACGTACGTTTTTCTGCGCGAAGCCTACGGTCCGGAGAAGTGGGGCCGGCTCATATCTTTTTTGTTTGTGTGGCAGACCTTCCTGCATGTGCCGCTTTCCGTTGCCTCGGCGTCCATCGGGTTTGCGAACTACGCCGAGTATCTTCATCCGTTGTCGACATTTGCCCACAAAGCCATCTCAGGCGGACTCGTACTTTTCTTGGTGTTTCTGCTGTACCGCCGGATTGGAACGATTGGGAAGATCTCCGTTCTTCTATGGGTTGGAGTGGTTGGCACCATGCTGTGGCTGATTTGGGGAGGCATGCGGAACTTCAATTCGCAACTCGCTTTTGATTTTCCGCCCGGAGCGTTTGACTTTTCAGCCGTGTGGTTCGCGGGCCTCGGCTCCGCGATGATCAACACAATTTACAGCTACTGGGGCTACTACAATATCTGCCATCTCGGGGGTGAGATTCGCGATCCTCAGAAGAACATCCCCCGCGGGATTTTCCTGTCCGTGCTGGGAATTGCCGTTCTGTATTTGGCGATGCAGACGAGCATCCTCGGCGTGGTGCCATGGCGTGAAGCAGCCGAATCCAAATTCCTTGCCAGCCTTTTTATCGAGAAGCTCTACGGCCCCACCGCCGCAAAGCTTGCGACCGGCATGATTTTATGGGTGGCCCTCGCTTCTGTCTTTTCGGTTTTGCTGGGAGCTTCGCGAGTTCCGTACTCGGCCGCCTTGGACGACAACTTTTTTCCGGTCTTTGCCAAGCTGCACCCGACAAAGCGGTTTCCTCACATTTCTCTCCTGGTTCTGGGCGGCTTGGCCTTCTTGTTCAGCGTGATTTTGAACTTGCAAACCGCTATCGTAGGAATCCTGGCGGTGAGGCTGATTGTGCAGTTTATCGGTCAGGCTGTGGGAGTGATGCTTCTTCGGAGGCGGTGGAGTTCGGACAAGTTCCCTTTCAAGATGTGGCTTTACCCGGTGCCCGCGGTTTTGACGATGACCGGGTGGTTTTGGCTCTTTTGGAGAACCGGCGCAGCGCGGAAGTGGGGCCTCTTGCAGATCGCCCTTGGAGTTGTGGCGTTTCTGGTCTGGACCTGGGAAAAGAAACAATGGCCTTTTGCAAGCTCCCAGCCGGCAGTTGAGCGTCAGCAGCCAGGGATTCCAAGCTGAGTTGTTTTGGGGGACGTGTGAATTCTTTGCCTAGGCAATTCGCGGTTATTTTGGTCGGACTCGCAGTGAGCGCCACCTTTGCAAGCCTTGCGAGGGCGCAGTTTCCGCCGGCTCCTGGAACCGGTCCTGGTTTGCCGGAGACCGTTGAGGCCATCGAGCGCGCACGTGTGACCACGCGAATCCTTTACGTCACCGCGCATCCTGATGACGAGTCGAGTGCCGTACTGACGTATCTTGCCCGCGGATTGCACGCGGACGTTGCCTTGTTGTCGCTGACGCGCGGCGAAGGCGGGCAAAACGATCTTGGCCCGGAGCAAGCTCCGCAACTAGGAGTGATTCGTACGCAAGAACTGCTGGCGGCCACGCGCGGCTATGGTGTGAGGCTCTATTTCACGCGCGCCAAGGATTTTGGCTTTTCGAAGACGCCGGAAGAGACCGAGAAGGCCTGGGGCGAACAGGCTCTTGAGGATATGGTGCGCGTGATTCGTTCGTTTCGCCCCAACCTAGTCATCAATAACTGGGGCGGGGTACATGGCGGTCATGGACACCATCAGGCCTCCGGGCTGCTCACGCCGAAAGCCGTGCAGTTGGCGGCAGATCCTGCTTTCCAACTGCGCGGGCCGGCGTCCGAGAGGCCGGACTTGGCACCGTGGGGTAATCGAAAACCCGTGGTGGTCCTTGATCTCGACCGCGGCGAAAAACCGCAGGGCTACGTACTGCCGCTCGATGAGATTTCTCCACTCTATGGCAAGAGCTGGCGCGAGATTGGACTGGATGCCTTCGCGAATCATCGCTCTCAAGGAATTGCCGTGTTCCTGGGTTCTCCCTTCCTGCGTCGCCCTGTTGCGCTCAAACGTGAAGACGGCGGCGAGCTGAATCCGGCCATTCTTGCCCAACCGCTTGGCCCGCTCGACGAGGATTACGAAGAGGCGAATATGGGCGTGGATCCGCTCATGCGCGCGGTCGACGCAGCCCTGGTGGAGGCGCGCGACGCTGCTTTACGCCTGGACTGGAAAACGGCGACAAGCGCTTTGGCGGAGGCCGGCAGGAAGTTGAACGATGTGCCGAAGCCGAATCCTTCGGGGAATAACCCGGAGCCGCTCCTGTCGCTCGCGAGAAGCACCGCACGCAAGCGGGAGAAAATCGAAGAAGCACTGGAACTAGCGGCAGGGCTGCGGGTTGAGGCGACCGCCGACCGCAGCGAAATTGTTCCCGGAGAGACCTTCACCCTGCGTGTGGATTCGCGGCACCGCGAAGGCATTTTGGGCGATTTCAAGAAGCCGGCGCTAAGGATGCCTCCGGAATGGAGCGTTTCCAAAGAAGAGACGGATTCGCCCAGTGTGATTCGCTTTACCGTCCAAACGGCGCAAAAGCCGCCGCACCTGGGCGACGGACCGATGGCCTCGCTTGTTCCGGAGTTACCGCCACTCGTAACGGCCGGCGAGGAAGCAACAATAGAAGGTTATTCGTTCACCATTGTTTCGCCCTTGACGAGCGTGCGATCCACTTCCGCGCATGTGGACCGCACGAGCCCACAAGTCGTTCCCGCTTACACGCTCACCGTCGAACCGAAGCAGGACCTCGAGAATCTGGCCAAGCCAAGAAAGCCGTTTGATGTTTTCCTCCGCGTACACTCGTACGCGACCGAACCCGGTCAAGTACATGTTGGACTCGCGGTTCCGAAGGGATGGAAGGCCAGCGCTCCTGTGGTGCTGAAATTCAGCGGGACCGGTGACCGCTACGCCCGGATCGCGGTGACGCCGCCGCAAAAACTTGCCGCGGGACGCTACAAGATTGCGGCTTACGCGGAGCGAGCGGGGGAGCACTCGCGATTCACGCAATCGCTCGAGCCGTTGCCAAGCCTGCCGACGGAACTTTGGAGCGAGCCGGCGCAATGTGCGGTCCACGCGTTTGGCGTTGCGGTGCCACAGAATCTGCGCGCGGGTTATGTGAGTGCGGAGGGCGAGCCGATACCGGAGGCGCTCCGGCGCCTGGGCATCCAGGTGGACATGCTTGACGCAAAAGATCTGGCCTTTGGAGATTTGTCTCGGTTCCGGGCCATCGTTGTCGGAGTCAGAGCCTACGAGTTGCGGCCCGAGCTTTCCGGGGCGAACCAGCGCCTGCTGGACTACGTTTCAAACGGCGGAACGCTGGTCGTTCAGTACAATCGCGATTTCGTTTGGGACAAACTCGAACCGGCTCCGTATCCGGCGCTGATCTCGCCCCCGCTTCCGCCTGCGAAGGAAGGCGAGGCCCGGACGCCGCGGCCTCTTCCGCGCATCACGGACGAAACTTCTCCCGTGAAATTCCTGAAACCCAACGATCCGCTGCTCAACACACCGAACAAAATCACGCAGGAAGACTTCAAGGGCTGGGTGCAGGAGCGCGGCCTCTACTTCTGGACGCAATTCGACGCTAAATACACGCCCCTGCTGGCAATGCACGATCCGGGCGAACCGGACCTCAATGGCGGACTCGTTTATGCGCACTACGGCAAAGGAACTTACATTTACACCGGCCTGGCGTTCTTTCGGCAATTGCCGGACGGAGTTCCAGGCGCATATCGTTTGTTTGTCAATCTGCTCAGCGCATCGCGCGCGAAGTAATCAACGCAACACAACCACATCGCAGAGCCGCTGGCCGAAACACGGCGTGCTATTCTCATGGCCCAGAGGGGCCAGACAAGCATGGAAAAACAGTTCGGAATGGAACGTCGCTTTGATGGGTTGCGCAGGGCTTTGACACTCTTGCTAGCTGCGGGATTTTTGCTGGCAAGCATTTCTCCGGCGGAGCAAAAAGACAAGAAAAAGAAGAAAGAGGATGCCAATACCTCGAACACGGCGCTCATGAGCGATCAGCAGCAGATTGATTACATGTTGTCGGAAATGACGGGCGCGTTGCAGGTCGGCGACGTCGAAAAACTGCACTCCACGTATGCCGATGACGTTTCAATGGTGAGCGACAACTGGGCGCCGCCGGTCATGGGCTGGGCAAACTACCTGGCCATTTATCAGCAGCAGCGCGCGCGCCTGCAGCGCGTCCGGATGGATCGAACGAATACCTTCATCAAAGTGAAAGGCGACGTCGCGTGGGCGTGCTATCAGTGGAATTTCATAGCCACGCTCGATGGACAACCGATGCAATCACAAGGGCAGACGACGGTCGTGATGGAAAAAAGAAACGGGCACTGGGTCATCGTGCATAACCACACGTCACTTACGCCGCCCGCTTCGGGAACACCCGCAACGCCTACGTCCCAGCGAGCGCCCGCAAAGCCAAACGGGTTCTAGCCGTCGCCCCGTGGGGCTGCGACGCGACGGCAGGCTTCAGAAGTGCTTGAGGCCTTCGTAGATCCACAGGCTGCCGGCGACCAGCAACAGCGCGCCCGAAAGGACCCCGGTGATCAGCAAAGGACGAGACAGCGTATTGATTCTGGCGACCAGTTCGCGCTGCTCGCGGGCCATGTGCTCTTCCGCTGCGTCGAGAAAGATCTGATCGTCCTCGTGGCTGGACAGGACGCTGCGCCAAACCAGAAGAATGACGAAGACAGCGGTAACGATACCCCAGACAATCAGAAGATAAAAGACCGTTGGCGTAAGGGTGTTTTCCACGGCGGACCTCCCAATGGAACCGGCCCACTGTGCCGACCGCCCCCGCGACCGGCAAGGGGCTTAATACTGTTCTAGCCCGGGAGTATAGCATTGCGAATCGAAATTTCTAGTGTTAACTATCACAAAAACTCATATACCCTAAAGCACTCTGCGTTGCCTTCCGCCGAAGCAAATTTTGCCGCTCTTTTCTTGTCCGTCAGCCTGCGTTGACAAAGGAGAGGGTCGCGGGCAGAATTGAAAATGCCTCGTGTGGTTGGCTCCTCCCGGAGCCAACTTTTTCACTCGTGCCCGAGTGGCGGAACTGGCAGACGCGCTAGCTTCAGGAGCTAGTGATCGCAAGGTCGTGGAGGTTCGAGTCCTCTCTCGGGCACCAAAGTCCTCGAGCTTTCAACGCGTCGTGGTTGGCCTTTCGGCGGGAAATCCGCTACCGTGTTTCCGCTAGACATTCCGCGACAATTTCGAGGTTCTTATGCTCCCCTGCTTCTTTTGGCTTGCCTTTCCGGCGTGGCAGCCGCACTTTTCTTTTCCGGCGGGCGCGCAAGCCAATGAAATGATCGTGCTGAGGTGGCTGCACATCATTTTCGGGATTATCTGGATCGGGCTGCTCTACTTTTTCAATTTGGTGCTGACTCCGGCGATGAAACAGTGCGAGCCCAAGGTGCGGATCAAGATTTATCCAGACCTGATGTCGCCCGCGATGGGCTGGTTTCGCTCCTCGGCATTTGTGACCGTGCTCGTGGGCTTGCGTTATTTCACGATTCATCTGGCTTCAGACGCAAGGCTGGCGGGTGATCGCACGCTCATCGCGAAGTGGTTAGGCTGGTGGCTGCTCGTATGGATGGTCGCATACTTCTTCATATACAGGCTTCAGCTCCCGGCGAAGGGAATACTCGATTCTCTTTGGGTGCGCATCGCCGGGATCTCGCTGGTTGTAATCGTTGCGTCCTGGGTTGTTCTTGCGTTGAACGGCGGCCCGACCGTTTCCAACCCGCATTTGGCCATTAGTGTTGGCGGCGGACTTGGCTTGATCCTGTTGCTGAATACGTGGGGCGTGGTGTGGCGCGTCCAGAAGCGATTAATTGCCTGGAGCCGCGCGAGCGCCGAACAGGGAACCCCCATGCCTCCCGAAGCCGAGCGGCTGATGCGCTGGAATTACTTGACGGCGCGCACGTCCTTCTGGCTGTCGTCTCCCATGCTCCTCTTCATGGCCGCCGCCAGCCACTATCCATTTCTCAGCACTGTAGCCCGATAGATGGAAGGCGGCTATGATTTAAGGTCACGAAAATTGCCTTTCCAAGACCGCCTGGGACGACCATGCAAAAAGATTTGGACGCTTGGAGGCAACCGCCGAGCACGTTGCGTCGGAGGCCGCTGCAGCTGCCCGTTCCTATTTGAGTTCCCACACGTTTGCAGGCGAGCATCACCGACCAACTCCTGTTGCTCCTCGCTTTCGCGCGAGGAGGCTCTTTCTCCGCGACCAAGATAGCCTGCATGCTCAAACCAATATGAGAGGGATCGCGCGCTTCTTGCCCCTCACCTTTTGTACCCAGAAGAAGGAGACCTACGTGCAAATTTGGGTCGAACCCAGGCAGGAAAAAGCAACGGCCGTTTGATATTGCTGAAGGGAATGGAAAAGGAGGCGGGCCAGGTCTTCCCGCCTCCTTCTTTTCCCCTCTCGGGGAAATCCGGCTAGTCTGACGGAGGGCGACTAGCCGGTTCGTGTGTTGGCCTACTCATATAATCCCGAACGTAAGAAAAAAGTTCCGGTAAAACCAAAAAAGTATCTACAATCGGCGGGTGGGAAACCTGCGCCTCCTGAAGGCGCCAACCTCATGCCAAGCGCTTCGAGCCTAAGCCCCGATAACATACTTCGTTTTCTACAACTTAGAAGTGAACCTGCCTCCGCAAGCGAACTTGCAAAGGGCTTGGGTCTAAGGAAATCCGATAATCGGCCATTTTTCAAAATGCTCGCCAAGCTCAAAAAGCGCCGCGTGATCGAGGAACTGCCCGGCGGACGCTATCGGCTACCCGGGCGCAAGTCCGACCGGGATTCCCGCAAGCAGCCGCCAATCCGACCATCCCTTCCCCCTCTGCGCCCACAACCTGGCTTGACCAACGGAGATGAAATCAAGGGCCGCTTGATCCTTCATCCCGACGGCTACGGATTTGTAGTGCCCGACACTCCCGTCCCGCAGCTCGATGGGGATGTCTATATCGGACGAGACGCGATCGAGGATGCCATGCACGGCGACCACGTGGTAGTCAGGATTCAGCGGCGCGGCGGCGTAACCGGCGCGCAGCGCGCCGAGGGCCGCATCCTGCGAATCCTGGATCGCGCGCATCCCACCATCGTCGGCTTGTTCCGATATGGCCCGCGCGGGAATGTTGTGTTGCCTTACGACACGCGCGTCCAGCACGAAGTGGAGATTCCCGCGGGCCACGAGCTGACGCCCGGGCTCGCGAAGAAGCTCGGATTTAGCGGAGTTGACGAGCGCAGCCTTCGTGGACGGCGCATTCCGCGATTAGCGGAGCTTGATGGCGCCGTAGTCAATGTCGAGCTGACGCGCTATCCGAGGGGCGGCACCGCGCCAGTTGGCCGGGTCATTGAAATTCTGGGGAGGCCTGGCGAGCTTGGCGTAGACGCGGAAATCATCATTCGCAAACATCACCTGCCGCATTTCTTTTCAGCCGATGTCATGCAGGAAGCGGAGCAAGGCGCCAAACCCGTCGGAGATTCCGAGCGCGTGGGCCGAGAAGATTTTCGCCGTTTGCCGATCGTTACCATTGACGGCGAAACCGCCCGCGATTTCGATGACGCCGTTTATGTCGAGCGGCGGCCCAATGGGCACTGGCATCTCCAGGTGCATATTGCCGACGTCGCGCATTACGTTCGAACGGCCAGCGCTCTCGACCAGGAAGCGCGATTGCGGGGCACTTCCGTTTATTTTCCCCATCGGGCGGTGCCGATGCTTCCCGAGGCTCTGTCGAATGGTATGTGTTCGCTGAAGCCGCGAGAAGACCGGTTGGTTATGAGCGTGCTCATGGGCTTCGACGCTGCAGGACGGCATCAGTCTGCGCGCATGACTTCCGGCGTCATTCGCTCCGCGGAGCGCATGACCTACACCAACGTGAACAAGGTTTTGGAAGGCGACGCGGAAATGAGCAAGCGCTATGCTGCGCTCGCGCAGCATTTCCGCGAGATGAAGGAGCTAGCGCTGCTGCTCAACGCGAGGCGCAACGAGCATGGTTCCATTGATTTCGATTTGCCGGAGCGCGTCATTGAATTCGACGAAAAGCAGCGCATGACCAACATTACGCGGAGCGAACGCAACATCGCGCACCGGCTGATTGAAGAATTCATGCTGGCGGCGAACCGCGCGGTGGCCGGGTATCTCTTGAAACGAGGCATCGAATCTCTTCATCGCGTGCATGAAAAGCCCGATGCCCGCAAGGTGCTGGAATTCGAAGAACTGGCGCGCGCTTTCGGCTACTCACTGGGCGTGGAGGATCTGCATCAGCGCGAAATCGCCGTGCGACACGGACGCGTCCCTGCGCCCGCGAAGACGGGTCGGCCCGATAGCTACGGTAAAGGCCGCGAGCGGGCCATGCGCGTCGCGCTCCCCGGTGGCGAAGTCCGAATCACGCCACAGCACTATCAGCGCCTCATTCGAAAGGTTGCTGGCAAGCCCGAAGAGCGCATCCTTTCCTACCTCATGCTGCGCTCGCTCAAGCAGGCGCGCTATGCCGCCGAATCTCTAGGGCACTTCGCACTGGGCTTCGATGAATACACGCATTTCACTTCGCCCATACGACGCTATCCGGACCTTATCGTCCACCGGATCCTGAAATGGGCGCTCGCGAACCCATCGGCAGCTGTGCCCGCTTCAAAAGCGCTGACGCCAACGCCGAGCGGATCACAAGCCGCGCTGTATTCTCGCGGAAATCTCGAGGAGATCGCGGCAGAAACCTCGGAAGCCGAGCGTAGGGCCGACGGCGCTGAGCGCGAATTGATGGATTGGAAAACCGCGCAATTCATGGAAGAGCATCTCGGAGAAGAATACGAAGGATTGATTGTCTCGGTGCAGAAGTTCGGCTGCTTCGTAGAGCTGTTCGAAGTTTTTGCTGAAGGGTTGCTGCCCATAGGCGCGCTGGAAGAAGCGGCAAATGCTCGTTGCGTCTATCGCGAGCGGGATCACGCGATCGTGGCTCTCCGCGGCGGCGAAGGCCGGCAAGGAACGAAAGGTTCGCGCAGCAGCCGCGGCGCGAAACCGCGGTCCCTCGAATGGCACTTGGGCGATCGCGTGCGCGTCCGGGCTGACCGCATCGATCCTATGCGGAAGCGCGTGGAGTTTGCTCTGGTAGGGCAATCCTGACGTTCTCGCATCCGGTTCTGTAAAGCGGTTCGGCTTTTAGACTGGACCTGTGGCCTCATTAAGGGAGTCTACCGATGCTGCGGGCCTACCCGCTTCTGCTATTCTGAATACCTAAGAAGACTTCGCCCGCCTCCCCAGCGTGGCGCCAATCCATTGGAGGATCAGGTTAACTGTGAGTTCGACAACCGCTTCCCTGCAAGCTATCAAGCGTATTTTCAATTTCAACGCCGGTCCTGCGGCCCTGCCTCTGCCGGTACTTGAGCGCATCCGCGAAGAGTTGCTCGACTGGCGCGGCAGCGGGATGTCCGTGATGGAAATGAGTCACCGCTCGACGGAATACGAGAGCATCAATACAGCGACGGAGCAAAAGCTGCGCAGTCTGCTTGCAATTCCCGACGAGTACGCGGTGATTTTCCTTCAGGGCGGAGGCAGTCTCCAGTTCAGCATGGTTCCCATGAATCTTTGCCAGCCAGGAAAGCCCGTGGATGTGCTGCACACGGGGGCCTGGACCTCAAAAGCCATCGGCGAGTTGAAAAAAGGCTTCCTGCATCACATTGCGGCCTCGACTGAATCGGACAAGTTTGCTCGCCTGCCCCGCCTTGACGAAATCAGTTTTTCCTCCGCTGCCTCTTACGTTTACCTCTGCACGAATAACACCATTGAAGGCACGCAATGGACGAACATGCCGGAGACGGGAAACGTCCCGCTTGTGGCCGATATGTCTTCGGACATTGCCTCGAAACCGATTGACGTCAAGAAATTCGGCCTTATCTTTGCCGGGGCGCAGAAGAACCTCGGCCCCTCCGGCGTGACGATTGTGATCGTCCGAAGAGACCTCGCTGAGCGCGCCGACAAAAACCTTCCGACGCTTCTCCAATACCGGACGCACATCAAGGAAAGATCGCTCTACCATACCCCGCCGACTCTCTCGGTTTACGTGGTAGGGCTCGTTCTCGAGTGGATTGAATCGCTCGGCGGGATCCCAGGTATTCAAAAACGCAACGAAGCCAAAGCCCAGCTGCTTTACGACACCATCGAAGCAAGCGGAGGTTTTTACCGCTGCCCTTTGGAGAGAAATTCGCGTTCGAAGATGAATGTGGTCTTCCGCGTCGCCGGCGGCCACGAAGCGGTCGAAAAAGAGTTTGGCAAAGAGGCGGCCGGAGCAGGCCTCGCCGGCACTCCGGGCCACCGCTCCGTGGGTGGAATGCGCATCTCACTCTACAACGCCGTCCCGCTCGAAGCTGTCGAAGCGCTCACCACGTTCATGCGCGAATTCCAGCGCACCCGAGGCTGATTCGCCTAGCTACTTGATGGCGATTCCGTGCGGACGCGCCGGTCCCGATGCAAAGGCCGTATTGAAGTCAAGTTCAAACTGGCGGTCCAGAACCTGGTCGTTCCCGGTGACGCGCGCGACGTGTGTAGCGCGCTTAAGCCATCCAAGCCTCCAGTGCCAAAAGCAGCAGCCGTAAATTGTTCCGCAAATGGGAGGGTTTCTTGGGTTGCACGAGCTGCTTCCATTGAAAGGCCTTGACTCCCGGCGCAAATCATCCTATTTTGCTCTAGGCCTAGGGCAACACAGCCTGGGCGGCGGGGGACCTCGAACAAGCCATGAGAGATAACGAGCAGCGCGATTTGTTTCCCGGCGCATTGGAAATGATGATCCTCCGCACACTGAAGCGGCAGCCTCTGCATGGTTACGCGCTCGCGCAGCGCATCAAACGAACTTCCAACGATCTGCTGCAAATCGAAGAAGGCTCGCTTTATCCGGCTCTCCAGCGCCTTCTCAAAGAAGAGCTAGTGAAGGCCGAGTGGGGCGTCTCCTCTACCAACCGCCGCGTCCGGATTTACAAAGTGACGGCTGCGGGCGCAAAGCACCTGGAGCGCGAGGTTTCACGCTTCGAACGCATGCTCGAGGGAATTACGAGGGTCCTGGCGCGAGGTGAATCATGAACCGGCTCAAGCAATTATTTTCCCGCGGCCGTCTTTACGGCGATCTCTCCGAAGAGATTCAAGCGCACCTCGAAGAAAAAGTAGAAGAGCTGGTGGGCAACGGCATGTCGCGGAAAGAGGCCGAATCCGCCGCCCGACGCGAGTTTGGGAACGTAACTTTGACGAAAGAGGAGGGCCGCGACGTTTGGCGGTGGTCCTTCATAGAAAACCTTCTCAGCGATATTCGTTACGGTTTACGGATCCTCTTCGCCAACCCGGGCTTCTCAATCGTTGCCATCCTTACGATCGCTTTGGGAATTGGCGCAAACACGGCCATCTTTTCTGTCGTCTACGCCGCGCTCCTTCGCCCACTGCCCTACTCCCAACCGGAACGCCTGATCACGCTGACGGAATTGCGCCCGCAGCAGTCAGGGGCGGCGGACGTGAGCAAGCAAACTTGGGATAGCTCTTACCCCGATTACCTCGACTGGACGCGCCGGTGCAAGTCCTTCCAGGCGCTTGCCGGTTTCAGCGGCGACGGCTTCGTGCTTTTCGGCGCCGGCGAGCCTGAGCCCGTTTCTGGCGCACAAACAACGATTAATTTTTTCTCCACTCTGGGCGTGAAGCCTTTCCTTGGCCGCGATTTTGTTGTTGGCGAGGACATAGCTAAGGGCCCAAAAGTGGCGATCCTCAGCTACGGCTCCTGGATCCGTCGTTTCGGCGGCGACCCGCATATCCTTGACCGCACAATTCAACTCGACGACAAGAGCGTCAGCATCATCGGCGTTCTCCCGCGCACGTTTGAATTCGCGCCCCGGGGAAACGCGGAAATCTGGGTGCCGCTGCATATCCAAGACGACCTGGTTACGCGCCGCAGCCTCCGCTGGATGCCTGTCATCGGCCGCCTCGCCCAGGACGCCACGCAGCGCCAGGCGCAGGCGGAACTGAATTCCATTACGGCGAGCCTGGCGGCCGCTTATCCGCAGGAAAACGCGGCGATCCAAGTCGTGATGGTTCCGCTGCGCGAGCGCATCGTCGGCCAGGTCCAGCCGGTTCTCTTGGTTCTCTTTGGTGCGGTGGGGTTCGTTCTGCTCATTGCCTGCGCCAATGTTATGAACCTCTTCCTGGTTCGCGCCGCGGGCCGGCGCAGGGAATTCCATATTCGCGCCGCTTTAGGCGCCGGACGCGGGCGCTTGATTTCGCAGCTACTTGCGGAAAGCTTGATGCTCGCTGCTGCGGGAGGCGTCCTCGGCCTGATCCTCGCGGAGTGGGGAACGTCCCTGCTCATCACGGCCATCCCGGACACGCTTCTGGCGTTCACGCCGTTCCTGCGCGACGCGCACACAAACCTGGCGGTCCTCGCATTTCTCGCCATCGCTGTGATCTTCACGGGAGTCACTTTCGGTCTTGCGCCGGCGCTGCAAATTTCTCGGGGACAGGAGAGCGAAACGCTCAAGGAGGAAACCCGCGCGTCGGCAGGAGGAGTTCGCACCCGTCTTCGCGGCCTCCTGGTTGTCGCGGAAATTGCATTTTCTCTGGTGCTCCTGATCGGCTCGGGATTGATGGTAAAGAGCCTCGCCGCGGTCCTCAATCGCGATCCTGGCTTCGATGCGAAGAGTCTTCTGGCCTTTTCAGTAAATCTTCCCCCGACAACCTATCCCAAGGATCCCGACGCGATTCGTTTCGACAAGGAGTTCACCGAGCGCCTTAGCGCTCTTCCCGGAGTTGCAGGAGTGGCCTCCAACAGCGTTGTTCCCCTCACTGGCAATGGAGCCTCCATCCGCTTTGTCGTCGAAGGCCAGCCTGTCGAAAAAGGCCACGAAAACGAATGCAACATCCGGGATGTTTCGAACAACTATTTTTCTGTGATGAAGATTCCGCTCCGGGCCGGCCGCCAGTTTGCTGATTCCGCCGACTCGACAACGGCCCCTCAGCACGTCGTCGTCAACGAAGCCTGGGCGAAGGAATATCTCCACGGCCAGGATCCCATCGGCAAGCGCATCAAATTTACCTATTCTCCGAAGGAAAACTACCGCGAAATCGTAGGCGTCGTGGGCAACACGGCGGATGCGGGACTCGACCGCCCCGACGAGCCAACCCTCTTCCTTCCTTTTTCCCAGGACACGAATTCTTTCATCAACTATGTCGTTCGGACCGGCGGCAGCCCTGCGAGCGTGGTGGGCGAGGCGCGCGCCTCCTTGCATGCCATCGATCCGCAATTGGTTCTGATTCAGCCCTTCACCATGGACCAGATCATCGCCCAGTCTCCGTCGGTCTTCCTCCGCCGCTATCCCGCCTATTTGATTGGGAGCTTCGCGGCGCTCGCGCTGATTCTCGCAATGATTGGCTTGTATGGGCTGGTTTCTTATTCTGTTTCGCAGCGCACGCGTGAGCTGGGCATCCGTATCGCGCTAGGCGCCCAGCAAAAAGATGTCATGAGACTGGTGCTCGGTGAAGGCGCGCGCCTGACCATCCTTGGTCTTGTCTTCGGCCTATTGGCTGCGCTCGGCGTCACGCAGTTAATGCAGAGCCTGCTGTTCGGCGTAAGCGCTCTGGACCCGGTCACATTCGCTTCCGTAGCGATTGTGCTGGCCCTGGTGGCGGTTGTGGCCTGTTGCATTCCCGCCCGGCGCGCGATGCGCACGGATCCCGCGGCAGCGTTACGGTACGAATAACTCGTGCCGCCTGTGGCGTCACAAGCGAACTGTGAAAATAGCCTCAATCAACCACGATTGAAAACAAGGGCTTATGGCTATTTTCTAAGGAATAACTCCGAATCCTCCCCGACCGCAGCGCCCGCGCGCTAATCAGGCCAGGTCGAACAGCAAGACCTCCGCGTCGTCCGCGCCGGTCAACGCAACGGTTTTCTCGCCGGAAATGGCCGCGCCGTCGCCTTCCTCAAGTTTTGTTCCGTTCAGCGTCACGCTGCCGCGCGCCACTTGTACGTAGGCGTGGCGGTCCGGCTTCAATTCATGCTCGACCGTTTCCGCAGCACCCAGAACCGTTGCGTACAAATCATTATCCTGCCGAATTTTTAGGGAGCCGTCGCGCCCATCCGGAGAAACCAGTAGCCGCAGCTTGCCGCGCTTGTCCGCCTCGCTGAAGTTCTTCTGGCCATAGGCCGGCTTCAGCCCCGGCTGTTCGGGGAACATCCAGATCTGGTAGAGATGCACCGGGTCGGTTTCCGAGGCGTTGAACTCGCTATGCGTCACGCCTGTGCCCGCGCTCATGTACTGAATGTCGCCGGGCTTGATTACCGAGCCATTGCCCATGCTGTCGCGATGCTCGAGCGCGCCTTCCAGCACGTAGGTGACGATTTCCATGTCGCGGTGCGGATGCATCGGAAAGCCGCCTCCT
>DATFSR010000124.1:0-9189 GCA_035262505.1 Candidatus Acidiferrum sp. | reverse complement strand
TTGGCGGCCTCCGGGAATCGAACATCACGAAGAATTCACAGACGCTTCATTCCGATGTGACGCCCGGTGGCAATACTGACCAAGTCATCTTCACGTAATGTCCTACCTCGGGGACCGGTTGCACCCCTGGCTCCGGTCCCTTCTCCTCCCCCGAACACGGCAGAAACTGCAACTTGACAACCTCTTGACCCGCCACCGCAGTCCTACTATCGTTCTAAAGAGTCCAGGATGATCAGTTCCTCTAATTGGCGCGGCACCGTTGTCGATTTAAGACAATACCGATGGGTCTGTCTTATCCTTGCAGCTCTCCTGCTTTACAACCCCTTCTTTGCGGTGCCGCACTCGGGAAGCGGCTTGGAAATTGGCCACCGGGCAAGCCACCGTGCAACCGTTGGCGCTTCCGAATTGCAGCATTTTTCCCCGATCGACGGCTGGGGCGCTCTACCTGCCATGGATGCCGGCGCAGCCGTGGTCGTTTTGCCCCTGACCGAGCTGTCGACCCAGCTCTTCCTCACGTTGCTTCCTAGCCCGCGCTTCTCGCAGCAGTTTTTTGGCCCCGGCCTGTGGTTCCGGCCACCGCCCGTTCGATAACAATTTTACTGCGCAGACTTGTTTGGATCCTTTTTTGGACCGGATTAGAACGGCCCTGCTCGGTCGTTAGGCCCTTCGAAAATTCTACGGGTGTCATCAGCCGGCTTGCTTTTGCTTTCTGGGTTGGTCGCCCGACGCGGATGTAGATATGAAAGAAAAAAAACCCTGGATTATTGTCGTAGTTCTCGCGGTAGGCGCGTTGCTGGCCTGGCGGTGGATCAGTCGCTCCCCCCTCGAGGCCGATGATCAAGATCCTGCTGCCGCATCCAGTGACCCACCGGCCGCTGTGGCGCGCGTCGAGCGTCGCACGATCTCCAATACTCTGAAAATCTCGGGTGAATTCAAGCCTTTTCAGGACGTGGACGTACACGCTAAGGTCGCCGGCTATATCAAGGCCATTTATGTGGACGTGGGCACCCATGTGAGGCAAGGCCAAACGCTGGCGATTCTGGAGGTTCCAGAATTGGCGGCTCAGCTTGCGGGCGCGGACGCCGCGGTGCGCCGTGCGAGTGAAGAAATTGGGCGCGCCCAGGGCGACCTCGAGCGCGCGAAATCTTCGCACGGAGCAGCGCACCTGGCGTTTAAGCGCCTCAGCGACGCGGCCAAAACTCGCGAAGGTCTGGTGGCCCAGCAGGAACTCGACGACGCGCAGGCCAAAGACCTCGAAGCTGAAGCGCAAGTTGCCAGTGCGAAGTCGGCGCTCTCGGCCGCACAGCAGGAATTAGAAGTGGCGCAAGCAAATAAAAGGCAGGTCGCCGCGCTTTCCGGTTACACACAAATTACCGCGCCCTTCACCGGAGTCGTCACGAATCGCTACGCGGACACCGGCGCCCTGGTTGCCGCGGGAACTGCTTCCAGCACGCAAGCTACGCCCGTCGTCAGGCTGGCGCAAATTTCCACTCTGCGCCTGGTGCTTCCAGTGCCGGAGTCCGTGGCCGCGCAAATTCATCTCAAAGATCCGGTGAAAGTTCACGTGCCGGCTTTGCAGGAGGATATGCAAGGCCGCGTGTCGCGCTTCGCGGACTCACTCGATCTGCAAACCCGCACCATGGAAACCGAAATCGATTGCGAAAACCGCGATGGCCGGTTGATTCCTGGGATGTACACCGAGTCGGAAATCTCGCTGCATCAGGAACCGAACGCGCTCACGCTTCCTCTCGAAGCCGTTGTTCGCAACGGCAGCGATGCCACCGTTCTCGCCGTCAATTCGCAAAATGTTCTCGACGAGCGCCACATCAAGCTTGGCGTTGAAGACAATGCACGTATAGAAGTGCTCTCCGGTCTCTCGGAAGGGGACCGCGTGGTGATCGGAAACCGCAGCCAGTTTCATTCCGGGCAGAAAGTGCAGCCCAAAATCGTTAGCGCGCAAGAGATGAATCCGGCGGGGGGGAACTGATGTCCGGGTTCTCGATCAAGTATCCCTACTTCATTATCGTCATCTGCCTGGTCATCGCCATCGTCGGCTCGGTCACGTTGGTACGGATGCCCGTAGATCTTTTTCCGCCCATCAACATTCCTGTGGTAGTCATCGCCACGTTCTATTCCGGCATGCCTCCTCAGCAGATTGAGACCAATATCACCAATCCGTTCGAACGCTGGTTCACTCTGGCCAGTGGAGTGGATCACATCGAATCGCGCTCGCTGCCCGGCGTGAGCCTCATCAAAATGTACTTCCAGCCTGGCACGAATGCCGACGCCGACCTCAGCACCGTTTCGAATCTCGCGATGGCCGACCTCCGCCGTCTCCCTCCCGGCACGCTGCCTCCCGTGGTCTTGAAGTTCGACGCTTCGAGTCTTCCGGTTTGTCTCATCACACTGAAAGGCCAAGGCCTGAACGAAACGCAAATGCAGGACCTCGGCCGCTTCACGGTTCGAAATCAAATTGCCAACGTGCCAGGCGCCTCGGTTCCACAGCCTTTCGGCGGGCGCTATCGCCAAATCATGGTTTACGTCGATCCGCTCAAATTGCAGGCGCATCAGCTGAGCCCCATGGACGTCGTGCGCGAAGTCAACGACGCCAACCTGATTCTCCCCGCGGGAGACGTGAAGATCGGTCCTTACGATTACAACCTCTACTCCAACAGCCAGGCTCCCTCCGCATCGGACATCAATGCCATGCCGCTGAAGTCCGTCGGCCAAGCACAAGCTTCCGTGCTCGTTGGCGATGTAGGCAAAGCAGTTGACGCGCAAGCCATTCAGACCAATATCGTTCGCGTGGACGGCCAACGCTCCGTGTACCTCCCCATTCTCAAGCAGGGCGGTGATACAAACACCATCGCCGTCGTCGACGGCATCAAAGAAGCCCTCGGGCACCTCGTCGACATTCCCAAGCAATTGATCCCCAAAGTGGTTTTCGATCAGTCGCTGTTTGTGAAGACCGCCATCTCAAACGTCCTTCGCGAAGGTGGCATCGGCCTCATTCTCACGGGCTTGATGGTCTTGCTCTTCCTGGGAAGCCTTCGCGCCACCGCCGCGGTCTTTCTCTCCATTCCGCTTTCCGCGTTGGCCGCGTTTCTCGCTTTGGGCGGAGGCGGCGGCAGCGTCAACACCATGGTTCTGGGCGGACTCGCGCTCGCATTTTCCCGCTTGATCGATAATTCCGTGATTGTTCTCGAAAACATTTTTCGCCACTTGGAACTCGGCGAAACGCCGGAAGTCGCAGCGGAAAGGGGCGGCCAGGAAGTGGGCCTTGCGGTGCTCGCCGCCACACTCACCACTTCCGTCGTGTTCTTCCCGGTAGTGTTTCTGTACGGTGTCAGCCGCTTCCTCTTCGTGGCCCTCGCGCTCTCCGTCGTTTTGTCCCTTTTTGCCTCTTACTTCGTCGCCATGTCGGTGGTACCGCTCTTCTGCGCGAAGCTGATCCAACACCGCCAAGCCGACGAAGAGTTGGGCGACACCTTCACGTGGCGCTGGGACGGCATCGGCGAGATGTTCAATTTCTATTTCAAGAAAATGCTGGAGAAGTACGACAGCACCCTGGCTGCCTCCCTGGTGAAGCCGGGCGCGACTACCATTGCGCTCGCGGGAATTTCTCTCCTGTGTCTGGGCCTCTATCCTTTTCTCGGCGTTTCTTTTTTCCCGCGGACGGACCCGGGCCAATTCGTCATCAACTTGAAAGCTCCTTCCGGCACTCGCGTCGAATTGACGGAAGACTACGTCAAGCAGGTTGAACAAGTCATTCGCAGTGTGGTTCCGCACAAGGAACTCCAAATCATCGTCTCGAACAT
Source organism: Candidatus Acidiferrum sp. (assembly GCA_035262505.1). Taxonomy (GTDB): domain Bacteria; phylum Acidobacteriota; class Terriglobia; order Acidiferrales; family UBA7541; genus Acidiferrum. The sequence goes on along the minus strand of DATFSR010000124.1, from coordinate 5,371 downwards.
CGGCATCACCACGGATTTTTCCGCCATTTACACGCCGAATTCCGCCCCGCACACGGCGTTTGTCCAGGTCAGCCTCAAGGAAGACCACAAAGTAGGCAGCTATGAATACATGCGGCGCGTGCGCGGGCAACTGGAAGAGAAACTCCCGCAGCTCAGCACGTACTTCCAATCCGGCGGCCTGGTGGACGCAGTCATCAACCTCGGTTTACCGGCGCCCATAGACATTCAGGTTAGCGGCAACAATCTGGACCAGGTTTACGGAACCGCGGCGAAACTCGCCCAGCCCGTCCGAGAGCTCAAAGATGTCAGCGACGTCCTCATCCCGCAGGACATTGACTATCCTGCGCTCGAACTCGACGTGGACCGCGAAAAGGCCGGCCTGCTCGGCCTCTCCCAAAAGGAAGTCGTGGACAACGTCATCACCGCGCTCACTTCGAACGGCATGATCGCTCCCAATTATTGGATCGATCCCAAGAGTGGCAATCCTTACATGCTTACGGTGCAATACCCCGAAGACGCGGTCAAAACCGTGACGGACCTCAAGCAAATTCCTCTGCGCGGCGTGAAAAGCTCGGAACCAACTTTCCTTGACAGCGTTGTCAAAGTGAAGACGATTCCTTCGCCGACCGAAGTGGATCACTATCAACTGTTCAGGGTCGTCGATGTTTATGTTTCGCCCAAAACCGAGGATCTGGGCGCTGTCGCTAATCAGGTCGATGACATCATCAAAAAGACTCAGCTCCCGGAAGGCGTTCGCGTGAATCTTCGCGGCTCGGTTCAGGGCATGCGCTCTTCTTTTCGCAGTTTCGGCATCGGCCTCATCTTGTCCGTCGTCCTCGTGTATCTGATTCTTGTCGCGCAATTTGCTTCCTGGGAGGACCCGTTCATCATCCTTCTCGCCATTCCTCCCGGGCTCGCCGGAGTGCTTTTGTTTTTGCTTGCAACGCACACCACCTTGAACGTTATGTCGCTAATGGGCGTCGTCATGATGGTCGGCATCGTCGTTTCAAACAGCATCCTCATCGTCGAGTTCGCGCGTCACTTGCATCACGACGGCAAACCTGTGAAGGAAGCCGTTTCCCTCGCTTCCCGGATGCGCCTTCGGCCGATCTTGATGACTTCGCTCGCCACCGTCCTTGGCATGATTCCCATGGCGATCGGCGCCGAGCCCGGCAGCGAACAGTACGCGCCTCTCGCTCGCGCCATTATCGGCGGCTTGCTGGTTTCGGTGGCCGTGACGGTCTATCTGGTTCCCGCGGTTTATCTCATCGTTCACGGGCGAGGCCCAGAGCAGGCCCGGGAGGGGTCGTGATGCGGCTGGTCTTCTCGCTACTGCTTCTTGTCACCTTCGCGTGCGCTACAGCAAACGCCCAGGCGCCGGGCAATCCGCCAACTCCTCAGGCTACGGGCCAATCCTCACCTGCGGACACTCCGCTAACACTGGCGCAGGCCGAAGCCATCGCCATTAAGAACAACCCGGAGATCACCGTGGGGAAACTGCGCGCACTGGTCGCACAACAATACGTGCGAGAATCTCGCTCTGCGCTGATGCCCAACGCGAATCTGAGCCTCACCGCCGCGGACGCCAATCCCGGCAGCCGCCTCACGGCCGGCTTTCTGAACAATCCTATCCTGTTCCCGCGCGCCGCCGAGGGCGCTTCCGTCAATCAACTCGTCACCGACTTCGGACGCTCGACCAACCTGCTTTCCAGTTCCGAGTTCGCGGCCAAGGCCGAGGATCAAAACGCGGCTGCCACTCGCGCGGATATTCTTCTCGCGGTCGATCAAGCCTTTTACAATTCTTTGGACACCCAGGCTCTGGTCCGCGTCGCTGAAGAAACCGTTCAAGCGCGCCAGACTCTCGTGGACAAAGTCCAGGCCCTGGCGCAGGCGAAATTGAAATCCGATTTGGATCTCAGTTTTGCGAACGTCGAGCTGGCCCGCGCCAAGCTTTTGTTGCTCGAGTCACGAAACAATTTTCAAGCCTCTCTTGCCACGCTGTCAGCGATTCTCGGCTACGCGAGCGAACAGAATTTTCAACTCGTGGAAGAAACCGGTCCCCTTACTCCTCCGGCTACGGACCTTCAGCCGCTCATTCAACAGGCCCTCGAGCAGCGTCCGGAAATCCAAGCCCTGCAGTTTCAAGTCGAATCCGCGCAGAAATTCGCCAGAGCCGAGCACGATCTCTGGCGCCCGACCGTGAATGCTCTCGGCGTCGTCGGCAACACTCCCGTTCGCGACAATCACATCACTCCCAACTGGTATGGCGCCGTCGGGGTCAACGTCAACATCCCCGTCTTCAATGGCTTCTTGTACAACGCCCGCGCCAAAGCCGCCGACCTGCAAACCGAGGTCAACCGCCGGAAGCTGGCTGACCTTCGCAACTCCATTTCCCGCGACGTCCGCATCTCCTGGCAAGACACCAACGGCGCCTATGAACGCCTTTCGGTCACGCGGCAGCTTCGCCAGCAGGCCAGCCTCGCTATGGACCTTGCCCAGGCACGCTACAACCTGGGTCTCGGCTCCATCGTCGAGTTTACGCAAGCCGAACTGCAAAAAACCGAGGCAGACATTGCCGATACTGACGCTACCTACCAATACCGCCTCGCGCAGATCGCTCTGGCCTTTGCCGTTGCCACACCAAAATAAGTCCGACACTTTCCGAGAGCCTGGCGGCTTCCCAGAATGTCTTGGGAGCACGGACGAAACCCTTTCCGCACTGCATTTGTTTACACTGCTTTAACTCCGCCAGTTTTTTCCTCGGCCCTCCAACAATTTCGCAACTCCTTTTGTGTCAATAGTTTGCCGCGAATTCCCGCTGCCTGTTACAGGATATTCACAATGAGTTGACGCAATTGTAAAAAGGCCCCTTTACCTTCTTCCCCGGGTGTGGAAGACCACTTTTCGCTAGTACTTCGAATTTTTGCTCCAGAAGAGAGAGGAAATGAAAAAATTAGCTGCACTCACATTGTCGCTGTTCCTTACCACGGGGATGGTTCTCGCTGATACTCCAAAGGACAAGGACTCTGAAGCGCAACCAGCTAAAGCTCCTGCTCCGGCTAAGCCCAAGGCCGCCAAGAAAGCGGAAAAATCGGAGAAATCCGACTCCGCCATTGCCGCCGAGATCGAAGAACTCCGTCAGGCCCTCCAGTCTCAACAGGAACAGCTTCAATTGCTGAAGGAAGAACTCGCCAAGCGCGACAAACAGATTGATGAAGCGCGCGAGGCCGCGGCGGCCGCGAACGCCCGCGCGTCTGAAGCCAGCACCAAAGCGGTCGAGGCGGTCAATTCCTCCGCGGAAGTGAAAACCACCGCGGCGACTCTCAACACCACGGTCAGCGACCTGAAGGCCAGCAACGAAGTCCTCAAGACCACGGTAGCGACGGCGCAGGCCGACCAGAAGAAGGCTGAAGAGACCGGCCCCAGTTCCCTTAGATTCAAGGGCATCACGCTGACGCCCGGCGGATTCTTCGCTGCGGAGTCTGTTTTCCGTCAGCATGCTGTTAGCGGAGACATCAACACGCCCTTCAACAGCATTCCGTTCCCAGGAAACTCGCTGAACAAGCTCACAGAGTTCAACGCCACGGCCAGGCAGTCCCGCATCGCAATGCTTGCCGAAGGCAAGATCGACCGCGCCAAACTCTCCGGCTACTACGAAACGGACTTCCTGTCCGCCGCCGTCACCTCCAACAACCGGCAGAGCAACAGCTATTCGCTGCGCCAACGGCAGTTCTGGGGTCAAGTAGCCTTTGATAGTGGTCTGAGCCTTACCGCCGGGCAAATGTGGAGCCTTGCCACAGAAACCAAGCAGGGCTTGCAAGTACGTACGGAATTGCCCCCGTTGACCACTGACCCACAGTACAATGTCGGCTTCACCTGGGCGCGCCAATATGGCTTCCGCGTGGTGCAGGACTTCGGCGGTAAGTTTGCCGTGGGCTTCTCTGTGGAAGGCCCACAGGCCACTGTCGGTGGACGCGGATTCTCCTCCGTTACTACCTCGGGTACAACTACCGCTCAGAACTTCTTTATCAACGCCCCTGGTTCTGCTGGCGGTTTGTTTAACGCCTTCGACCCAACCGGCTATACCGTCAACAAGGCTCCCGATCTCATTTTCAAGGTCGCAGCCGATCCGGGCTTTGGCCATTATGAATTGTTCGGAATCTTGAGCACGTTCCGCAACCGCATCTATCCTTGCGCGATTGTCAGCCCCGCGGCAAGCAACGGTAGCGGCACCGTGATTCTCAATGGTCCGGCGCTCACGGGCACTAGCCCCGGCCTCACGTGCACAAACACTTCGCCTTCCGCCGCCAATGCTTTCAATGACACGCGCACCGGCGGCGGCGGTGGTATCAGCGGCCGCTGGCCTCTATTCAACAAGAAACTGGATTTTGGCGTAAAGGGCGTCGCGGGAGACGGCATAGGCCGCTATGGGTCAGCTCAACTTGCGGACATGACTTTCCGGCCCGACGGCACCGAAGCGTTGATCCGCACTGCCCATGGCCTGGCTAGTTTCGAGTTTCACGCTAGCCCCAAGCTGGACATCTTTGCCTACTACGGAGGCGAGTACGCATGGCGGGCTGGCTACGCGGGCTACATGACCGATGCCATCTCGACGAGCCAAACATTTTCGACAGTGCCCTGTACCATCGGTGCTCCCGGTTGCCCAGCCAGTGGCTTCATAACGACGGCGACTACTGTCACCACGCACACCACCGCCAACAACAAGATCGGCGGTTACGGCAACATCGCGGCAAACAACTCCGGTTGCAGCACGGAAGGTGTTCCTGCCGGAACCGGCACGCCCTCCGGCGGTGGAACTTGCGCCGGGGACACCCGCTTCATCTATGAAGGAACTCTCGGCTTCTGGCACAAGATCTATCAGGGGCCCAAGGGTGGATTCCGCTGGAGTATCCAGTACTCTTACTTCAGCAGGAACACTTGGTCCGGCGCCGGCAGCCTTCAGCCCAAGGCCGTCAACAACATGGTTTGGACCTCGTTCCGCTATTACCTGCCTTAGTCCCCCCGGACTAAAGACAGGCGATTACGTCCTGTCCCACAGTGGGGACGGACAAGGGGCGGCTCCTTCGAGCCGCCCTTTTTTACTAATCTGCGACGCTTCAATGTGCCAGAGCCCTGGAGTATGATAGCGCTCCAAATGCTGCTCCTAATAATAAGACGACTCCTGATTCTCGCTGCAATTTCCGCGTTGGTTCCTGCGGCCATCCGCGCACAGGAAATCCGCGAAGGCGAAGCGCTTCTTCGCGCCATGCATGATCGCTATCAGAATAATTGGTACGATACTTTAACGTTCACGCAGAAAAGCACGACCCACAACGCGGACGGTACCGACAAGAGCGAGATCTGGCACGAA
>DATFSR010000123.1:0-44273 GCA_035262505.1 Candidatus Acidiferrum sp. | reverse complement strand
CCGTGAAGGTGGCCGTTTGCCCGGCGGTCACCGCCTGATTTACTGGCTGCGTGGTGATGGTCGGCGCTGCCGCGGTTGGGTTGACGGTGAGGGTTGCCGTTGCGCTTGTCACACTTCCCGCGCTGTTGCTGACCACGACGGCGAATTGTGCGCCGTTGTCAGAACTTGTCGCCGCAGGGGTGGTATAAGTGGAGGACGTCGCCCCGGAGATCGCGGCGCCGTTCTTGTTCCACTGGTAGGCTAGCGGGGCGGTTCCTGTTGCCACAACGCTGAAGGCGGCTGTTTGTCCTGCGGTGACCGTCTGATTCGCCGGTTGCGTGGTGATGGCCGGCGCGGCGGGGGCAGAGTTTGTCGCGCTGCCTTTAACGACACCTGAGCAGCCATTCAACAACACAGACGCCAGGGCCACAAACATTGGCAGCACGCAGTTTTGTAACGCAACCCAGCTTTTGGCATTGGGAAAGAGTGCCAGCGTTCGGTTCGCAGCCCTTAGTGCCCGATTGTGCTCCATTGATCCTCGTGCGGGGAAAAAAGGACGGGTCGAATGGGCAGACAAATACCGTAACCTTTTCTCTCCTAGCTAATTCAGTGGGCTCAGGTCAGCGAGAGTGGGTGGGTCTCCGAGAATATTGCCTTGAGCTGACCAAGCTCTTGAGAAGACGTTAGAGGAATCATGAAGCTAACTACTACTGGTGCGGCGGCCAGTTTTAGAGCAGGGTGCCTGCGTCTACTGAATTACCTTCCGTGTACTGTCCGCCGGACAGTACACGCTTCGATGCCCCCAGTAATTCGGAAGTCTTCATCTGCGAGCCGTTCGGTCCTCTAAACGGTTTCGAATTTAGTTGCGCTAGAGCACCGACAAGAAGGGACCAAGAGCCCATCAGTGGGGCATTGCAATTGGGAATTATTTCTGATCCACCGGATACAGAAGAGCCAGTGAACATGATCGTTGCGGATCGCTTGCGAAACATTAGAGAGATGAAGAAGCTGTCGCAAGGAGAAGTGGCAAGACGAAGCGGGCTATACCGTTCTTACCTTTCACGTGTAGAAAATGGGCACACGGTTCCTACGATTGCAACGCTGGAGAAGATGGCTCGCGCGCTTGAAATTCCGATGTACCAGTTTTTCTACGAAGGTGAAAGATCGCTCGAACCACCTGTTACTACAAGAAGCGGAACTCACAAGCCTGAAGTGGGAACGGGAAAAGAGGCACGTTTCTTGCGTGAGCTCCAGAGGTGCTTAGGGAAAATGCACGAACGCGACAGACAAATCCTGCTACGGTTCGCCGCAACGATCAGCCGGTTCGGGAGAAAACGCCGCAAGTGACTAGGAATCCGGCGGGCAACCTCCTTCACTCTTCTGGGAACCGCAACCTACGTCAACTCCTGACTAGGCTTCTTGCCAGTAACCTGGCATGAGCCGCGATCTTTCGACAGTTGGAGCGTATCTTCGCGCTCGCTTGCTCTTTTTTTTGGCGATGTCCAACGTACACGGTTCTGCTTACCTGGTTTGAGATGTGGTGCCCAGTAGGTTCGTGCAGATGGAGGAAAAGGGAAGCGCAACGAAGGGTTGCGTGGTTGTGTGTTGAGGCGCGGCCGGTCGGAACGACGGCGCCATCGCGGAACCAGCCTTCGGCTGGCAGGCCGGAACGAAGATTCTTAGATAGCTCCAGATAAGTCTTTTGAACGTTTTTCAGCAAGGAAGCGCGCATCCTTCCACGGCAGTCCGTCCATCCATAGCTTTAGCTCAAAAGCCCACAACCATAAGTGAGAGAATGCCCATCTAATTTTCTTCATGAGTCTCCTCAGCCCACGAGGCGATGACTGGGGGAATCCGCGAAGCTTGAGAGAGCAAGCTCTCAGCTTGGAATGGTCTTAAGTCGGCTGGCGGCGCTTCGCAGATTTTGCGACCCAAACCGCCGTTGAGTCGCTTCCTCTGGTCGGCGAATATTAGTTTCATCTGCCAGGCTTTCACCTGTCAGTTTTGACAGGTGGGTGTGAACCCATCGAGCCGCGTTGTGTTGGAGAAGCGAACTATCGCGGCCGCAATGAGCAGAAGCGGCAGGCCACTGAAACAAAAGCAGGTTAAAGCGCGTTGCATCCCGGCTGCTTTCGCGGGCTGGAGGGTGTCTAGCTTCATAGAAGGCTTGCCCAACGGGTTCAACTGCCGGGTGGCGATTATAGCCAAACCAGACTCATTGAGGAGGCATTCTGGCGTCCGGTCCCGGAAGGCCGGAGAGACCTCTGGGGGGTTCCGCGCGACGAATTTCTCCGAGTTGGGTTGAAATAGTACTACGACACGCGCTTGCCGGGGCTCCCATGTGCGTTGCGAAACGCGAAGAGGTGCGCTCGCATCCTAAACTACGAGGCGAAGCAAGCGAATTTGCGACTCAGTCTGGGTTCAAGAACAAGAACAAGAACAAGAACAGGAGGATCGTCATGCGGCTGGGAATGATTTCTCTACTTGCGGGGAGCATCTGCTTGGTGGCGAGCGCGCCGGCCAAGGCGCAATATTACGGACGTGAAAAATGGGAAGTGACGCCGTTCGTCGGATACGAAACGCCTGGGTCCTACCCGCTCAGTCCGACGTCCACCACCACGCCGGTAAGCGACCTACGGATCAATGGGGCTGCAAGTTTTGGAACTTTCATCGGCTATTCGATCACCACGAATGCGGCGTTTGAGTTTCTTTGGGACCGCAACATGACTTCCTACAGCGTCCAGCCGACTCCCGGCGCAGCCTACTCGAAGGTTTACGATTCGGATGTGGATCAATACCAATTCGGTGCGATGTACATGATTTTCGGCGATGAGCACAAGTGGCGGCCGTATCTTGCCGGGAGCCTGGGCTTCACGCACGAATTCAACAGCGGAGGAAACCCCAGCCGGCTAGATTTTTCCTATGGGGTCGGAGGTGGCGTGAAGTATGCATTCACGCGGCATATTTCCTTTCGGGGAGATGCGCGCTACATGCCAACTTATGCGAATTCCGGCTTACAGACGTTCTGCGACCAATTTGGCAACTGTTATACGGCCAAAGTCTCGCAGTACCAACACCGCGGAAATTTTCTGGCCGGGTTGGCGTTTCGATTCTAAGAAAAGCGGCGATGATAACTCGTGGGACGTGAGACATCCCCGCAGCGAATAAAGCTATAAAAAAAGAAATCCCCTTCACGCTGATCAGGGCGCGGCGGGTTTTTGCGCGTCTGGCGGCGGAGCCGCAAACTTGGCGTCGTCCACGGGAACATTCTGCTGGAGCTGTTCCACCTGAATGGTGAACTGGTTGCCGGGCCGAGCAATGGTCCAGCGAAACGGAACCTTCAGTCCATTGGCATTCCGATAGTCGGCGAAATCAATCCGGGTGGGATTGCGGCCCAGCGGCGTTTCGGCGTAACGGATGAGACGCAGCAAGAGGCCGGATTCCTTATCGAAATAGAGATTAATCGGAGGCTGCCCCGGATTGCGCCCCATGACAAAGTACGTTTCCCGGCCGTCGATTTTTTCTCCGGCGTCCACTCGGAATGCTTTGTAAAGCGTCTTCACGTGTAACGGAAAATAGAGATCGGCGTCCATGCTCGCGGCGGCGTTTTCTACCGGGGACATCATGTGCACGCGCCCGGGTACGCTCAGCCACCCCTGTTTGCCGTCGAACGCTGTGACGCTATCCCCGTTGGCCAGGTGCATGACCGAGAGACGCTTGTCAGGAGCTTTTGAGTAAACGTCAGCAGAGAAATGCTGGCCGCCGAAAGCGGTTAGGGTCCCTTTCTGCACGCGACTGGTGACTTTCTGAAGGGCTTCGGCACCGCCGATGGCGCTGACGTATTTGTCGAGGAGTTGATCGACAGGCGGAAAAACAGGTTTCGCTTCGCCGGGCTTGCCTTCTGCTGTTTCGCGCTTCGGTTCGTCTGCTGAGATGATGGGCGTAGCCACGGGGTCGGGTGAACCGCGATGGCAGGAGTAGCAGGTGACTTCGCGATGGCCTTCGAAGTTTTCCTTGTTGACGGCCATCATCATGTTAATCATCTTGCGCGCGGTGACTTTCTGCTTTTTGTCGTCTTTGTCTTTCTCTTTCACATGGCAGTATTCGCATTCAACGCCGAGCGACGCGGCGATGAACTGCATCGAAGGGATCACCTGGTCGGCGGGAATGCCCTTCAATGCCTGGATATTCTTGAATTCTTCTTCCGCAAGTTTTGGGGGCGCGCCCGCCCCCGATGCGGCCTTAGGCGGACTGGACTGCGCCCGTGCGAGCGCGATTGCCAGCACGGTGAGCAAGAGCGTTCCGCAAACACAGAGCCAACCTCTCCAACGAAATAGATTCATAGATGCGACCTCGCAGGGTATGTGACGAAACTACTCGTAAAGTGGTTGCAGCAGCCCAAAAAAGACTTGCGGAAACTAGGAGCTGATTTCCCCGCGCTTGGCGAGCGCGGTGATGCGGTCGGCGGCGCGGAAAGCGAGCGCCATGATGGTCATGGTGGGCTGGCCACGCCCGGAAGTCACCAGGCTGCTGCCGTCGCATAGGAAGAGATTTTTCACGTCATGCGTGCGATGATCGGCGTTGATCACGGAAGCCTTCGCGTCGTTGCCCATGCGGCAAGTGCCGAGGAGATGGACGCCGAACTGCTGCTCCTGCGGCGGGAAGCTCCATTTCTTGACCGCGCCGGCTGCCTCGTGGATGGCATGCGCATGCTCAAAAAGCCAACTTGTGAGTTTCAGATCATCCGGATGGTCCTTATAGGTCAGGCGAAGAGCAGGCAATCCCCAGGCGTCTTTCAGGTCGGGATCGAGCGAAAAGGAGTTGTTTTCCACGGGCAGGGAAGTGCCGTGGCAGAAAATTTCCATGGTTCGCGTAAAGTTGTTGGCGAGGGCAGCTTTGAAAGCCTTGCCCCAGCGAGGAGTTTCCGGCGGGATTCCTCCGAACGCAAAAGAAATCGGCGTGAAATCGTAGCGGGCGTCGAGTCCGCCACCGCCATAAAAGCCCACTTTCTCGTGATCGAGCTCGTAAAAGTCATGAAGCACGCGGCTCACGCAATAGCCCTTGTAGTCATTGAGCGGATGCTCGTAAACGCCAGTGACCGTGCCGCCGCTGTTGAACATGAGGTTTTTGCCAACCAGGCCGCTGGAGTTCGCAAGGCCGTCGGGGAATCGTTTGTTTGCCGAAAGGAGAAGCAAGCGTGGAGTCTCTGCTCCGTTTGCGCAAACCACCACCGCTTTGGCCTTTTGCAGGTGAGTGTTGCGCTTTTCATCAAAATAAACGGCTCCGACGGCGCGGCCATTGGCATCCAATTCGATCTTGTGAACGTAAGAGTTCGGGCGGATCTCGCAGCGGCCGGTCTTTTCGGCAACGTGAATCGCGGCGGCCAGCGAACTGGACTTCGCGCCAACCTCACAGCCAAACCCGAGACAGTAGCCGCATTGTATGCAAGCACTTCGCCCGGGTCGCGGCTGCGAAAGAATGGCCATCGGAGCAGGGTACGGATGCCAGCCGAGCTTGCGGGCCGCGCGCTCAAAAAGCACGCCGGAAGATTTCACCGGGAGCGGCGGCATGGGATAGGGCTTGGAGCGCGGAGGATCGAAAGGACTCGCGCCAGCAAGTCCGGAGACGCCGATCTCCCATTCCACTTTTGTGTAGTACGGCTCCATGTCGGCGTAGGTGATGGGCCAATCGACGAGCGTCGAGCCGGGAATCGCTCCAACCTTGCTGCGCTCGATGAAGTCAATTTCGTGGAAGCGCCAATAGTTGGCCGTGAAATGCACGCTGGTGCCGCCAACGCAACGCCCGTAGACAAGCGCGCGCTGCGGCTTGGCTTTTTCGTCGGGCGTTTTGCGTACGGTGGTCGGTTGCAGCTTCGGATGATTGGTCAGCTTGTCTTGAGCCAGTATTTCAATTTCGTTGTGCGTGAAGTCGGCTTCGGTCAGGTAAGGACCTTGTTCCAGGACAACGACGCGAAATCCGCTGCTGGAAAGCTCTTTGGCCAGGACACCGCCGGCGGCGCCGGAACCGATAATGACGAAGTCCACTTCGTCGGAAGTTTTGTACTTGGGCTGGTCTTTGCTCTGGTTTGCGGTCATTTCTTCTCCGCTTCGTTTGCGTCTGCCTTTATTGCGACTTCCCAGCCCGGATAGTCCTTGTCGTAATAGCCGAAGGGCGGCTGGAACATGTGTTCGCGCTCGCGCCCGATGACTTTCCAGCCTGCGGCATCTCGGTTGCCGCCGTAGTCGGGATCGATCAAGAAGCCGGCAATGGTGTGCTGGCGGAGAGTTTCGAAGAAGTTCTGAGCTCCCGCGCTTGTGCGGAACCGCCGTTGGCGTCCCTGCGCGTTCTGCTCATCGAAAGAATGCAAAACCTCATCCTGCTGCTCGGGAGTTAACTCCGAGAATTTGGATTTGCCCTGGAACATTTCGGCCACTCTGGCCTGCAACGCCGGCAAGCCTTCGCGGTAGGTCTTTTGGTCATCGACGCTGAAAGTGGTGAGCCCGCGGTCGACGAAGTAAACGACGCCCGCTTCGTGGGCGCCCGGCGTATCGTCGGTTGGGATGATGCGTGAAGCAATCGCGTCGATTTCTTTTGCTTCGTCAGAGGTGAAGAACCCAAGTTTTACGGGAGCTGCGGATTTCGCGGCTTGGTGCGCGTGCGTGGCGGCGGCAAGCAACGCGGGCCAATGCGCCGAGGCCCAAGCGGCAGAGAGCCCTGTTACGCCCCGAGATAGAAAGCGACGACGGCTGAGCGATTCATTCATTTCCGGAAGTCCTCAGAGTAACTTTTCAGACTGTAAGCTGCATGGCTCGCAGCGTCAAGCCATTCGAATCAAATTCGCCTGCCAAATTGACTGCATCTAAATTTCGCCTTTTTGCGCCAGAGCCGTGATGCGGTCGGCGGCTCGATAAGCGAGCGCGCTAATGGTCAGCGTTGGCTGCCCGCGGCCGGAAGTCACCAAACTGCTGCCGTCACAAAGAAAGAGATTCTTTACGTCGTGCGTGCGGTGGTCTGCGTTGATGACCGAGGATTTCGGGTCATTGCCCATGCGGCAGGTTCCGAGGAGGTGATAGGCAAATTCCTGCTCTTCGACAGGGGAGGCCCACTTTTGTACGGCATCCGTCGCGTCAAGCAGTTCGAGGATGCGAGCGCGCAGAAACGCGCCGAGTTTGAGATCGTCTGGATGGTCTTTGTAGGTCATGCGCAAAGCGGGGAGTCCCCAGGCGTCGTTGACATTCGGATCCAGCGAAAAACTGTTGTTCTCCACGGGCAGGGAAGTGCCGTGGGACACGAATTCAAGGCTCCGCGTGTAGTTGTGCGCCAGCGTGGCCTTGAATTCCTTCCCCCATTTCGGGGTGCCCGGGGGCAAGCCACCCATGTCGTAGCCGGTCGTGGCGAAACTGATTGGAGTCATGTCGAAGCGAGCGTCGAGGCCCCCGCCCCCGCAGAACCCAACTTTCTGCGGGTCGAGTTCGTAGAAATCGTGGAGGATGCGGCTGACGGCAACCCCCTTGTAGTCGTTCAGTGGATGCTCAAAAAGGGCCATTGCCGATGGACCGGAGTTCATCATCAAGTACTTGCCGACGAGGCCGCTGGAGTTCGCAAGCCCGTCGGGGAATTGCCTGTTCGTTGAGAGAAGCAGCAGCCGGGGAGTCTCGGCGCCATTGGCGCAAACGACGACCGCTTTGGCCTTTTGGATGTGCGTCACGCGCTTGGCGTCGAAATAGGCGGCGCCGATGACGCGGCCATGCGCATTGATTTCAACGCGGTGAACGTAACAGTTGGGACGGATTTCGCAGCGGCCGGTTTTTTCAGCCATGCGAATGACGGTCGCCAGCGTGCTGGACTTGGCGCCGACTTCACAGCCGAAACTTTCGCAGAAGCCGCATTGGACGCAAACACTGCGGCCGGGGCGCGGCTGGGAAAGAATGGCCATCGGCGCCGGGAAGGGATGCCAGTCGAGTTTGCGCGCAGCACGCTCGAAAATAACCCCGCCGGATTTCACCGGAAGAGGGGGCATTGGGTAAGGCTTGGAGCGCGGCGGATCGAAGGGGCTGGCGCCTGCCAGACCTGAAACACCAAGCTCCCACTCGGCTTTCGTGTAATAGGGCTCCAGGTCCGCGTAAGTGATGGGCCAATCGGCGAGGGCTGCGCCGGGAACCGGCCCGACTTTGCTGCGCTCGATGAAATCAATTTCGTGAAAGCGCCAGTAATTCGCCGTGAAATGGACGCTGGAGCCTCCGACCATGCGGCCATAAACAAGCGCAGGCTGACGCCTGGCTTTGTCGTGCGGAGTCTTGCGAAACGTAGTGGGTTGAAGGCTCGGACGATTGGTGAGCTGATTTCGCTGCAAGACTTCTACCTCGTTGTGAGTGAAGTCCGCTTCCGTCAGATAAGGCCCTTGTTCCAGCACCACGACGCGAAAACCGTTCGTGGACAGCTCCTTGGCCAGGACGCCTCCGGCGGCACCGCTGCCAATGACGACAAAGTCCACCTCGTCGCTTGTCTTGTACCTTATGGGTTCGGGCATCGGATCCGTGCGGCAAGCACTATATCATCCCTGACTAGCGGAATTGCTGCGAGATGCGTTGCGGGTGTACGATGCGCGAGATTTTCCGTATCGCCAATTTCGCAAAATGAATTCACTTCTGAGACACTAGTTAACCGTATATGGCTACTTTTACGGGTGCAATAGGTAGCGGCAGCAAGTGGCTGCTCGACAAGATTGTCAGCGTCATCGCCGCAACGGGAATCAACCCAAATATTCTCACTTTCTTAGGCTTGGTGGTGAACTTCGGCGCTGCGGCATTTTTTGCCGTAGGCGGGTTTCGCACCGGAGCGATCATTATTTTTTGCGCGGGTTTCCTGGATATGCTGGACGGCCAGGTGGCGCGAAAACAGAACCGGGTCACAGCGTTCGGCGCGTTCTATGATTCGACGCTCGACCGATACGCGGACATGGCTCTGTACATGGGCCTGCTGGTGTATTACTCCGTGAGCGGGCGCACCCCGTACGTGATTCTGGCGGCAGTGGCGACTGCGGGTTCGGTCATGGTGAGTTACGCGCGGGCGCGCGCCGAGTCGCTCATTCCGCTGTGCAAAGTCGGATTCATGGAGAGGCCGGAGCGGCTGGTGTTGCTCATCATCGGCGGACTCTTCAACCGCATGGGGCCGGTGCTGTGGGTAATTGCCGTCGTTTCCACCATCACGGTGATTCACCGAATTGTTTTCACCTGGCAGGAGACCAAAGCGGGGCGCGTGTTGCCCGGAATCAGGCTCTCCCTCTAACGCTCGGATGCTTATGACGCTGACGCTCGGTTTACGTCGACCGGATTTGCATCCGGCACATTCCCTGCTTTCAGAGATTCTTCCACCGGCGCAGAAATGATTTCGCGGACGCGGTCCCGCAGAGCGGGCACATCTTCCTTGGTGAGTCCCGTTGTTTCGATGGCGTCGTGCAAATAGACGGTAACCTTTCCCGGCCAGAGCATCCAATGCCCGGTCCGGAAATGCTGGAACGACCCGACAAGGCTAACCGGAACGATGGGTACGCCGAGCTGTTGTGCCACCCGGAATCCGCCATCCTGAAATTCACCCACGTGGCCGCCGCGCGTGCGCTTGGCCTCAGGGAAAATGACCAGGCTCGTGCCCGAATCAATGGCTTCCTGCGTCAATCGCCACATGCGTTTCAAGTCCGACGGGCGGCGGACATCGGGCACCGGCACGTTTCCAAATCGTTTCATCAGCGAGCCGTAAGCGGGAATCTTGAAGTGCGATTCCAGTTCCCAGCCGCGCACAAATTGAGGAATAGCGCAGTACAGCACGAAGGGGTCAAACAGATTGACGTGGTTCGCGAAGAAGAAACAGGTGCGCTGCGGATCGAAACCGGATGAGCGGTGAGCTTCAACTCTTGCTCCCGAGAGGAAGGCAATGCGCCGGCATAAACCGCGCTGAAGCCAATCGTGTTTGCGCGGGTTTAGAAAAATACTGAGGAACACTAACACCGGGACGACCAGGAAAAAGTGAAGGCCGCTGATAATCCAGAGAAATGTGCTACGCAGCGCGTACCACGCTTTTTTCATAAGAACACGTCAATGGCAGCGGGCAGGACATCCAGGGAGCGGCACTCTAGCGTAGCGACTTCGCCGTCAATCATTATGTCCAGCGGAGTAGAGACGTTGAACTCCACGTGACGCACGGCGCGCCGCGATGCCAGCGGATGTTCGATATGCGAGCCGTCATAGAGGCGAGGCAGGTTGCGCAATAAGCCCAGCCGTCCGATGGGACCCCACCGGACGAACTCGATCAAGCCGTCTGCGGGATTTGCTTGCGGGGCAATGAGCATTTTGCCGCCGGTGTACTTGCTGTTGTTGAAAGTAAGAAAGAGCGAGCGCCGCTCGTCCCATTCCTGATCTTCGTCGCAGCGCAGGGCAAAGGAGCGGCGGTTTAATTGCACCATGCGAACGAACACGCCGAGCAAGTAGCCGAAAGGCCCGAGGGGTTTGAAAGCGCGATTGGTCAAAGTCGCGACATCGGCCGTGAAACCGATACTCAACAGGTTGAAGGAGAAAACCTCGCCGGTCGCGTGATTCAGGCGAATCAGGTCGATCGGGCGTTTGCGGTTTTGCAGGAGCGCTTCGGTGGAGGCTGCGGCTCCGTTCTTCGTGAAGTCTTTAAGGAAAGAGTTGCCCGTTCCGAGCGGCAGAAATCCCAATGCGACGCGTTCCACGGATTTGCGGCCGGAAAAGATGCCATTGAGTGTTTCATGAGCCGTGCCGTCGCCTCCGACGGCGAGAAACTGCCGGTAACCTTGGTTGTATGCCTCTCGGGCAAGCTCGATGGCGTGGCCCGGGCCTGTTGAAGCGACGCTGTCCACCTGCAACTTGTTTTGTCGCAGGCGGGCAAGGGCGGGTCCGGCAAGCTTCGCTGAGCGGCCGCCACCGGCAGCGGGGTTCACGATGGCAAAAAATCTTTCCATGCAAGCAACCCGTTCAGGATCCCCGACCAAGAGAATTCACAAGGTTAGAATCGCGGTGGAGCTATCCAATTTTCCGAGGCGCTCCCCCAAAACGTTCCTCTTGATTTTAAGAGACGCCGTCCGCGGGAAGTCCTCCTCGAGCAGAACGACCCCGTGAATCCGCTTATAGTTTAGCAGGCGCTGGTTGCGCTCGTTGATTTCGCGGCGAAGTTGGTCACTATAGCACTGGCCCTGCTCCAGATGCAGTGCGAGCACAAGCCGCTCCCTAGTCATGGAGCGCATAGGCCAAATGTAGTTGGCGGCAAAGACACAAAATTCCTTCACGGGAAGGCCTTCGAAGACGCTCTCGATATCCTCAGGATAGATATTTTTCCCTTCCTCGGTGACGATCATATTTTTCTTGCGGCCGCTTAACTGCAAATGTCCGTGACCGTCGAATTTCCCCAGGTCGCCAGTCATCAGCCAGCCATCGACAATCGTCTCGGCGGTGAGTTCGGGGTCGTTGAGATAGCCGGCCATGACCGTTTTGCTGCGCACGGCAACTTCGCCCACACCGTCGCTCGCCGCATTCACGATGCGCACTTCCATTCCAGGCAGCGGCTTGCCGACCGTGTCTGCACGAAACGGCTTTAGGTCGTTGACGGTGATCGCCGTCCCCGCTTCGGTGAGGCCGTAACCGTTCGCGACAGGAATTCCCAGATCATAGAAAAACTGCAACGTCTGCGGCTCAGTGAACGCGCCACCCACGATGACGGCTCGCAGCTCGCCACCAAATGCTTCGTGGACTTGTTTCAACAACGTGCGGCTGATGCCAAGCCGTGGCCGGCTCTTCGTCAGTTTTTTGTTGATGGCTACGAGTGCGTCAAACAATTTGCGCTTGCCTGCAGGCAAAGCGTCGAAGCGAGCTTGCAAACCTTTCTGCAAATTCTTCAGAACCAGCGGAACAAGGCTCACATAGGTAATCTTGTACCTCAGAAAAGCTTCGCGCACATACTCGGGCCGCAGCGTGCGCAGATGCACGACAGCTGCGCCACAGGTAAACGGCCCGAAAAATCCCACCATAAAATCGATGGCATGGTTTGTTGGCAAAATGCTGAGGTAGCGCACTCCCGGCCAGAACGGGTAGAGCGAAGTCAGCGCAACGCATTGCTCTAGATAATTTTCATGCGTCATCATGCAGCCTTTGGGGCGTCCGCCTGTTCCGGAGGAATATACGATGCAGGCGGTGTCACTGCGTTTGCGTGGGGCCAATGCTGCTTCGCCCTGGCTGCGAAATTCCTCCCAGCGCTTCGCGCCTGCCAACTCGGCGTTGGGGGGAGCTTCAGTTACCAAAACGGTTTGCACATCTACCGAAGCGCGTCCTGCCGAAACGCTGAGTTGGCGCCAGATCGGATATTCCGTGATAAGCACAGTTGCGCCGGAGTGTTTGAGAAGCTGCCACTGCTCATCAGGCGTGAGTTTGTAATCAAGCGGGACCAGCACCCCGCCCGCGAAGAAAACAGCATAAGCCGAGATCAGCCACTTCGACTGATTCGTCATGATGATGCCGGCGCGGTTACCCGCGGAGAAGCCGGCATCCTGCAAAGCTTTCGCCAGTGGATGCGCACGTTCTCTGAAATCGCGATAGGTGAGCCGCTCTTTCTCCCGCTCGCGGTCGGCTTCGATTAAACACACTTCGCCCGAGAAGCGGTCCAGTGCATCCTTCAGCGCTTCTCCCACGGAGTGATGTTTAGAAAGATCCAGCATTACAGACGGGATTGAATGCGCTCGGCCAGGGTTTTGAAGTCGCTTACGCCCTGAACTTCGTAGTCGGGCAGCTCGATGCCGAAATGATTTTCCAGGCGCGAAAGCATTTCCAGCGTCTGCAGGCTGTCAATTCCGAGCTTTTTGAAGAAGTCGTCGTCGGGTGCGAGCGACCCTGCAGGCAATTGAAAGTGCTTCGTGGCCAGGTCCAGCACTTCCTGCGTGGTTTGTTCGAGCGTGCGCATGTCTCCCTGAATCTATCATTACTCCTTAAAAAGAAGAAAAATCGGCCCGCCGGCTCAGGTGCCTTTGGCTTCGATCAGCTCCAGGCGATTCCCAAAAGGATCGAACACGTGGACGCGTCGGTGCCCGTCGATCTCGGCGTCCGGCTTTGATGGCAGGCCGGCGGCGTCGCATCTTGCGAGAACCTCGTCCAATCCTTCAACGACCAGCGCCGGATGTGCCTTTTTCGCTGGGCGAAAATCTTCCTCAATGCCCAGGTGCACTTGCGCTTCTCCCGACGCGAACCAGCAGCCGCCGCGTTTGGCAAGCGGCTCAGGCTTGGGAATTTCCTTCATGCCCAGTACATCGCGATAGAAGCTGCGCGCGCGTTCTTCACTTGCCTTTGGCATGGCAAGCTGGATGTGATCAATGCGCAGAACCTTACCTGGGGCGTTCATCCAATGCTCCAGGCTAGGGCAGGTACGGCATGGGGCCGGAGTCTTCGACAAATTTTTTCAGCGCCGCCATCACTTCAGGCCTGGTGAAGAGCTCGCAGAAAATGTCAATCTCCTGCTGCAGCTCCTCGTGTGGAATTGGCTTCATAAACTCCTTCGCCGCGGCACGCGCCACGGGATCATACTTCGCCACCTGCGCGGCGGTAGATCGCGCAATGCGCAAGGCTTCGCCCTCACCGGCGAGTTGCGCAACGAGTCCGACTGTGTGCGCGCGAGTGGCGTTGAGCGTGCGGCCCGTAAACAGCAAATCGCGAACCATCGCGTTCCCCAGGTCGCGTTTCAAACGCGGAATTCCTCCAAACCCTGGAATGAACCCAAGCCGCAGCTCCGGAAACGCAAAGCGCGCCATTTTGTCGGCAATGATGATGTCGCAAGCCAGGACGAGCTCGAGTCCTCCGCCTAGGCAGGCGCCATGCACCGCGGCCATGGTAACGAACGGAGCGGTGTCGATTGCATTCATCACGGCGTGAATGCGCTCCAGAAAACTGCGAATTCCTTTCGGGCGCTCCTTTTCGGGAACCGAGACGGCCTGGTGATACAGCTCGCGCAGGTCTCCGCCCGCCGAAAAAACCGAGTTTCGGGCGCTGTAAATTATGCAGGAGGAGGTTTCCGGGGCCAGCGCGACGAAAGAGCCCACAAATACTTCCAGCTCTTCCAGCATTGCCGTGCCAATTTCATTGGCGGGCTCACCATCAAGCGCCAGCTCGATGCACCCCTCTTGCAATTCCCAGCGCAGCGTCTTGCCCTTGAAGCTCTTCATGCGTGTTGCCTGCTGACGGCTTGGGGTTCCGTTTTCTGTTCATACATGGCGTTGATTTCGGCGGCGAACCGCTCATTGACGGCGTCGCGCCGGAGTTTGCCGTTGGCTGTGAGCAGCCCGCTTTCCGCCGTGAAAGCGTTACCAACCATTTTGAAATTTCGAACTTGCCGGTAATGAGGGAGTTCACGATTCACGGTTTCTAGTGCCGCATGAACCGCATGATCCTCCACTGTTCCTGCAATCAACGCGCAGAGATATCCGCGGCCATTCCCAACGATCACCACCTGCTGAGCAGCGGGCAAGTGCCTCGCAATTTGTTCTTCCATCGGCTCCGGCGCAATTTTGTGTCCCGAATTGAGGACCATCAGGTTCTTGATTCTGCCAGTGACGCACCACTTTCCCCGAGCATTCACCTCGCCCTGGTCTCCGGTGTGAAACCAGCCATCCCGTAGCACCCGAGCCGTTTCCTCGGGCCGGTTCCAATAGCCAGGAAAAATGTGCGGGCCACGCGTGATGATCTCTTCGTTCTCACCTTTTTTCATCTCGATACCCGGAATTGCGCCTCCAACGTAGCCTGACTCCGCCTCTTCTCGCGGGTCATCCATCGTGCAGATGCCTGTGGTTTCCGTGAGCCCATAAGCTTGCAGAACCGGAATCCCGAGCATTTGGAAGAACTGTTGCGTTTCGGGAGCAAGCGGCGCGGAGCCGCAGATCAGCGCGCGCAAATCTTGTCCGAAACGCTGTTTGATTTTGCTGAAGATGAGTTTCTCCGCAATCGAAAGCCGGAGACTATCGAATACACTTGCATGCCCGGCGTTTTTCCGCTGCCATGCTGCGCGCGATTTCTCGAACATTGACCGAATAAGCGCGGGGCGCTTAGAGAGGTTCTCTTCAACCCCGCGCCGCACACGCTCGAGCAGCGTCGGCACATTCAGGAAGTAATTCGGCGATGAAAGCCGAATCTCGTCCGCCAGCTTGTTCAGGTCGGTCGAGAGTGTCAGCGTGGTTTCGCGCGTGAGACACGAGAGCAGGAGCAGCCACGAAGCCGCGAAGTTGAACGGCAGGTAGTGAAAAACCCGGTCCGGCCCTCCACCGCCCGTGGCGGCCATCAATTGTCCAAGGCGCTCCGTCGTTCGCCCGAGCATGTAGTCCAAATTTTCGACGTTGAGGCATACGCCCTTCGCCTCGCCTGAGGTTCCGGAAGTATAAATGATGGTGACGATATCCAAGTCCGATCGGGAAATCGGTCCGTTGGGAGCAAAAGCATTCAGCGGGCGCTCATTAAGAACCGGGCCCATCAGAACTCGCCGAGGCGCTCCTCGCCAAGACTGCGCTACCGTCTCACCGAGCTCAGCATCGGCGACAAACAGCAGACGCGGCTCGCAATCCTTCATCATCCCGGCAAGCTCACCGGGCGCCTGCCGCGAATACAACGGCACGACTACCACGCCTTCTGCCATCAGCGCGAGATCAAACACCACCCAGGGAATGGAATTGGGCGCCAGTACCGCGCAGCGGTCTCCGGGCTGCACACCTGAGCTGCGCAGGAATGCACGCACTCGCTGAACCTGCTGGAACAATTCGCCTCCGGTCACACTCGCAAATTGCTCGCCGCGGATTTCGCGCAGCATGACTCGGGCATCCGCTCGCTTCAGTTGGGCAAAAATGTTTTTAAGAAAATTTGACATGAAAAATCAGTGACTTGCCGCCATGGTGACCGGCGATGAGTCATAACGTTCGAGGAGCTGAAGCAAATTCCTGCCCATAGGCGGGAGATAGTCCTCCCAGGAAAGGACACCCCTGCGAATCGGGAACTCTGGATACTGGCGATGCACCGCATCCTCCAGAAATGTGCCCATTCGTGCCATCACCTTGAGATTGCGAACCACCGTTTGTCCAATTCCCTCACGCACGTCTCCCGCTTCCTTTACCAGCGTTACCATCATTTGCAGCAGCTTCGGCTCAAGTTCGGGATCGTCCACCGTCAGCAATAGGTGTTGGTGGCCGCGTTCGCGCATCAGGTTGCGGATGCGCTCGTCCATCGTCACGCCTGCCGAAGCTACCAGGCTCGGCATGCAGGTGACGATGCCGTGGTATCTCGAAGAAACCATGTACGAGCAAGCTCGCAATATGGAAACGAGCTGAAACATGTCGTAGTCGTCGGAGGTGAGCACGGGCGTGCCGGGAATCTGCGCGGCAATTTTGCGGCAAGCATCGGCATCGAGCCGCTCCATCGCCACCAGAATCGGGAACACGCGTTGCTGTTGCAGAAAAGCTTGCGTCGCCCTTGCAAAAGCGGCGATGTATTGATCGTACTTTCGGTCGACCTCGGTTCCGGACTGAAAGAAGTAAACCGTGCGATACTGGCTGTCTTTGTACGCACTGGTCGTCGCGCGCGCCACATACTTCGCGATAGACGCCTTCACTGGCCAGACATACGGGTGTATCGGGCACAAAACCAGAATCGGCGTCTTCTCGTCCCAGCCCGCTTCACGCAAAGTCTTTCGCGCATATTCCGGGGGATGCGGTTCAAACGTCCAAGCGGTGTCTGTGCCTAATTCCGTAGGGATTCCCATCGCGCTCAAAAGCTGCTGTGACTCCACGTTGCGCGTGATTACCAGGGAGTCTTTCACGTAGCGCCCGCACATGGATTCCACAAGCGCATCCATATGGCCCGCTTCGCCGCCGTAACCAACCGAGAGCTTGTTTTCGGCCGAAGCCAGCCCAAGCGAACCAATCATCATCGTCGTCAATGCGTTCGCAAACTTGCTCTTAAACATCGAGCCTTCGCAGGCCATCACGCCGTGATTCTGCCGCACTTCGCGAAAAAGAAAAGGCGGGAAGACATCGGGCAAATGCACTTGCCTCGAGCCCTCAAAATAGCCTTTGGTGCGCGCAAAATCCTGTGTCATCACGCTGAAATCTACGTTCTCTTCTCCAAGAACATGACGCACCTGCCGCAGCATTTCCTGCACGCGCACGTCGCTGCCCGTATTCCGCGTGCCGTTGTACCCCGCAAAGAGCAGCTTCAGCTTTTCGCCAGCCGTCCAAGGCTTGCCCAGGCCTAACATCCACCCAAAGCGCCGCAACTCAATCAACGCGCTGACCCACGCAACCAGAAGAAAGTCGGTCATGCGCTCGCTCTCCCCGCTTCGGCTCGCCCGACGCCCGCATTTGCCGGCCAAGGCTTTGTCGGATAGCGAAAATGATTTTCCCGGCTGAATTTCAACAGGCCAGCGGCATACGTCGAGAATTTTGCAGGTGCCTCGCCCAGTTCCGCGACAACGCGAGAGTTGTCAAACACGGTATTCCAATCGAGGTACGGCCAAAACACCTTGAGCAGGGAACCGGCATGTCCCACCGCGCCTGTGCGATTCCCCGCCCAATTTACCGTTCGCGAAAACGCTCCTCCCAGCCACGGCCAGAACAAAGGCCGGCGCATTCCGCCCGCCTGTGCAATGGCTTCGGTTAATTCCACGTACGTCTGCGAGCCGGTTCCGGAAGACAAGTGATAAATGCCATGCGCGCGTGCTTCTTTCTGATGAATTGTCACCACGGCTTTGCCCACATAATTCGCCGGAACGATGTCGATTCTATCGTGAGGGCGCAGCGGAAGCACCGGCATCCGCGCCAGGAAATGCACCGCTTGCACCATGTCGAATTGAGAAGTTTCGGGCCGTCCACTGTCTCCCATCACAATGGCCGGGCGGAAAACCGTCTTCGGCACGTCGGGAAGCCAACGTTTCGCCATGTACTCGCAAAACTTCTTCGTGCGCGCGTAGGGATCGTAGTCGGAACGCTCCCAATCAATCGCGGAATCTTCGGTCACTACTTCGTTTCTTCTTTTTCCAGCAACGGCCACCGTCGAAACATGCGAATACCGCCGCAGCCCGTGATGGTCCTGGGCCCGCCGGGCCAATTGAATCACCTCCAGCGTCCCGCGCAGATTCACGTTCAAGCACTGCTTCTCCGATTTCCGGTTTAGCGAGGCCGCGCAATGAATCAGTGAATCAGTCGTCTCGACCAGCGTGTTGTAATCCTCGTCGGACAATCCAAAGCGATCAGTCGTCAAATCGCCCCCGAAAATGCAGATGCGCGTGTCGAGATATTCGACGAATTCGGGAAAGTCAAAGTGTAGTTGGAGGGAAGTCCAAAGCCGCTCGCGCGCTTCTTGTTCTGTTTTTGCCCGGACCAGCAGATTCAGTTTGTCGCGGTATCCGGAGAGAAGTCCCGCCACTACGTAGCTGCCCAAATAGCCGGTCGAGCCGGTGACGAAGATCGCCATATCAGTCGGACGACGGGGCCGCTTTGAAAAGTTCTTCTTGCTGGGCCGGCACGCCGTTTCCGTTCCACTCGATCGCACGCGGCTCCCGGGCTTCAAGGGGCCTGCCCTCCATTAGCGGATAGCACCAACGGCGCAGCGCCGGGATATGCACATTGATCCAGTAATCCCACCAGTCCACGGCTTCGGGAGTGAAATCGAAAAGCGCCTTCTCTTCAGGAGGCAACGCCGCCGTAAGCATCCGCGCGTTCTCGCACTCAAAAACATGTTCATTGTGCAAGATAAACGGCTCGTAAAGCTCAATGAGCTTCTCCGCGCGAACTAACTCGCGCTCCGTCTTGGCAAACGGCGCTTTCTTCATGCGCAGCGTGGTGGCTGCTCGGTTGATCCCGGAAACCATCGCCTTTTGCATGGGAATCGAAAGGCGCTCGTAGCGCTGCTTCGACACGGGAATGGTTTCGAATTTTACCTTGAGCCAATTTTCCACACTTCGCGAAGTGCGGTAATGCTTGCGATGCGCCAGTCCCGTAAGCTCGATGCTGCGCCCCATGTTCACCGGATTAATCGCCGAAGTCGCCAGCTGATAGAGCTGGGCGTGCCGCCGCGAGACGATCGCGGCCGCAATCAGCGTCATGCCACGGCACACCATGTCCACCGGGATTACGTCCAGGCATTTCCGCTCGTTCGACGGAAGCTGGCGGAAATTTGTTCCCAACAAATACGAAAGCGGCCCGGAAGTATTGATTCCTTCATTCCACCCGCCAAACGGTGAACGCTCCGAGCTTTCCACGATCGAGGGGCGCACAATGGCAATCGGCAGGTCCTTGCCGTGCCGCGCCAGAATCGATTCGCCAAGACTCTTTGTGAACGTATAAGTGTTGGGCCAGCCCAGGTGTTGTGCCCGGCGCATGCCTACGTGCGTCAACCGGTTGCGCACCCAGCGCGCACGGTTGCGGCGCAATACGCCATCGAGTTCCGCCGCTGGCGCCGACGCTTCGTCCCGGCCTCGTCCCAGAGCCTGCCTGCGAAGAGCTTTATGGATCTCCGGGCCTTCCGCGCGTGCTTCGGTGCGCCGAATCCTTTCCCGCAAAGAAGCAATCTCGTGTTCCGCATCAAAATGCGGGTCCTGCGCAGGATTGTAATTGTTCTCTAATTGCTCGCCGACTCGACCGTCGCGCATCCCAACGACGTAGCAAGTCGAAAGGTGCATCAAGCCGGCGCGCTTGCACTTCCGCAGGAATTCCAGCAGATGAAGCGTCGAATCCACATTCGAAGAAAGAGCGTCGCGCAAGTCCGGATTGAAGTCGGTCAGACCACCGCTATTCACTACGACGTCCAGCGACTTCTGCAAGCGCGCCTGCGTGGGCTCATCTAAGCCTAATCCCGGCAAGCTCAGGTCGCCTTCGACGACTTCCACCTTTTCACTCAGGAATGCTCCGAGCTTTCTTCCATGAATTTCGTGTAGTGGATCGAACGCAGGCGACTCCTCGACGATTTTCTCGAATCGCCGTTGTGCCGAAGTCGTCCGGTTACGCCGGGTCAGCAGCGTAATGCGTCCGATGTCCGGAATTTTTTCCAGCAAATCAACCAGCCAGACCTTGCCGATAAAACCGGTCACGCCAATTAGCAGAATGTGCCGCCCCGCCAGCGCCTCTCTGACCGAAAGTTTCTCGACGTCCGGGGCTTCTCCGAAAACCGCCACGGGCTTGTGAATCGCCGACGCCGGCCGCGCCGTCGCCTGAATCCCGCTCTCCAATCGCCCGGGCTTCTGCGGCCAGCCAAGTTGGCTTAGAAGTTTTTCTCCCGAAATTCGCCCGTCGGCGGAGCGGTTTGCCAGCCAAGCGAAAGGTCCCCTCGGTCGCACGACTGGATCGAGCAATCGGCCCGTGGCTTTGCCGTCTCGATACTCCAGCCGGTTCGCAAGAAACGATGACACCCCGAGATGATGCGCCAGTGGCCGCAGGATATTTTCAAGAAGCTGCCCAACCAGGACGACCTGCTCGCCCTGGCGAATCGCGTCCACCACCTTCTTTACCGCCTCCTCGCGCAATTGCGGCTTCAGGACGTAGTGAAAATATTCTTCCCCCAGCAGGTCCAGCCGGTCGCGACTGACTCCTCGCAGCAACGAATGCAGAAACCGCGTGGCGAACGTGCGGCTCGCGGCATAGGCAAACGGCCGCGCCAAGGCCATTCCTACCATCCCGGCGCGCCGCGCCCAGCGCTCGGAAAAACTCCGCGCATTCCATGTGAAAAAGCCCACCGGGCGCAAAGCGCCAAGCTCCAGCAGGGAGCCTTCCACGCGCCAATACGTGGGTTTTCTGTCGGTTACAGAAATGCCGCCGCGATCCGAATTGGAATTAAGACTTGTCATTATCCAACGAGCTAACGCACACAGATCCGTTCTTCACAAATTTCTTTGAAAACGTGAATCTGTGACACGCTTCTCATTTTTCAATCAATCGGTTCTAGGACGGAAACGCGGCCTGCTCCGGCTTCAAACTAACCTATCTCCCCACTTAGCCGGCAGGCCGCTTCGGAAAATGTAAAGGTAGCATTCTCAACGTCTTCCCGCAAGGGAACGCCTCGATAGCTTGGCCCGGCTGGCGCCGTTACGACGGTTTAGCCCCCGCCAGCAAAGCCAATTCTCGCCACTTCCAGTGGCAGTCGACGTCCACAAAGCCAATCTCTCGCAGCCATTGCCAGCTGCACCTCAAAATCGAGCAGCTTGTTCGACGGGTCTTCAGTTTCCGTGGTGTATCCGATCGCGTGAAGGAATCGCTCGTGAAGTGTTTCATTGGGCGATGCCACATGCTCTAGGTTCAGGAAGACCCCGCCCGGGTTCAGCAAAGCAAAGATTTCGCTGTAAAGCGTTCGTTTCCGCTCATGCGCCAGGTGATGGATGGCGAAGCTAGAAACCACTGCATCGAAAGAGCCCAATTTGGGAAGTTTCCTGCTCAGGTCGTGCTCCAAAATGGTGATTCCAGGCTCCTTGCCCAGAGTATCACGCAAGACCTGAAGCATGGTGGGCGAGAAATCTAAGGCCATGCACTCCGAGGCCGGTCGCGACGATTTCACCAAGCTGAGCAGGCGTCCGCCTCCCGCACCCAGGTCCAGAAAACGGCCCAGCTGGGCAGGCAGAAATTCAAGTAAGGCGGCTTCACCTTCGCGGCGGTGAGGGATGGAATCCGCGCGCTGCAGATATTGTTTAGCATGTTCCGCGGACGGCCAGAGATTAACGTCCGCGCTACCAGGGGAAGTCACGACCCTACACGCCCCAGCCGTATCTCTCGGCGTGTTCAAACGTGCGCTGCATTTCTTCTCTCAGGATCTCCGTGAAGACGGATCCGCCCACTTTACGCGAATTCGGCTCCGCAATATCGGGAGTGCGATAGCCCGCAGACAACACTCTGGCCAGCGATTGCTCCACCCAGTCCGCCTCGAGCGTCAGGCCAAACGCGTCCCGCAGCATCATCGTCGCGCTCAAAATCGAGCCGACGGGATTGGCGCTGTCTGTTCCCACCAGTGTGGGGGCAGAGCCATGAATCGGCTCGAACAGCGGCGCCGCATCCCCAAAACTCGCAGAAGGAATCAATCCGATGGACCCAACCAACGCGGCTGCCGCATCGCTCAAAATGTCTCCAAACATGTTGCTGCACAGCATCACGTCAAACTGCGACGGCTTCAGCGTCAATTGCATCGCCGCATTGTCCACGTACATGTGCTCGAGCTTGACTGACGGATAGACCGCGCTCATCGCGGTCACCGTTCGCCGCCAAAGCTGCGAACTGGTCAGCACATTGGCTTTGTCCACCGAGCACAACCGCCGCGTGCGATTTTCCGCCCGCGCATACGCAAACGTAGCAATCCGCTCGATCTCCGGCGTCGAGTACGACTCCGTGTCCCACGCCCGTTCCACGCCGTTTTCCGCCACATTCCCGCGCTCGCCGAAGTACATCCCGCCGGAAAGCTCGCGCACAATCTCCAGGTCCAAATCTCCAAGGCGCTCCGCCTTCAGTGGCGAGAGTCCGCGCAGCGGCTCGATCAGCTTCACCGGCCGCACATTAACGTAAAGTCCCATCCCCTTGCGCAAGCCCAGCAGTCCGCTCTCCGGCCGCTTGCCAACCGGCAGCGCGTCCCACTTCGGCCCGCCAACCGCGCCCAGAAACACGGCATCGGCTTTCCGGCAGGTATCAAGCGTCTCGTTAGGAAGTGGCGTTCCCGCGGCGTCAATGGCCGCTCCGCCCAAAGGGAGTTCCACAAATTCGAATTCGTGATTGAACTCGTGAGCTGTCTCTCGCAGGATGCCTGCCGCCGCCCGCGTCACTTCCGGACCGATGCCGTCTCCTGGGAGCAAAACAATCTTCTTCTTCATGACCATCCCCATGCCAATACAAATCGTTTCGTTGTCTCAAACCCCCCGAAGCCCCTAGTCTCGCGCTATTGGAATAGCGCAAATCCAAACAGCGTTCTTAAGTCGAGACCCACAAAATCATTCTCAACTCAAAACTAACAACTTAGGACTAAAAACTATCCTAGCGAGTGAATCAGCCAATGGAGGACGATTCCGCTGCCATGGCTGCCGGACGCCGGCGGATCACTTCGTGAGCGATTCCTAAAATGTCTCGCGCACGGACTTGCTTGGATTGGTCCGCTAGCGCCGTCACGCGCCGGTAGACTTCCGCGAGTTCCGTGTCATTGGCTTCAAACCCCAAATCCTTCAGCGTCGCCCGCAACGCATTTCGCCCCGAGTGCTTGCCAACCACCAGCGAACGGTTGGGCACCCCGACCGTTTGCGGCGAAATGATTTCGTACGTCAGCGGATTCTTGATGATCCCATCCTGGTGGATGCCCGCTTCATGCGCAAACGCATTCGCTCCCACTACGGCTTTATTCGGCGCGACTTGTGCGCCGGTAATCTCCGTCAGCAGCCGGCTGGCAGGGAAGAGCTGGTCTAGTCGAATCCCCGTTGTCACACCGAAACTTTCTTTGCGCACCGCAAGCGCCACTACGACTTCTTCGAGCGAGGCATTTCCCGCACGCTCGCCGATGCCATTGATCGTGCACTCGATCTGCCGCACTCCCGCGCGTACCGCCGCCAGCGAGTTCGCCACCGCCAGGCCCAGGTCGTCGTGGCAGTGCGCGCTTAAGGTAATTCCATCCGGATCACCCAAAAACTCTCGCACTTTCGTGAACATTGCGCCATATTCTTCCGGCACTGCATATCCCACGGTATCCGGCAGGTTCAGAACCGTTGCCCCTGAATCCGCCGCTACGCGGCAGACTTTGCACAGAAAATCGATGTCCGTCCGCCCGGCGTCTTCTGCGGAAAACTCCACGACTCCGACGTTTTGCCGCCCGTACCGGACCATCGCCCCGATCGCTTCAAGCGCCTGCTCCCGCGTCATCTTCAGCTTCACGCGAAGGTGCAAATCTGAAGTCGCCAGGAACACGTGCAGCCTTGGGGCTGCCGCCGGCTTCAGCGCTTCCAGCGCTGCGCTCACGTCTTCTTTCCTCGCGCGTGCCAGCGCCGCGATCGGAATGTCGCGGATTTCCTTCGCTACCATCTGCACCGCTTCCAGGTCGCCCCGCGACGCGATCGGGAATCCCGCTTCGATCACGTCCACATTCAACGCGGCAAGCTGCCGGGCCATCCTCAGCTTTTCACTGGTATTCATCGAAAAGCCGGGCGATTGCTCCCCGTCACGGAGAGTGGTGTCAAAGATCCGTACGGTTTCCATAGGGTCTCCTGCTAAAACAGTCTCCCAGCCTCTAGTAACGCACGCCGCCTCCCCAACAGTCCAATTTATCTTTATTCTGCTTTTGATAATCATGCCTTATACTAGTCGAACTCGATTGGGCCAGGGGGATGTGTGGATCTCGGTGAACTACAGGTTTTTCTGACCGTTGCCAAGGAGGGTAGCTTTTCCCGCGCGGCGGAGCGCCTTTATCGCACGCAGCCGGCGGTCAGCCTGGCCATCCGCAAGCTCGAGGATTCTCTGGGCCAGCCGCTTTTCGTCCGCGGGGCACGTCCCGTCCGCTTGACTGACGCCGGCACGCTTCTCCGCGATTACGCTGAGCGCCTCATTAATCTGCGCGACGAAGTCAAAAAGGGCCTAACCGAACTCGAGGGCCTCAAGCGCGGCGAACTATCCCTGGGCGTCAACGAAAGTTCCATTCACGCCCTTCTTCCCGCGCTCGCGCAATTCCGCGAACTGCACCCCGGCGTCCAGGTGCGCGTTCACCGCATGCTTTCCCGCGACATTCCTCACGAAGTCCTGAACTATCGTCTCGATCTCGGCGCCATTTCCTTTGTCCCCCGCGACCCGCAACTTCAAGCAGCAGAAATCCTGAAGGATGAATTAACCCTCGTCGTCCCGCCTAAACATGTCCTTGCGAAAAAGCGCGAAGTCGACGTCGCCGACCTGGCCAAGGAGACTTTCATCGCCCACAGCGTCGAGTCGCCCTTCCGCCGTCGCGTCATCGAGCTTTTCGCGCGCCACCGCGCCGCCCTCAACATGCCCATCGAAATGCCCACCATCGAAAGCATCAAGCGCTTCGTGCAAATGGGCATGGGAGTGGCCATCGTGCCGCGCATGTGCGTCAGGTGGGAAATCGAGCACGGCTGGATGAAAGAATTGAAAATTCGCCAGCTCAATATCCCCCGACACGTTTATCTCATCTCGCGTCGCGGAGCCCGCCTCCCCTTCGCCGCCACCGAACTCACGCGCATCCTCCGCGGGGAATAAGTACATAGGTCTTAAATCTCGTGTGGGAAGCAGTATTGCTGCGCCCTTCTTTTAGGCGTGTGTCGATGGTGGTTTTGTGAGGTATGCTCTTTTACGGAATTTCGTCATTTAATCGCCATGCATTCATCACTGACCAGCGGTCTCGCCATCCTCACCGTCGGCTTCCTGCTCGGGATGCGCCACGCTACCGACCCCGATCACGTCATCGCCGTTTCCACCATCGTCAGCCGCGAGCGCTCCATCCCCAAAGCCGGCCTCATCGGCATTTTATGGGGCTGCGGCCACACGGTCACGATCGCCGTTGTCGGCAGCGCCATCATTCTCTTCGGCGTAGTCATCCCGCCACGCGCCGGCCTCACCATGGAATTTTCCGTAGGCCTGATGCTAATTCTTCTCGGCGTTCTCAATCTCACCGGCGCCACGAAGTGGTTCACCGAAAAATTCTCACCCAGCCATCCCGACGTCACGGGGACGCATGCTCACATCCACGAACATGACCATCACTTGCATTTCCACTGGCATACTCACTCGGCTGCCCAGGAGCATCACGCCGAAAACCTCGCCACGCCGAATTGGTTGCAAAAACCGTTCGTATACCTCGGCCTCTTTCATTCGTTGCGTCCCTTGCTCGTCGGCATCGTCCACGGCCTCGCAGGTTCCGCCGCCGTCGCGCTTCTGGTCTTAAGCACGATTCGCGATCCCAAGTGGGCGCTTCTTTATTTGCTCATCTTCGGCGCGGGCACCATCGCCGGCATGATGTTAATCACCGCCGCCTTGGCACTGCCTTTTTCTTTCGCCGGACATCGCTTCGCGTGGCTCAGCCGCAGCCTCGTCCTCGGCTCCGGCCTTCTCAGCTTGTGTTTTGGAATTTTTGTCTGCTACGACGTGGGCTTCGTCAGCGGCCTCTTCACCGCCCACCCTCGCTGGACACCGAGTTAGCCCGCTTCACTACTTAGTCCGCGCCAAGGCATCTTCCACGGAGTTGTGGATCGGGAGGAGTTTCGTCAGCCCCGCCACTTCCATCACTGCGTGGCTCTGCTTGGATAACCCAGCTAAAGCAAAGCTTTTTCCCAAACTTCGGCGGTGCACAAATAGTTGCACCAGCGCTCCAACGCCTGCAGAGTCGAGGAACGACACATCGCTCATGTTTACGATTAGGTGTGCGGCCTTCTCTGGCCTTGCCAATTGTATGAAATTATGGACCGTCTCCAGGCTCAGCTTACCCTTCAATTGCAGAACGAGCCGGTCAGCGTCGGATCCGGTTGCTCTTTCCAATTCGAGATGTGAATGTGGCATGACGGGAATGTTAATCCCAAACTTACCCGCTCGTTGTAAATATTCTTTAACAATTGCGGCCTCCGCCTCACCCCGCCCCGTCCGCCTTCCTTGGGAGACACATAATCGTCGCCAGCATCGTCGCGCAATGTACTTCCTTGCCGTTCTTCTTCGCGTGAACGTCCGCCGCGCAAACCTTCAACGTTCTTCCAGACCGCACCACCTTCGCCCTCGCCGTCAATTCCTCTCCCTCGGCGGGCGCCAGCAAATTCAACTTGTATTCCACTGTCAGCACTGAGCTGTCTGCCGGCATCAACGTGTATGCCGCATATCCGCACGCGCTGTCTGCAATCGCTCCGGACACTCCCGCATGAAAGTAATTGTGCTGCTGAGTCAGCTCCGCGCGAAAGGGCACGCGAATCGTCGCATGTCCCGCCCTCAATTCCACCAGCTCCGCTCCAAGATGCTTCATCAATCCTTGGCGCCCAAAGCTCTCCCGTACCCGGCTCGCAAACTCCGCGTCTTCCACGTGAAACTCCGTCTTTTCCCTCATAGCGCAGGAGTATACCAGCAGCTCCATTCCCACCTTAGCCCGACGCGGAACCTCGGCGGCCCAAAGCGGCTTCCGACCTTCCTAGCTGCTTTAAATCCTGAATTCCCACTTGGTCGGCTCCGGCTCAGAGCTCAACTCGACAAAATATTTATCTCTCCTTGCCAGGCGTGCCGCCCACCACGCCTTCTTCCCTCATCTCCGGATTCTTTCTGCTCTCTGCTCTCCATTCTCTGATCTCTGTTCTTCCATCTTTCACTCACTTCCAACGCAAGACTCGCTAACGGTGCGTATCTGTACTACGCTGTTCGTGAGAGAAACCATGGACGAGCAAGAATTTGACGCGTTGTTTTCTTCGCGGTCTTTCGGGACGCAGGACGCCAAGCGCGAGGACGCTCGCTGGCGCCGCTGTGCCACGCTGGGCGCGTTGCTCTTCGGCCGCACTCCCGAGGATCTTCGCCGTCAACTCCTCGCCTCTCGTCCCGAGATTCCTTCCGGCTACCATTTGACCGATTTCCACGACTTGCAAGAACACATGGAAATGGTCAACAGTGCTCTAAGCAACCCACGAAATATTTGGTTGTCTCCCCTGATGGGGACCTCAGCATTTGGCCTCATTGAGGTGGGTACCCAGCGCCTCTCGACCTGGGAAGCCCGTCTCGAAATCGTCCGCCGCGCTATCGACTATCTGGAGAATCGCTGAAAACTTTTTCCTCGTTTCCTCTTTCGCGCTGCGATAATGGTCTGCCGCCCTCGCCGCTGTTCAACCTACTATAATTTGGGAACGGGGAACTTCCATGACTCTCGGAACAGGCATATTCGCTGCCGTGTTTTCTTCCACTGTTCTTGTGCTCGCGGTCTACAACAAGCAGTTCCGCAAAGTCTTCTTCTGGGTTGGCGCAATCTCCGCCGCCGCCGCGGGAACCTTTTTTCTGAGCGCGCGCCTCTATCGCAAACACGAGGCCAAAATGCACACGGAGGCCGAGCAAAAGATACAGGCCTGCGTTGCGCGTTTTCCCGTTCCTTATGTTCTTGACGGCCAGCGCTTGTCCGCCTCCGCCATCGCTTCCGCCTGTTCCCGAAATCCCGATTTCAGTCCCGTGCCAAATTCCAACTACCTCGCGAACATTGTGGAAATCCGCGGGGGCGGCACGCTACAGATCACTCCGTCGCAAAAGTTTTCTCCCGATGGCGAGCCGGACGCGATTCCCATCATCTATCTCGGCCATCGCCAGACCTTCTTGCTGACCTGCGGCAATTACGGCGAGCCGCAGGTCGGAATCTCCATCAACCAGGGCCTGGTCTCTTGCCCTGGACCGTCGGTGTCCACGGCTCAAGAATGTCCGCAATGGGATGATAAAGCCGACAAATGGGCCAAATACATCGGACTCTCTCTCGGCGACTGCACGAACAACGGCTGCGTCGTTTATCACGGAAAGAAAATCATCGGCGGCATCTCCCACAACGAAATCACCAACGCCCAATGGCACGGCTGCCAGGCGCCTCCAACAAACCCACGCGTCGCGCAAGTTTCCACTTCCAAGTGACACCGTGACGCACCCGCCCTTAGCATTGCTATTGCTGGCATTCCTGTTCTATCCTGCGAACCCGTCGTGAAAGCGATCACGCCATTTCTGTGTTTTGTTGCATCCCTCAGCATTGCGGTTGTCGTGTCGTCTGCTGTGTCGGCGCAGCAGAATGATTCGGGCAAGCCAGTTGTCGTCCAGCCGGGCGCGCCGGGGAAGCCGGGCAAAACGCTGCCGCCGTCTACCAAGGCGATGCTCCCGCCACTGTCGCGGGCCGACGTCGAATTCATGCGCGGCATGATCATGCATCATGCACAGGCCGTCGAGATGACCGCGCTCATTGACTCGCACACGGAGAACAAGGATTTGCATTTGTTGGGCGCGCGCATCAGCCATTCCCAGTCCGACGAAATTAAGTTTATGCAGCGCTGGTTGGCCGTGCGCGGTGAACCGGTTTCCACGCCGTCTGAAAAAATGTCCGGCATGGACAAGAACATGGACCACGCGAACGTGTCGCGCGAAGCAATGCATCTGATGCCCGGCATGCTCGCTCCTGAGCAGATGGAGGCGCTACGCAAAGCTCGGGGCGCGGACTTCGACCGCCTCTTCCTGACCGGAATGATTCAGCATCATGGTGGCGCGCTCACCATGGTCAAGGATTTGTTTGACACCGCGGGCTCCGGGCAGGATGCTGAGCTTTTCAATTTCGCAACCGATGTGGATACCGGGCAACGGGCCGAAATCAGGATCATGCAAACCATGTTGGAGAAAGAAGCTTTACAGGAGAAACGATGAACCGAGTTTCTGAAATTTACCTTCACTTGCTAATCTCCGCGATCTTCTTGTGTTTCGTGGTGCCCCGCTTGCACGCGCAAGGGCAATCCCAGGCTCAAGCGCCTGCAGCTTCCCCGGCGCAGCAAGCCTCCGACAAAGACAAAGCCAAAGAGGCGGACAAAGCCAAGGAGGACGAAGAAGACGGCGGCAATCCCTTCGCTCCCGAACCCGCTCCCGCCCTTCCGCCAGGCATGAGCGGCTCCGATCCAAACGATCCGCGCGCCAATCTCAGGCCCGGGCTGTATGACTCAGGCGAAGCAGCCATGGGCCTCAAGCACCTCCTTCTCGTTAAGAAGCCCGACGCTTTTCAATTGGGCTCTTCCGATCCCGATGACCCAAAGGTCAAGAAAGTGATAAGCCAAATGGGCATCGGCCCGATGATCGCGAAGCTTCCCAAGGAAATGCATTTGGCGGTCGCCGGGCTGGCATTCGCGAATTCCGATCTGGCTTTTCAGGGCCACCATCTGTTCCAGGGAAATTTCTATGGCATGAGCATCTATGACATCTCCAATCCCGCCAGCGCCAAGCTGCTGACGACGATGGTGTGCCCCGGCGGTCAGGGCGACGTCTCCGTCTACAAAAACCTGATGTTCATGTCCGTCGAAATGCCGAATGGCCGCATCGATTGCGGCGTGCAAGGCTTTCCTCCCGCGCCGCCTCCCGCCGCCGACGAAAAAGATAAAGATAAGGACAAGGAAAAGGAGGATCGCCGCCCGGCCGCGCAAAAAGAACGCTTCCGCGGCGTGCGCATCTTCGATATTTCCGACATTCGCAACCCCAAGCAGGTCGCGGCCGTGCAAACCTGCCGCGGCTCGCACACGCACACGCTCGTCCTCGATCCCAACGACAAAGACAACGTTTACATTTACGTGTCTGGCACCTCGTTTGTGCGCCAGCCCGAAGAACTTCCCGGCTGCTCCGGCGAAGCTCCGGACAAGGACCCGAACACGGCGCTCTTCCGCATTGACGTCATCAAAGTCCCGGTCGCCGCGCCGCAGGACGCCAAAGTCGTCAACAGCCCGCGCGTCTTCATGGATGCGCGAACCGGGGCGATCAACAGCCTGAACAACGGCGGCACGCACGGCAAAAAAGGCGCGGAGAAACCTCGCGAGACCGACCAGTGCCACGACATCACCGTGTATTCCGCGATTGGTCTGGCTGCGGGCGCGTGCTCAGGAAACGGCATCATTCTCGATGTCAAAGACCCCGTGCATCCGAAGCGCCTCGACGCCGTCAACGATCCCAACTATTCCTACTGGCACTCCGCTTCGTTCTCGAACGGCGGCGACAAAGTCGTCTTTACCGACGAGTGGGGCGGCGGCCTCGGCGCGCGCTGCCGCGCCAACGACCCCAACAAGTGGGGTGCGGACGCCATCTTCCGCCTGAAAGACGACAGGCTGTCTTTCGAGAACTATTACAAAATGCCCGCCGCGCAGCCCGACACTTCCAACTGCGTGGCGCACAACGGCTCGCTCGTTCCCGTCCCCGGCCGCGACATCGAAGTGCAAGGCTGGTATCAGGGCGGCGTTTCGGTCATGGACTTCACCGATCCCGCGAAGCCGTTCGAGATCGCCTACTTCGACCGCGGCACCATCGATCCCAAAATGCTCCTCCTCGGCGGCGAGTGGTCGGCCTACTGGTACAACGGCTACATCTACGGCTCCGAAATTGCACGCGGCCTCGACGTTTTTGAATTGACGCCGAGCAAATTCCTCACGCAAAACGAAATTGACGCCGCGAAAACCGTTCACGTCAGTGAACTAAACGTACAGAATCAGCAAAGGCTCGAGTGGCCCGCAAAGCTGGTTGTGGCCAAAGCGTACGTGGATCAGTTGGAGCGCTCGCAAGCGTTGCCGGCGGAACGCGTCGCCGCTCTGCGCGAGGCCATCCAAAACGCCGAAAGCTCGCACATGAACAAAGGCAAAGTCGCCAAATTGAAGACCCTGGCGCCGACCCTGGAGAAAGACGCCGCCTCAGTGCAGTCCCCGGCCGACGCGTCGCGCCTCCACGCCTTGGCTGTCATCCTGCAGCACCCGGCAGCTTGATTCTCCGATTCGTTAGCGGGTTTACTTGGACCTCGTGGCCGGCGGGTGGTGAGTGGTGGACTTAGGATTTAGGTTCAGTTTCTCCAGTTGCTTAAGCACCCTGTCGTGAATTCTTTGGTCCGCGTTACGACGCTTGCAATGGAATGATGGCTTACAGGCAAGAAAAAGTCGCTGCAGCCGCCGTATGACGTGGGTAGATAAAAGCTATCCTACGCAAATATCCAAATATCATTGGCCGCATTAGCATTCCAACCGTATCGGGAAGTTCGTCCGCACGGAATGGGTGTCCGGAAGCAACTTCGAACGACTTGGGTTGACCAGCCCCAGCGCTCATTCTTTCAACGACCCGATAACCGACGCCTTCGTTGAAGAAATTCCAAACGCCCCGGTGATAGAGCCATATCAAAGCTCCATCGAAGTGTTGTTCCTCATAGCCGATTGTCGCGACGTGACGGGCAAAGAACGGGAACTGCTCAGGCTTCGTTGGGTACTCGAGGTCGCGGCTCCCTCTTTACGAACAGGAGCTTACAGCGACAGCCCAAGTCCTGGCTAACCGCGCTTTTCAGGAACTGCGATTTGCGTCTTGTCCCGACCTTTCCTCCTCGCTACCAGTTTGTAATTGACCCGTCGGGGCGAAAATACGTTTGGGCGCGATTGGTGTCGTATTTCGTGACTTCGAGAATTTGCGTCAGCTTGCTCATGTCCAGCTCGACGCCGAGTCCCGGCCGGTCGTTGGGATAGAGCTTGCCGTTCTTGAAATCCAGGCAGACGGGCACATGCGGAAGCTCGCGACCTTCAAAGTTGTATTCCATCAGCAGCGGCCCGGAGAACGTACCCAGTGAATGCACCAGCGCGGCGGTGGCGATCGGTCCGGTGAAGTGCGGCACGATGCCCACGAAGTGCGTCTCGCAAATCGCGGCGATCTTCATCATTTCGGTAATGCCGCCAACGTTCGGCAGCGTGGCGCGGAGGTAATCAATTTCGTGGTTCTCCACCAACGGATTGAAGTCCCAGCGATTTCCCCATTCCTCGCCGGCCGCGATCGGGACTTTCACGAGCTTTCGCAGGCGCGGAAGATCTTCGCCAAAAGCCTCGGCACGCACGGGATCTTCGACAAAGTAGGGCGCAAGCGGCTCGATGAGATCGCATCCGCGAATGGCGTCCGACAGATCGAATCGCTGATGAAAATCCACGCACCAATCGCCATCTTTCCCCACGCCTTCGCGCGCTTGCACGCACTCTTCGTAAAGCTGATTCAGCTTCTGGTGCGTATTGAACGTGGTATTCGCCGGAGTGTCCGCTGCGCCCATGCGAAATGCGCGATAACCCGCCGCGATCGTCGCCGCCGCGCGCTCCTTCACGCTCATCCCCGGCTTGATCCCCGGAATGATCCCGGCGGTGTTGTAGCATTCGCAGTAGTTCCGCGCCATGCCGCCCAGGATTTCGTGCACCGGCAGCTTTAGCACTTTGCCCTTGATGTCCCACAGCGCCAGGTCGAGCGCGCCGAGCGCATCTTCCTTTTCGCGCCCGGGCGGATAGAAGAACGCCCGCGACATGTCCTGCCACAACCGTTCGATGCGCTGCGGATCCTGCCCGATCAACCGGCCGGCGCACTGTTTCAGCGCATCGGGAAAACCGCCCTCGCCAACGCCCGTGATTCCCGCGTCGGTCTCGATGGTCACCACCGTATCGGCCTGATTGAACAGCGGATTCGGATTCGGCGGCGCATAAGCCCGCACACGCGTAATCTTCATCTTCGGCAAAGCCGCGTACAGCAGCGGCGCATGTAGGAACGTATACACGCCGACCGCCACCGTCTTGAAAAACAATCGCCTGTGCATTTGAATTTCTCCTTCACCAAACCGAAAGTGCAGGTGACTCGCGGCTGTCGTCACTGCGCATTCTAAACGGGATACCGACCGACTTGAACCGTGAACGGGTCGACGGTGGGCCTTAATAATCCAGAAAACGAATGCAATCCCGTAGCCCCGTAAAGGGAGGTCGCTGAAGGCAACAATTACCGGGACTAGTACCGCTCTTTGACACCTCCCGAAGCCTCATGAGGCTTCAAGGTCTGATGCTACCTCGCAGAATCTAAATTACTTAGGCGCAAGACCTACAAAAAACTCCCCATCTGGGCACCGGAATGCGCCCTGATGGCTGCTTCTGGGCCAGGTGGTGCATCGCACCACATGTAGTGCATGTGCGTTTAAACCATGAGTCAAATCATGATTTAGGGGGTAGGCATGAACATGAGACGTTGGGTCACGTTGTTGGGAGCGGTGGCGGGAGTGTTCGCCCTTTTGATTCCAACATCGTCGGTGGGCGACACCCACTCGGAAAGAGACCGTTTGCAAAACGCTGGCAAGGTGATGAAGGAAGTCCTGAATATTCCAGACGATATTCCTTCTGACCTGCTGAGCAAGGCCCGGTGCGTGGTGGTAATGCCATCCGTGCTTAAGGCGGCCTTTATTGTGGGTGCGAGCTATGGCAGAGGAGCCATGGTTTGCCGGACCGGCAGGAATTTCACCGGACCCTGGGGCGCTCCGGCAATGTATGCGCTGGAGGGCGGCAACCTCGGTCTGCAAGCTGGGGGTGAGGCAACGGACTATGTGTTCCTGGTGATTAACGATCGTGGGGCAGACAGCCTGTTGCACAGCAAAGTCAAACTCGGCGCAGACGTGTCTGTGGCCGGCGGGCCGAAAGGACGCTCGGCGGCAGCGGACACGGATGCATTCATGCGCTCCGAGATTCTGACTTATTCCCGCGCGCGCGGCGTGTTTGCGGGCGTTGCTGTAGAAGGGTCGACGTTGCGGCCTGACAACGGCGGCAATCGTGACCTGTACGGCCGCAATATCACCGCAGCGCAAATCGTTCGGGAGTCCGCTGTTCAGGCTCCTGAAGCTGGACACACCCTGACGGCAACGCTCGAAAAAGCGTCGCCGAGGCTTCAGCCCTAACAAACACTAAGAAGTGCCGCACAAGGTTTTTGTTAGGCACTTGGTTCAAGATAGGGCCGGAGGTAGCATGTCTCCGGCCCGCTTTTCTTCGCGTGTGATGTGAGCACGTTCAGATCGGAGTGGTGAAATGAAATCTCTAAAGTGGATGTTCGCGTTTGCGCTAAGTTTTCTTGTGCTGACCGCCAGTTCCACACTCGCACAAGGCAACGGACACGGAAAAGGGCACAACAAGCACGGAGACGACGACGACCAAGGCGAGCATTACTACAAGGCCCATGACAACGACATTCGCGGATGGTATGACGATCATCAAAGCAACCTTCCGCCAGGACTCGCGAAGAAGGACCGGCTGCCACCAGGGTTGGAAAAGCAGCTTGTGCGACGCGGATCGCTTCCGCCGGGACTGCAGAAGCGAATCCAACCGTGCCCTGAGGATCTGGAACGCCGGCTGCCTCCGCCCCCTCCTGATTGCCAGCATGTCTTGATTGGCGGACACATCGTCCTGCTGAATCGCACGACCAATATCGTTGTGGACATCTTCCATTTCGAGAGTCGCTAATCGTGGGGTACTCGGACTCGTCCCCGAGTCGAGCGCCCGAATGAGTCATTGGCGGCTATGTCTGTAAAGCGGGACGCTAACCTGCATCTCTTGAGATGTTTCTCTAACCGCATTTTTCCCAATCGCCGGGAAGCGAAGTACGCTAGAAACAAGATAACGCCGGGCCCAGAAACGATCTCTCTCCAGTGCAGTAAGGTTCAGCGTTGGTCCCCGACGACGAGGAAGAGTGCTATGGCTGTTCCTCAATCCGGCCAATGACAAATTCCAGAGCCGCGTCCAAGTCTGCCGTTCTATCCATCGAGCCCCAACCTAAGTTCCGATCTACGTTCTCTTTTTCCTGAGCCACGAGT
Source organism: Candidatus Acidiferrum sp. (assembly GCA_035262505.1). Lineage (GTDB taxonomy): Bacteria > Acidobacteriota > Terriglobia > Acidiferrales > UBA7541 > Acidiferrum. The sequence goes on along the minus strand of DATFSR010000123.1, from coordinate 8,949 downwards.
AGCGCACGACGTGGGCAGAATTAATCGGCTGGAGCGTGGAATGTGTCCGTGACTACGGCGCCGCCCTTCATTACGAATTTGACCTGGCGCAGGATGGTGATATCCGTCAGAGGATCGCCCTGAACGGCGATGATGTCGGCGAGTTTGCCTTGTTCGATGGAGCCGACGTGGTCTTGCCCGTCGAGAAGTTCGGCGGCCGTTGTGGTAGCGGCGCGGATGGCTTCGAGCGGAGTGAGGCCGTGCTTTGTGAGAGAGATGAGCTCTTCGGCGTTTTTGCCCTGGCGCTCTGCACTGCCGGCGTCGTAGCCGTTGGCGATTTTTACGCCGAGCGATTTGGCGAGTTGGACCGAGTCCTGGATCATCTGGAGAAAACCATCCCAGGATTTGCGCTCCTCCGGCGTAAAGGTTGGCGAGCGCCGCGCGTAGTTGGCGTCCACGCCTCCCACCGTTGGAACAAGAAAGATCCCCTTTTCCTTCATCAACTCGAGATCTTTACGGTCGGCGGCATGGCCGTGCTCGATGGAATCCACACCGGCCGTAATCGCGTTGAAGATGCCTTCGGGGGTTGAGGCATGCGCGGCGACTTTGCGCTGGAGCTTGTGCGCTTCCTCAACGACGACACGCATTTCTTCGACCGTAAGAGTGGGAGTATTCCAATCCGCATAAACTTTGATGAGGTCGGCGCCGTAGCCGATTTGTTCTCGGACGGCACGGCGAGCTTCTTCGGGACCGCTAATCATTTGAGCGCCGGTGGGAAAATCGCGCAAATCGGGGGAAACGCCGAAGGGATGGTACTGACCGACAGCGGTGATGGCGCGCGTTGCGACCTTCATGCGCGGGCCTTCGACCAAGCCTTGATGGATCGCGTCACGAAGGGCGACATCGGCATACCCGGAGCCTTCGCTTTCCAGATCGCGAACGGTAGTGAAACCGGCATGGAGGGTGACGCGCGCGTCAGCGGCGCCTTCGAGGGCGCGAAAAGCCTGGGACTTTTTGGCGAGGTCGAGGATGTAGCCGTCGGGACCGGGGGTGGTGCGCGCCATGAGGTGGGTGTGGCAGTCGATGAGGCCGGGAAGCAACGTTGCGCCGGCGAGGTCGATCATTTTTGCGGATTTGGGCGCGTGAGATTGGATCTTCGCGGCGGGACCGACTTCGCTGATACGTTCGCCTTCGATGAGGACCGCGGCGTTTTCGATGTAGCGACCCGCGGTGACGTCGAGGAGGCGCGCGGCTTTGACGAGAACAATGTTGGCTGGCTTTGCGTCCGGACTGGACTGAGAAACGGCGATGCGAGGACAGAGAGTCAGGGCGAGGACACTGACGGCGACTCTTTTCAGCATGGTGATGGTGTGAGTATCACAAAAAGGGGAAATGCCTCAAGCGCGATTCGTTCTCCAGTAAGGAGGAACGGCGAAGACAATTTTTACTTCGTGATGGAATCCGGTAGACGACTCCGGCGCCGTCGTTGGACGCCACAGGGTGAGAGCGGACCATGCCTAATGTGCTCGCGTCCTGCGACGATTGGTCTCGAATCAAGTGTCTTCTTGCGAGGGTAATCCCTCGAATATTTTTTTCTTTTCTGGGAATCCTCCCCATTCCGCAGAGCCGATTTTGGTCTGCAGGCGTCGCTTTGCGCGGCAAAGCGGATAGTGGAGAGCACCATGTGAGCAGCGAATGGTTTAGCCAGGAGTCGAACCAGAGAGCTGAGTCGCGATGGGAAACCCATCGTCATTCTGCTTCGGAGGGACGCCGGACCCGGCATTGGGAGGAGAAAGCTAGGCTGGTGTTGCGTTTTCGTGGACCGGGCTTTGACCAATTAATTGCTAAGGAATTGATGGTTAAGGAGTTGACCAAAGGCTTTACATTAATCCTGGTACAAGAGATTCAGGGTTTCACTGGATTGCTAATGGCTCCGCGGATTGATATCAAAAGGGTAGAGGTGGGCTAGCGAATTCGGTGTTCATGTTCGTGTTCATGCTGAACGATGTCGATCACACGCAGAGATTTAATTCACCCCGGTAACGGAAATCACTCCCAGCCTCAAGGTCCAAATGAACGCTCGCAGGCCGAAAGACCGCCGCAACGGGTCCATATATACCGAGCTGAAATTCACTAGAGGAATTACTATCGAGCCGAGACTCGCAGGCAGAAAGGAAAATCGGCTGTCGATTATAGTAGTGGTCCGGCTGTGCCATGGCGCGGCCGCCGACACAGATGGAGTGGAAAGGACATGCACAGATAACATCAGTCCGTGCGGCGCTCGTGTATTTTCCAAATTCCTTTGGCATCCTGGCGAGTTGGTAAGGATTACCCCGGTAAATGAAGAGCCCGCGGTTGCGGAAGTCGTTTACTGCCAGCACTTGCCGGATGACCGCTATAGCCTCGGATTGGAGTTCAATGACCCTGCTAGCTGGTCCGTTCTGCAAAGATATGCTCGGTCATAGATGCGCCTAGAGGCGCGTGCTTGGTCTCTTGGTTTTCACTTGGTTGTGGAGATGCGATAGACGACGCCGGCGCCGTCGTCGGAGACGAGCAGGGCGCCATCAGGAGCGACGGCGACCCCCACGGGACGGCCCAAAACATCCTTCTGGGTCGGATCTGGCACAAACCCCGTTAGGAAGGGTGCTGGATCGCCCGACGCCTCTCCGTTCTTGAACGCAACGAATGCGACCTGATAGCCCGAGCGCTTCGCGCGGTTCCAGGAACCGTGTTCGCAAACGAAGGCGCCGCCCCAATACTTTTCCGGGAATTGTTTGCCGTTGTAAAACGCGAATTGTAGGGGCGCCACGTGCGCTCCCAATAGCACGTCAGGAATAATTGCGCGCTTCACTAGTTCCGGATGCTGCGGCTCCACGCGCGGATCCACGTTGCCGCCGATATAGCTGTACGGCCAGCCGTAGAATCCGCCGTCTTTTAGCGAAGTGAAATAATCCGGTGGCAAATCGTCGCCGAGTTCGTCGCGCTCATTGACGCTCGTCCAGACCTTTCCAGTGACTGGTTCGATGGCCAACCCGACGGGATTCCGCAGCCCCGTGGCATACCGTCGAGCATTCTTTCCGTCGAGATCGCAAATCGTTACGGCTGCGCGGATAGGTGCTTCGCCGGTGTTGATGTTCGAGTTCGACCCGACCGAGACGAATAGATGTTTGCCATCGGGCGCAACCGCCACCGAACGCGTATCGTGTCCCCCGGACGGCAAATCCAACAAATGCTCTTTTTCTCCCAGCCGTTTTGAAGTTTTGGGATCGTACTTGAAGCGCACCAGCTCGTTCATGTTGCCGACGTAGACATGGTCGTCGTGGAAGGCGATGCCGAACGGGCGGTTCATCCCGTCCACAAACACTTCGCGCTCGGGCGCAACACTGGTGTCCTTGCCGCTGTGCAGGACGAGAACTTGGCCTTTGCCGGTTGTGTCGGCGAGGAAAATATCCCCGTTCGGCGCAACCGTAAGCCATCGCGGCCTGCGGATGCCGCTCACGTAGACATTCACTTTGAATCCTGCAGGCACGGTGGGAAGGAATCCGGCGGGTGGATTTTCTCTGTCGGGCCCATTGCCCGAGGATTTTGTTTCAAACGGCGCGGGCAATTTTGGTTTTTGTCCGTGCGTTACTTGTGCCGGCAAATACGCGACCATCAACAAGCTGGCCGCGAAGCAAAAAGCAATCTTCATTCGAAGAGGTGCCATCTGGGAAGCCTTTCTCCGTTGCGTGATTTGGTCGTCGCTCAGCTTAGCTGGAGTACCTAGGATGCCCGATTTCAGCTCCAGGTACCATTGGACGGCCGGTGTGGAAAAGCGTCACAGCGTGTTGATTTGGAAACAGGGTGTTACTTGCGGGCGCGAAATTGCGCTACATTGGGCTGGGGCGATTTTGTAGAGAGAGTTCAAAGCTTCGCAAACTTCGGCAACGAGGAGAATTGCATGAGAGCTATTTTTTGCGCCGCGCTGATTGCTGCAGCTGCCGGCGGCACTTTTGCGCAGTCCCATTCGGCCACCAAGCCGGTCACGGTGGACATCAAGAACGTGCAAGGACAAACCGTTGGGACGGCCACGCTGTCGCCCGCCGAGAAAGGCGTCAAGATTACTCTGGACATCAAGAATCTTCCCCCGGGCGAACACTCGCTCCACATTCATCAATTCGCGAAATGCGAGCCTCCTGATTTCAAGTCGGCAGGTCCGCACTTCGGCGGGGGACATGCAGGACATGAGGGTATGATGCCTGCGGGCGACATTCCGGACTTTGCGCTGATCGTTGGAGCGGACGGCACGGCTCACGCCAGCACGCTTGCGCCTAATGTGACGCTGGGTGACGATGCAAGTTCGGTGTTCAGCAATGGCGGAACAGCGATTGTCATTCACGCGGTCGCGGGTGGAACCGGCACCGCCGCTCCTGCGCGCATCGCGTGCGGTGTCATCACCAAGCCGCAGTAAGACCAGTCACCAGTCGTAGGTTTTGAGTTCTGAGCAGAAGCAAATCGGGTTTGTAGTCGGAGCTTGGTTCCTGCTTTCGACGAAGCGAACAAGAAAGCCCAACTTCTTCCGGTTTTTTGTTCTTTACTTCAAACTTACGACTCATAAATTTTCACTCCGGGCGCTCGGTGACTGGTTTTTCGCCGCCGCCCGGAAGTTTTCTTTTCGTGCCACCGGCCAATTCTCCAGCCACGAGTTTCTCCACGCCATCGTAGGCGTAGATAGTCGGCGCGTGATTTTGCATCAGGCCGCCCGTGTCAGCGGTGGGACCGTAATTGCTGTGCAAATCGCGGCCCAGCATGCGCAGCATGGCCATTTGCTGGCCGCGGTGATGGGCCGTGTGGGCGATGCGCCTAACCATCACCCATGCTCGCGAACGATGCGCGTCGAAGAATTTCGCTTGGGAGTCCCACCAGGCTTCGTCTTTAACTTTTAGTGCCTCCAGCCGCTTCTCGCTGTCTTCGGCATAACGCTTGATGAATTCGATGCGCGTTTCGGGCGTAGGAAGCGGCGGGGCGGCGACGTCAATTCCTAGCATGTTCATGAACCAGAGATTCTCGCTAACGCATTGATGAACCATTTGTTCGCGAACGCTGCGCCCTCGCGGATCGCCCGTGCGGGGCCGCGCCGGTAAATCTTCGTCATGAAATTCGCTCCACACGCTGAGCACCTTGACGCGTTCTGTCTCATAGGTTTCTACCAGGAAGTCGTATCGCATTGCCGCCCTCCTTGGCTTCTGCAAGCCTAGCCTATTTTACGCGGGGTTGTTGACACGGCTTCCGCACGGGAGTATCACGAAATTGCGCATAACTCTACCGAGCTCCAGCTCCCTACCGTTTCTGTGCGCACACATCAAATCTCCTAGGAGGCAACATGTCAAAATCCGTCCGAGCAATTCCCGAGGGGTATCACAGCGTTATCCCTTATCTGACCTGCAAGAACGCCGCAAAGGCTCTTGATTTTTATAAGACGGTCCTTGGCGCCGAAGAAACGCTATGCATGAAAGGCCCCGACGGCAAAATCGGTCACGCCGAGTTGAAGATCGGTGATTCCCACATCTTCCTTTCCGATGAAATCCCCGGCATGAACGCCGCACCCACGCCGGGCACGAAGAATGCCTGCGGCATTTTTCTTTACACGGAAAACGTAGATGCCGTTTTCAACCGCGCCGTTGCTGCGGGCGCTAAAGTGGAAATGCCGCTGGAGAATCAGTTCTGGGGCGACCGCTATGGCAAACTGACGGACCCGTTTGGACACCAGTGGGGGCTCGCACAGCACATCGAAGATGTTGCCCCGGCGGAAATGGAGCGGCGCTCGAAAGAATATGCCGCAAAGATGGCCAAAGCAGCCGCGGCAGCACACAGTTAACTGGTTTCTATGCAACGGGGCAGGAAGAGCCTCCCGGTTACGGCCGGGAGGCTTTTGTTGTACGCCACGCATGTTCGGCGGCTAACGGGTGAGAGTCCCGTTCCAACCTGATGGAGGTGAAGGATAGCGAAGCGCAAGGGCGTCACCGCGAGGTGGGGTCTGAAGGAAGCATGGAGGTGCGCCGGGATAAACCGACGGGGAGTAGCGAATGAAAGAGTCGTGCGGTAAAGGCCTAGCAAGCCGTACCGTCCCCGAGTCATGCGTGGACAGTCACAAGGCTGGCCGCGAAGCGTTGACAGGGGCACATACAGGCGGGGTATCGAGCCGCGAAATTCTTAGAAAACAGGGTGCCGACGCCGTCTCCACGGGCGGAAGGCAACACTGGGTGATGCGCAAGTGCGAGCAACACCCAGACTCTGCGAGGTCGGAGACCCCCGCATGCATGGAAACTCCTCGTGCGAGAACCGGGAGGCCTCACCAGCGCCCGATACCGTGAGGAGCGGGCCGGTTGGAGAAGGCGATGAACCACAAGTCCAACATGAACACTGGTGAGGAGTCGGACGATCGTGTAGTACCTGCGAAGTGTTGCAGCGATGCTAGTTGGTCGTACTAGCGGGTGAAAGTCCCGCCGGTGGAGCTTGCCCAGTTGCCACCGTAGTTATACCCGGCGGCGGAGCGGGTGACCAATCCGTCGGAAGCCCGGGAGTAAAAGTCCTCGTTGGCTGGGTGAAAACCTGGTCAGCTCCGACAAGGAGGGCGAGCAACTCGACAGGTCGTAGCGCAAGCGAACCGTAGTAAAGCCGCGAAATGGTACCCTCCACGAGAATCGGAGGGTGGGGGATGTTGGAAGTGCCGAGACTGTCACTTCGTGTCGAAGGCCAGCGTCGTCGGTGAAGGAACTGGGTGCAAGCAACCGATGAACTTCCCGAGGTCGCGGAGGACGACATGTTGAGAAGGTATGCCAACGAAAGCACGGATCCACTCGTGGGTTGCCTAGGCGTCGAAGTTGGACGCACAGCAGTGGCAGCGCGTATAAGCCGCTCTGCGGTGAAATCGAGCTGTTCCTGCGAGTGGGGCGCATGGGACCAGTTAAGTGAGGATGGACCGGGACACTATAACCCGGACCGGAGCGAGGGTCCCTGGGGTAAAGCGGTTAGGACGCTTGAACGGTGGTGCACTGGCGCACCGCGTCCCTCGACTCAGATCGAGGATACGACGATACAGGCAGCGGAGTGCACGAAGGGCGGTGGCAAACTACCTCTCGCGCAGTACGTGGCGACTGGTGGGAAGGCCCGCCTGATATACCGGCCTTGAAGCCGTAACGGGTAAAACCCGCTTTACGGAATTTTAGGGGGGACCGTGGAAACGGCGGCATCATCGAAGCCCGCTTAGCGCCATGGTCCTACCCGGCCCCGAACAAAGACGGAAGTCTATCGTCGGCGGAGGGTGCGAGGAAAGACGATCGACCAAGGAGAACTCTGGGCAGACGACCGCGTCCCAGACACAGAGTTGGGGCAACGCGTTGAGCGGCCTGCACAGGGTGCGGGAAGCAGCAAAGAAGGACAAGCGGTTACAGTTCACTGCGCTACTCCACCATGTCTCTGTTCCTTTGCTTCTGGACAGCTTCTATGCGCTAAAACGAGACGCTGCACCGGGGGTGGACGGGCTGACGTGGCAGGAATATGAAACGGACCTGGACAAGCGGCTAGAAGACCTTCACAGCCGCGTGCACCGGGGTACGTATCGAGCGCTACCTTCCAAGAGAGCCTATATTCTCAAGCAGGATGGACGACAGAGGCCTCTGGGCATTGCTGCCCTGGAGGACAAAATCGTCCAACATGCGGTGGGAACAGTTCTCAATCAGATTTACGAAGAGGACTTCCTAGGATTCTCATATGGTTTCCGGCCGGGGCGCGGCACGCATGACGCGTTAGATGCGCTTTGGGTGGGGATCATGAGGAAGAAAGTGAATTGCGTGCTGGATGCTGACATTCGTGACTGCTTTGGGTCTTTTTCGCACGAATGGATGGTGAAGTTTCTCCAGCATCGAATCGGGGATCGACGGATCCTCCGCCTGATTCAGAAGTGGCTGAGGGCCGGCGTACTCGAGGATGGGCAATGGTCGGAGGCAGAAAAGGGGACTCCGCAAGGCTCGGTGATTTCTCCGCTGCTTTGCAGCGTCTACCTACATTATGTTTTCGATCTTTGGGTGCAGCACTGGCGGACGCATCGAGCCACGGGCGACGTCTTGGTGGTTCGTTATGCGGACGACATGGTGCTGGGATTTCAGTATCGAGCGGAAGCAGAGCGCTTCCTCCAGGACTGGCGGGAGCGGCTGCGGAAGTTCGACCTGGAACTACATCCGGATAAGACACGCCTGATTGAGTTCGGGCGTTTTGCAGCCGCGAACCGAAAACAACGGGGAGGGGGCAAGCCGGAGACGTTTAACTTTCTGGGATTCACACATATTTGTGGACAAACCAGGAAGAACGGCAAGTTCCTCGTGCTGCGCAAGAGTATCCGAAAGCGCCTCCTTGCCAAACTGAAACAGGTGAGGGACGACCTGCGGATTCGTATGCATCAGCCACTGGCAGTAGTCGGGAAATGGTTGAGAAGCGTGGTACAGGGCTACTTCAACTATCATGCTGTTCCTGGCAACATTGCCAGCCTACGCAATTTCCGGTTCGAGGTGAGCACGCTCTGGTGGCGGGTGATCCGTCGTCGTAGCCAGAGGAGTCGAATCCCGTGGGAGCTCGTCTCTCAACTTGTCGAAGAATGGCTCCCTCTGCCCAAAATCCTGCATCCCTATCCCTTTTTGCGCTTTGACGCCAAACATCTGCGGTAAGAGCCGCATGCAAGAAAACTGCACGTGCGGATCGGTGCGGGGGGCGCGGGGCAACCTGCGTCCCTACCGCGACCAAAGATACGGGCCGATGTTACAAGAATCGGATCAGAGGCTTACGGCGTCGGAGGAGTTGGCAACTGACAACGAAGTCCGTATCCATCAAGGACGCTGGTGGTAAATCCGGCGGTCGCGTATCGAAAGCAGACGAACTTATCGTGGGAGATCTGCGGCACGTCTCGGATTCGTGACTGAGAGTGAAGCAACTCAC
>DATFSR010000122.1:0-15337 GCA_035262505.1 Candidatus Acidiferrum sp. | reverse complement strand
AACGTGTGCTTTCCCCGAATGTAGCTCACGTTCTCTACCGCCTGATAAACGTTCTGAACATACCCCGCCGGAGCGAGACTGAAGGGTCCGAGATTGCTTCCAAAAGGATCGATTTCCACGTTCGGAAAATTCGCAAACTGGGTGGGGTCCACAAGGTTTGGCCCGTTTAACCTGGAAAAGGACAGACGAAAGTCGTTAATTACCCGGCTGCTAACCGTCCAGGCGTCTGTAAGAATGTACTTCCGCGCGTCATCCGTCTGCAGACCGGTAAACTGGCTCTGCGGCTGAATAGGGTTCACCTGTGGCAATCGTTGCCGGTCATAAAGAACGCGCGCGCGAACCTGATGCTTCCCCAGGTTCAAATCGCCGTTGACCGTAAAATCGTGTTCTCGAGCCCAGCTTGGGGCAACGCCGGCAAACTCGCCGACGTCAATTGCCTGTCCGTTTACGCACGCGAATGGCTTCTGCGTATCACCGGGACCGGTCGAGCAATGAGCCTTTCCGTTAGAACTTGGCGCAATAGGAAATTGATTCAGAGCCGCTACAACCGCCGAGTCCGGGTTGAGTGCCATCAACTGCGACATCCCGGTTGCCGTTGGCGTGATCACTGTTGCGCCCTGCGCGCCCAGACCCTCGTTCTGGAATTCATAGGCTCCGTAAATGAAGAACTTGTCCTTTCGAATCGGGCCGCCCGCGCTTGCGCCAAAGCGGTTGTAGTCAAAGCGGTTTTTTACGTCGGCGGGCGGAGTTGTCTGGCCGGCGGCAGCGGCTATTTCCTGGTTTGTTGCCGCATCGAAATCCCGGTTGCGGTTGTATGCCCAACCCGTGCCATGCCAATTATTTGTGCCGGACTTGGTGACGATGTTGAACTGTCCCCCGGCCGAGTGGCCGTACTCCGCGCTGAATTGATTGGTGATAAGCGTGAATTCCGCCACCGACTCCTGAATGACTGGTTGCGTGGGACCGTTCGTGTCTACCTTGTTGTCGTCCACGCCGTCGATTGAGAAGCCGTTGAAGCGCGGACGCGTTCCGCCAATCGAGCCGCCCGAACCGAGCACGCCGCCTTGTTGTGTCGTCGTTCCCGGAGCGAAAACCGCAAACTCTTTTACATCGCCGCCCAGTGTATTGACGGGAAGATCGTGGACCGCTTGTTCACCGAACGTCGCCCCAAGTTCCGAAGACTCGGTCTTCACCAACTCGGCTCCCGCCGTAACTTCCACGACCGCGGTGGCGTCTCCAACTTCGAGCGTCGCGGCAACTTCAGCCACCTGGTTGGATTCCACGCTTACGCCTTTGTTCACCGACTTTTTAAAACCCGATTTCTCAACCGTAACGGTGTAAGCGCCGACCAGCAAGTTCGGGAAGACATAGGTTCCCGCGCTGGATGCCGTTGACGTTAGGGAAACACCGGTCGCGTCGTTGGTGACCATGACTTTGGCGTCCGGAATCCCTGCACCAGTCGAATCGGAAACCGTAATGCGCAACGTTCCATCCAGCCTTTGTGCGCTCGCGAAACCAGGCAGGATCATCATCGCAACAGCAAAAGCGAGAAGTGCTACCCAAACGCAACCCGGCTTCTCGCGTCTCGCGGCAACCCTGTTCACCGCAGATCGGAAGACGCCGGTACTGAAAGTTCGTTCACAATTCATTTGCTGCCCTCCATTCGATGGAACAATTTCAACGTTTTTGAATGACCAACCCTTATGCCTGATGGCTCGGTGCGCGGAATCCCTGTGAAGCAAACCCTTTCAGGGCAAGCAGATTCCGGTTGAGCTTTGCGTTGGAATTGCAGGTTGCGCTCCAATGCACCTCGCCGCTAAGGTTGTGTTTTTTCTATGACTTACGAGGTCAAGTTTGGGAGAGAAGACCTAAACTTCGATACTTCTGGAGGATTTAGCTAATTTAGATTCAGGTATGCGGAGAGCATAGCTCGAGTCTTCGACCAAGGCGGGGCCCTTAATGTCTGTTCCATTTCGATTTTATAATTTCTATTTCTCGGAGGCGCAGCGGCGGACTTCGTCGCTCATTTTTCCGGTCAGCATCAGCGCGACCATTTTCTGGTCCGCCCACCACGACCACAATGGATGCTCAAACGTGGCCGGCCGGTTGTGCTCCACAAAGAAGTGCGAGACCCAAGCCAGCGCGTACGGAACGACGAGCGCGAGTGTAAGCCACCACCAACGCTCGAGCGCTAGGGCTGCAACGAGCAGTGCCCATCCCGTCAGAGTGCCCGCAAGATGAACCGCACGCGTGCCGGGTTGGCTATGCGCGCGCACGTACTCGGGCCAGAAGGTCGCGAAATTCGTTTCAGTGGTCATTGCTTCAACAGCGTATAGCTCCCAACGTGATAGCCCGCCGAAAACTTCCTAGGAGCAGATCCCTCACCCCCATTCCCGCGACAACCTTGCCCCCGCTTGCTGCGGGCAAACGCGGGATGACACTCGCCGTTTTTTCTTCAAGGAACGGTTAGACCGAGGAACCAAACACTAACAACTGCGGGCGGCGGACTGCAAACCAAATTTCTTTGGCCCAAACTTCACTACTCGGCGCGGACGGCCTCAATGTCCTTGCCGCGGACGCGAATTTCGACGCCCATCGGGGGACGCAAATCTGATCCTTGCACGATTGCGCCTCTCACGATCGCGCCGGTTCCGGGGAGAGTCGCGGTTTTGGCCGGATCGAAAACCGTGTGGCTGCACGGATTGCCGACCATGGGATGTTTCGCGGCGGCGAAGCCGTAGTCGTTTTGCAGGCGCGTCAGATCGGTGATGTACTCCAGGCGGCAGTTGCCGTAAGGCGCGTTCAGGGAAAACCCCCAGTAGCCGGCTGCTCGCGACGGGGAGCTGGTCGTCAGCCGTACCAGCATGGCGGGCATGTTTTCTCCGGTGAGGCCATTGCGAACGAAAAACTCCTTCGAGGACCAGGGCTTGGCCATTTCCTCAATGCTGGCGATTACGGGAGCGTTGTCGGTCGCGTGCGGGACCAGCGTGCTCGGATCGGGCGCGGGCGAAGGAACTTCGATCTGCGGCTGCTGCCCGGCGGAGTTGGTGTGCACCGGGCGCGGGCGCAGCGCCCGGCGCGCTCCCAGGAAGACGACGACAAGGACCACTACGAGCCCGATTACGAGTTTGAGAGTGGAGCCGGCGGTGTCGGGGGGACGAGAACCAGGCGCGGAAACGCCGGGGATCTGCGGCATCTCGGTCTTGAAGCGGTCCGATGGGGACTGACCGGGCATAAGGCTTCGTACCTACTTATACTTGAAATAGCTGGCGGATTCAAAAAGCAAGGAGGCGACTTGGGGGGCATTGCGCGAAGGAAGGAGGTTTGAAACGAAGCAGCGGATAAGTTCACCATTAGGGAAGGCAGAAGGACCGGAAATGTGGATTCATAAAGGAAAGAGCCGATGAAAACGGTCAGCTTCGCGTGTCTGCTGCTGGTGGTTTCGGGCTCGTTGGGGGCCCAGGACCGAGCGCATCAATTGGCGAGCCAGGCCGCCAGACAAAAGGCGGCAAAGTGTCCGCAGCCCAATGACCTTACTCTGGAGCAGTGCCATGCCCAGTTTGCTGACGGGTGCTCGGCGGCTGCGCGACCGAGTTATGATGCGTATCTCGACTTCCTCAAAGACCAGGATCCGGACCCAAGCCTGACTTCCACCAAGAATCTTGCGGCTGCGGACTTTCAAGGTCTGGAGACAAAGCTGAGGCAGCTTTCATCAACAAAATCCGGGAAGGGCAAGGCGAAGAAGAGCCAACCGCTCAATGCCTCGAACCACGCCTCATTTGCCAAGCAACTTGCCGGGCTGGGCGAAGGCAACATCTATACAGTGATTGCTTACCTTTATTTTGCCGAAGATACTGGGGCTCGTAACCCGCCCAACAGCGAGACCTGCAATTGCAAGCTGGTTGCTCCCAACACGTTTGACTTTCACATTGGTCTGGGATTCGACAAGGCTCTCGCGGACCAAATCCGGCAGACCAAGCCGCAGCCGGTCAATGGGCACCCCACGACGATGGACAAGACCAGCGTGGTGGCGGAGATGACCCCCTACCCGCGAACGACGCGTCACCCAAACTGGAGCTTTGACAGAGTGAACGCGCTTCAGGGGCAGCAAGTCAAAGTCGTGGGCCAGTTGATGGCGGACAATGGCCACTTCAACGCGAAGGACGACTGCGGCTTGCAAGGAGCGGCAGCGAGTTGCTGGCGGTCGACGGTCTGGGAGGTGCATCCGCTCATGAAGTTTTATGTGTGCAATGTGAATTCTGGTTGCGATGCTTCCTCACCCGATAGCGCGTGGACGGATCTGGACAATCCGTAAATGACGACGGGAAGGGGGGCAAGGTCAACGGCTTAATGGACTCAAGGGCTTCATGGAAACGTTGGTGCGGAAGGAGGGACTCGAACCCCCACGGCCTTTCGGCCACAAGATCCTAAGTCTTGCGCGTCTGCCAGTTCCGCCACTCCCGCACGGAGTCTAACTCACTCATTATACAGGCTTACGGGTATTCAACAGTGGCGAATCACAAAACCTAATTTTTTGGTTTTTGTCGTGGGCGGATTCACCGGCCTACTCCGTACTGAATCCCATTGCAATAGCAGGCCTGCAGAACTTTTTCGAGTGGGCGGGCATTTACGCCAGTAAGCGCTACTACGGGACGATTTTGGCCTTCCTGGTTGCCCTGCTGTCAGCTGAATTGTGTGGAGCTGCGTTTGTTTACGTCCGAGTACGAGTTCTCAAGGACCGAACGACCCGTTAGAGCCGTGCGCTTAGCGTGACTCGACTGCGTCGATGCGAGTTACGTTGGCAGCCTGCGGACCTTTGGGGCCTTGCACGATCTCGAAGGACACGGCGTCCCCTTCTACTCGACACTGGCGCAAACCATACCTGAAGGACTTCAGGCGGGCTTGTGCTGTTCCGAACGGCAACATAAATAAAAGGGTGAGATTCCGTGGACCGACCTTAGGGGTGATAGACCCAGGCGCGCGACGTGGCTGCAAATCCGCTGGCCCCTTGGGAGTAGCCTCCTACGACGAGGACACGCCCGTCGCCGAGCAGCGTGGCGGAGGCAAAGTAGCGAGCCGCGTCGAACCTCTCAGCCGCTTTTACAAAGGTGCGTTCCTTTGACCGGAATAGTTCAGGGAACGCGGCCCCACCGGCGATGAACACATCACCGCTCTGAAGGCAGACGGCGGCATGAGGGAATTTGAAACGAGACGCCTTCATCGAAGGAAGACCGTCGAAAGAGCGCGACGTGGGATCGTAAAGCTCCGCGCTCGAAAGCAATCCGCGCCAGTCGCGAGTGTCAGAGCCGCCCGCTACCAGCACTTTGCCCTCTGCGAGAGGAACGGCTGTGTGCTTATAGCGCGCTTCAGAAAGGCTACCAACAGGAAGGAATTTGCCGGCAGACGGGTCGTAGACCTCGGCCGTGCGCCAGACGGTTCTCGACGGACAGTCGCAGGAGCCGCCTCCAATGATTAAGACAGAACCGTCGCGGAGCACGGTCGCCGTGTGCTGGCTGCGGGGAACGCTCATCGACGCAACGGACGAAAACGAATTACTCCGCGGATCGAAAATCTCCGCCGAGGCAAGGGCCTGCTCGCTGTGGTCCACGCCTCCGGTCACCAGGACCTTGCCATCCTGAAGGAGACTCGCGGTGCACTCCCCTCGTGCCGCTGCCATGCTGCCCCCTCGTGAGAATTGGCGCGTTGCAGGATTATAGATTTCGGCCGTATTGGTCACGCCCGAACTGCCCGACCAGCCGCCCACCAGCAGAATCCGGCCATCCCCGAGGGTAACGGCGGCGTGGCCCGAGCGCGCCATGGTCATCTCCGGGCCGGGAAGAAAGGTACCGGAAGCAGGATCAAAAAGTTCCGTTGAAGAGTAGGGGCGTAATTCGAAACCGCTCCCGGCGAATCCACCCGCAACAAGAACCGTCCCATCTGCAAGCAGAGATGCTGTGTGACTCGCGCGTGGATGCTGCAAGGACCCTGTGGGAGAAAGCGTGTTTGCCACACGACCCGGAGGTGAAGGCGAGCGCGGCGAGACCAGAACGACCCCGAACAGTAAGGCCGACGATGCCACGAGACGGGTCACAGTGAGTTGCAACATGCGGGCCTCCAGCTTCTTCTAACACAGACGGCGGTCGGGTTACGTCTGTTAACACAACCATGTCGGCAATGCCAACCTGGGCTTGGCGCCCCATCATAGCCTAGCCTTAGCATTCGGGCGCCGGCAAGGAGGCCCGCGCCGATGCTAGAACCTCTTCGTCAGGCTCGCCTCTTTTTGAATCGTCACGGCGAAGGTGTCGCCGCCCGAGGCCATCGCGCCGGAGCTCCAACGAACCGCGGAGCAATTTAGGAATCTACCGACTAGTTCAAAAAAGGCATCTGCGAGCATCAAAGATGACGGCCTAGAATCTCGGGCTTCACACGTTTTTTCGGCGTAGTTTGACCGCGGAGGATGCTCAACACACCGTTTAATTGTCGTATATCATCCTGTAAGGAATTTGCCTGTCTATGTCCGGGGACGAAGACGAACACCGCTTAGAACCGAACGGCGTTGGTCTCTTGACCGTGCAACGGAAAGACCGCTTGCGTCACTATCAGTTGGACGGAGCCCGATGGCCTCGGTTCGGTAGTTTTTGGTTGAGGATAATTCTGGATTCGAGGGAAACGCGGGAGCATAATAGCCGGGCTAGTCTCAGAGTAATCTTGGTTGTGTCCCTGGCCAAGACGGATCCCTTGTCCATAGGTATGTGATTGAAGCGTTGCTGCGCGTGAGGCCAGCGGAATGATTATTCAAGAACAGGGCGAGCATCTTGTCCTGATTCGACAGACCGACCATGCGGTTCTTGCGGGGCATTTTGCCCGGGAACTAGGAAGCGACGTGTTTGCGCTGCCGCAGCCGCAGGATTCGTTCCTTCTGGCCGCTACCGAACACGATAACGGGTGGAACGAGTGGGAACTCCTTCCGGAAATCGATCCAGTGACGTTCCTGCCGTACAGCTTCATGTCCATTCCCACGCGGGATCACATCGAACTTTACCAGCGGGGAATTGAGCGCGTAGTGAAAGCGGACCACTACGCGGGTCTGCTCGTGAGCATGCACTGTTTGGGACTGTATGACCGGACGCGCGCGACGATGCCGGGATTTTCCGCGAAGTACATCAAGTCGCATGAATCGCAAGTGGTGAATGATTTTCTGCAGACGCTGAGGCTCCAGCAATTGCGATTGAAAGTGGATTTGCGCGCGGATTCGCGGACAAAAGACTTCACGGATGAGAAATGGCTGCAAGCGAATTTGCTGCGGCTGGAAGCGCTGGACCGGCTGTCGTTGTACTTCTGTATGGGGCCGCTGGAGGGCGCGACGATTGACGCGGTTCCGGCAGATTACCACGGCAGGGAAGTGGACTGGATTTTGCAGCCTGAGGGAAGCAATGCGGTGACCCTCGAGCCGTATCCGTTCCGGCGGGACCCGCTGGAGGTCAGCATTCTGGCGCGGCGCATTCCGCGTCGGCGCTATTCGGATGACGCGGATTTGCAGAAGACGATGGGACAGGCGCAGTATTTTGCGATGAAGTTTACGTTGCGGGCCGGCGGCGCGCAGATGCGCGCACATGGCGCGGGGATCTAAAGTTTGCATTCCTGAATGGTCTAGTTGATTTCCGCTACCAGGCCCTCGCGAAAAGCCGAAAAGCAGATCCCTCAGCCGGGATGACCAGCCTTGGTTTCACGGGTAGGGACAGAACGTAATTCCCCCTACCATCCAAGTCAGGTTAGTTCGCGGCCGCGGGTTTCGGGAAGCAGTAGAGCAAGAAGCGCCGCGGTGAAAAACGATCCTGCCAAAAGAAAGAATCCAGGAAGAAATCCGAAGCGCGTCGCGATGGCTCCCACCGCAAAGGGCGAGAAGGCGGAGAGGCCGCGGCCCAAGTTGTAGCTGAGGCCCATGGCCGCGGCGCGAATTTCTCCCGGGAATATTTCGCTGGCGATCGCGGCGTAGCCGGAGAAGAATCCTGTGCCGAAAAATGCGACCAAAGGCCCGAGAAGCAAGAGAACGAGCGGGCTGCGAATGAGAGCGTAGAGAGGCACGAGAGCCGCCGCCATGAGTAAATAAAAGAAATATGGTTTCTTCCTGCCAAATGCATCGGCAAAAAATCCGAAGGACGCATAACCCAGCCATTTTCCGGGCGAGAGCGCCAAATAAAAAGTCGTACCAACCACTAGACTCAGGCCACGGCCACCTTTTGAAATGGGCAGCGACAAGTAGCCAGGAATCCACGTAAACAAACCCCAGTAGCCAAACATACCGAACGCGTTCATCGCCGTGGCCAGTAGGCCATTGCGAAAGACGTCTGCTCGAAGCAGGCGCCTAATCACTTTGAGCAATTGTTCCAGTACCCCGTCCTTTTCCTTCGGGCGGTTCAGCCATAGCTCCGGCTCGGGAACCCCGCGGTAGATCCAGAAAACCAGGAGAGCGGGGAGCACTCCCACAAAGAAAACAGCGCGCCAGCCAAAATGCGGAAATACGAGGAGGACGACGATCGCGGCAATGGCTTCACCGATGGCGTAGGCGGATTGCATAAGGCCGAGGGCTCGGCCGCGATGTTGCGCTCGCCAGGTTTCCGCAACCAGCGCCGCGCCGCAGCTCCATTCGCCGCCCATTCCCAGACCGAGAAGGAAACGAAAAATGGCGAGCTGCGAAATCGAATGAGAAAGGCCGCAGGCCGCGCTGGAAATCGAATAGACGAGAATTGCGGCCATCAGCGCGCGAGTGCGGCCAATGCGGTCGGCGAGAATGCCGAAAAAGAATCCGCCAAGGGCCGACGCGCCAAGCGTGAGGGAATTGAGCAAGCCGGCGGTCCGCGTGCTCATGCCAAATTCATGAATAAGAAACGCGAGGACGAGCGAGTACAGCATGACGTCCATGGCGTCGAGCATCCAGCCAAGGCCGCCGGCGAGGAGGGATTTGCGTTCGGCGGGAGAAACGTCGCGCGGCAACTGAAAAGGCGACGCCGAAGGGGCTGGGGCGAGGGCTGGGGACGAGGAATCGCCGGATGTCATTTCATCTTGCCAGTGATTTTTCAGGAGTGCGTAGCGCGGTCAATGCTCTCCGCGATGCGCTGGACCAGGAGAGCCAACTCGAGCAGGCCGCGCCAAATGAGAATGCCGACAAAGAACGACACGATTCCCGCCACGAGAGCGATCAGTCCTTCGGCTGGGGAATTCTGAAAGCCATAGACCACGTACGTGACCACGCAGATGCCACCACCGAGAATACCTATGATGTAAAGAACCTTCACGAGGCGGCGCAAGAGCTGCTGCTGGAACGAGAAGTCAACGAGACCCGTAAAGAAGTTCTTTTCGTCGGGCATGTAGCCTCCTGGTTAAATTTTGATGAAGAGCCGGGCTTTCCCTTTAGGTAAGGGCATTCCTCAATGGATGTCAAGGAAGTTTCAAGACACCGGAGCGGGCGGGTATATAGGAGAGTTAACCGTTTGCCGCTGAGACAAGCCAGGCCGCCTGGCGAGATTCTTCTCGACCCTTCAAACTTCCCATGCTGGTCCAGCCCGCTGTTGTTCTACGGGCAGCACTTACCCCTTGTGCTTCGACAAGAGGAGTGGTAGCGTGGCCCCTGTAGAAGCGAGAGGGGAGGCTTGACGTGCCGCGGATTGATCTTCCGCAAGGAACTCTGGATTTGCTGATTCTGCGAACGCTGGCTCTGGAGCCGCAGCATGGCTGGGCCATTTCCGAGCGCATCCAACAGATTTCCAGCGACGTGCTGCGCGTGCAGCAAGGCTCGTTGTATCCGGCGCTGCACCGGCTGGAGCGGCGCGGGTGGATCAAGGCACGCTGGGGAACGTCGGAAAACAACCGGCGCGCGAAATACTACGAACTCACGAAGACCGGGCGGCGTCAACTGGAAGTGGAGAAAGACGCGTGGGACAAGCTGACGGCCGCGGTGGCGCAGGTGCTGGGGACGGCTTAGGGGTGAGAGATGTTCAAGGACTTGTGGTTTCGCTTGCGGGCGCTGTTCCGGCGCAAGTCGGTTGAGACGGAGTTGGACGAGGAGTTGCGGTTTCATCTTGAACGGCAGGCCGAGAAATATGTGAGGGCCGGCTTGGACAGGGAAGAAGCGCGGCATCGCGCACGGCTGGAATTTGGCGGCTACGAACAGGTCAAAGAGGAGTACCGCGATGCGCGCGGGGTAAGTCTTATCGAGACACTGGCCCGCGACGTCCGATACGGTTTTCGGGCGCTACGCAGCAATCCTGGCTTCTCTACAGTTGCTATTCTCACGCTGGCGCTTGGGATTGGCGCAAACACCGCGATATTCTCCGTGATTGATTCCGTCTTGCTTCGGCCCTTGCCCTACGCCGATCCGGACAGACTTGTGATGGTCTGGGAAAGCTTGCCAGGCCGAAATCCTCACAACACCGTATCGCCTCCTGACTTTCTGGATTGGGGGTCGCGGAACTCCGTCTTCTCCGGAATGGCCGCGCTATTCGATCAACGCGCAAACCTCACCGGAAATGGGCAACCGCAGGAAGTTGTGCTGCAGGACGTCACGGCGAATTTCTTCTCGATTCTTGGCGTGAATCCCATCTTGGGTACGGGTTTCACGGCGGAAAACGGCCAGCCCGGCCATGATGATGTGCTGGTTCTGAGCTGCGGCTTCTGGAAAGAGCGCTACGGCGGCGATTCTTCCATCATCGGCAAGACCATCACGCTGAACGGGCACCCCTTGATGGTTGTGGGCGTTGCCCCGGAAGGCTTCGACTGGTTTATTAAAGACAGCTCTCTTACCGGCGCAAAACCGCAAATGTGGACGCCGTGGATTATTCCGCAAGCCTTTCATGATCGAAAGAACGTCGGCCGTTTCATGACCGTGGCCGCGCGTTTGAAACCCGGCGCAACCGTGCAGCAGGCGCGGGTTCAGATGAACACAATTGCCGCTCAAATCGCGCAAGAGTATCCCGATTTTAATGGTCACTGGGGCGCCAACGTGGTTCCCGTGCGTGAACAGATCTCCGGCGATTTGCGTCCTGCGTTGTGGATTTTGTTGGGCGCAGTGGGATTTGTTTTGTTGATTGCTTGCGCGAACGTTTCGAGCCTTCTATTGGCTCGGGCCGCGGCGCGCGAAAGGGAATTGGCTATTCGGACGGCTATTGGAGCAAGCCGCTGGCGCATAGCGTTCCAACTTTTGACTGAGAGCGTCCTGCTGGCCGTTATGGGCGGCAGCGTTGGCGTGGCCTTAGCGATTTGGGGCACGAACGTTTTGCTTGCCGCGAACCCTCGAAATCTTCTTGATCTCCGCTCTGTTTCTGTGGACCTGCCCCTTCTGGCTTTCGCTGTTGGATCCACTTTGCTTGCTGGGTTGATTTTTGGTTTCCTTCCGTCGTTCATCTCGGCGCATGCGAGTGTCGCTGAGACGCTGAAAGAAGGGGGCCGCGGTTCCTCTGCCGGAAAGGGCCGGGGGACGGCCCGGAGCGCGTTCGTGGTCCTGCAAATGTGCCTAGCCCTTGTCCTGCTGGCAGGTTCGGGGCTGCTGATTCGCAGTTTCATCCGGCTCGTGGGCGTGGATCCGGGCTTCGCTGCGAGTCATCTGCTCACATTCAAGGTAACGCTTCCTCGTTTGAAATACGGCACCGACGCGAAATGCCAGGCGTTCTTCCAGGAGCTATTGCCTCGGCTGTCCCATCTCCCCGGCGTGCGCTCCGTCACGATGAATAGTTATCCTCCGTTTACGGGGCTAGGAGCTGCCACCGGAGTTCGCCTTCTGAGCCAGCCGCCACGCTCGCTTAAGGATCTACCGGACGCTGAGGTCCGCGTTGTAGGGCCAAACTATTTTTCGACGATGGAAGTCCCGCTCCGTGCCGGCCGGACCTTTAGTGAAGACGAATTGTCCCAAGCGCGTCACGTAGCCATTATCAATCAGGCTTTCGCAGACAAATACATGTCCGGCACCAATCCACTTGGCCAAAAAGCTGTCATTTTTATGAAGAGCCTCGAGGAAAGCGGGAACCCGTCTTCTGAAATCATCGGCGTCGTTGGCGACGTGCGTCAGATGGGGCTGGATACGCCGGGCGAACCGACTGTGTATTGGCCGTATCCGGAACTGGTTTATTCCGGGATGACGATTCTCGTGCGAACGTCGAACGATCCTTTGGCGCTGGTCCCCGCAGTGCGCAACGAACTCCAACAAATGGATCCCGAGCAGCCCATGGCCGCTGTCGCCACCATGGACCAGCTTCTCGGGGAATCTCTCGAGCGTTCGCGTTTCACCATGCTGCTTCTTGCTATTTTCGCGGCCATGGCTCTTCTGCTGGCGTCCGTAGGCATTTACGGGGTGATTGCATACGGCGTCACGCAGCGCACGCAGGAGTTTGGCATACGCATCGCTCTCGGTGCCAGGCGCAGCGATGTCTTGCGCCTCGTTCTCGGGCAAGGTACGCGCCTCGCGTTATTGGGAATCGGTCTGGGCATCATTTTTGCTCTGGCGCTGAGCAAGTTCCTCGGCACGTTGCTCTACGGCATTACTCCAACAGATCCTCTGACCTTTGGGGCTGTCGCTCTTCTGCTGACCTTGGTTGCACTTGTTGCGTGCTTCGTTCCGGCGCACCGGGCCACGCGCGTGGACCCCATCGAGGCGCTTCGTTACGAGTAAAGGCCCCGGCAGAAATGGAGGTGCGCGCTGATTAGCGATTTGTGGATTCGTACGCGGGCACTTTTTCGACCTAAATCGGTCGAGTGGGAATTGGACGATGAGCTGCGTTTTCACCTCGAGCGGCAGGTCGAGAAATATGTGCAGGGTGGATTGAGTCGGGAAGAGGCTAGGCGGCGGGCGCGCGTGGAATTTGGCGGAGTGGAACTGGCGAAAGAGGAATGCCGCGACGAGCGCGGCGTGCGATTCGTCGAAACGTTGTCTCAAGATGTGCGATATGGCTTGCGTATGCTGCGCAAGAGCCCCGGCTTCGCTGTCGTTGCGGTACTCACGCTTGCGCTTGGAATCGGTGCGAACACAGCCATTTTTCAATTGTTGGATGCGGTGCGCATGCGCAGCCTGCCAGTTCCGCATGCGCAGCAGCTCGCCGGGGTGCGCATCCTCGGCGGCAATCGTGGCCTGGGCATTGGTCAGAATTACGGCGATTTGACGCGGCCGCTGTGGCAGGAAATACGGGAGAAACAGCACGCGTTTTCGGGCATTTTCGCTTGGAGCTATGCCCAAAGGTATGTTGGTCGTGGAAGCGAGATGCGCCACTTTAACGGACTTTGGGTTAGTGGCGATTTTTTTCCAGTGCTCGGAGTCAAGCCTTTTCGCGGGCGCTTGTTGCTGCCGGGAGACGAAGGGCCTTGCCCGGCGACCTACGCAGTCGCCAGTCACGCTTATTGGCAGAGAGAACTTGGGGGGCGCGATCCGGCCAAAGGGATCAAGCTGGTGGTCGATAATTCCGTTGTCGAAATCATCGGCGTAACGCCGCCGGAATTTTTCGGCATGATCGTAGGAGACAGTTTCGACATCGCGCTTCCGCTGTGTATGCCACCTGACGGGGTGCGGCGCGACATCTTTGACGTCGCTGTGATGGGCAGGTTGAAGCCGGGCTGGGACGTCAAACGGGCATCCGCCGAACTGGACGCGCTGAGCCCCGGCCTCTTTGAGGCTACGGTTCCTCTCGGGCGCTCAACTCAAAGCACCGAGATGTACAAACATTTTCGCCTGGCGGCTTATCCCGCATCGCGGGGAGTCAGTTCGTTGCGTGAGAAGGACTATACGTCTCTTTGGCTGCTGCTGGGCATTACGGGCCTCGTGTTGCTGATTGCCTGCGCCAATCTCGCGAATCTCATGCTGGTGCGCGCGAGCGCGCGGGAACGCGAAATGGCTGTGCGGCTTGCATTGGGCGCGCCGCGTTGGAGGCTCATCCAGCAACTCCTTTCCGAAGGAGTCCTGCTGGCTGGGTCGGGCGCAGTTGCGGGGATGTGGCTCGCTCGGATGTTCAGCAGAGGTCTCGTTGTTCTCTTCAGCACGGAGGAGCATGTTCCGTTGCTCGACCTCCTTCACATGGACTGGCGCGTTCTGTCATTCGTCGGGGCGGTGGCGGCTTCTACGTGTATCCTCTTTGCGCTAGCGCCGGCGTTCCGCTCCTCCCGCATGGGGCCGGGGGCTGTGCTGAAGGCAGGAAGCCGCGGGACAACAGGTGACCGCAGCCGTTTTTCCCTGCAGCGGCTGATGGTCGTGGTGCAGGTTTCCGTTTCTTTCATGTTGCTGGTGGGAGCGCTGCTGTTTGTCCGCAGCTTTCGCAACCTGGTGACTCTGAATCCAGGGATGCGGGAGCGTGGGATCACCGTGGCGCTTCTCGGATACTGGCAATCTTCATTGCCGAAGGAACGCTGGGCGGAGTTCCAGCGCGAGCTGTTGGAGGAAGTGAAATCAGTCCCGGGCGTGCTGAGCGCCGCGACAACCACGCATATTCCATTAGACGGAAGCACTTGGGAGCACGGCGTTCGCGTTGGCGGGAACGAGGGCACGTCGAAATTCACCTGGGTGAGTCCGGACTACTTCGCAGCCATGGGGATTCTGGTTGTGAAGGGGCGCGGCTTCACGAAAGACGATACCGCGGCGTCGCCACGCGTTGCGCTAGTCAATCAGAGTTTTGTCCGGCGTTTTTTGGCGGGCACTAACCCTCTTGGCCAAACTCTGCTGACGAGTCCGGAACCGGACTATCCCGCGACGACGTATGAAATCGTCGGCATTATTCCGGACACGAAGTACAACAACCTGCGCGCCGAAACTCCACCCATGACTTTTGCGCCCGCGACGCAATTCCCAGGACAAGGCCCGTGGTGCCTTGTGATGATCTATTCGAAATTGCCTTCGACCGCCGTTGTGTCTGCGGTAAAGCGAAGCCTGGCCGAAAAGCATTCCGACGTCGTCGCCGACTTCATAGACTTTCAAAAGCAGATTTCCGATGGGCTTGTGATGGAGCGTGTTATGGCCATGCTCTCCGGATTTTTTGGCGTGCTGGCGGCGGCGCTGGCCGCCATCGGTCTCTACGGCGTGATCTCCTACATCGTAGCGATGCGGAGCAACGAAATTGGGATTCGCATGGCTCTCGGCGCCAGCCGGGGGAGCGTAGTGAATCTTATATTGGGGCAAACCGTGCTTCTCCTGGCTGTGGGCGTTGCCATCGGCGCGGCGTTTGCGCTGGCCGCCGCGAACAGCGCCGCCACGCTGCTGTATGGTCTGCGCCCAGATGATCCGTGGGCCTTCTTTGGGGCGGGCGCGCTTCTGGTGGTAGTGGCGCTTGTCGCCGGCTTCGTGCCGGCATGGCGCGCTTCGCGTCTT
>DATFSR010000121.1:0-3753 GCA_035262505.1 Candidatus Acidiferrum sp. | reverse complement strand
GTGATTCTTCCGTCGGTGCTGAAATTCGCGATCGGAATCGGCGGCAGTTATGGCCGCGGGGTGATGACCTGCCGCGGCGGCGAGACGTTTCATGGCCCGTGGGGCCCGCCAGCGATGATGGCGCTGGAAGGCGGAAGCGTGGGATTGCAATTAGGCGGAAATGCCACGGATTTTGTGCTGCTGCTGATGAGCGACAGCTCCGCAAGAGGCGTTTTGAGCAGCAAGGTGAAGCTGGGGGCCGACGCGTCGGCAGCCGCTGGTCCTGTGGGACGAGCCGCCTCGGCCGAGAGCGATGTAACGTTGCGAGCCGAGATTCTTTCGTATTCGCGCTCGCGAGGGCTGTTCGCAGGGGTTTCGTTGGAGGGTTCGACGCTGCGGCCTGACAACAAGGCTAACAAGGAACTCTACGGCAAGGAAATTGAGGCGAAGGATATCATCTTCAAGGAGGCGGTGCCGGCGCCGGACTCGGCGAAACAGTTGCTGGCTACGCTGAAGAAGGCCTCCCCGACCAACAAGGGCAAGTAAGCAGCGGCCAAATCGAAAATACGCATGAAAGGTGTGCTGCAATCTGCACGTTGAGGTTTTTTTTGCGCCTTTGGCTTGCCCTTCGAGGATTGAGGGCAGGCCGAAGGCGCTTAGAATGACAAGGTCTGGGTTGGTGTGAATGAAACCAAAAGCGGTGGTGGTTGGACTGGGATTTGTCGGCAGAGCGCATGTGGAAGCGTTGCGGCGGCTGGGTGTGATCATTTGTGGCGGGCTAGGGAGTTCGCTGGGGTCAACGGCAGTAGCGTGCGGCGCGCTTGGCTTGGCGCGGTCGTATGCATCTCTCGAGGAGATTGCCTCGGACGCCAGCGTGGATGTGGTGCACCTTTGTACGCCGAATTTTCTCCATTTCGAGCAGACCAGCCAGTTGTTGCGGGCAGGGAAGCACGTATTGTGTGAGAAGCCACTGACGCTGGACTCGCGCGAATCGGAGTTGCTGGTATCACTAGCGAAGGACACGCAGAGGGTAGGAGCCGTGGCTTACAACTTGCGCTACTACCCGTTGTGCCAGGAAGCGCGCGCCTTGATCGAGAAAGGCGCAATCGGACGACCAACCCTGGTGCATGGAAGCTTTTTGCAGGACTGGTTGCTATATGAGAGTGACTGGAACTGGCGATTGGATCCGAAGTTGGGAGGTTCGCTACGAGCGGTTTCTGATATTGGGACACACTGGCTGGACCTGGTCACGTGGGTTACAGGATGCAAGGTGGCGGAACTTTGCGCGGATTTGGCAACCGTGATTCCCATGCGGCAGAGGCCGCGCGGGCGCGTGGAGACGTTTCAGAAGACAGACCCGGGCAACGCAGAGCCTGTGGCGATCACCACGGACGACTATGCGTCGGTGCTATTTCGTCTGGAAGGCGATGTCCGCGGAGTGATGACCGTGTCGCAAGTGAGCGCGGGACGCAAAGCGCGGCTGTGGTTTGAGATTGACGGCAGCGAAGGCTCGCTGGCGTGGAACTCCGAAGAGCCGAATACATTGTGGATCGGGCGGCGGAATGCTCCGAGCCAGGAGTTGCCGAAGGATCCGGAGTTGATGAGCGAGGCGACGCGGCGGTACGCGGCGTATCCCGGCGGGCATCCTGAGGGATACCCCGATACATTCGTGCAGTTATTCCGAGATTTTTACGGCTATCTGGAAGCCGGGGATTGGCAAGAGCCGAGGAGTTTCCCGACGTTCGCAACCGGCCATGAGCAAATGGTGCTTTGTGAAGCGATTGAAAGGAGCGCGCAAGAGCGAGCGTGGATTTCGCTGGGTGGCGAGTAAGTGTTCCCCGTGATTCAAGATGATTGCGAATCCTGGGGAGAGGCAAGCGGCAAAGCTGTTTCCCTCGCAGGAGGCGTCGCATTTTCGAAAAGACGTTTCAGGCGCAGGAACGGCTTCTCCAGAAGGTTCCAGGAAACGGTGGCCAGACCATAAGAGAGAATCAGGGCCAGACAAAAACTCAGTTGCGGATGGGTCCAATAGAACGCACTGAGTTTTAGGGCGTCGTAGGGGAGTTTGTGTAAAAGGTAGAGTCCATAGCTGATGGTACCGGAAAACATCAAGAAACGATTTGTGAAGAAGGCATTTACCCAAGGATTTGCTCGAATATACGGCCACGTAGAGAAAGCCGGAAAAGGCGAGGGCATCCAGAGAAAAGGTGAGCCACTCGGCGTTATGCACGAAGGCGAAGATGGCCAGCGGCCCAGGAACGAAAACTGCGGCCAAGGCGAAAGAAAGCCAGCGAGTCGGGGTGAAAGCGAATTCACGCACGAGAATGGCGAGCAGCGCGCCTGCCATCAATCCATCGATGCGGCAAAATGGATTGGAGTAGATGAGCCAATGACGCGAGACAAAGAGAAGCCGCAAAACGGGTGAAAGAAGAAGCACGGCCCAGGCGACGGCCTGGAGTTGCCGGCCGGAAAGAAAACGCACAAAGGCCGGCCAAACCAAGTAGAAGAGTCCCTCCATGGCAAGGGACCAGGACACGCCCAGCGGTCGACGGATCCGCGACCAAAAAATTCTGCACGAAAAATGGATAAGACCACCAAGGGTGGGAGCGGTGAAATATCTCTCCGGCGAATTGCGGGAGCAACCACGGCACAGCGAGGAACATAACAAGCAGAACCGAGTAATAGAGAGGCCAGATGCGCAGGCAGCGCCGGGCGTAGAAATTCCGGAAGTAGGTCTTCGCAGGTTTGGAATCCAGGAGGATTCCGGTGATGAGAAATCCGGAGAGCACAAAAAACAGGTCCACGCCCATCCAGCCATAGGTGGTGAGATAAGAAAGACGGGGCGACGTGAAGCCATAGAGATTATGAGCAAGGACAAGAAGAATGGAGACGCCACGAACGGCGTCGAGTTGAGGGATATGCTTTTGCATGGGTGCCTTAGCTCAGCCGACCGTTCGAAAAATGGCCTTTTGTCGGGTTCCTAGTTGGCTGTACCGCAATTACCGGGAACAGGTCAAGTGCGCACACTACAAGGGTCAGACAATCGATTGGCCAGTGGCTTTGGAGCTGGTAGAACAATTCGTGAAGAATACTGCCTTGCAGGTCGTAGAGACCACCGAGCGATTGACGCCGCAAGAGTTCCACGGCGAGGTCAAAGTAAATATCAATCCGATATTAAGATAATTTAGTAGTTATAGTACAGCGCAGGCGTCCTGAACCGCCCGGACGACATCCTCCTCGGAATATTGGAGTTGCCGCAGGATGGCCGCGGTGTGCTCTCCAAGCAGCGGAGGCGGCAAGCGGTACTGCAGAGGCTGGTTCTGGAGTCGAATGGGGTTGGCGATGCTGCGGGCCGTGCCGAGCGAGGGGTGCTCTAGTTCAACCACCAAGCCGCGGGCCCTGGTCTGGGGGTCGTTGAGCGCTTCACCAACATCTTGGATTGCCGCAGCGGGGATATCGGATTGCTTCAACTGGGCAAGCCAGGTGTCCCGGGGGTAGGTGTCGAAACGCTGCTGGAGCAGGGGAATCAGTTGTGCGCGGTTCGCGATGCGGGCGGCATTGTCGGCAAACCGCGCGTCGGCACCGACTTCTTCGGCGTCGAGCATCTTTACGAGACGCAACCATTGGCCCTGCGTGCCCACGCCGACCACAAAATGGCGCGCATCGCTTCCCTGAAAGATCTGATACGGGACGATGTTCGGATGCGCATTGCCCCAGCGCTTTGGGGAAACGCCGGCGTTCAGATAGCTGCTGCCGACGTTGGCCAGCCAGGAG
>DATFSR010000120.1:0-60556 GCA_035262505.1 Candidatus Acidiferrum sp. | reverse complement strand
AGTCCCAGTTCCCGTCGCACGATGTTGCAGCCTTGAGCGATGGCGCTTGCCTTGTAGAACGCGATTTCGCGGTTGCAGCCCTGGCGTCCGAAGCCGCAATCGCTGGACACGATCAGCTTCTCGGGCGAGATGAACTTGAGCGCCTTGCGAATTTCCCCGGCCACATCCTCGGGGCGATCGGATTGCAGGGAGCGATGGCTCACGGCCCCGATGGCAATCTTCTTCTTGAGATCGTTTTTGAACGGTGCGAACAACTCAAGGTCTTTCTGGTTACGATCCTTCATCTCGAGCGTCCACACATCGCCGCGGCAGCGTTCGAGGTAAATCTCGATGGAATTTGCGTAACTCGTGTCCTCCATGACGCGCTGCATATTGGGATTGCCCCAGCAGGTGTGAATCCAGAGTTCGACGTCGTCGAGGCCCTGAACTTCGCGGTTGAAGGCATCAACCATGAATTTCACTTGCTCGTGATCCTTGCCGAAGGTGTTGGCCATGAAATGGAACGTCGGCTCTTCAATTTGAATGCATCGGCATCCGGCGTCGCGCAGGGCGAGCAGTTCCTTGTTCATGGCCTCGGCCATGTCCCAGATCACTTCGCGCTTGTCTTTGTATTTCGGCGTGTGGATGTCGAGAAAAAGCGCCATCACCTGCGAGCAGCACGTCCCGAACTTTATAGGCTTACGCGTTTTGCTCTGCGCGACGCGCCAAACCTTCGGGTAGTCCAGCGGCCGGTGTTCAATCTTGTCCACCACATGCGGCCAACGCCAGCCGGTGTAAATTTCGTTCAGCAGCGTGCCCGGCGGATAGTGCAGCCACGGGGCGGTGGTTTCTTCCGGCTGCAGATGATCGCCCGCAAAACCGGCCCACCGCTGGAGCGGGTAATGATGCCAGGCGCGTCCTGCCATGTCTTCGTCCACGTGCAGGTCGCCGTGCGTCAAAATGTCGAGGCCGGCACGCTCCTGGTCCCCGATGAGCACGGCCATCGCGTCCTGAAACTTCTCGCGAAAGCGAACGTCAAGCATGCAGGTGTCTAGCGGGCGGCCCCACATACTTACATCACACCAGCGTGGGCGCGGGAAAGAGCCCGTAGTGGTGCTGGGAAGGATCAGATTGGCAGTGGCGGTGAACATGGCTTCCTCCGGACGCCGGGATTATACGTCGCGGCAGGGCCATGCGCTTCGGAATCTTCGAGCAACCAGGGCCGAACCCGCCAGCGTTGCTAACGAGCGTGGGAGTGCGGCAGTCGGAAGGTAATGTGTCAGAGTAACGGCCTCTACAGGCGTAGATATCTCTATCGGAGGCTCGCAGGTTCCTGACGGCGAGGAAGGGACGCGAAAAGGGGTTCTGTTATGAGCGCTTCATCGAATTCTTCCGCCGCCGCAACGGTGAACGGTTCCCGAACGAGGCCCCTGGCCGCGATTTTCTGGGGCGGGTTGCTCGCGGGGATTTTCGACATCGCACAAGCCTTCATTGGCTTTGGCTTGCTGGGGGCGAAGCCTTTTCGGATTCTCCAGCACATTGCGGGAGGCGTTTTTGGCGCGCGCTCGATGCAAATGGGATGGATGTCGGCCGCGCTGGGGCTAGTGTTCCACTTCACCGTGGCGTTCGGGGCCGCGATGGTTTATTACCTTGCCAGCCGGGTGCTGCGCGTGATGGTCGAACACGCCGTTGTTTGCGGGCTGATTTATGGCGAACTGGTGTTCTTTTTCATGTATTTTGTGGTCCTCCCGCTTACGCCGCTGGGGCCGGCGAAATTCAACGTTGTAACGTACATTACCGGTCCCATCGGGCACACGTTCTTGGTGGGGCTGCCCATCGCGCTTTGCGTTCGGAGATTCGCGGAATAAGGCAAACCCGCCGGTCATTGTATAATCTCCGCTTAACCATTCTTACTTGGAGGGAACATGTCCGAGCCGAGTTATGAAGAATTGAAGGCGCGCGTTGCCGAACTTGAAAAGAAAGGTCCGGGCCGCCGCACGGGTTCGCTGGAATTTCGCGTGGGGGAAAAGGGCGGAGTCAGCGTCTATGGCCTTGGGCGTTTTCCCGTCACGCTGTACTACGAGCAATGGATCCGATTGTTGGACGCTTCTTCCGACCTGCGCAAGTTTCTCGAAGAGAACAAAGCCGAAGGCAAGCTGAAGCTCAAGGATCAATAGTCATGTCAGAAGAGGGGCTCCGGGCGTCTGTGGGGAGACGCCCGGAACCTGGGCGAGTAACAGGCAGGACAAAATCAAAGTCTGTAGTTCCGATACCACCCCTTATTTAGAAGACTGCGCCACGAGCAAACAAATCCGGCGCAATTCCTCGTAAGTGAAAAATACTCTCTGACCCTTGCCGTCGTTCTCAACATGGCCCAAACCCGAAGCACGCGAATAACGGCGCAACTCCGATTGCGGCATTCCGAGAAGGATTGCCGCGCGGCGCTCGTCAACGTGCTCGCGAATGCTTCCGTTCATGCAAAAAACTCAAGCTGGCTACAAAACTGAGCGGCCATGGCCAACTCTAAACTTGCAGCAATATCGTGCAAGCACGAAGCCAAATCGGCCATGCGCTAAGTCTTTCTGTTTCAATAAGAAAAAGGAGAGCTCGGGGCTTGTAAGGCGGAGACTGTTCAATTTTTTGCACATTCCGTCCCCAAGGTTAACCATCTATGGACGATTGGTTTCCTTGGACCGGCAGGCGTCTTGGTTTAGAAGGAGTTACCGAAGCCAGGGAAGGGCATTTAGATCCACGTTGCCGCCCGAAAAAATAACGCCAAGTTTCGGCGACCGACCATCGGGGCGAGCTGGCAGATCGAGCGAACCGATAACACCTGGTTTCAGTAGCGGCGCGAGAGCTACCGCGCTCGAGGGCTCGACGATGATTTTCATGCGCTCCCAGACCAGGCGCGCTGTAGAAATAATCTCTTCCTCGGTGACCAGCAGAATGCGTTCGACCTGGCGGCGGAGGATGGCGAAGGTACGCGGAGAGAGGGAAGCGCGCAGGCCGTCAGCAACGGTGTCGCTCGAGTCCTGAGATTGCAACGTTCCGGTCGTAAGGGAGCGGTAAGCGTCATCGGCTCGGGCAGGTTCGCAGCCGATGATTCGAATGTCTTTTCGAATCCCCTTAGCGCCGAGGCAGGTGCCGCTAAGCAACCCACCGCCGCTGACCGGTGCGAGTATTGCACCAAGGTCGGAAATTTCCTCGAGGAACTCCTTGGCCGCAGTGGCCTGGCCGGCAATGATGCGGTCGTCGTCGTATGGATGAACGAGGTAGGCGCCCGTATCCGCTTGCACCCGGTCGCAGGTTTCTTTTCGCGAAGATACTCTGGCCTCGCAAAACGTGATTTTGCCGCCGTAGGCCTCGATGGCCTGAATCTTCACTTTCGGGGCGTTTCTTGGCATGACGATGTAGGCGGGCACGCCGCGCCAGGCTGCCGCGCAAGCCACTGCCGCCCCGTGGTTGCCGCTCGATTGTGTAACGATCCCGCGTGCCGCTTGCTCATTTGAAAGGGAAAGGATGGCGTTGGCGGCTCCGCGGATCTTGAACGAGCCGGTCTTCTGAAGGTTTTCGCATTTGAAGAACAAACGTGCTCCGGCGAGTGCATCGAGCGAAGCGGAGGTGAAGATTGGCGTGCGATGAATGCGCGGCACAATGCGCTCATGCGCCTCGAAAATAGCCTCCCAATTCGGGGCTTGGTAGGTAGTCGCTTCAAACGTCGGCGCGGTGGTCATAGGGTCCATTTTTGTGACGGGTCATAAGTCGACAGCACGTTTGCGATGACCCTCTTTAGCGTGGCTTCTAGTCAAATAAAAGAGGCATTATGGCATGTAGAAGGGCAACTGGGCGACCCCGGGCCGAACCTGCGGGCAAAAAGTACTGGTATTACTTGGCCACGCCATCTTTGGTACTTGACCTCGCGTATCTCTCTGATACGCTTAGATTAACCTTCCTTTTCGCGAGTCCTCGTCACACCCTTACTCGCGCGCAGGAGGACAGGATGAGAGCTACCGAGCGCAGACAGCTCGCGCGGGTCAACCACCGGACGCCCCTACGCTTCCGTGCGGTGGGGGTTGCTGCGGACAAGACCGAGCATTTCACCGAGGCTCTCAACGTCTCCCGGGGCGGGTTCTTCTTTGCGTCCTCGGCTCCCCTCCAAGTCGGCATGCCCATCGAGGCCACCATTCGAATGCCAGCCGAGGTCACCGGAAACGGTGCGCAGGAAATGCGCTGTACCGCGCGCGTGGTCCACGTTCGCAATGAGCCTTACGGCGACGGCCGCATCGGCTTCGGCGTGGAAATCGAGAAATATCAAGCCGTGGCCGCGCAAGAACGCTGGATGAGCTAGAAGTCCTACAGTCCGCTTTTCAGCCGCAGGCAGAAGGTCCAAACATCCCATAGCTACTTTGAGCGAGTCTGCGGGCTGCGCCGTGCTATTTGGATACTGGCTCAATCTCGACGTAATCGAGCACGGCGAGTTCCCCGCCGTCGGGGATTCCTTCAATTCGAATCTCATCTTCGTGGCGCAGCCTCACTCCGCTGATTTGACGGCGCGTCGAAGTGTCGCCCCCGATTTTTGCATTCGGAAGAGTGTCATCAGCAACCCACTCATCCAGTGGCTGTCCTGCTACGAACACATGAAACTTCGCTTGGCCATTGTTTTGGTCGAAATACTGGATGGTCAGCTGGTACGTCCCGGAAGCCCCGGTGAAATGGAAGCTGGCCGTGCAATCGGTCGCGGGAGCTTGGCAGGCAACCGCCTTCCCTGCGGACGCAGTCTCCGAAGGTTCTACGTCCACTGGCGCATATCCCTGAAGCCGCATGGATTCCGCTTCAATGCGATTTGGATAATGCCCCACGCGGCCTTTGGCGTCAGGAATTCCTGAGACACGCAGAAACCAATTGCACACCGCGTCGCGCCAAACGATCGCATGTCCTTCCTGGTATTTCAGTCTCGCCAAAACAAACTCATAACGTTCATCGTCGCCTACCAGGTTCCGAATGGACTCCCACATCTTGACGAACTCGCCTGCGCGCTCGGCGCCTTCGTAGTGGGTGTCATAGATATGTTGGATCACCGTCTTGCCGGATTTCAGCCGATGCGTGTACGGCACATGGTGGAAGAACAAGAGCAGGGAATCGGGAGTCGCGGACAGCGTCTCGAATTCCTTCTGAACTGCCGCGGAATACTGCCCGACATAACCTGTGCCAGTCGCTACGCTGCGGTCCATTCCAATGCCGTCGTGGTCCGCGCGGTGCCACTGGCCCCAGCCGTTTCGTTCCGAAGATTCCACGCCGGGACCGTAATGGCTGCCTAAAATATCCGTGAGCGTGCCGGCCCCGAGCGGACCTGTATAGTTTTCATACGTTGGCCACGACGAAAGCAGCATGGTGTCGATGGTGCGATCCACTAGGGGGTCATTTCCGAAGGTGAGGCGCGTCCACTCGTTCGCAATCGCGGCGGAGGAAAGGTTTGGATTCCAGGCCAGGCGCGCAAATCCGTAGAGATTCGCCATGGCCATGGGGTTTCCCATCCAGTTCGAATCGAGGCCCACATTCGCAACGCCCGCGAATCCGCCGAGAGCCCGATGAAAGATCTGCCCTGAGACAATGTCCTTCACGGGAGAGGCCTGACCGCTTACCCGCATGTCGAAGTCGAGAGTCTCCTTCCACATAGGAACGAGAAAACAAAGATGGCGCTGCTGTCCGATGTATTCCTGCGTGATTTGCAGTTCGATGGCTTCGTTGGTTTTTTCGAGCCCGCCCAAAAGGGGAGACGCGGGCTCGCGCACCTGAAAATCAACAGGACCATGCTTGATTTGAACGATGACGTTGTCATCGAACTTGCCGTCGAGCGGATGAAAGATGTCATAAGCAGCCCGGGCGCGATCGTTTTTTGGATTGCGCCAGTCCAGATGATGGTCGTAGACGAACGCGCGGTACATCACAACGCCGCCGTGCGGCTGAAGCGCGCGCGCAACCGTATTCGCTGCGTCTGCCGGCGTGCGGGCATAACTCGAAGGGCCGGGACGGCCTTCGGAGTCCGCCTTTACAAGAAATCCCGCGAAGTCCGGAATCAGCCGATAGATCTCGTCAACCTTCTCTTTCCACCAGGACTGCACTCGTGGGTCGAGCGGATCAAACGTGTCCAGGCCGCCCAGCGTTTTGGGGCTGCTGAGGTCTACAGAAATCCCGAGCCGCACTCCCCACCGGCGAAACGCATCCGCAACGCGCGCCAGTTGAGGGATAAACTCCGGAGCCAGGGCGCGAGGGTTCGCGTTTACGTTGTTGACGATGCATCCGTTGATGCCAACCGAAGCGAGCACCCGCGCGTAATCGCCGACGCGCGAAAGATCGGCGCGAACGTTTCCGTTCTCGAAGAAAATGGACCGGCCGCCGTAGCCGCGCTCAATCCGGCCGTCGAGGTTGTCCCAGTCATTCACCCAGCGAATTGGATTTGCAGGCGCCTGAGCTTCCTCGAGATGGCTCAAGTCTTCCGCAAACGCGATCTTGCGAAGCAGGGCAAAGACCCCGTACAGCGTTCCGCGGTCGGTCGCCCCTGCGACAAGAATGCAGTCGTGCCCGTTGATGCGCTCGCTCGCCAGCCAATAGCCGTCCGCGTGCAAGTTCTTCGGTGGCAGCATATCGGGAACGACCGAATGTAGTTCCCCGAGCGTACCCAGCACAATGACGCTTTCCTTCGGCAACTCTTTCTCAACGCGAAGCGTGCGTCCCAGCATTCCTTGCACCCCGCGGATTAATTCTCCTTCGGCGGTTTGCCGCAGAGGCGAATCGTTTCGCACAACTAAAATGGATGGAAACACGACAAACTTCGTGAGTTCTGGCTCTTTCAGCGGGGCATACCGCAGCCAGGCGTCGTAACCATTGTCTGCGCGGAGTTTCTGCGAAGGAAAAAGAAGCACCAGGAATCCTGCGAGAAGGGCGACGCGCAGAAAACTTCTTCGCTTCATGCAAACCTCAGAGAACTTAGGGCTTGGATGCAGCAACGGTGAACGCAATCTTTGCGGTTCCGACATTTTCAAAACGGTCATAGGCGCGAACGGCGATCGTGTGTTCACCTGGCGGCAGGATCTTCAGCATAATGGAGTATTCCTCTTCCGGTGCGTCGCTGATTCCCCGCAACGGTGCAGTAAGAATCCACTCGCCGCCGTCCAGACTGTACTCTGCGTGGTCGATGTTGCTCGTAACATCCCGCGCCATGAAGTAAATCGTCGGGAAATTAACGACCGCCCGGCGCCCGCCGGGGACCGCCTCGGACGTTTGCAGGCTCCCAGTCCCTTCTTTTAGCCCCTCGATCGTTGGTGGCGTGTTGTCCACTTCAAAGCGCTCACTCTCGCGTTCGGCCGACAGCGCGGCGGCCGGCGGATTCGAAGGTGCGTCGGTAGCAACGATCTTCAAGTAATACGCGCCGTCGGCAAGCGCGGTGGTATCGAAGGAATAGAACTTTTGATCCAGCTTGTCCTTCAGCAGCTTCCACTCTTTTTCATTTTCTCCCCGAAAATAAACGGCGTATTGCAATTCATCTTCGTTGTCGTCGTGAGCCGTCCAAAGCACGGTTTGGTAGCCCTTTTGCACAACACCCTGGGGCGGCTGCTCGAATCGGCTCGATGATGAAGTTTGCGCGATGGTCACTCCCGTTGGATTGGGCGACGATGGCATTTTCAATGTAACCGGTGCGGGCTGGTTGGATGAAACCACCGCCGGACCCTGCGCGCGCACGCCCGGTTCCTGAATCGCGATTCCATCGATCACCGGAGCGACGTTGCGCGGAAGATACGCCAGGCTGACCCACTCGAGTCCGTCGCCGGGGCGCCCGTCGTGAATGACGGCCTTCCACTGCGCAAATCGTGCGGAAGGCGCTTCCGTCGCGGCAGCGGACTTGGTGTAGGGGCCGAACCAGCGAGACCACTCCTTGCCGGGATCATCGGTGTTGCCGCTGCGGACAAAAAATTCAACGCGCGGCTCGTTCCCGTGCCCGGCGCTCGTGCCTGAACCGGGTTTCGGCAAAGATCCCGGAGGACTCCACCACTCAATGCGCCCCCACTGCGAAAACAGTTGGGCGTCGAAAGACCGCGACTCGTAGGTGCCTTCGGCTTCATATTCCGGCCCGAGCGAAAACACTTTTCCCGGATTGGAGGTACACAAAAAGACCCTGCCCGAGCCGTTTCCAACGATGCCGGTGATTTGCGAGGAGCCCGCCTTTGCGAGCTGAGCGAAAACGCCGCGGCCGTCAATCGCGAGCAGCGCGCCATTATTGCCGGTGCCGGCAAGAAGGCGTCCATCGGATGCAAGCCCAAGGGCGTACACGGAGTCCTCGCGCGAAGTCCAAAGCTCTTCCGGAGCGCCGTCCGGACCGATGCGATAAATGCTGCTGGACGCCAGGGACGGGAAGGGAAGAAAGGGGGCCTGAGCTTGTGCTTGCGCTTGAGCCGCGCCGCTCACCCCGCTCGTGATGGTGGTCGTTCCTTGCGGCGTGGCAATGATCGTTGTGGGAGCCGCAGCTCCGATGCGTGGCTTCTCGCCGATCGCGGAAGCGTAAATGCTTCCATCCGGAGCGACCGCGAGCGAAGTGACTTCACGCTTGGAGGTTTCGTAGAGGACAAAACCTTCGGCGGCAGATGTGCTGGACTTGGAATTTTTGCCGCCACCTTGTCCCGCAGCGCGAGAGATGCGCAGGATGCGACCGCTCGGCTCGGTTCCGGCGATGAGATTCTTTTTCGCATCGAACGCCAGGACACGAATGTGAGCTTCATCGCTCGAATAAAACAGTTCGCCTTTGCCGTCTGGAGCTACGGCGAAAAGCTGCCCCTTGTCTCCCGTGGCGACATACAGCGTACCGTCGGGTCCAAAGACCAGGTCCCAAATGTATTTTGTCTTGGGATCGAAAAATACGGACTTCTCGCCGGAAGAAGAAACTTTGTAGACCTTGCCGTCAGGAGAAGTGCCCACATAAAGCGTTCCCTTCGAATCAAAGGCGATGGCCTGCGCCGAAAGATCAATGGAGTCAAATACGACCGTGGGCTTGGAGTTGGAATCAAACCGAAAAACCTTTCCGGGGGAGCCGCCCGCCGCATATAACGTGCCTTTGGGGTCGAGGCGTACGGACCAAAGATAAGAAGCATCGGCGTCGGCGAGCAGACTGAATTTGGGAGCGAGCTCCAGGCGGCCGTCGCTCCGCACCGCGACGCCATGGGCCGTGCCTTTCAGGAATTCCTCGTAGGTGGATTGCCGCCAGCGGCGAGTATGTTCAGAAAGCAGAGGCGAGGACGCAAGGAAGAAAAGAAGTAAGGAAAAGGAGGCCAAACGACCAAAGCGGGGAGAGGCAACTGAAAACGCGAATGTTGTGAAGATACTCTTTCGCTGCTGAGGGCTGGTCGTGAGCATTCTTTTCACCGGATTTGCAGATTAAGGGAGATGACGCCGGAGACGGGGCCTCCGAGCGGGATGGAAGCTTCACTGGCGAGCGACTCGCGAAGTACTTGTACGCTGCCCGGGGCCGGACGCCCGTCCACAATATTGATTTGTGAAAGCGGAACGTTGGGAAGCTCCTTGTCGTCCCAGAGCAGCGTTGGGGCTGGGACAAAAAGGCCTACATAAAGGCGGTCATTGCGTCGCTCACGATTTAGAACGGAGATGAGCTGATCGAGGCCTGCGGGACTCCCTCCCGCGCCTGCAAAAGCGAAGCCGCGCGAAGCGCGGTTCATCAGTTCGCCGTCACTCACCAGGACTCGTAGATTGGTTCCTCGGGTTGCCTGCTCGGGAACGCGAACTGTTGTTTCCTTGATCTGTGGCTCACCGCGATAAGGCCGAACCAGAATGCGGACGCGCAGAGTTTCTCCCGGAGCGGCTTCCCCTTTTTCCAGCCAAGCGCTTTCAATCGTGAACGACTTTCGCCCCGGAACACTTTCGACATGCAACGAAATGCCTTCCACTTTCGCGGGCTCAAAGGTATTCGAGAAAAGCCGTCCAAAGGTGTTTTGCATGGTCAGGGCGATGGGAAAGCCGTCGGGGGACAGAGTATCGCCGGGCGCAAAAGTGTTTTCGATTTCCACCGCCGGATGCCCCTGCAGGCGAATCTCACCGGTAAGGTGCAACGTGGTGCTTTCGCCGTAGATGGGATTCTGTGTCAGACCATTAAACGTCGTCAGCGCCACGAGCAGCGGCGTGAGCTTTGGGTGATTCACGATCTCAAAGTGCAGTTTCTTTTCTGCACCCGATGCCCGCAGCGAAAGATCCAAGGGAATCATCGCAGGAGGCGCGCCAAGTTTCCCCGTTACGGCAGTCAAATGGTCGCCCGTGATGGTGCCGATGGAGCCCGCGACGTTGACGATCTTGGTCGAAGAGAGGTCCGAGGAAAGCGTCATGACCACATGGCTGCGCGCCATGGGAAGTTGTACGTCGCCAAGACTCAGAAACGGGTGACCGCAAAGGAACACACGGTCCGCCTCGACCGCCGTGACGGTGCACGCGGAGTTGATGGACGCATCTCCCTGCACCAAAACCATTCCCGCCATATCGCCCGCGACCAGATGACCGTCTTGCGGGCTAGGAGCCGTAGTACCCCCTTGGGTGGCGACCAGGCCATAGCCCTGAAGCTGATTGGCAAATTGCTGGAGCGCGGCGGGCTGAAAGCCTGAAAAGACGAGCGGCGTCTCAATAGGTTCGAGCGCCGAGCCCGAGGGCAGCATTGCACGGACCGCTGCTCCGGAGGGAACTCCGAACTGCGGCAGCGGAATTTCAGCCGCCGCGGAAGGTGGTGGATTCAAGACGTCCTGAATTGGAGTGACTCCGGCGATCGGCTCTTTGGTGAAGATGCCCAGCTTCAGGGACAACGCTCCCGCGAGCTTGCCATCGAGATAAACCGGGCTGCCGCTCATCCCCGCAACCACGCCGGTGTGCTCTACCTTTGGCCCTTTCAGCTGAATCAAAATGATCGATTGCTTTGGGCCAAGGAAATTGTCCAGCACGCCGATGACTTCCAGGTCGAACTTCTCAATCTGATCGCCCGAAAAAATGGTGTAGGCGTAGCCTTGCATGCCAGGCCGAACCTGGCTGAGCGGAAGCATTTCCTGCGGCTGCTGGGCTTCCAGGGTTCCGGGAGTCAGGCAGAGCGCCGCCAAGAACGCCAGGAACGCGAGGAAAACAGGAGCGCGACGATTCGACAGATGCGGCCGGGCCGTAAGCATGAACGTTCCATAATACGCGGCACCCGTACTAGAGGCAATTGGACGACGGGAGGTTGCCCCAATAGGAAGATTCAGCTAGGCGTTCTAGAACCGGGCTGGACCCGAGGAGCCTAATCGTGGTGATGCATGGCGAAGATTTTTTCGGTTGAACCTTCGTAGGGGTACACGTGGACCATCCAGCCGAAGATCACAGGATGAAACTTGCCGCCGGCAGCGTCGCAAGCTTGCGGCGTGGCAATGGAGCCGCGCAAGCCGAACTTGGTCCAATCGGCACTCCGGCGTTGGTTCGCAGGCGGCATGCAGAGATTGGTGTGGAGGTGCCAGGTCGCCACGCTCAGGGGAACACGGTCGTTGAGCTGAGCTTCGGTGGCGCGCCTGGGCATGGTGTACATGGCGCCGACGAGTTCGTATCCCGCCGCAGTCTTCTTGTAGAGCAGGGAAGTAGGCCGCGCGGGGTCGAACTTGAACGCTTCCAGAAAGCCGTTCATGTAATTCGTGAAGTGATATTCGGGTTGCTGGAGGTTGGGAAGGAAAATCTTGTAACCGTCGGCCAGCGCCACCTGATAGTCCTTGTATTTGGCGATTCCCGCGCGGAGCTGGTCCACAATTTCCCTGGCGCGAGCGGCGTCTTCGGCGGTTTCCGGGCGCGGCGCGGTCATGTGCATGTGCGCGTTGTGCGCATGCTCCCCGGGCGTCATGTCGCGGACGGCGTGGGCCTCGTTGGCCTTGGCGTCCTCCATGTCCATCCCGGGCCTGTTGGGATCCATGGCTGGTTGCGACGGTTGCTGCGACTGCCTGGCCGGAGGCTGCTGCGATTCCTGAACTTGCGCGCCAGGTGCGTGATGGCCGGGCATGGCGGCGAGCAATACCGTGACGACAAAGATCGCGCCAATGAGCATGCCGAATTTTGTGGCGGCTTGAACCAACTGACGGCGGGCAGACATTTCAAATTTCTCCTCACTCTATGATACGTAGAGGAAGGCCGCGCGATTTCAACTCCAGGGACCGCCGGTGCGGCAGAAAAAACTGGCCGCACGGACAGGCGTGCTAGAATTTTTGACGTGAAGAAAGAAACGATCGAGCCAGCGAAGTACCTGCATGGCGCCCTAGAGCTGCCGGGCGACAAGTCTGTTTCGCACCGGTATGCAATGCTTGCGGGGCTCGCGGAAGGCACAAGCGAGTTGCGGCATTTTTCGGCGGCCGCGGACTGCCACAGCACCCTTGATTGCATGAGCGCGCTGGGCGCGGAGGTAAAAGTCGAGAAAGACACGGTGCGCATCACCGGCCGCGGAGCGCGCGGACTGAAGAGCAGTCGGCGCGCGCTCGACGCGGGGAACTCCGGCACAACGATGCGCCTTCTCGCGGGCATCCTGGCGGGACAGAGTTTTTCCTCCAGACTCACTGGCGATGATTCGTTGCAAAAGCGGCCCATGAAACGCGTGATTCTACCGCTGCGCGAAATGGGCGCAGATATTCACGGGCGCGACGATAATTTTGCGCCTCTCGAGATTTGCGGGACGAAACTGAAGCCCATTGATTACCAGATGCCGATGGCCAGCGCGCAGGTGAAATCGGCGGTGCTTTTGGCCGGATTGTTTGCCGACGGCGTCACCAGCGTAACCGAGCCGGCGCGCACGCGCGACCATACGGAACTCGCGCTCGAAGAATTTGGCGCAAGTGTCGATAAAAATGGCCAGACCATTCGTGTGCGCGGTCTCGGTGGCGGAAATGGAAGTGGAAGTGGGAAGCTCACCGCGAGGTCACTCGATGTGCCGGGAGACCTGTCGTCGGCGGTGTTTTTCCTGGCCGCCGCGTCCTTGTTTCCCGATTCCAACGTCCTCATCCACAACGTTGGGTTGAATCCCACGCGCACTTCGATTCTAGATGTGCTCGCCGAGATGGGTGCTTCGATTCAAATGCTCGGGCTGAAAAGCTCGCAAGGGGAAATTATCGGCGACCTGGCCATGAAGGGCGCTTCTCTCAAAGGCGGCGTGATTGCCGGCTCGCGCATCCCGCTCGTGATTGATGAATTGCCAATGCTTGCCGCGTTGGGCCCATTTACGGAGGAGGGCGTCGAGATTCGCGACGCGGGCGAGTTGCGCGTGAAGGAAAGCGACCGGATTGCGGCGCTGGCCGAAAATCTGCGAAGGATGGGGGCGAAGGTCGAAGAGCGGCCGGACGGATTAAAAGTGGAGGGGCGCCACCGAGGAAAGTTACGCGGAGCGGAAATTGACTCGCGCGGAGACCATCGCATCGCCATGGCATTCGCTGTGGCCGGTCTGGCCGCGGAAGGAAACACGGTGATTCGCGACGCCGATTGCGCCGGCGTATCCTTTCCCGCCTTTTTTGCGGAGCTCCACCGCCTGGCCGAGCGCTAAATCCGAGTCCCAAGGTGAGTTCCGATAGCACTCCTGTTTCTTTCCAGAATTTCACCTCAGGTTTACACCGGATTGCCAGTTTTTTCCGACGACTTATCCTTCCGTTGCTTATTTTCTCCCAGCTTCCGGGCCCTTAGGAGAGGGCCCTAAATCTCGATTCCTGGTTCTTCCATGGGAGGGTGGTCATGAGGATCAATCGTCGCAACTTGATCAAAAACGCGGGGCTCGCCTCGGGGGCAGCTTTGTTCGGGGCGGCTTGTGGCTCCAGTAAATTTTTGCCCGGGCAAAACACCATGCCAACCTCGGGGGCTTTGCCCCAGCCTGCGGATTCGGGCATTGAGCATATCGTCGTGGTGACGATGGAGAATCGCAGCTTCGATCATTTCCTTGGCTGGCTGCCAAATGCGGATGGCAAGCAAGCCGGGGTGACCTTTGTAGACAACCAAGGTGTCTCGCACTCGACGTACTCTCTTTCGGGCGACAATACCGGCTGCCCTCATCCGAGTCCGGATCATTCCTACAACGGCGGGCGGGTGGAATATGACAATGGTGCGATGGATGGATTTCTTCGCGCGGGAAGCAACGACGTTTATTCCATCAGCTACTACGGCGAAGCCGACATGCCATTTTACGCGGCGCTGGCGCGAAACTTTACGACTTGCGATCGATACTTTGCTTCCATCCTCGGACCGACTTTTCCGAATCGGCTCTTTCTCCACACCGCACAAACGGACCGTTTGACGGACAGCGTGAGTTTCACTTCCTTGCCAGCGATTTGGGACGCACTCGCGGCCGCGGGCGTGAGCGCCAATTATTTCTTTTCGAACGTGCCATTCACGGCGTTGTGGGGCACGAAGTATTTGGGAATTTCGAAACTCTACGCCGAGTTTCTCCTGGCCGCGGCTACGGGAACGCTTCCTGCCGTTTCTTTCGTGGATCCCAGGTACACGATTCTTGACGATGGCACGGGGAACGACGACCATCCGCACGCAGACATTCGCGAAGGCGACAAATTCCTCTACAAAACCTTTGAAGCGGTCGCGAACGGACCAAAGTGGGCGAACACCGTGTTCCTCGTGAACTTCGACGAGTGGGGCGGCTTCTTTGAGCACGTTGCGCCGCCTCGCGCGACTGCGGCGAATCAAGTGGATACCGATATGGTGAATGGAAAAACGCTGCTAGGCTTGCGCGTGCCTACGGTTGTCGCCTCACCGTTCACGAAAGGGAATCCAAGCAACCCGGCTGTGAATTCGATGGTCTTCGATCACACCTCGGTCTTGAAGCTGATTGAATGGCGCTGGGGGCTCGCGCCCCTGACGCCGCGCGACGCGAGCAGCGACATTTCCAATCTTGCAAACGCTCTCGATTTTACAAATCGAGACGCCAGCGTTCCGCCTCTGCCCGTGCCGCAGACTCCGCTCATCGCTCTGCCGTGCCTGCAAAATCTGGGCGGAGGCATTTTTAGCGGCGGGGGGTCGACATCCACCTTGACGGCGTGGCAGCAACTCCGTCAGCAAGCTGCCAGCCTCGGATTTCCTGCCGGCTCGTGAAAGTATGATTTTGCAATGCGGAAGAGTCGACCCGAGGCTTATTCGAACGGCCTTGGCGATGCCCAAGCTATCCCCCGTGAAATGAGTGGCTTGCGGATTCACGGAGTGTCACAAGGAAGTCCGCAACCAGCTTGTGCCACAAGCTGGTTGTACACAAAGTAGTCTGCTCGACAAACTGCGTGTTTCGTTTCAAGTTTGTAGCCAGATTGTTCTGGAGATAGGGCTAGCTCGTTTTGCGGATGGAAATCGAGCCGTAGCTGGTTTTCAGAATGATTTTGGGGCCGCGGCCGCTGCCGTATTTCCCTTCCAAGTGAGCGTCGCCGCCG
Source organism: Candidatus Acidiferrum sp. (assembly GCA_035262505.1). Taxonomy (GTDB): domain Bacteria; phylum Acidobacteriota; class Terriglobia; order Acidiferrales; family UBA7541; genus Acidiferrum. Next base: position 45,116 of record DATFSR010000120.1, on the reverse strand, counting down.
TTTGACGTCTGTTTCAGGGAGTCCGCCGAAAATTCGGAATCGATGTCACAGGAGTGGCAGTCCCCAACAATCTCGAAGCTCGAGGATTCGGGCAGGATCAACGTGATGGGGGAAGAGGAATTCGTAATCTCGATGTCTTCTTTTGGCGGAGTGGGAAATCGCACTTCGATGTTGCCGTTGCGATTGTCTAGTTGGAGTTTGCCGCCGGGGTTTTCGATGGAAATATCCTCGGAATTAGAACGCAGGGTGAGACTGCCGGGAGCGTCGGCGATTTCAAGATTGCCCGGGCCGGCTTCCATGTGACCGCTGAGCTGACTGATCGTGAGGTCCGCACGGCGGGACGTAAAGCGCACGCCCTTGGCGATTTTGTCGGCGCGAACCGGGCCCCGGAATTCTCCATCCAGTGTGAGCGCGCCGGTTGCCCCGGAAACATTCACTTCGCCGCCGCGGCCGCCAATTTTCACGTTGCCTTTGGTATCGGAAACTTTGACGTCGCCCCTTTGGGTATCGATTGTGACGTCACCCGCCGTGTCGCGTACCTCGACATCGCCGGTTGTGGTATTGACGGTGACCGGCCTGCCCATGTCAGACACGGACACGTCGCCGTGGTCGTTGTGAATCGTGAGCGAAGCCTTTTTCGGCACCGAAACGTCCAGGTCCAAGCTGACGCGCGAGTCGCCACTTCTCGCATTAACAGGGCGAACCTCATAGCCGTCGCCATTCGTGGCGATCTCGACAGAGATTGCCGAGGCAAGGTGCTCGGCGTCGGTCTCGCTCCAGGCGCTGATATTCTTTTTGCCGTCGACACGGACTTGTGCTTCCTCGGAGGACCGGACGGTAATGTCGCCGCGGTCGTTGCGAATGGTGACGCGGGCATCAGAAAGAACCTGCTTCGGCTCGACGTTCAAATCAAAATTGAATCTGTCGCCGCCTCGTGGCCAGTCAACGCCAAACCCGGGAAACCTGCTTTTAAAGAGGTCGGATGCGGCAACCATTCCGAGCAGGGAAAGCAGGCCTAGAACGAGGAGAATTTCACCGCCAGAGATTGTGGATGCGCCCTGGCCGGTGCGATGGGCCATGGCGCGTTCATAGAGCTTGATCGCGCCCCAAAAGATGATGATGAGCGGCCACCAATATTCAAACAGGCGAGAGATGTCCAGTCCCCGATAGTTGTGCACCAGGAGGAGCAAGCCGACGAACAACAGTGCGAGGCCGGGGAAGAGCGATCGGCTAGGGGCGGGATTGGGCATGGAGCGTTATTGTCCCTGAACCGGTCCTTGCGGGTTTTGCGGCGAGGAAGCCGCGGCCACCGGAGGAGCGGCGGGAACCGGGCCGTTGATGTGACCTTCGGTCGAAGCCAGGTTGCTTGCGAGGCTGATGGCCCCAATCACGATCAGAATCACGGGAAAAGTATTGCCAAAGGAAAGGTATCCGCCGCGCACCTGGTCGAGGAGAAACAAGACGCCAACCGTGATGATGATAGCGGGGCCCATGAGGCTACGAATGATGCACCGGCGGCAGTTGCAACGAACGCGATCACTCATCGAAAGTCATCCTCTCCTTAGGCCGCTCAAGAGCGGCCCATCCGGTTGCGAAACATCAGTACGCCAACGCCAATCAAGACCAGCGGCCACAGGCGCCAAAACCGCCAAAACGGAAAAATATTGAAATTGTGCAGCAGGAAAACAACGCCAAGGCCGATCAGAATCATGGGGCCGATGGGGCGATTCGTGCTCCAAGACTCGAGAGGATCGGAAAGAGTTTCTCCCCGGTTCTTGGCCTGCGCGGTTCGCATGGCGTCAAAAGCCATGTACAGGACGAAACCCGCAATCATGAGCCCCAGCGCAGGCTCAGTAGCATCGCCAGCATCGCTGCTAGCGCCGACAACGAGGGCGATAAAGACCACCACGTGAATCAGCGCTTTGTTGTATTCGCCGTTGTAGATGGCGCCAAGTCCGGGGAACAGCCCCAGGAAAAAAGCGACGCCGGGGCTGCCACCAGAGCGGGCGCTGGGAGCCGGAGGCGGTAGCGTCCCAGGCGTAGAAGCAGGCGCGCCGAGCATCGGAGCAGCGCCGGGAATGCCCATGATGCCGGCCAGGCAATCCTCGCAATAGAGCACGTCGCGCACCGGGCGCACGCACGTCGAACACATGGCCTTGCCGCAATTGCGGCAGTAACCGACAGCGTCCACATCCGTATGGACGGCACAATTCATTGCTCTCTCCTGTCCACCAATGAGCCACTCCAAATCGGGAATTCGCAGGCCAGCACCTCGAGCCGCTTGCTGATATCGGTGGCTCGGTTTTGTTGCTTGGGAGCGGACGGATTCGTGTTGTCCGTCTGGCCCGGATTCTTCTTGGGAGAGGACTGGGGAATCGTTTCTTCACGCATGGCGGGATTTTGATCGCCTTCGTTCATGCGCGACTGAATTTCGTAGACCACGCGAAGATCGCTGACAAATTTTACGCTGCGCGCATAAGTCACATGGATCGTACTGTCCGCTCTGCGATAAACGGTTGCGGGGGCAAGGTCGGCAAGCTTCGGCTTGCGCCAGTTGAAGCCCGTGGCGGTCAGCAACAGAGCCATGGTAGCGGCGACGGACACGGTGGCGTAAACAAAGCGCGGCGATAGGAAGCTGCGGAGCCATGCCGAGAAGTCGAACTTGCTTCGTGCCACACCTACCGTCGCAAGCAGGATCCTGGTTTCCAGTTGCGGAGGCGGATCAACCTGTTCGAGGGCGTAGAGGCCGCCAAGCGTGTGAGCCACGCTCGAAACCAGCGGAGTGCAGACCGCGCAGGCGTTGACGTGCTGATTGAAAGCGCTCCACTCGGCGCCGTCCAACAGCCCGTCGAGGTAGTCGCTCAAGCGCGCTTCGGTTTGTTCGCAAGTCCAGGTCATACCATGCTCCGTTTTAAGACGTACGGACCATGCTCGCTTGTAACACTCAAAAAACGACAGGCTAAAGCCTGTGCTCGTAAAGCCCAAATCCTCATGCGGGGCGCACTCCCATTTGTTGCAGAATCCTCGCCAATTCGATGCGCCCACGATTGATGCGTGACTTCACGGTTCCTTCCGGTACTTCTAATACTCTTTGTATCTCGACGTACTCCAGTTGCTGCAGGTCGCGCAGGATCACTGCTTCGCGCAACTCTGGAGAAAGCCGCGTGAGCGCGCTTTGCACCTGGCCGCTCAATTCACCAAGAAGAGCCTGCTCATCGGGGCGGCGCGCGACCGACTCCTTGGTCTCGACAACGGGCATAGCATCGTCCAGGGAATCGGTGACGCGGTCCCTCTTAGTTCTACGGTAATGGTCAATCAGCAGATTGCGCGTCACACTGGTCATCCAAGTGGCGAAACCGCCATGAGCCGACCGATAACTGCCCAAAGTGCGGTAGACCCGGAGGAACACATCTTGCGTAAGGTCCTCGGCTTCCGTGCGGTTGCCGGTGAACCGATAGCAGATGTTAAAAATGCGGCGCGTGTGGCGACGCACAAGTTCCTCCCAGGCCGACCCATCGCCCTGGAGGCATTGCTGGACAAGTTGGGCATCCTGCTCCAACGTATCATCAGCCTCTGAACCAAGTACGGTGCAAGGCGTGTCTGCGAGCCGGCTTCTGTTAAAAAAAACCGCTGGCAGCCCATCTCGGCCTGCCAACTATGGAACGAAAACTGCTAGCGAAATGTTCCCTTTGACTCTGGCCAGGCTTTCAACCGTCATTAGTTTTGGCATCTTACTCAGGATAAGGGACTTGTACAAGTGGTAAGGCGGCTCAGGGCAGTGCCGTCAGCAGCGTCTGGATGGCGGCGTTGTCGCCGAAGGTCTCGCTGCGGTGTGCGAAGCGGTCGACATCGCCCGGCCCGAACACGAAACTGCCGCCCAACTGGAAAGGATTTCGCCCAAGTTCATGCTGCGAATGCCCACCGGCCTTTGCGCGCGCACGGGCTTGGGCATTGTCGCTTCGCAGCAAATGAAACAAGTTGGCGCTCTTGAGGTCCATGGCGGAGTAGGCTTCGCGTTTTTCGTCAATGAGCAAAGGGAAGGTGATGCCCGTTTCCTCGCGGAAAGCCCGCGCGTAGGTGCGATCCCCCAGTCCCACGGCAGCCAAGTTTGCCCCGCGATCGCGAAAGGCCTGCTCATGCGCGCGCAACTGCGCGACGTGCTCACGGCAGAAAATTCAGCCGTAATGGCGCAGGAACACCACCACTGCCGGTTGGCGGACCCACAACGAACCGAAGCGGATTTCTTTGCCGTCTACATCCGGCAACGTAATCATGGACAGGCGGCTGTTGAGGGATCCTTCCATGGCGCTAGATTCTGAATGGATTGCACGGTATGTCAAGCGCTGTCTGGCTGCACCTTGACGCGATGAAGGGCTCTCGCTAGTCTGCCAACGCATGCAAACATCGTCGAGGAATCTCATCATCATCCTGGCCGGTCTTGTCTTGGCCGGGTTTGTTGTTTATCAGTCGACCGGATTCGTTCACAAAGCCAATTTCAGCGGACAGAAACTGCTCCATGCCGTCGGGGGAGCCAATCTTTATCTATTGCTGTTGCCGATATTCGTAATCTATGGCTGCTATGCCATTCGCGCGCTGCGATGGCAATTGTTTCAGGGGAATCTCGGAGCTTCGCGCTTCTGGGTCATCTACAAAATGACGCTGGCGGGATTCGCGGCGATTTTTATTTTGGGGCGGCCGGGAGAGCCCGTTCGGCCGCTGTTACTCGCCCGAAAAGAGAAACTGCCAATCGCGGATATGTTTGGCATCTACGCGCTGGAACGTTTGTTTGATACCGGCAGTACTGCCGTGATAGCGGCGTTGGCATTGTTCTTGGTCAACTCACAGACCGGCGGCGGAGAAACCACATCGGCGCTCGGAACCGCTGCGAAAACCGCGGGTACCCTCTTATTCGCGGGCGTTACCGCTGCCGTGGCGTTCTTAGTGTATTTGCGACTGCATGGTACAGCGCTGCTGGAGCGTCGTCTGGGGGGCTGGCGAACCATGCCCGGCTGGCGTGGACCGGTTGCACGAATCTTGTTCGGGGTCGTGCGCGGTGCGCAGGCCATCCGCGACGGGAAAGAGCTTCTTCTGGCCATTTTTTATTCCGGGTTGCATTGGTTTCTTGTTTTGCTGGTGTACTACTGGGGAACTCATGCTTTTGGGAACGCTTCGCCAAGGATGGCGGATCTGACCTTGGGCGAAGTGATGTTAGTGATGGCATTTTCGCTGGTGGGATCGGTCGTGCAGTTACCGGCGGTTGGGGGCGGGGCGCAACTTGCTTCCGTGCTTGTGTACACGAAGATGTTTGGGGTAGAAACGGAGCCGGCAACAGCGGCGGCAGTGGTGCTGTGGCTGATTGGTTTTGCGGCGTGTTGCCTGGCGGGTGTGCCGTTCCTTATTCAGGAAGGATTGTCACTGGGAAAATTGCGCGAATTTGCGCACGAAAAAGAATCGGCGGGCGAAGCCGCTCAATAAGAAGCAAGGAGACCGGAGCCTCGTGAAGTGTCCTTTTTGCGCGCATGTGGATGACAAAGTGATCGATTCGCGGGAAGGCCGCGGCGGGGACACCATTCGCCGCCGGCGCGAGTGCCTGAAGTGCGGGCGGCGTTTCACGACCTACGAGCGCATTGATGAAATTCCGTACATGGTCATCAAGAAAGACGGGAGACGCGAGCGTTTCGAACGGCAGAAGATCCTGCAGGGGCTCTTGAAAGCGTGTGAGAAGCGGCCCGTGGCCACCCCAAAGCTGGAAGGGATTGTGGACGAGATTGAGGCCGTGGTGCATGAGTCCACCGAGCGCGAGCTGACGACCACGGAAATCGGGGAAATGATCATGCACCGGCTGAAAAAGCTCGATAAGGTAGCGTACGTGCGCTTTGCGTCGGTTTATATGGATTTCAAGGACGTGCAGGAATTCATGAGCGAGTTGAAGAACCTGTTGAAAGACCGCGTAGTAAAAAAGTAGCGGGGTTTTCTCAAGGGGAGAGAGATGAACCGAAGAAAGTTTTTGAAGTCGGCAGGAGGCGGTGCCGCTGTAGGGGCGGCGATGATTCATCGGGGGCGTTATCTGCTGTTTGCCGGCGGGCCGGAATACTCTTCGCGCGCGGTGGAGCTGGTGCAGCGCGCGACGGTCATCGACATGCTCGCGCCTTTGTGGATCAGTCCCAGCCAAACCCGGAAGATGCTCGGCAATCCGGAAAACTTCAAGGCGGAGGACTTCGCGCCCTACAAGAATTCGGGCATCCATGTTTTCCATATCGCCATTGGAACGGGCGGCCCGGATGCGTATCTCGAGACACTGCAGTTCCTTTCCGGCTACAACAGCCTGATCGCGCGCCACGATGACTGGTTCGAACGCGTGGATACCCCGGCGCGGCTCGACGGAATTAAAGCTTCGGGGAAAGTTGGAATCCTGCTGGGAATTCAGAATTCGGAACATTTTCGCAAGGTGGACGACGTTGACTATTTTTACGGAGTCGGCCAGCGCGTCTCGCAACTCACCTACAACGCGCGCACTTTGATCGGCAACGGTTCGACCGAGCGGCGGGACGATGGTCTCTCCGACTTTGGCGTAAGCATTGTCGACCGCATGAACAAAGTGGGCATGGCGGTGGATGTTTCTCATTGCGGCGACAAGACGACGCTCGACGCGTTTGAGTTGTCGAAAAAACCGGTGCTGATCACGCATTCGAATTGCCGCGCGCTGAACCCGAATCATCCGCGCTGCAAAACCGATGAAGCCATTAAGGCGATGGCGGCCAAAGGCGGCGTCATGGGCATTACCGAGGTGCGCATGTTTGTCAGCCCGAAGGAGCCGACCGGAGTGGATGCCATGCTGGACCACTACGATTACGTCGCGAAATTGGTGGGCGTGGAACACCTGGGAGTCGGCAGCGACATTGATCTGCTTGGGTATGACGCTATGCCTCCCGAGGAATACAAGCAGCTCAAGGCGGGTTATAAGAGCACCTACGGGTTTCGCGACAAAATCGATCTCGACGGCTACAACTTTGCAAAGAGACCTCTCGACATTGCGGAGGGCCTGATTCGCCGCAAATATAGCGATGCCAACATCGAGGCCATCCTGGGGGGCAACTTCCGCCGCGTGCTGAAGGAAATCTGGACGGTTTGAGATCGGTTGTGAAGAGGCATCGGCTTTTTCGACCAGGGGTTCCCATGAAAAAGAAAGTGTGGCTCGCGTTGTCGATGCTGGTGGTGTGCGCTCTCGTCGTTGGAATAGGCCATCTTGCGGCTGCTCGAGAGATGCGGGTCAAGATGGATCCGGAGAAAATTCGGGCGCACGTCAAGTACCTGGCAAGCGATGCGCTCGAGGGGCGTGGAACCGGACAAAAAGGCGGCGGCCTGGCTGCGGATTATATCGCGGGGCAGTTCAAGAGTTACGGCTTGCAGCCTGCTTCGGAGGCAGGAACGTATCTTCAGAGCGTTCCGATGGTGAGCATGAAAACGCTTCCGGAAACGACATTTACTTTCATTCCCGCTCATGGCGAGCCGGTGGCGCTTAAGAATCTCGATGACTTTGTGACCAGCAATGAAAATCAAACAGAATCGGCCGATATTGATGCCCCCATCGTTTTTCTTGGTTACGGAATTACGGCGCCGGAGTATCGGTGGGACGACTACAAAGACTACGACCTAAAGGGGAAAGTGGCGCTGCTATTTGTGAACGAGCCGGTCAGCGACGATCCGAAGTTTTTCAAAGGGAAGACCCTGACGTATTACGGCCGCTGGAGCTACAAGTATGAGGAGACGGCGCGGCGCGGAGCAGTGGCGACGCTGATTATTCATCGCACCGACCTGGCGAGTTACGGATGGGAAGTGGTGCGCAACTCGTGGGGCAGTGAAAAGTCGTACCTGGAGAAAGGCCGCGTGCCGAAATTGGAGGGGGCTTCGTGGATTCAAAAGGAAGTGGCGCAGAAACTCGTCGGCATGGCTGGGCTGGATCTCGGTGAGTTGTATCAGCAGTCGCAGTCTCGCGATTTCAAGCCCATCGAGTTAGGCGTGCGCTTGAAGGCGCACATCGCGAGCCAGATGCATCCGTTTGTGGGGCATAACGTGATGGCCATGCGAGCTGGTTCTAGGCCCAAGGTTAGCCACCAAGCGATTCTCTACACCGCGCATTACGATCATCTCGGCATCGACAAGAGCCGGAGCGGCCACAACATTTACAACGGGGCTGTGGATAATGCGACCGGCTGCGGGATTTTGCTGGAGTTGGCACGCGCCTGGGCGAAAGTTAAGGAAGCTCCGGAGCGCGCAATCTTGTTTGCGGCCGTGACCGGCGAGGAGCAGGGATTGTTGGGCTCCGAGCACTTGGGAAAAAGAATCGTCTATCTCCCCGTGGATCCGATTCTGGATCTAAACTTTGACGCGCTGGGGCCGCTTGGCATACCTGAAGAAGTTGAAGTTAGCGGTGCCGAGCGCACAACGTTTTATCCGGTAGTAGCGGCAACTGCCAAAGAATTTGGATTGGTGATTCGCCCGGATCCGAGGCCTGAGGCGGGACATTACTACCGCTCGGATCATTTCAGCCTGGCGCGCGTGGGAATCCCGGCGTTTTCCATCAGCGAGGGAATGAAATTTCAAGGGCACGATGAAGCGTGGGGAGAGCAACAAGCAGACGATTACGTGAAGAACCGCTACCACCAGCCAACGGACGTGTATCGCGATGATTGGGACTTTCGCGGGTTGGCGAAGATGGCGGCCTTCGGATACGAACTCGGCTTGAAGGCCGCTGCGCAATCTGAGCCGATCCAGTGGGTGCCGGGCGATGAGTTTGAGAAAGCTCCTAGGCCCCAGACCGAAATCGACGGCGAGGCCCTTTTCGCGGGAAAGCGTGATCTTCGTTTAACGAACGCAACGCGAATAGGCTATAGCCCGGTAATCTTGAACGCCGTCGAGTCGAAATCGAAATAGACCGGCAGTTAGCGGGGCCAGACCCCGGCGGTGAAAGACTTGATGGTTTGGAAGCCGAGTTTTTCGTAGAGCTGCACGGCGGTGTGATTTTCGGACGTCACCGTGAGGGTCAGTTCGCGGAATTTCATGGAGCGCAGGGCTTCGGCGGAAGTTTGCATCAGCATGCGACCGATGCCGTGTCCCTGAAAGCCGGGTAAGACGCAAATCTGCGTGGTGTGACCGACGCCGGAGGAAACTTCGCTCGTCAAAACGGCCGCTACTAACTCGTCGCTACCCGGCTCATGAAGGACAAAGGAGGCGCCGGGAATAAACTGTCCACATCCCGGCAACAAAATAATGTTCTTTAAGAATCTCAGCGCGCCCGCCCGGCTGCGATACTGATCGTTGATTTCACCGTCCACGTGATTGGCGTAGGCCAGGTAAATCAGCTTCGCGCAAGGATCGAAGTGGCGGTCGTTCCAGCGAGCGAGGCGCAGGCCGCCCGAAGCGCCGGCTTTTGCTTCCGGCATCTTGTGCAAATCAAGCAGCATGAATTGGCGGGTGTAGAGATGGAATCCGTGCTCGAGCAGCGGGGCGTCCAAGGGGCCGCTGAAGGGCATGAGCTGGGCCTCGATGCGCATCAAATGCGGAATCGCGCGCATGGAAAAGAGCATTTCCTCGAGTAACCTGCGGCCCAAAGCGTCTTGAGCAAATTTGGATGAAACATACAGCCCGCCGATTAGGCCTTTTTGCTCTTCCAGGACGTAAAAGGAGTAGCCCGCTGCGATTCCGCCTTCGAACGCCACGCAGCCGGCCAAGGCGCGCGCTTCCATGAAGCGCTTGATTAGCTCGAGAGCGCCGCGATAGTCCCAGTGCAACTCGTCGCGCCAGTGCCGCGCTTCCTCTTCGAGGAGTGGCTCAATTTGGCGCACCGTGGTCTGGCGCAAGTCGACGATGTTCATCGGGACGCGGATTTGCTGAGCTCCCGCCATACGGGCTCCGTACAGGCTTCTCTACTGGCTCTATGATAGCCGATTCGTCTTAGAACCGCTGGATACGCTGGTCCGGAGGCGATACGAATGCGACACAAGGCCTTCGGCTTTTCAAAGTTCGCTGAAAGCCACGTGCTACGATGGCTTTACGCTGTTGTTTGACAGTTTCCATAAGGAGTTTGAAACAAGAGGCGCCGCGCACCGGAGCGGCTTAAGCGACGCATGCACATCCTTTCTGAACTGCGGTATCCATCGCGGTGGTACACGAAATTGTTGACGTTGATTTTGGCGCTGGCCTTTTTTGCGCTGCTGGCTGCGTCGGCCATTGCGGGATTTCTCGTCTACCGAATCGTCAAGCCGCAACGCAGCGCGCCGGAAATCAGCATGGCCAGCTTTCCAGGCAGACCGGAGGTGGTGGTTTTTCAGGTCCCGGAGCTCGGCAGACGGGAAGGGTGGTTTTTCCCGGGCTTGCGGCAGGCGCCTACAATCGTCTTGTGTCATGGCTATGAATCGAGCCGCGGTGAATTGTTGACATTGGTTTCCGCGCTGCAAGACCACCAGTACAATGTGTTCGTCTTTGATTTTGCGGCGCACGGCGCCAACGCGGGCATTACCACGCTGGGTTACCGCGAAGCCGACGAGCTGCGCATCGCCGTCGACACTCTGGCGGCTCGTGACGACTTGGATCCCACCCGTTTCGGGCTGTGGGGCTATAACCTGGGAGCTTACGCGGCGTTGCGCGAAGCGGAGGGCGACAAGCGCATTCGCGCGCTGGTGCTCGATTCCGTCTACGACGATCCCGAACAGATGGTGAAAGTGGGAGTCGAGCAAAACGGCTTGGGCAGGTTTCCTGTGATGGTTCGCTCCACGCAAATCGGTTTTGGTTATTTGAACAACGTTCACCGGCACGATCCGCCGCTTTCCAGCAAGCTGGCGGCCCTCAACGGTGTTCCTTCGCTGTATATTCAAGCGCTGGACGATCCGGAGCTGGCGGCGATTACACGGCAGATGTTTTTGCAGGCTCTTGAGCCGCGCGAGCAAGCGATTATTGCACACGGCAATTTTGTCGGTTTGAGCGACGACGAAAAGCGCGAGTATGAAAACCGCGTAGTGTCATTCTTTCTTTTGCGTTTGCCCCCCACCGTTGCCAGGCCTCTGCCCCAAACCCTGCACTGAGCCGCGCATGACGATGTGGTAGAGGAAGGTTCCTGTCGCCTGCTCATCGAAGGGCATGGGTTCGCATGCGAAAGGAATAGGATCCAGGTTCCGGCAGCCGCGGATATCCGTTAAGACGTATGGCTTCCCCGAATTTTCAAGGTTCCAGTCTTTAATTTCCTGGTGCAAATAAAAGTTCATGCCAAAATGCTGGCCGCGGCTCAGCCAGCCAACGGCCAATTCATCCAGCGGAATTTTTTGCTTTTGCACTTGCTGCGCAAGGATTTTGCCCGAAGGGTCGGGCTTCAGGAAAGACGGCGCGACGAAATAAGCCGCCATGGTGGCAAGAAGGATGGGCACAACGCAGCCGGCGGCGAGGAGGGGAAGCAGGCCTTTTTGCCTTGCGGGTCTCCCAAAAGAGGCCAATAGAAGGTTTGCCGCCCCCATCAGAGCCACGATGGCGCACACGGCAGTCACGATCGTGGCGTTTCCGTAAGAGAATTGCGGCCCGAGAAGTTGGATGTAGACGAGCGGAACGAAGAGCAAGAGCGAAAACAACAGTAAGGCTACGCGAAGCAGCCAACGCGGGATTTTTTCCATGGTGGTGAGTGAATGGGCAAAGATTAAAACAAGCGCCGGGAGAGCGGGAAGGATGTAGCCGGGAAGTTTGGAGCGGGAAATCGAAAAAAAGAGCAGGCCGAAGCCGGCCCAGCAGGTTAGAAACCACTTGGAGTCTTGCGCGGTATAGGTGCGAACGACGCGTGCCACCCCGTGAACGCCGCTCCAAAGAAAAAGCGCCGTCCACGGCAGCAGGGCTGTCAATACGACCGGCAGGTAAAACCAGAATGGCTGTAAGTGCTGAAACTCAGGAGTCAGGAAGCGTTTGAAATTGTGCTCGATGATGAAGACACGCAGAAAATCGGGATTGCGGCGGGCGCAGCGAACGTACCAGGGCAGGGCAGCGGCGCAGAAAGACGCAATGGCCACCGGATGAAGCAATCGAAGCGCGTCATGTCGTCGTTTGGTGAGCAAGGCCCAGGGGATCACCGCGCCGCCACACAGAATGATTGCCGCCGGGCCTTTGGCAAGGACGGCTGCTCCCAGGAAAAATCCAAACAGGATTAACGCGATCCACGGTGTGCGGGGAAGGATCGGGGTGTTTTCGTTGCGTGCCAGGCCTAACGCCATTGCTGCGCAGACCATGGCAATCGTGAACATGCTGGCGAATGGCATGTCGGTAGCGGCGGCATGGGAAAAGCCGATCATGCCTGCCGTTGTGGGAAGCAGGAGCAGGGACCAGCGCGCCGTTTCGGGACCATAGAGGCGACGAGCGAGCCAGGCCAGCGCAATAGTGGCCAGCAGGGCGGAAATCGCGCTCGGCAATCGCGCCGCCGCCTCCCTGACCCCCAACCACTTGAAGGCCAGCCCTGCGCCCCAATAATAGAGAGGAGGTTTCTCGAACCAGGGCTTTCCATACAAGCGCGGCGTCGTCCAGTCGTGCGACTCCATCATGTCCCGCGCAATCCACGCGTAGCGGGGCTCATCGGGTCCGAGGAAACCAACCACACCCAGATGACTGAAGTAGCATACATAGAGGGTCGCGCAAATGAGCAGGCTCCAGACGATCAGGGCGCCTGGTGTGGTGTGGAAATCCGGTCGTGTGGGCTTGGTTGGTTTTGGCATGGTGGGCTTGGGTGGTTCTGCCACCGCGGGCTTGGTTCGTTCTACCAAAGCGGGCTCGGCTCGTTCTGCCACCGGGCGCTTGCTTCGCTTTGTCACAGTGCGCTTGGTTCGTTTCGCCACGGAAGTTTGAGTCTAACATTGAAATACTTTCTTCCAGCGCCGGACCTCTTGCATACTGTCGCGAAATGGTTCTCCGGTTCGAATTGAGTCCGCGATGAAGCAGCGGTTCGAATATGCGGCGGTGTGGCTTGTCGTAACTGGGCTCGGGCTTGTTCCGAGGTCCTTGGCGAGAGGTCTCGCTGTGGCCGTCATGCGATTGTTCTACTCGCTACTCCCGCGGCTGCGGAAGACGGCAGAAGTGAACTTGCGCATTGCCTTTCCCGATTGGAATAATGCGCAACGCAAAGCGGTTATTCGGGGGATGCTTCGTAACCTGGGGTGGATGGCCGCGGAATTTGCGCGCTTCCCGAGATACAAGAGAGAAAATATTGAGCAGATCGTGGTTCTCGACGGCCATGAGAACTTCTTGGAAGGCCATCGGCGCGGCCAAGGCGTGATTTATCTGACCGGGCACATTGGCGCGTGGGAGCTTTCCTCTTTCGCGCATGCGCTCTACGGCTATCCGCTGCATTACCTGGCGCGGCCCATCGAGAATCGCCGGATCGATTCCTTGGTCAACAAGTATCGCTGCCTGTCAGGGAATCAGCCAATCTTCAAGAATGAATCGGCGCGCGTCACGCTGAAAGTTCTGAAGGAAGCGGGAACGATTGGCATACTTAGCGACCAAAACACCATGCCACAGGAAGCCGTCTTTGTGGATTTCTTTGGAAAAGCGGCGAGCACGACGACCGGGATAGCGCGGCTGGCGCTCCACACCGATGCAGCGGTCGTGCCTGGCTATGCGGTCTGGGACGAACGCCTCGGAAAATACCGACTCCGTTTTGAACCTCTGCTAGAACTGGTTCGAACAGGCGATTCGGAGCAAGATATCCTCGAGAATACACAACGGTTTACGAAGGTGCTGGAAGACATTATTCGAAAATATCCTGAACAATGGGTTTGGGTTCATGGCCGGTGGAACACCAGGCCGAGCGACGAAGCGCCTGTGTACGACTTTCGTGAGGCAGAACATGAGACAGACAGCAAGAGAAGTGGCTGACGCGATTGGCGCAACGCTCGAAGGGGACGGCAGGCTTGAGATCAGCGGTGTGGCGGCGCCGGAACGGGCTGCGACGCGCGATTTGATTTACGTCGACTCCGCAAAGCACCTCGAGCGGGCGGCCTCTTCTGCTGCGCTTTGCGTGATTGCTGACGAGGGGCGAAGCTTGCCGGGCAAAACGGTGCTGCGAAGCGCGCACCCCAAATTTGCCTTTTCCAAGGCAGCCACGCTGATTCTCGACCGTGCCCCGATTGCGTCAGGTATTCACCCGACCGCAGTAGTTGCTCCGCTCGCGCGCGTTGCTGGAAGCGCGAGCATCGGGCCTTACGCCGTGATTGGCGAGGATGTTCATATCGGCGCGGGAACCCAGGTTGGGGCCCATTGCGTCATCGGACCGGGCTGCTGGATGGGAGAACACTGCCGCATTCATGCTCGTGTGACCGTGTATCACCACGTTCGAATCGGCCATCGTGTGGAGATTCATTCCGGCGCGGTGATTGGCGCTGATGGATTCGGCTACGCTTTCGGAGAAGGGAAGCATTGGAAGTTCCCGCAAGTCGGGATTGTGGAGATTGGCGACGACGTCGAGATTGGCGCGAACACAACGATTGACCGTGGCTCGCTGGACGACACGCGCATTCTTGAAGGTGTGAAGCTCGACAATCTGGTTCATATTGGCCACAACTGCCAGCTTGGGGCGCATACGGTTGTGGCTGCGCAGGTAGGATTCTCGGGGTCGTGCACGGTGGGCAAAAACGTGGTGATTGGTGGCCAGGCGGGTTTTGGGGAGCGCTGCGAACTGGAAGACAACGCAGTGATTGGAGGGCAATCCGGAGTGCTGGGCGGAAAGACGATTCGAGGCGGGCAAACCGTTTGGGGAACGCCGGCGCGGTCGCTCGAAAAATTCAAGGAGCAATACGCGTTTTACGGCCGCCTGCCGGAACTAGCCGCACGCATCAAGAATCTTGAGGCCAAAGTTGGAAGCAAATAAGCCAGAAGGAAAAGAGCTCTCACTGCGCTGGCGCGTGATTGTCATTGGCGGGCACACGCGCAGCATCGGTAAGACCCAGCTGGTCTGCGACGTGATTGCCGCTTTTCCCAAAGCAAGCTGGATTGCCGGAAAAATCACACAATATGGCCATGGTGTTTGCGCGCAAAACGGAGACAATTGCGACTGCGCTCCGACCGAGCATATCTGCGCGCTCGACTGGGAGTCGCTCAGGGATACCGGGACCGATAGCTCTCGATTTCTGGCCGCCGGAGCGCGCCGTTCGTTTTGGCTGCGCACCAAGCAGGGATTTCTCGCTGAAGGGCTTCCGTTGTTGAGAGCCGCGGCTAAGGAAGCGCAAACAGCTTCCTACGGCGAACTGCCAACGCTGATTCTCGAGAGCAACTCCTTGCTGCAATTCCTGAAACCAAGCCTGTATTTCGCGGTGGTTGACCCGTCGAAGGAAGACTTCAAAGATTCCGCTCGGGCTGCGCTGGATCGTGCCGATGCTCTCGTTCTTCGCGGGTCTGCAGCAGCATTTTCCGCCGCGGCGCCAGCCTGGACGCAGCTCCCCTCACGCCTGCTCCGGGAGAAACCCTCGGTTTCTCAACAAGAAGGTGAACCCCTGCCGCAGCCGTTGAGGGTTTTGGTCGAAAGGGCGCTCGAAACTCCCCCAACGGTTTCAATTTGACAACTCCTCGTTTACGACCAGGCATCTTACCCGTTGACCCTCAGCGTCAAGGCGGCGATAATCGAAAGTAGTACCGATGTTACTGGAACCTAGTTGTTTCTTTCTTCGTCTCGTTCCGGTGCAAGTGACAGGGATCATGGCAGTTACAGGAAATTAATGCGGCGGGTCGGACCGGCCTGCTGAACCCGTCAATCCTTATGTGCTCTGGGGGGAGCATCGATGGCCTCATTTGCCCGCATAGGAGAGGAACCAGCCGTCGCACCTGCGCAAGTCGCATGGCAGGAACCGGATTGGGCGGAGCGTCTTGAAAAAGCCATTGAACGCGGCGCGAATCACCTCCTTTCTCTGCAAGCGGAACAAGGCTACTGGCAGGGCGAGTTGGAAGCCGATTCCACGCTCGAGTCGGATTACATCTATTATCTGCATGTTCTCGGCAAGGCTGATCCCGAGCGCATTGCCAAGCTGGCAAACTACGTCCGGCAGCGTCAGTTGCCTGACGGCGGTTGGAGCATCTATCCCGGCGGCCCTTCGGAATTAAACGCCACCTGCAAAGCGTATTTCGCATTGAAACTCGCGGGCGATTCGCCTTATGCGCCGAATCTGGTGCGCGCGCGGGAAATGGCGCACCGCCTGGGCGGCCTCGAACATTCCAATTCTTACGTGCGCTTTTATCTGGCTTTGGTTGGCGCCGTAAGTTGGGACCTGGTTCCTTCGATTCCGCCCGAGCTGATGCTCATTCCGCACTGGTTCATTTTCAATATTTATGAGATGTCTTCGTGGACGCGGGGCATTGTGATCCCGATGGCGGTTTTGTCCTCGCTGCGCCCCGATTGGCGGCTCCCGGAGCAGGCTCATGTGGACGAGCTTTTCAAGGACCCCGAGCGCAAGACCGCCGCGCTGGATTGGAGCGATCAACTTCTTTCCTGGAAAAACGTCTTCCTGGCGGTAGACCGCGGGTTGAAGCTTTATGAGAAGTCACCCTGGAAACCATTTCGCCAGCGGGCCATCCGCGAAGCGAAGTCCTGGGTGCTTGACCACATCGAGCGCACCGAAGGCCTCGCCGCCATTTACCCGGCGATGATGAACTCGATTTTTGCGTTGATGGCGTTTGGTTATGGCCCGGACGACCCGCTCACGGTTCGTGAAATCAAGGAATTCTCGCGCTTTGAAATTGAAGATGAAGACACGATTCGCATGCAGCCGTGCGTGTCTCCGGTGTGGGACACCTGCATCGCGATGGTTGCCCTGGAAGAGGCGGGCTTGCCTCCAGATCATCCAGCACTGGTGAAGGCGGCGGACTGGATGCTGTCCAAACAAGTGGTCGGCCCCGGCGATTGGCAGGTCAAGAACAAAGACGCGGAGCCCGGGGGCTGGGCCTTTGAATTTCGCAACGACTTTTATCCGGATGTTGACGACACCGCTTTCGTGCTTATGGCTCTCCAGCGCGTGAAATATCCCGAGCCGGCGCGGATGGAAGCTGCGATGCGCCGTGGTATTCAGTGGCTGCTCAGCATGCAGAATCGCGACGGCGGCTGGGGCGCTTTCGACCGCGACAACGATCGCAAGTTTCTTTGCAACATTCCTTTTGCCGACCACAACGCGATGATCGATCCGTCGACCGCCGACGTCACCGCGCGCGTTGTCGAGTGTCTTGGCCGCTACGGCTGGCCGGCGGAGCATCCCGTCATCGAGGGCGCCCTGAAGTTCCTGCTGCAGGATCAGTGCAAAGACGGTTCCTGGTTTGGCCGCTGGGGCGTCAATTACATTTATGGAACGAGTGGCGTGCTGCGCGCCCTCGAGACGGTTTCACTGGCCGCGCGCGAATTCTGCAAGCGGGCGGTGGACTGGCTGCGCAGCGTTCAGAAAGCGGACGGCAGCTTTGGCGAATCGCTCTTGAGCTACGATCGACCTTCCACGAAGGGGCAGGGAACGAGCACCGCTTCGCAAACCGCATGGGGCCTTATCGGCCTGCTCGCCAGCGCGGGGACGGAAGACCCGGCGGTTGCCAAAGCGGTCGATTACCTAGTCCATCGCCAGCAGGCGGACGGCTCCTGGGGCGAGCCGGAGTTTACCGGCACGGGCTTTCCCGGAGTCTTTTACCTGAAATATCATCTCTATCGGAATTCTTTCCCGGTCTACGCGCTCGCGCGCTACTCCAATCAATCGCGCAAAGCCGAAGAGTATTGCGCCGCGCACTTCCAGCCCAGCGAGTTCCGGCTGCGCAGCGGGATTTAACCTACATGGTGCGCTTGCCAGCGCGGCTCACGTCAAAACTCGCAAAGGCCCGCATCGCGCAGATTTTCAGTTCCACGCTCCCGGGTCCGATGGTCCACTATGTGGATCCGGCTGAAGTGCTCCATCCCGGCTCTCGGGCGCCCGTTTCTCGCGAAAAAATGCATGCGCTAGTGGCAGTTCGCGCTCCGGTGATTTGGATTGGGGGAAGCGAGCCGCTGCTTCATGCCGGCATCGGCCATTTCGTGCGAGCCATTGCGCAGAGCGGTCATGGTGTCTTTCTTGAAACTGATGGGACGTCTCTTCGCCGTCGTATACACGAATTTCAGCCCCTTCGTGAATTGTTCCTAGTGGTTCGCCTCAATACGCTGGAGGCGCCGGAGTCCGCTCTGGCCATCGAAGGGCTGTGCGCTGCGCGGCTCTCCGGCTTTTTCACCGTCATTCATTCGCAAGTTCACGAGGACTCGGTTCTCGCGAAGCTCACAACTCTCAAGTCATTGGTGGCGGAAAAGGATGTGGACGGCTGGCTGATTACCGCTGTTTCTACCGACGACGCTGTCGTCCGCAAGGTTACGGAAGCACGCGGGCTTATCGCCAGCAGTTTCTGGCGTCAATTTTCCGAGCATCTTCAGGAGGCGCTTCTCTCACAAACGGCAGCCAGGGAATTGCCCGACGAGCCGGCTTGCGATCCCGAAAACGCGCACGCCGAGGCTGGGGAAGAAAGCGTGAGAATCGCATGACGACGCTGGTCACAGGCGCTTCCGGCTTTCTGGGCAGCCATGTCACGCGCCAGTTGGTGTCGCGAGGCGAAGACGTGCGCGTACTGCTGCGCCCTTCGAGCACCAATCGCGCCATTGCTGATCTCTCCCTTGAGTATGTTACCGGTGATTTGCGGGATCCGGCCTCGGTGGCGCGAGCCATGCAAGGAGCCAGGCGCGTCTTCCACGTCGCCGCCGACTACCGTCTCTGGGCGAGGCGTAAGCAGGACATTTACGATTCCAATGTGGGTGGCACAAAGAATCTTCTCGATGCAGCCGTGCGCGCCGGCGTCGAGCAATTCATTTACACCAGCACCGTTGCTACCATCGCCGTCGACCGCCCGCAACCTCCCAACGAATCTACCGACGCTCGCCTCGAGGAAATGGTCGGGCACTACAAGCGCTCCAAGTGGATGGCCGAGCAGGAAGTGCTCAAAGCCGCGAAAGCGGGCTTACCCGCCATCGTCGTCATGCCGACCACGCCGGTTGGCCCTTGGGATTGGAAGCCTACGCCGACGGGAAAAATCATTCTGGATTTTCTCAATGGAAAAATGCCCGGCTACGTCGAGACGGGCTTGAATTTTGTCGGCGTCGAGGAATGCGCCGCAGGCCATTTGCTGGCGACCGAAAAGGGAAAAGTCGGCGAGCGCTACCTCCTCGGGGGCGAGAATCTCACGCTCAAGGCCCTACTCGATTCGCTTTCGAGGATTACCGGCCTGTCCGCACCCAAGATGAAAATTTCCCACGGACTGGCGCTGGGCGTGGCCTACGCCAATACGATATTTTCGCGGTTGATCGGCCGTGAGCCAAGCATCCCAGTCGAGGGAGTGAAGATTGCGCGGCACATGATGTTTGTGGATTGCTCCCGGGCGCAGCGCGAGCTAGGTTTCAAGGCGGGACCGGTGTCGGCTGCTCTTGAACGGGCCGTGCGTTGGTACGAAGCCAACGGTTATATCGACAAGGGCCGCGTCAGAAAAATGGCGCGCGCCAGCGCGGCGTAGGTTGCTTTCCTGGCGCCGGCCTTTGTGGCGGCATAGGTGTGGTTTTGTAAGGGCGCAGCAGGCTGCGCCCAGTTGCCAAGACCGTGTCCATGAGAATCCTTGTTACCTTTGCTGTAGAAGCAGAGTTTGATCCCTGGCGGCGGCGCCACCGCTTTCAAAAGCTGCATGGCGGCGCAGTCGATTTGTATCGCTCTCAAATTGGTGACCTCGAGATTTGCGGGTTGCTCACCGGGATAGGCTGCAGAAAACCTTGGGTAGAGGCGATAAAGGGCATTTGGCCGGGAGGTTTTGAAATTTGCATTTCTAGCGGTTTCGCCGGCGCTCTGCGGCCAGAGTATGCCGTTGGCGAGGTTCTGGTAGCGCGCGAAGTGTGGGGGCCAACCGCCGGAGTGACGCTTCGGTGCGACAAACCGCTCGTAGAGCTCGCGACACAATGCGGCGCGACACCGGTTGGTGTTTTCCTGAGCAAGGACCAGGTCGTTGTCGAAGCGGCACAAAAAAGACGCCTTGGAGCGGAAGCCGATGCCGTCGAAATGGAGAGCGCATGTGTTCTCTCGGAAGGGGCTGGTTTTGCCGCTCGCTCGGTCGCCATTAGGGCCATTAGCGATTCCGCTGAAGAGGATCTCCCCATCGACTTCAACCGCACGACGTCGAAATCCGGGGAGGTGGATAAGCTTCGTGTGTTGGGGGAAATCTTGAGCTTGCGCTCAAGTATTCTTGGCGTGGTTCGACTGTTTGAACACACGCGCGCCGCCCGTGAAAACCTGGCGGACTTCTTGAGCCAATACATCGAACGTTTGATACAAGTTTCCGGGGAACCACAACGAAAGGTCGCGGCACGATGACCCGTGCGGAGACAACTCTGGAAAGCATGCGCGCCTTGGGACCCATCCCCAAAACCATGCGCGCGGGCGTGTTCCGCGAAAAAGGCGTCGTTCGTGTCGAAGAAGTGCCTGTCCCTCAATTGGGCGATGGTGAAGTGCTTATCAAAGTCGCTGCGTGCGGCGTGTGCGGCACGGACATCAAGAAAATCTATCATCGCTACGTCGAGCCACCGCAAATCCTAGGTCACGAGCTCGGAGGCACGGTTGTCGCCGTCAGCCGCGGCGTCACCAAATGGAAGCCCGGGGACCGCGTAATGAGTTTTCATCACATTCCCTGCGGCAAATGTTTTTATTGCGAACGCCGCCTCTTCTCTCAATGCAAGCAATACAAGACCACCGGGCTGACCGCCGGCTTTACTCCAAACGGCGGCGGCTTTGGCGAGTACGTCAAAGCCATGCCGTGGGTCGCCGAACGCGGCGTCGTGGCGCTTCCTGAAAACATCACCTTCGAAGAAGCCACGTTCATCGAGCCGATTAACACCATCCTGAAAGCTGTCCAGAAAGCCCGCGTCACAGCTGGCGAAACGGTTCTTGTCATCGGCTGCGGGCCCATCGGTCTCCAGCTCCTCATGGTTGCAAAACTCGCGGGCCCCCGTATTTACACCAGCGATCCCATGGCCGTCCGCCGCGCCAAGAGTCTTACCTTAGGTGCGATTGAATCCTTTGACCCCAGTGGTGGTAAGCTGGTGGAGGAAATTAAGGCCCGTACCGAGGAACGGGGGGCTGATGCCGTTTTGGTGGCGGTTGCGCATCCCGCGGTGGTCGTGGAAGCGCTGGCTGCGACAAGGCCTGGTGGGCGAGTCCTGTTGTTTGCCGCGAACGATCCGGTTACCAAAATTGAGTTTCCAGCAGCCGCTGTGGGGATTGACGAGAAAGAAATTCTAGGCAGCTATAGCGCCGCGGTAGACATCCAGGATGCAGCCGCGGAACTGGTGCTCCACAAGAAACTCCCGGTAATGGACATTGTGACGCACCGTTTCCCCCTGGATAAGATCCAAGAGGCTTTGGATTTGGCTGCCCGGCCCACCGCGGAATCGCTAAAGGTTTTGATTACACACCCATGAGGACCACCGACAAGAAAACGGATACAGGCGAAGAATTGAAAGTTGCTCCCACGCGCGTCGCTGTGCCATCAAAAATGACGGCGGCCGTCCTCTATGGCAGCGAGGATCTCCGGATTGAGATGATCGACGTTCCTTCGCTGGCCGCTGACGAAGTGCTTCTGCGCGTCCGCCTTGCGCTCACCGACGGCACCGACCTCAAAGTTTGGAAGCGCGGCTATCACGCGCGCATGATTCAGCCGCCGGCGGTATTTGGCCATGAGTTGGTTGGCGACATCGTAGCCGCGGGCAAACGCGTTGATCCTCGCTGGCGCCTCGGAATGCGTGTGGTGGCGGCGAATTCCGCGCCTTGCCTGCGTTGCTACCACTGCCGCCGTGGCCAGGAGAATCTTTGCGACGATTTGCTCTTCAACAATGGCGCTTATGCCGAGTACATGCGCATTCCTGGCCGCATCGCCGTGGAAAACATGCTCGAAGTCCCGCATTCGGTGGATGATCAAAGCGCTGCGCTTGCCGAGCCGCTTGCCTGCGTGCTTCGCGGGATTCATGAGATGGAAGTGCGCACGGGCGATACCGCGGTTGTAATTGGCTGCGGCCCGATTGGGTTGAAGTTTATTCGCATGCTTTCCCGCCGCGGCGTCCGGGTTATCGCCGTCGCCCGGCGCACCGCCCCGCTCGATGTGGCGCGCCGTCTCGGAGCCATCGTCACGATCAACGTAAACGAGGTACCAGACGTTGTTGCCGCCGTGAAAGCTCTGACCGACGACCAACGTGGTCCCGACGCCGTCGTTGAAGCTGCGGGAAACCCAGCGACTTGGAGCATGGCCCTGGCCATCGTCCGCCGCGGTGGCGTGGTGAATTTCTTCAGCGGTTTGCCCTCCGGAACGCACGTTGAAATCGAGCCCGCTGCGATTCATTACTCAGAAATCAAGCTCATCTCCACATTCCACCACACGCCGCGCTTTTTCCGCGAAGCGCTCGAAGCGATTCGCCGCGGTGATATTTCCGCGCACGACTTTGTCACCGAAGAGATTCGTTTGGCGGACTTGCCGCAGGCTTTCGAGCGCATGAAGTCTCGCAGCGGCGAAATCAAGCTCGCCGTACGGCCTTAGTTTGCACGTGCCAACCGCGCCCACCCGTAATTCCGAACCGAGCAAGGAATCGATCTTCTGATGCTGGCTCCCGGCGAACTCGAAATCATGCGCAACACCCCCGCGCCGGGCTGCCCTCCGCTCGTTGCCCAAGAGTACACGCACTGGCTCGCCACGCATCACTACGAAAATTTCAATGTCGTGTCCTGGCTTTTACCTAAGGCCCTGCACCAGCATTTCTACAACGTTTACGCGTATTGCCGCTGGGCCGATGATCTTGGCGACGAAGTAGCCGACCCACTGCGCGCGCTTCAGCTTCTCGATTGGTGGGAGCGCGAACTGGATTTGTGCTACGAAGGCAAACCGTCCCATCCTGTGTTCGTCGCGCTGCGCCAAACCATTCTCGGCAAAGAGATCCCCAAGCAGCCCTTCGCCGACCTGCTGAAGGCCTTCCGTCAGGATCAAACGACGAAGCGCTATGCGAATTGGGAAGGGGTTCTCGGCTATTGCGTTAATTCTGCTAATCCCGTCGGTCACTTGGTCCTGCACCTTTGTGGCTACCGCGACGCGCAACGCCAGCGCCTTTCCGACGCCACTTGTACCGCTTTGCAACTTGCGAATTTCTGGCAGGACGTCTCGCGCGACCTCGACATAGGTCGCATCTACATTCCTCTCGATGCCGCGTCTGCCCAGGGCCTCACAGAAGACGACCTCGTTAATCGCCGTTTCGATGGCCGCTACGTTCGTCTGATGCAGGATCTCCTCGCCCGCACGCGAGCTCTTTTTTTGCAAGGCGCGCCGCTCGCAAAAATGGTTGATTCCCGTTTTGGCGTCGACCTCGAAATGTTCAGCCGCGGAGGAATCGCGGTTCTCGATGCCATCGAAGCGATGGGCTACGACACGCTCCACAGGCGCCCTGGCATCAGCAAATTGAAGCAAGCCCGCCTTCTTGGACGCACTTTGGTCAGACACTTGGTTGTGCGCGATTCTCACTCCGCCCAAGTTTCGTCAATGCCGCCGATTGTAGGGGCGAAGCTTGCTGTGTCTCAGTCGCAAGAGAACATTGAGGAATCCTACGAACACTGTCACCACATCGCACGCGCCGCGCGCAGCAATTTTTATTATGCTTTCTATCTCTTGCCCAAGCCGAAGCGCGATGGTCTGGCGGCCCTCTACGCCTTCATGCGCCTCGTTGATGACGTCTCCGACGAGGGCCAGGACCTTGGGGCCAAGCAGCGCGGCCTCGCGCGTTGGCGCGCGGCCCTCGACCAAACCATCACGGGGCAGGAACAAGTCCTCGACGGCAATGCGGCCGTGGCTTCCCCCGTGGCCACCCTACCGGGAGCGGAGGAGATCCTTCCTGCCCTCGTTGACACCATGCAGCGCTACCACATGCCCGCCCGCTATCTCCACGATCTCATTAGCGGTGCGGAAATGGACCTCACCGTCCGCTTCTATCCGACGTTCGATCGTCTCCGTGAATATTGCTACCGCGTTGCCGGAACCGTCGGCCTCACTTGCACGCATGTTTTCGGCTTTCGCGATGCCCGCGCGCTCGACCTTGCGGAAAAACTCGGCCTGGCCTTCCAGCTCACCAACATCATTCGCGACGTCCACGAAGATCACCAGCTCGGCCGGGTCTATCTTCCCGAAGAAGACCTTGCGCGCTACGGCGTCTCGCCCGAGGACTTTGCGCGTGGCGAAGCAACCCTCGGCATGCGCGAACTGCTTCGCTTCGAAGCCGACCGCGCCTGGCAGCTTTACCAAGAAGGTTCCGCGCTTCTTGGCTTGATTGACGAGAGTAGCCGCGGTGCGCTGTGGCTTCTCGTTCATACCTACAGCGCGCTGCTCGGCCATATCGAAGCGCTCGACTTCGCCGTCTTCGGCGAAAAAATCCGTCTCTCGAAAGCCGAGAAAATGGTATTCATGGCCAAGGCCCGTTTCGGCCACCACACAGAAGAGAACATCCTTGAAAAACGTGATCGTGATCGGCGGCGGGCTGGCGGGACTGGCGGCCGGCGTCGCGCTGGCTGATTCGGGCTGGCGCGTACGTTTATTCGAGCAGCGTCCTTTCCTCGGCGGCCGCGCCACTTCGTATGTTTTGCCCGACGGCGAACACGTCGACAATTGCCAGCATGTGACCCTCGGCTGCTGCACGAATCTCGAGGATTTTTACCGCCGCATCGGCTCTGCCGGCAAGATCAAGTTCTTCGACCGCCTTTGGTTTCTCGATCCCCAGGGCCGCCGCGGCGAGATGAAAGCTGGAGCGCTTCCAGCCCCGTTTCACTTCACTGGTTCGTTTGCTTCATTTGCGCCGCTCACGCTTGTCGACAAACTGTCCATTGCGCGCGCCATGCTCAACATCATCCAGCACGCCGGCAATCCTCCCGGCCTTCGCGAAGCCGGCGGCATTTCCATACTCGAATGGCTCCAACGCCAAGGCCAGACCTCGGGCGCGATCAATCGCTTTTGGCGCGTCGTTCTCGTCAGCGCACTCGACGAAGAACTCGACCGTACCGACGCGCGCTTTGGCGTTGACGTCTTCTGGAAAGCCTTTCTGTCCAACAGCACCGGCTATCGCATGGGCGTGCCCGCGGTTCCACTCTCGAATCTCTACGACGGTTGCAAAACGGAAATCGAACGCCGGGGCGGGGAAGTGGTCTTGCGTTCGCCGGTTCGCGGTTTGAAGCTCGAGAGCGGCGAACTCGCTGGCGTGCGTTTCGATGACCACCGCGAGGAATCCGCCGACGCATATATTTTCGCGATTCCCCACACCGCACTCGCCGAGTTGCTCCCCGAAAGCCTGAAACAGTCGGAAACCGCGCTCGCCCATCTCGACAAAATCAGAACCTCTCCGATCACCGGCGTGCACTTCTGGTTCGACCGCCCGGTGATGGACGAACCCTTCGTCACTCTCCTCGACACCAGCACACAATGGGTTTTTAACAAGACCGCTCTCTATGCGGATTCTTCAGCAGATCCGATGGGTGCAGGAAATCCGAAAGACACACAATACCTCCAGCTCGTCATCAGCGCTTCCTACGAGCTCCTCGAAAAACCCCGCCAGGAAATCATCGAGCTCTGCCTCGCCGAACTTCGTCACGCTCTGCCCAAGGCTCGGGACGCTCAATTGCTCAAATCCACGGTGATCAAGGAAGCCGCCGCTACGTTCTCTCCCGAACCAGGGGTGGATCGCTGGCGCCCTCGGCAGGGCACGAAAATCCCGGGCCTATATCTTGCCGGCGATTGGACGCAAACCGGCTGGCCCGCCACGATGGAAGGTGCCGTCCGGAGCGGATATCTAGCCGCCGAGGCCCTTCTTTGCGCCTCCGGCACGCCACGAAGCATTGTTCAACTCGATCTCCCACCCGATGGCTTCATCCAAATGTGGCTCGGCAAGACGCAGCCTGGGAAAGCTTAGGAATCGACAGACGCAAACCACCCCACCTTCCGCTCTCTTAAAACCAAT
Organism: Candidatus Acidiferrum sp.; assembly: GCA_035262505.1. Taxonomy (GTDB): domain Bacteria; phylum Acidobacteriota; class Terriglobia; order Acidiferrales; family UBA7541; genus Acidiferrum. The sequence goes on along the minus strand of DATFSR010000120.1, from coordinate 19,039 downwards.
TCCTCTCCGGCGGCGTCTAACTTTTCGTATTCCGCGGCGTGGGCCGAGATAAATGTTTCATAGGCCTGCCGCGAGGTCCAGAAATCCAAAGTCAGAAAGATTGCAGGATGCTCGGGATCGTGCAATAATCGAGTCTCTTGGTAGTTGGCGTCTTGCCGGAACAGTGTGGCCCAGTCCCCTTCGGGGCCATAGACTTTCAAGAAACGTTTTCGACAGCCCGGCTTGACTTCGAACTCCCAGAGCGCTAGAAACATAGAGGTCCCATCTCCTGCTCTCGGACGACGTCACACTGCAAAGCGAATTCAGGAAGGCATAGCGCAGTCCGGCCGAGTGTAGCAATCCAGTTGGATACAAGCCAAGTTGGCACATCGTTGCGTGCGAGGTTTAAGTTGTAGCCGTTGCAGTCCGTCAGGGCTGGCGGGCGGAGGCGTTTGTGGATCGTAAGTATGGTCATCGCGGTTACCGCGACTCTGAGAAAGGTGAGAAGCGCGAGCGCTCTCACGAAAAAAAACCGCCATCTGGCGGCCCGCGCGGCGCCGACCAATTCGGCCCCCGCACGCCGCGCATGGTGGGAACCGTCACCCGCGCCCGCTGCTCCAATTGTGGCGCCGTCCTCGCCCCTGGTTTTGATCCCAACGGCAAATGTCCCAAGTGCCAGTTCGAGCTGCACTGCTGCAAGCAATGCCGTTTCTTCGATACTGGCGCGCAGTTCGAATGCACGCAGCCGATTAAAGAGCGCGTCTCCCCCAAGGACGCCAAGAACCATTGCCGGTTCTACGAATTTCGCATGACCGTTGAAAAGGACACCGCGCCCACGACTTACGCGCAAGCAGCGGGCACCAGTGCTCCGGCTCCCCCGCGTTCGAACGACGCCCGTCAGGCCTTCGAGGACCTCTTCAAGAAGTAGGGGCGGCCTCCTGTGGCGGACCGCTTGCGGCGATCAAGTCGCACTGACTTTGGGGAGCGCCTTTGTTCTCCGTGTTTTCTGCCCTCCGAATCTCCGTTCTCCGTTCTCGCCATTCTGATATATCCTCGTGCGGTCAGGAGTGTCGCCCCGAATGAAGCACTCGCGCCGCGCCTTTCTCGAAGCCGGCCTTGCTTTGCCGGCCGTTCTCAGCTCGGCGTCCGATCTCGCCGGCGCGCCGCAACCCCCAACCACTGCTTCGCAGGACTCCTCCTTTGACCCCTGGGTCGAAATCCACCGCGAAAATCTCCGCCACAACGTCGCCGAAATCTCCCGCCGGGTTTCCGCTCGGCCGATTCTCGCGGTCATCAAGAATAATGGCTATGGCATGGGCGTTGCCAACGTCGCTCAGCTTCTCGAACCTCAACCGGAAATCTTCGGTTTTGCCGTGGTTAAGCTTCACGAAGCGTTTTCTCTCCGCGACGCCGGCATTCGCAAACCCATCCTCCTTCTCGGCCCCTTCGACGAGCAAAACCTCGCCGACGCCGTCGCTCGCGACATTCTCCCGATGGTTTACACGCCCGTCGGCCCCGCGCTTGACCAAATCGCCGCCAAAACGCAGAAGCCGGTTTCACTTCACATTTGTATCGACACTGGTATTGGCCGCGTCGGTGTTCCCTATCAACAAGCGGCTCCGCTCGTGAGCGATCTCGCCTCTCGCAAGTCCGTCCGCGTCCAGGGCACCATGATGACGTTTACCGAAGATCCCGACTTCGACAAAGAGCAGCTTCGCCGCTTCAACGAAACGTGCGCCTCATTCGAAAAAGAGGGCATCGCCCTGGGCAAAAAGCATGCCGCTTCAAGCTTCAGCCTTTTTCAGCATCCGGATGCCTTTCTCGACATGGTCCGGCCCGGCATGGCCATCTACGGCATCTATTCCGAAAACGAATTTCGCCACACCAGCATTCTTGATCTCCGCCCCGCCATCAGTCTCAAAGCTCGCGTCATTTACGCAAAAAGATTGCGCAAAGGCGATAGTGCCGGCTACAACCGCGCTTATATGGCGAACGACGAGGTTTGGGTTGCAACGATTCCGGTTGGCCACGCTGACGGCTGGCCGCGTGTCGCCACGAAAGGCGCCAAAGTCCGCATCCACGGTGACCTCTATCCCGTCATCGCCTCCGTTTCCGCCAGCCACTCCATCGTCGAGATCGGCGCCGAAGAAAAAGTCAGAATCGGCGACGTCGCCACTTTTTTCGACGCCCAGCCAGGGTCCCGCCCCGAAGACATCTCCGAATCCTGCGGCGCTTCGGTCTACGACCTCACCATGCACCTCAACCCGCTCTTGCCCCGCCGCATCGTCTAGTTTCGTATTATTCATGGCCGCTGGTCGGGGCGACCAACGCAAGTCCGACATCTCTCTTGCTTACCCCTGCGAATCGGTTCACAATTCGGCTGCTCTTAGCAACCACAACGAAGCATTCATCTTCAAAGGAAGCCAGCCATGCGACTCCCAATCCTCGCTGCATCTCTAATTCTTGCAACTGCCGTCCCGATTCACGGCCAATCCAAACCTCCTGTTCCCCCCTCCGATTACGGTCAATGGGAATCTCTCGCCACCTTCCGCGATCACGGCGGTCTCTCACCCGATGGCAAATGGCTCGCCTACGGCGTCAATCGCTCGAATCGCAACAACGAATTGCGCGTCACCAGCATCGCCGACGGCACCACCAAAACGGTTGCCTTTGGCGTACTGCCTGCCTTCTCGTCCGATTCTCGCTGGATCGCCTATTCCATCGGCATCCCCGAGTCGCAAGAAGAGAAGCTAAAAAAGGACAAAAAGCCCGTCCCCAAGAAAATCGGCCTCCTGAATCTCTCGAACGGCGAACTCACCACTGTGGAGGGCGTCGAATCCTTCGCCTTTAGTCCCGATGGCGCGTGGCTTGCCATGCGCCGCACGCCACCCGAGAAAAAGGACGCCGACAAAAAAGACCCCGCTGAGGCCGCGGATGCCGACGAGCCTCCCGCCGGTGCCACTCTTCTTCTCCGCCAGCTTTCCACTCGGCGCGACACTTCCTTCGGCAACGTCTCCGAATACGCCTGGCAAAATCTCCCGGGCACCGGCACGCTTCTAGCCATGACCATCAACACCGAAGACAAAACCGGCAACGGCGTCCAGATCTTCGATGTGCGCACGGCTTCGGTCCGCGTTCTCGACACTTCCGCATCCATCTACTCCGGTCTTTCCTGGCGTAAGAAAAGCGCCGACCTCGCGGTTCTCCGCTCCAAATCCGACGATCACCGCGACGGCCCCACGCACGTCGCTTTGGCCTGGATCAATCTCGCCCAGCCGTCCGAGTCCGCACACCTCTACGACCCCACCGCTGACTCGAAACTTCCCACTGCCACGCGTACCGTGTCTTTTCACAGGCCGGAATGGGCCCTTGACGGTGGAATTGTTTTCCTCGGTCTCGCAAAATGGGAAGACAAAATCGCCGAACCCGCCAAGCCCGCAGCTCCAGACGCGGACGGCGTGAAGTCAGGCGAGGGCTCCAAAGCTGCCGATGGCACCGCCAAAGACGCTTACACGGCAAAAAACAAGGAGAAGGACGACGACGATCCGCCCACGGTGGACGTTTGGAATTGGCACGATTCGGAAGTCATGCCCAGGCAAAAGTTCAACGCCAAAAACGACCGCCAGAAAAATATGCTGGCCGCCTGGCGCATCGAAAAGAACTCTCTGGTTCCGCTTGGCAAAGACCTGGACGAGCGGGTTACCCCGCTCGAACACCAACCTTTAGCGGTCTCCGCGGATTGGTCCGCTTACGCCATGGAACGCTCCATCGGCCGTCCTGCCGCGGACATTGCTCTGGTCGACATCTCCACCGGCGCCCGCACAAAAATCCAGGATCGCCTCAACGACGACCACTATCTCGAAGAAAGCCCCGGCGGCCATTACCTCCTCTACTTCCACGACGACAACTATTGGACGGTCAACACCGCCTCGCGCGCCGTCGTCAACATCACTAAAGGCGTCCAAACTGTATTTGTCGATCGTGAATCCGACGAGACCATCAAGCAGAAGCCTGCCTTTGGTGTCGCTGGGTGGACCAAAGACGACGACGCCGTCATGCTCTACGACAAATTCGACCTCTGGCAGGTTGCTCCCGATGGTTCAAAGGCCGTTCGCCTCACCGACGGCGCCACCGAGCAAGTCCGTCATCGCTACGAGAAGCTCGATCCCGAGGAAGAATGGATTGACGCCAGCAAGCCCATCTATCTGAGCTTGTTTGGCATTTGGACCAAGAAATCCGGCTTCGCCCGCCTCAAGCCGGGCGCTTCCGGCGCGCTCACCGAAGAGCATCTCCTCTGGCTCGACAAGAGCCTCGACCATCTCGCCAAAGCCAAAGATGCTGATGTCTTCGAGTATGTCGAGCAGACGTTCGTGGATTCACCGAACGTGCTCATCGCCGGCGCCGATCTGAAGAACGCCAAAGCCGTCACCAAGACAAATCCCTTCCAGAGCAATTACGTTTGGGGCCGCGAACAGCTCATCGAATACAAGAACAGCCACAACGAACGGCTCCAAGGCGCGCTCTTCTATCCCGCCGGCTACGACTCGACGAAAAAATATCCCATGATCGTCTACATGTACGAGAAGCTCTCCGACAATCTCCACCGCTACAGCGCGCCCTCCGAGCGCAACTATTACAACGTCAGCGCCATGAACGCCCACGGCTACTTTGTTCTAGAGCCGGACATCCTCTTCAAACCACGCGATCCGGGCATTTCCGTCGCCGATTGCGTTACCGCCGCCGCAAAGCGCGTCATACAAATGGGCGTCATCGACCCGAAGCGCATCGGCATCATGGGCCACTCCTGGGGCGGCTTTGACACCACGTATCTCGCCACGCATGTGACAAATTTCTTCGCGGCGGCGGTCGCCGGGGCGCCGATCACCGATCTCGTCAGCAATTACGGCAATCATCACTGGAGCATCGGCATCGCCGAAACCGACCACATCGAAACCGGCCAGCAGCGCATGGAAGTCCCGCTTTACGAAGACCTCCAGGCTTACATTCGCAACTCTGCCGTTTTCGGCGTGTCAACCATGACCACCCCGCTGCTCATTGAAGTTGGAGACAGCGACGGCACGGTCTTCTTCCATCAGGGCGTCGAGCTTTACAACATCGCCCGCCGCGCCAGGAAAGAAGTCGTCCTCATCGAATACGCCGGAGAAGACCATGGCCTCCGCAAGAAAGCCAATCAAATCGATTACCAGCGCCGCATTTTCCAATGGTTTGGCCACTACTTGAAGGACGAACCCGCTGCCGCGTGGATCACCAAGGGTGAACCGTATCTCGACCACGAGAGGGAACTCAGGAAACTCAAAGCCGCTTCGGCCAAAACGCAATGAGCCCTTTTGGAGTGCGGCAGCCCGGCTGCCGCCAGGGATCCTGGCTTGATTTCGACCTTATGAGACTCGGTGAGATAGACTCGGCGTTGCGATAAGCGGCGTTCTCCGCTCACTCCTCCGAGAAATTCAACCGCGCAATCTTATTGTCTTTTGTCAATCCAACCGAAATCATGAGCGCTAAATTCGGATACTTCGCGCGATACCGGTAATTCCTCCGCTCGCCTTCTTCGGTTCTCTCCATCAACTCTAGCGTCTTCAATTCTCCAAACTCTTTCAGCGCAGGTCCCAGCTCTTGCATCTCATCCGGGAAAAGCCGCTTCCGCGCTTCTTCTGTGAATTGCTCCGGCTTCGCTCTTCCATCCGCAATTCCACGCAGTAGCTCTTTTACCATCTGCGTAACCTGGGGCTCTTGGTCCTCGATCGGTTTCGCCTCGACCGGCTTGAGCGCCGGATTGTAAATCGCCGCCACGCCCGACGTGATTTTCTTCGGATTCGAGTGCCCCGAATCGAGATTCGTCAGCGCCACTACCGTCAGTTTGTCATCTACGTACCGCGCGATATAAGTCGTGAATCCCTGCCACGCCCCGCCATGCTCGATCACGCGATGTCCATTGACGCTATTGATTTCCCACGCAAACCCGTAATGGGCCTTGTTCGGAGTGCCATTATTCAGCTTCTCCACCGTCCACATGCGATCCAGGCTCGCTTTCTTGAGCAGCCTCTCGCTGTATAGCGCCGCGTCCCATCTCTGCAAATCCTCCACCGTGAAATACAACGCCCCGTCTGCCGTCGAATTCAGCGCCGGCGATACCCAGTCCTGATTTTTCAGCTCGCCTTTCACCAGCTGATATCCGGCGGACCGCCTCGGAATAATGTCTGCTTCGCTGATAATGCGAGTCCGGCTCATGCCCAGTGGTCTGAAAATCCTTTCCTGCAAAAAGTCCCCATAGAATTTTCCCGTCACCTTGTGAATCAAAATCCCCAGCAGCACGTAATTCGTGTTCCGGTACGCCCAGTCCTCGCCGGTCTTGAAATCCATCGGCATCTCAGTGATTTTCTTGTAGAGCTCGTCTTCCGTGAAATCCAATCGCATATAAAACGGCCCGCCCACCTTCGTGCGCGCTCCCGTTTCGTATTCGCTTAATCCCGACGTATGGCTCAGCAGGTTGTGCACCTTGATGTCGTTCCACGTTTCGGGCGCATCGGGGAAGTATTTCTTGATGGGATCGTCCAGGCCAACTTTTCCTTCCTCCACCAACATCATGACGGCCGTCGCCGTGAACTGCTTTCCCACCGACCCCGACTGAAAAATCGTGTCAGGAGTTACCGCGGCATCCCACTCCACGTTTGCCAGTCCATAGCCTTGAGCCCGCGTCAGCTTGCCGTCGCGATACACGCCCACCGCCGCGCCCGGAATATGCTGTTTTTGCAGTTCGCTCTGGACCAACGCATCCACTTTCCCATCCACATCGTCGGCCGCTGCCGACCTGCTTCCTGCTGCGGTCGCGGCAACAGCTAAAATGCCAGCCGCAATCATCAGAATCTTCCTCACGTTTCCTCCTTCTGCATGATATATAGGGCCGATCGCTAGGTCCTGTCAGTGATCTATTCCTGTAGTCTCGGTTCGCGCTGGCGGTCGCCCCAGGCTGCCCATGGAATCGTCAGCCACAAAGCCAATGCGCTAAACGCAAGCACTCGAACGCTAGGCGGTGGCGCTCCGAACAGGGAGGCGAGATACACCACGGCGAGAAAAGCCGCAAGCGACCAGAAGGCGCCATTCCTTCCACCCTTCGATCGTGTCGCCCCCAGATAGAGCATCAGGCCCGCGGCGAACAATCCAAATTCCACCGCCAAGGTCAAGGGCAGGGAATCCCACATCCCCAATCCAACTTTTGGCCCTCCGGGATACAGCGGCATGTCCGGACGATGCGAGAGATAATCGAGCAGCCAATGGCTCGGTACCAGCGCGGCAACAACCGCAGCGGTGCGGAAATCCTTACGCCACGCGAAATAAATCGCCGCGAGCAGCAGCCCCCACACCGATTGCATCAGCAAGCTATGTGAGATGGGATACGAAACGAAGTCCAGTGGCGCGACACGCGTAATCCCCGGCGCAATGCGTACCTGCTCCACTCCCAGGAGCAGCAGGATCGGCCACAGCAGGTCCGCGAACTGTGCCGACACAACCAGCGTCCCCAACGAAGCTCGGGGTGCAACCCTCTTCGCCGCCATGGCCACGGCAAAGTGCCCAAGGAACATAGCCCCGCACTATGACCATCCGACCTGTAGCTGTCAACATCGCTAGAGCGGTTGCTCGCGGCGTCGGGCACCGCACCTAATCCTGCTCCTCGACATCTTCAATGACTCCTCCATGCGGTTGGTCCAGCTGCACCCGCACAGCACGCTTCCTCGCGATGGCCTCGCGCAAGCGCTTCAGGATCTCTTCACACCTGGAGTTTTGCTTGGAGAGTCTATAAATTCGCGCCGATTCCAAAAACATGACCTCTGCAAATTCCCGGCCCGGCGTTTCCCTGACCTGTGCCGGGGTCATTTCTCGGAACGCTGTTGTCCCTTTTTTATCGCGGTTTCGTTCACTAGCATCCATTCCCTTAGCACGTTACCAGATTCTGGTACGCGGTGAGTGTCGCGTTGGTCTGCACGTAATTCGGGTCCGTGCCAAATGCGGTTCCTGCAAAGTTATTGGGCCAGTAAGCGGAACCGGGCTGGATGGAGTACATCGAGACATGGGCATTCGCGCTGCAGATTTTGTTCTCACATGCTGTCAGCCAGGTGCTCAGCAGCACCGGCTTGTCGAACATCCCCGGATCAATCACCATCAGCAATACAGCCCATCTTCCCAGCCGCACGCGCACCAGCGGCGCCACGTGATACCACCAAAACACGCAGCAACCGCCCCACTTGTTCGCCTGCACTGCCAGCGTGTCGCTTCCCTGGTTGGCGAAGGCGAAAATCTTCTCGCAGCAGTGGCGGTATTTCTGCGTGATGATCCAGCGCATCTTGTGCGCCCGCGCATAGCACCCGTCAATCACATATTGAAACGGAATGCATGGCGACACCTGGAAAGGCCCTCCGAGGCTGCACGTCTGTTTCGCGCAAAAATCGAAAATCTGTTTTGCCTTCTTGTAGTTCGGAATGATTCTCCGGCAACGTCGAAAGCAACGTACCTTGTGATGGTGCCTTTCAATGTTGAAGACTGTCGGATCGAGCGAAGAAACATTCACCCGCAACGATTTCTCCGGGTTCTCCTCCAAAATCCGGTTGCGGTGGAACTCTTCCAGTTCTTTTTCCGAGAGTGAAACGGCCCGGTGGATCACGCCTTCGCGCGTGTCAATCTGAGCCTTTACCGGAAGCTTTCTTCGAAGCGACTCTTCGAGCAGCGCCGCGGTTTCCCGGCCGGCTTTCCCGCCCGAGGCCAGCGTGAGAATCCGCTGCTTCTCGTTGAATAGGTACCGTATCTCCCCTTTGCTCTTCCGAATCGCCGCGAGTGTCAGGATCCCAGATTCTCTTGTGGATGGCATCGCACCCCTCCCGCGAACCACATCTGGCTGCTATTCACTAGTGACCCTGACCCCGGCTTCGTTTCCTCTGTTTCTCAAATTCTTGAGGGGCCTGACGGTAGGTTTGCGGCTAAATCGAGGAAACAGGGAGCGCTTTGCGCTGGGGCTTCTACTGCGTCTGCGGCGCGCGCTGCGTGAGGGACGTTGCTATCGCCACGGCCAGCAACAGAAAAGATGCCTTATAGAAACTCATGTGCCCCAGATTCATCCCAAAAACGTCCGCATACAGGCCAACCGCGTTAAAGGCCCTAATAATCAAGGAAATCAACGCGCACGCCACCCCCAGCCAATAGGTCCACTTCGCCAGATGCTTGTCCACGGCAGGTCTCCTCTCGCTCCAGGATTTTCGGGGACGACTCCAACAGTGGCCCTAAGCTATTCCGTCGTTACCTCTCTGTCAATCGAAACAAGGCTTCTCAAACCTGACCACAAGGCGGTGTTGACAGAGGATTTGTGGGCCGGACCTGCCAGCCGCAGGCAGACGCAATGGCGAGAGAGGGCGGAGGTTTCGCGGGGGCCAAAGTGCCATGCCTGGTTTCAGTTGATTCGCAGCGAAAACGCGGGGCGGTCCCCTTGTTCGGGCGGTTTCCCTTTAATTGCATCCTGGATGTACCGCAGCAGCGCATCGCGCGAGAACGGTTTTTGCAGGAAGTATGCCCCTTGCAAAAGATTCGGCGCTTCGCTGAATTCCTCGGTGTAACCCGACATGTAAACCACTTTCAAGTCCGGCAGCATCTGCTTCAACCGTTTCGCGAGTTCCGGGCCCCGCAAGCGCGGCATCACCACGTCCGTCACCAGAACATCAATCTGCTCTCCAAATCTCTGCCCGGTTTCGAAGCCTTCCTCGCCGTCTGCCGCGGTCAGCACTTGATAACCCGCGGTTTTCAGAAACTCGCAGGTGAGGGTCCTTACTTCGGCTTCATCTTCTACCAGAAGCACGGTTTCGCGCCCTCGGCTCAGCTTCGCTTCCCGCTCTTCCTCCGTAACCACCTGCACCTGATCCCGCACCTGCGGCAGGTAAATCTCAAACCGCGCGCCCGCTCCCGGCTCCGAGTCCACAAAAATATAGCCTGAACTCTGCTTGACCACGCCGTAAACGGTCGCCAGCCCTAGCCCGGTGCCTTTGCCAGGTTCCTTCGTCGTAAAAAACGGTTCAAAAATGCGCGTCTTGGTGCTTGCTTCCATGCCGAAGCCCGTATCGCTCACCGCCAGCATCACGTACTCGCCCGTGGCCAGCGGGGTGCGCGATTGCGCATACCCTTCGTCCACGCAAACGTTCGCCGTCTCAATCGTTAGCGTCCCGCCCTTCGGCATTGCATCGGAAGCGTTCACAATCAGGTTCAGGAGCACCTGCTCCATCTGACCTGGGTCGGCTTGCACACGCCCGAGCGGCTCGGCAAGTTGCGTCTTGTATTCAATGTCTTCGCGCAACAGGCGCTGCAAGAGCCTGCCCATTTCCACGATCAGCTCATTCAAATCCAATATCTTCGGCTGCAGCATTTGCCTGCGACTGAACGCCAGCAATTGCCGCGTCAACAACGCCGCGCGGTCCGCCACGCGCCGGATTTGCTCGCAGTTCCCGCGCACGGTGTCGGTTGGCTTGAGTCGCTCGAGCGCCAGATCGCTGTTTCCCTTGATGACCGTCAGCAAATTGTTGAAATCGTGCGCCACACCGCCGGCCAGCCGCCCCAGCGCATCCATTTTCTGCGCTTGCCGTAGCTGTTCTTCGAGTTGCTCCCGCTGCTCCTCGTTTCGTTCGAGCGTATTGCGCATGCTTTCGAACGCTCGTGTCACGCGCGCCACTTCATCGTCGCCATCGGCTCGCAGCGGATACTCAAAGTTGCCTTCTTCGAGGGCCCGCACGCCCTCGACCAGCGATCCCAGGGGCTTCGTGAATGTGTCAGAGATCACGTAAGCCAGCAGCACGCCTGCCAGCACCACGATCATCCCAAGCCCAATCAGCAAATGGTTCAGACGCCCCACCGACGCCAGCGCCTCTTCATCCGATTTCAGCACCACAAGACTCAAGCCAGGACGGGCCCCGGGCATCAACTCGAGCGAACTCGTATAGAAATGTCTCCTCCCGAGCTGGGGCTCCAGGGGCTTGTGCCCGGCCCGGATCTCTTCCGCGACTTGCTGTTCGTCCACCGCAACCAGCGAACTCACTGTCACGGTGTCGCCATACTGGAATACCACTTCACTCGACAGAATCCGTCCCAAATCCTTCGCGCGGGCGCCGTCAAGTTCGCGCCCCACAATTACTTCGCCCATGGGTACGCTGTTGATTGGAGGATCCTTATAAAACCGCTTTACCACTACCTGATAAATTCGCTTCCCGTTCACCCACCAATCCTGGTTGCTCGCCCCGCCCACCAGCGCCTTGATGCTTTCGCTCGAAACATCGGCCGGGAAGTCGGAAATCCGGCTCTGCAGCGCAGTGATTTTTCCTTTGGGGTCCACCAGCGCAAATAGGTCGCATTCTTCCGACTGCCAGGGGTCCTGGCTCACCTCACGGATCACCGTGGGATCGCCGTTGCGCATGTACGCCAGGGTCGCTAGCAGCTCCGCCTTGCGGCTCAACACCAACCGCCGCTGCTGCTCCATCACCTGATATGTCAGTATGGAATTTCGTGCGTCTTCTTCGACTTGCCGCTGCGCCTGCCCCTGCATGGATTGGCGCACCGCCAGCAGCGTGCCGCCAGTCATTGTGGCGATGACCAGCACCAGCGAGAGCAAGAACTTACTGCGCAGTTTCATGTGTCCCGCGAACTCCCAGAAATCGTTCGTAGGTCGCTCGAAACGTTCTCGATCTTGCTTTCTATTCCCTGCGCCTGGGGACTCGGCGTCCACGAGCTTGGAGATGGACAACATGCGTTTCTGGCCCAGGGGACGTGCGTTTTCCGCTGGCATGCGCATGAGAGGGCTTGGGGTACCCAATATGTGTACCGCGGAGCTTTGCTCGAATAGCCCTTTGGTACCAAGTTTCTAGTACGCGCGTACAGCCTGTCCTTTTTTCTAACTGTATTTTTGCTTCCCTCTGTTCTTTTCCGTTCACCCTTATTCATTCGCTTCAAAATCTTCGCGAACTGGCGTTTTGTTTGCCCAAATTGCACAATGGAAGCAGATCGCGCCGCATTTCAAGGCGAGAAAGGCCGGCTCATGGCAGGCTCGAAAAACCTCTTCGTCCTGGCGACCACTTCGATCACCTTGATATTCGGCGCAACGATCGCCGCTCAAACGCCGCCAAAGCCGAGCCTGTCCTACACTGCGGTCCACGACCCGCAATTCATTCCCGCTCCGGCCGCCGAGTTTCTGCACGATCCCGATCGCATCATTGGCCTCATGGCAGGCAACGTCGCCAAAGCCTATCCCGCCGCCATTCTTTCCCAGCATGGCCTCGTCGAAGATCAATCTCCCTCCGGCCCCATCGCCGTCACCTGGTGAAGCTACTGCAACACGGCCCTCGTGTTTAGGGCTGCCAGCAAAGGAAGCGAGCTTCACATGGACAACGCCGGGGTCGTCGGCGGGAACGAAGTCTTCCAGGACCGCGAAACCGGTAGCCGCTGGCAACAATCCAGTCTCCAGGCCATTTCCGGGCCCTTGAAAGGCGAGCATCTTGGGCTGTATCCGTTTCTTCTAACCGATTGGAAAGAGTGGCGCCGCCTGCATCCGGACACGCTGGTGCTCAAGCCTCTGCCGGGCTACGCCGAGCGCATCCCCGAAAAGAATGAAATGATCCGCCGCGGCCTCTCGGGCGCGGGTTCAGCGCCTCCGGGCGTTCTGCGCGTGGACGATCGCCTCAAGCCGCGCACCATGATTCTTGGTCTTGACGTGGGCGCATCGAGCGAGGCGTTTCCGCTGGCTGTGCTCCGCGAAACGCGCGTCATCCATGACGATCTTGGCGGCCAACCTGTTCTCATCGTTCATCAGCCGGAATCTGACACCACCACGGCCTTCGTCGCCCGCGCAAGAGGGAAGACACTGCAATTTCACAGCGCCAACGCGGACACTACCGAACTCACCGACAAGGAAACTGGCTCGCACTGGGATGCCTACGGGAAGTGTCTTTCCGGTCCGTTGAAGGGTTCGCAACTCGAAGCGCTCATTCTGGAGCCGGAGTATTGGTTCGCCTGGTCGGAATTTCATCCCGACACGAAAATCTACTCAATCTCCGCAGCTAAACACTAAGTCCATCCTCACGCGGGTCCCGGCATCGTCAACTGAGCGCCCTTCTTCGCTAGAATCAACGCCAGCAGCTTCGCGGGCTGCGTCTCGCTCGCATTGCGCGACACTTCGTGCGTGCTTCCCGGTGGCTCGTAGAACATTTCTCCGGGCTTATAAGTCCGCTCTTCCTGCCCGGAAACCTTCGTGACAATGTTGCCTTCCAGCACATACGCCAGAACGAAGCCGGCATGGTGATGCACCTTGCCCACTCTTCCCGGCGCGTAGTCCACCGTACTGACCGTGACCTCCCAGTCGTCCATGGTGAGATTCGGCAAGTCGTGCTTGAACACCGGGTCCGCTCCAGATCGCTCCGCACCTTGCGGCGTCGAAACTCCGGACCGCACTCCGCTTCCCGGCCCCGCCAGCTCCGCGGAAGGCGATTCTGCTGAAGTTCGCTCCGACGGTAGAGACGGTCCCGCTTTCGCTCCCGCCCTTGCCTCCACTTCAGCCGCGCCCCATTGACACAACAACGCAACCGCTCCTGCCAACGTATCTCTTCGTGTGATGTTCATCGTGCGGCGATTATACACTCCCTAGCCCTGAGGGCAGTTACCCCCTCTGTCCGCCGGCTCAGTTATCTCGATTCGCACAACCTGCAATTCATCGGCTTGTGCTCCGCGATTCCTCGGCACAATAAGAGTATTCGAAACAACGCGCGGGAGGCCACGTCGATGCGAATCCCCAGGTTCGCACTCAAAACAATCATTGCCGTTCGAACCGTAGCTGTAGTGAGAGCCACAATCGTTGCGCTGGTCCTGGCATTGCTCGGGCTGGCGGGCTTGGCACAGACGCAACCCGCGCAAACTGTCACTGCTTCTGCGTCAGGGCAAGTCGTCCTCGCCGCTGATAGCCGTCCCATCCACCATGCTCGCGTCGAGTTCGTGGATACTTCTTCAGGGTGGGCCAGCTTCACGCTCACGGACAAGAAAGGGAAGTTCGAGTTCTCCGGTCTGCCTTCAGCTGATTATCGCGTGACGGTTACCGCTCCCGCTTGCGAGCGCCTCGAAACCACGGTCAAAGTGACCCCAGATCCCGATAGAAGCGCCACAGCTTTGCTCTTTCAACTCCGCCTCGCCGGTCAGCATCCCCTTCCCGTCAACGACGGCGCGGTATCGGTCCAGGAACTCCGCATGTCCGGCAAAGCCGATTCCGCATTTGAGAAAGGCGTCCGGCTGCTGCAGAAAGGCGATCTCGAGGGAAGCCTGGCGTATTTCGAGCGCGCCCTCGCCAAGGACCCCGGCTACTACCGCGCTTATCACGACTTGGGTCTCGTTTATCTTCAGTTGGGTGATAACGCGCGTGCAGCGGACGATTTTCAGAAGTCCATTGACCTCACCAACGGCGGGTATGCGCCCTCCGAATTCGCCATGGCCATCATTCTTTGCCAGCGCCAGCAGTTTCAAGAAGCCGAGCGGCTGATTCAAAACGGCCTGGCCATGGATCCCGGCTCCGCGCTCGGAAAATACTTCCTCGCCTTGGTGCAACTTGCCATGAATCAGCCTGCCGAAGCCGAGAAAAGCGCCCGCGAAGCGCTATGGCGCAGCGACGGTCAAGCCGACGCCCACATTCTCCTGGCCAAGATTCTTGAAGTCCGCCACAATCCGCGCGCCGCCATGGCCGAAGTGTCCGCCTACCTCAAGCTCGAGCCCCACGGCCCCCTTGAGAGTGAAGCCACCGAACTGCGCCTTCGCGCCCAGCAGGAACTCGACCACGCGCCAACCGCCAACCCCTGACGCCAGGTAAATTTTCCACCCTTCCCAGTACATTTAGAACCGTGTGTCCAGCCCTCAAAGTGCCTGCGTAGCCCGTAAGTACCTGAATCATCAATGGATTATGCCTTGGAACTCGGTTTGCCGAAGAACCTACTATCCATCCCTTTTCGTGGGTTTCTTGATTGCACACCGTTGAAGGAGGCTCTTAAATGAAGACTTTGAAACACCTATGCTTGGCGTTAATTGCCGCTTCTTTGCTCGCAATACCTGCTGCTGCGCAGAAAGGCGCGCGCAACAACAACGGCGCCGCCAAGCAAACCGGCCAGGCACGTGCCGAGCAGGTCCAGAATGAGAACAAGAAGGGCGAAAACGCCAAGTCCAAAGGCAGCCAGAACGAAGGCAAGCATAAACATTTCGGCTGGCTTCACAGGGGTAAGCACAAAGCCACGGGCCACAGCTAGAGTAGCCTTTGATTGCTCCGGTACGCTGATCTAATTCTGGGAAGCCGCCGCAAACTGGTCGGCTTCCCCTTACTCTCCTGAGTTCTCACCACCGGTCATGCGATTCTTCCCCCATTCTGTCGGCCCGAACCGACGAATCGAGAGGGCATAGGCGCGGCACCCCTGCTCCGAAAAGCGTATCCTTAAACGCGAGTCTTGTTTTCACGAGCGTGCATTCGTGAATCTGTTTTCTCTCTTCATTGCCCTCTGCGCCGCCGCCGCGCTCTTCGCCCTCTTCATCTTTTGGACCGAGCCTCTCTGGTTCCTCCCCGCGCTCGAGCGCCTCACACCGAGCATCGTCTACCGCGTGCGCACGAACCGCCCTCTTGTGGGTCTTTCTTTCGATGACGGCCCGCATCCCACCTTCACGCAACAAGTCCTCGACATCCTCCAACCCTACAAAGCTAGGGCCACTTTCTTCCTTATCGGCGACCGCGCCTCGCGCCATCCGGAAGTTGTCGCCGCAATCCGCGCCGCTGAACACGAAATCGGTAACCACTATTCGAGCGACGTTTCGACGCTCGGCCACTCAGACGCGGAATTCCTTCGCAATCTCGCCCAAACCGAAGAGGTTCTCTCGCTCGATGGAAAACCCGCGCTCTTCCGCCCTCCCGGCGGAGTCGCCTGCCCAAGACAAGTTAAGCTCGCTCGCCAAGGAGGCTACACCTGCGTCCTCGGCTGCGCCTACCCGCACGACCCCCTGCATCCTCCGGTCTGGTACATCCGCTGGCTCATCGAAAAGAATCTCGTTCCTGGAGCCATCATCATCCTCCACGATGGCATCAGCAACCCCTCGCGCAGCCTTCAAGCCCTCCCCCGCATCCTCGACGCCGCCCACCGCAAAGGCCTCCGTTTTGTCTCCATCTCCGAACTCATCCGCAGCGCCTAGTTTTTCCTTTGTAGGCAATCACTGTGCCGTCCGCATCAACTCTCACGCGCACGTCGATTAATAGACGATCAGTCCCGCAGCCAAGCGGAGCGCACCCCCATTGGCATAAGGGTTTACTCGAGCGTACCCAGAGGCGCCAAACATAAGTGTCGCGGCACTCCAGATCCGCAACTCAAGGGCTTCATTCTGTCTGTACGATCGCCTACGCAAGCCAGCGCCGGTGCCCCACGCGTTCGCCTTTAGCTTTTTTAAAGAGTCGGCCATCGGAACGTAGCGGTGCGCCACCACCTCGGACGTCACTGGGAATTCAGCCGCTGTGCTATCATTCAGTGCAACGGAGGTGCTCGATGCATCCCGGAATACGAACCATCCTCATTCTCACCATAAACCTCTCCTTTGCGATCGCCGTTGCTGCACAATCGGTCTCTCCGACCGCCACCGCGGCCACAACGAACCGCGGCGCGCCCAGACCCGGTGTTACTTGCGGAATGACCGTCCGCCCAATGCCTTCTGCAATGGCGGCAGTCCGGGGCGCCCCCTATTCTCTTGTTCGCGAGTCTTCTCAAATTCAAACTCTTGCCGATGGAACCCACATCACTTATTTTGCGAACTCTGAGAAACGGTTCCGTGATTCCCAGGGCCGGACTCGGACGGAAGCTCCGCTTTGCCCTAAGATGGCGGACGATCCCAATGGTGTGCTTATCCAAATCCACGATCCGGTCTCCGGTTTTGCCTATATCCTGGACCTGCAAAACCACGTCGCATACAAGTACGCGCTGCGAGTGTTGGGCGCGTTGAGCGCCTCCGGTAGCGCGGCGACGGCGAGTCCGGCGCTGCCCCAAGTAAGAACCGAGCACCCGGACTCATCCATTCCTTCCAAGGAGACCGCCGAGCCGCTCCCTTCTAAGACCGTGGACGGCGTGACCGTGGACGGCACCAGGACCACAACCGTCATTCCCGAGGGTGCGGAAGGGAACGACCGGCCGATTACTGTGGTCCGCGAGATCTGGCTTTCCCCTTACCTCAACCTCCCCTTGTTTGCCAAAGTCTCGGATCCTCGCTCGGGCGAATCGACCAGCCGTATAACGAATGTAGACACCTCAGAGCCAAGTCCGCTGTTGTTCCAGCCACCGGTGGATTACAAGGTCGTTGATGCGACCGAAGCGGTCGCCATCATCTACAGCACCAATCGCAACTAGTTCCGAAATCGCCAGGCACGAAAATTGGGCTTCGTCCCTTGCCTCCAACCCCTCCGCTGCCCACGTGGGTCCCGCCATCCCGCCGGGCACACTCTTGCTTGTCCTGCTTCGCCAGCAAACCCATCCAAATGACTTGGGCGCTCGCAGCGACTCTTGTTGCACAACCACTCCCGGCTTACCCAAAGTCTGTGCGGGGGCTGTGCTCTTCACTCCGGAGGACGGATCAGGGCCGCGGAAGCGCAGGGAAAGGAAGCGGGCCGCCTCAAGAGGCGGCCCGTACGACGGAAATACAGTCAGCAAAGGATGATGAGTTGCGAGCTAGTTGCTCCCGGATGCGGAAGAAGCCGCGATGTCCCTCTTGGGATTTGCGGCCAGAAGAGCCGCGGCGTTCGGAACGGAAATATTGTAAGCGTAATCCAGAGTCTGAATTCGGCTCAGGAAATGCTGTCCGTTGACCTTCGCAAAGGCGAATTGCGCCTTGCCGTGAGAAGCGTCATGAGACTCCGGGAAAAGCAAAACAAGGTTGGAGTGATCCTCTTGGTTGATGAGAAGCAGAATCCTGGGCTCCTCATCGCGGAGGCGCGTGACTCTGTATTCGCCGGCGGCAAAAGTTTGGCCGGCGGCCACGAATGGAAAAGGCACTTTCACGAGGGCCTGATCTGCGGCCTGGGCCTTCGCGGACATCGCGAAGCCAGCGAGGCTGGCCAGAACAACAAGAATGCGCAAGAATGATTTGTTCACAGTTTCTCCTTTGTACGGTTCGGCGTCGTTGCGGGTAAACGGCGCTTCGGATATTCCTCGCGCAGAGTTACGGACCACTGTTGCAACAATCGTCCTTAAAACGCATACACAAGAATGGACGCGCGACGCCGTGGAATAGTTATGCAAAATGGGTCTAAAGAATCGAACGCACCTATTAAATCTTTTCGTCTAAAGTTTCTTGCGGGAACGCAACTTTTTGGAGCGCGCCGCATCGGGCGAGGGAATACGGCGGTGGGTTTGCTAGTCTCCATAGGAAGCGGTTCGTGAGTTCATTCGCTAGTTGAAATGAGGAGAGAGCCATGCCCATGTACCAGACCGGCGGGTACCGAGTGAAGCCGTCCGCCGTGGAAAAAGTCAAAGAAGCTATCCAGGTGTTTGTAAAGTACGTTCAGGAAAACGAGCCGGGCACCAAGATGTACCTGGCGTGGCAGGAGAAGAACGATCCGACGCGCTTTAACCATCTCTTCATTTTTGAAAATGAGGCGGCGCAGGCGCGTCACGGCGAGTCCGCCGCGGTAAGAGAATTTGAATCCGTGTATTCGCCGGAGTTGGTAGGGGGCGAGGTGGTGTTCACCGATTACGAAATGATCTCAGGCAAGCCCACCGAGCAACAGTGGCTGCAGAAGGCCACCAGCGGCGACTAGTGATTGCTGGGACAGGGAAATGGCGGCAGTCGCCGAGGCTTCGCACGCCGCTTCTCGCCATAGACCAGCTTGAAAAAGAAACAAATCTTGAAATCGATGCTCAGAATGCACAGTGCGAAGAAACCGTAATCGACATGTTGCACTCGATTTCGTGGGTTGGCCAGGTCTGTGTGATTAGTGTTCTTGCAGAAACACAGCCTGCCTGCGGTA
>DATFSR010000119.1:0-72040 GCA_035262505.1 Candidatus Acidiferrum sp. | reverse complement strand
GCTCTCTTGTAGGCTTCCAGCATGCGAATGACGTCCTGGCCGTCGTCTTCTTCACCGACGAAAAGGCGGCGCTTCACGTTCTGCGCTTCGCCGCTGGGCTTGATGACGTAGCGGCCGGGATTCTGTGACACGTGCTCGATGGCGTCGTCGAAGGACTCGAATTCGCGGTAAGGGATGATGTTCACGCCCGCCTTTTTCAATTCTTCCTGGCCAAAGGAGCGGTCATCTTCGAGTTTGTCGCTGTAGGCCGTGCCGCCGATGACCAGTTTTCCGCCAGCGCGCAGCGCCTGCGCCTTTTCACCCTGACCCAGGGTGTCGTCGAAGATGATGATATCGGCCCAGTCCTTGTCCTTCTCCCAATCCTTAGACTTCGCGACGAAACCGTCGGCGATATCACGTTCCTTCTTGTCGCCGATGAAATAGCGGACTTCGTGGCCCTCCTTTGATACTTGCCAGGCGATATCGCTGATCAGGCCGGTAAGGGACACAAACAAGAAATTCTTTTTGTCCATTGCTCCTCGCGAGCGATTCTCTCGAATTCAGGACGAGCGATTGTACATGAACTGACGTCCAGGGAATTGTTGCGGTTTGGTTAAACCATTGATTTGCGCCTAAGGGAAAACCGAAAAGCAGATCCCTCACCCCGCGACAATTTAGGCGAAAGGGCGCAGGGATCCCGGACGACAGCTCCAGCGTATCGATCGTCTCGCGTTGAAATTTCTGCAGAGCCTTGATGGTTCGGGCGAGGAACTTAGATCAGAGAGAGAATTAGATTTTGGCACGCCTCTCTACCCGGCGGTCCGCAACCTGGCGTTTACGGGCCAAGACCGCCAGGCCCTTGGCGGGCTTGAGAGGCGAGTCTTCACTCATAAGAAAACGGAGTTGGCTGTCGACGGCCTCCGACTGATCCTGCCGGCTGCTGCGGCAGTAGCTTCCGTCGCTTTGCAAAAGATGAGCTTTCTTTTCGTCGGCCAATTGAATGTCAAGGATGTCCTTCAAGCGGCGAACCAGCTTGGGACCGCGCACGGGAAAGAGGATTTCCACGCGATGACTCAAGTTTCTCCGCATGAGGTCGGCGCTGCCGAGATAAACTTCCGGTGCTCCTCCATTCCGGAAATAATAGACGCGGCCGTGCTCCAAGAACCGGCCAACGATACTGCTGACACGAATATTTTCACTGAACCCGCTGACCGAGGGACGCAAGCAACAGAGCCCCCGAATTAAGAGGTCCACCTTCACACCCGCTTGCGACGCTCTATAGAGCAGGCGAATCATCTCCGGATCTTCCAGCGCGTTCATTTTGAAGACCAGATGGCCGCGCTCTCCCTTCTCCTGAAGGGCGATTTCCCTGAGGATCAATTCTTCGAGCCGTTGCCTTAGATTGACCGGCGCGACCAGGAGTTCGCGCGGCTCGTTCTTGCGCGAGTATCCTGTGAGTGCGTTGAAGAAGTAGGTGACATCGGTGGCGATCTGTTCGTCGCAGGTGAAAAAGCCGAAGTCGGAGTAGACTCGCGCCGTCGCCGGATTGTAATTGCCCGTTCCCAGATGAACATAGCGGCGAATTTCGTCGCCTTCGCGGCGAACCACCAGGGCGACCTTAGAGTGAACTTTCATGCCGACGAGTCCGTAGACCACGTGCACACCGGCATCTTCCAGAGTGCGCGCCCACTCGATGTTGCTTTCCTCGTCGAAGCGGGCTTTTAGTTCGACGAGGACCGATACTTGCTTGCCTCTCTCAATCGCCTCGAGAAGGGCGGCCACAATCGGTGAGTTGCGGCCCACGCGATACAAGGTCATTTTGATGGCCAACACATCCGGGTCACGCGCCGCCTGGTCGAGGAATTCCACGACGGGCTGAAAAGACTCGTAGGGATGATGCAGAAGGAGATCCCCTCGGCGGATGGCAGAAAAGACATCGCCTTCGGCATCAGAAGCCAGCGTCTGGGGAATGGAAGGCACCAGAGGCTTGTCTTTCAAATCCGGACGATCCAGGGAATAGAGTTCCATCAGTCGCTTGAGGCCGACGGAACCGCTGATCCGGTAGACGTCCTGCTTGTCGACCGGCAGATTGCCGGCCAGGATCTCGAGAATCTTGTCGGAAACGTCGGCCTCTACCTGCAGACGGACGACGGAAGTAAAGCGCCGCAGCCTTACCGCCTCTTCGACACTCTCCAAGAGGTCGTCGCTCTCCAGTTCTTGAATGGCGACTTCCGCATCGCGGGTTACGCGGAAAGCGTGCGCTTCCACAATTTCCATTCCCGGGAAGAGCGTATGCAAATTGGCGATGATCAGTTTCTCCAGCCAGATGAACTTCATTTCCGGTTTTGACGAAGTGGAGGCCTTTTTACGGCGCCGGCTGGCGTCTACGAGAACCAACCGGGGCAGGGAGTCCGGCACCTTTACACGCGCGAAGTTTTCCGTGCCCTGGTTGTCCCCCACGACCACGGCCAAATTCAAACTACCGCTCGAAATGTGCGGGAAGGGCCGTCCGGGATCGAATGCCAACGGGGTGAGGACCGGGAACACGGTCTCCAGAAAATACGCGTCCATAGCGGCTCGTTCTTCGGGCGTTAGCGACCCAATGTCCAAGATACGGATTGCTTCACGCTCGAGGTCCGGCAGCAGGGAATCCCGCAAGAAGTCTTGGAGATCTTGAACAAGCTTCCGGACCTCTTCGCGGATGCGTTGTAACTGGGTTGCCGCGGACAGGCCGTCAACGCTGGCCTCTTGAGTTCCGCTCGCCGCCTGCTTCTGCAAACCGGCGACCCGGACCATGAAGAATTCGTCCAAATTGGAGCTGACAATCGAGAGAAACTTTACTCTTTCCAGAAGAGGATTTTCCGGGTCCTGCGCTTGCTGTAAGACTCTTCTCTGGAACTCCAACAGGCTGAGTTCCCGGTTGAGGTATAACTCGGGAGAGGTGAGCGTCAGCGTTTGCGGGCCAATGGCAGTCATGGAAGTCGGCGTTTCCATACCCGTCGCCTGGGCTAGTTCCGCACGCAGTGCAGCTTGGGGAGGGGGCATAGAGGCCGCTTATTTTACTCGATTTCCAAAGGAACACTGTTAATTTTCGCGCACTGCGGGGTGCGATATCCGCGGGAATTGGCCGTGGCGTCGGGGGTCGCTTGCGAACCAAGGAGAAAGATTGGTCCGGGTGGACCAATGGAATTGAAGAGAAAAAGCCAGACCTCAAGAAAAAAGTCCCTACGCTGCCACGATTCATCGAGCAACCGTAGAAAGGCGTACGAGCGCTGCGCCTTTACAAAGTAGGAATTTGCCGGCTCTTCGAGGCTCAGGCGAACCAAGATGCCCTTCGATACTCCGGGCAAGCCGGCGCTACGAAATGCTATTCAGAGTCGGGGCGTTCGGTGCCGTATTCCTTGAGCTTGTTGTGGAGTGTTTTCAGGCTGATGCCAAGGAGTTCGGCGGCGCGGGTTTTGTTGTTTCCGGTGGCGCTGAGGGTTTGCAGAATGAGTTCGCGCTCCATGGCGTCCACGGTGGTGCCGATAGGAAACTTAATGGTCGAGAGATCGCTCGGGCCTTTTGCGGCGATTTTGCCGAATTCGGGCGGGAGGCACGCGCGGGTGATGAGGTCTTTGTCACACATGATGACGGCGCGCTCGAGCGCGTTTCGCAATTCGCGGATGTTGCCGGGCCAGGTGTGACCCATGAAAATGTCCATCACTTCGGCTCCGATGCCGCGAACGTGCTTGCCGTGCTTGGCGTTGACGTCTCGCAAAATGTGTTCGACGAGAAGAGGAATGTCGTCTTTGTGTTCGCGGAGCGGCGGCAAATGGATGTGAAAGACGTTGAGGCGGAAGTAGAGGTCCTGGCGCAACTGGCCACTGCCGACGGCCTGCTCGGGATCTTTGTTGGTGGCGGCGACGACGCGCACGTCGATCGCGGTTTCGGTTTTACTGCCGAGGCGGCGAACCTTGCGGTCTTCGAGGACGCGCAGGAGCTTGGCTTGCGTGGGAGCGGGCATTTCGCCGATTTCGTCGAGGAGAAGAGTGCCGCCGTCGGCGAGCTCGAAGCAGCCGATGCGGCGCTCGGCGGCTCCGGTGAATGCGCCACGCTCGTGGCCGAAGATTTCGCTTTCCATCAGCGATTCTGGAATGGCGGAGCAGTTGATGGCGACAAATGGGCCGCTGGCACGGGGTGAGAGGCGGTGAACTGTGCGCGCAACGATTTCTTTGCCAGCGCCAGTTTCGCCGGTGATGAGCACGGAAGCGGAGCTTGGCGCCGCCATTTCGACGATGCGCATGACATCCTGCATCGGCTTGGTTGAGCCGACAAGATCGCCAAGGCGGCCGGTTTCGCGGAGTTGGCGCTGAAGGACCGCGAGGTTCCGGGAATCGCGGGCCTTGCTGAGAGCGCGATCGAGAAGTGCGCGCAGCACCGGGCCTTTGAGAGGCTTCTCGATGTACCAGAAGGCTCCCGCTTCGATGGCGGCGACGGCACGCTCTTCGCTTCCTTTTCCGGTGATGATGATTGCTGGAACGTCCTGGAGGTCCGGCCCGAGTTGCTTGAGGAGGTCGAGGCCGTTCATGCCGGGAAGTTCGACGTCGGCGATGAGCGTGTCCGGCTGGTAGCCGGCGAACTTGGCGAGCACTTCTTCGGCGGAACCGACTCCCAGAACGTCGTAGCCCCAGCGCTGGAGCAATTGCTCGTAGCCTTTGCGCGCGTTGTCCTCGTCCTCGACGATGAGGATGCGGTCTTTGCGTTCCAGGGTTTCAACAGCGGCTCTCACGGCCGCACGGGTTTCATCCGGCATGGGTCTTAGCCTCTCACGGGCTTTCTTCGGTGAATCGGTCTCGGACTATCGTGCTGGACTATTTGAATCTAGCAAGGCTCTGGCGCGTTGCCAAGTCGGGCATTTCGAAGTGCATACGGAGTTGCATAGTCAACACGAAACGGCCGGAGCAACACGCGTTGCGCCGGCCGTACTCGTTAGGAAAAGAGTCTAGCGATTTGATGCCTCTTGAATGCGGCGATTCATTCCTTGACCAGATAAAGGGCGCGTTCGAGTTCGAGTTCGAGCTTGGCGCCTTTGGGGAGATTGAGTTCGTGGCCGCGGCCGGATTCCATTAAATAGGCGGTGAAGGCGCCGAGGGCTGCGCCTTCGGCGGCTTCTTTTTTGTCTTTGTCTTTTACGCCCTTTACGGCGCCGAGGGCTGCGCCTGCAGCAGCGGCGGCCGCGGCGTCTTGCTGTGTGCTGCTGCGGCCTTGAATCAAACCTTCCTGATCCGGCACGGGCTTTACGCTGTGATCGCCAGGGACGCCGGCGACTTCAGCGACGATTGGCAGGTCGCCGAACTTCGTGTGAATCTCGTCAAAAGTGAGCCAGAGCTTGGCGCGGCCTGCGACTCCCGCCGCCTCGACGCGGCTGATGTGGCCGACGATTTCAGCGCCGGAAGGCAAGTAGATGCCGCTGCCTGCTTCGAGCGGTTCGAGCGTCTTTACTTTGAAGACGGCGTTTTCCTGCGTGCCTTTGCTGTTCAGTTCGTCTTGAAGCCTGACCAGGAATTTGGTGCCCGGAGTGACCGCAAAAGTTTCGAGCGGCAAACCGTGGCGCTCGCCGTCAGCGCGGTGGCGCTGCTGTTCGGGGGCTTGTCGGGCGGGGTCCCGGATTGGTTCTGGCGGGAGTTCTTGTGCGCGCGAGGTAACGGCGCCGCCAAAGACAACGCCAAAGATTGTCGTGACGACGAAGAAGGCTCGGACTTTCGTATGGTTCATATTTTCCCTCCAATGGGATGTTTCTCCGTCAGCAGGGCTCATGCAGCCCTGGCGCCAAACCATAGACTCGGCAGGGGGCTGCAACTGACTGGAAAGGCTGACGCTTAGCGGAGGCTTCGGCCAAGGCCCTGGGGTGGAGTGTCGGCAATTCCCAGCACTCAGGCGCAAGGCTGCACCGACACCTCGGACTTGACGCGAAAATTTAGCGTTCCAGAGCAGATCCCTCCACCGCAGGCCGCGCCAGAGCGCCTCCCGCGGTCGGTATGGCCGTTGGGTGATTCGATGCGAAAAGGAAAGTCACGCCTGTTCGAGGAAACGGCGGATGTTGGCGAGGACCTTGGCGTACATGGCGGGAGTGACGCGGCCGGTTTGAGTATTTTGCTGGCTTGGGTGATAAACGCCAAACAGGCGCGGTGTTTGGGGGGCGACTTCGGCTTCGGCGCCGTGAGAGAATTTGTAAAGCGCGCGCGAACCAATTGCGCCGCGTTGCTTGAGAATGTCGAGGTAACCGTCCCAGGCGATTTTTCCCAAGGCGAGGATCGCTTTGGGTTTCAGAATTTCGATCTCGCGCTCGAGATAGCTGCGGCAATTCAGCGTTTCTCGTGGTAGAGGTTTGTTGTCGGGTGGGGCGCAGCGGCATGTCGCCCCGATGTAGGTATTGTTGAGTTGGAGGCCGTCGTCGCGGTTCAGGGAAGTGGACTGATTCGCGAAACCGGCATTGTGCAGGGCGGCGTAGAGAAAATCGCCGGAACGGTCTCCGGTGAACATGCGTCCGGTGCGATTCGCTCCATGAGCTGCGGGAGCGAGTCCGAGAATTAACAGTTGCGCTTGAGCATCGCCAAAGCCCGGAACCGGTTTGCCCCAGTATTCCCATTCGCGATAGGCACGGCGTTTTTCGCGGGCGACTTTTTCTCGATACTTCACAAGACGCGGGCACTTGCGGCAAGCGACGATTTCTTTGTTTAGTACGCGGAGCTGGGTAGGGGTTTCGGGCATGAGCCTGTCAATTCGTCTCTGGAATACTATACGAGACTCTGAATGCGGAGTCGCAAAAGAGCGGAGTTTTAAGTCCTAAGTTTTACGTGAAAAAAAGAATTCGATTTCTGGAGTGGCCGCTTCACTCGCGGCGACCGCCCTCCTCATTCATTGTCTCGCTCATTTTGGATGGTGCGAGCACTACCAGGAAGACGGGCGGGACATCAATGCGCTCAGGTCGGCCCAGGGGATGGCGCGGTCGAACAAAGCTTCGGTCGAGCGGGACTCCAGCATTTCTTTTCCAATTCGTTCGACGACGCGGAGCGCCGCGCGCATCACGGTGGAGCCCGCGCTGATGCGGGCGACACCCATGTTTTCAAGTTCCGTCAGGCTGGGACATTGCGGGGTGATGAGGATATTTACGGGCGCGGCTACAGCTTTCACCAGGCTGGAGATGGTTTCTTTGTCGTGCAGGCCGGGAGCGAACAAACAATCGGCGCCGGCGTCGTGGTAAGCGCGCAAGCGCTCCACGGTGCGTTCGAACCGCGTGGCTTCGGGGCCGATGGACGCCAAGTAAACGTCGGTGCGCGCGTTCAATACGAAGGGGACGGCCAGTGACCTTGCTGCTTCGCGGATGGCGCGAATTTTTTCCAGTTGAAGGGGTAGGCCCACGAGTGAGCTTTCGTCGTCGCCCGAATCTTCCAGGTTCATGCCAATCGCGCCAGCTGCAATCGCGGCTTTCGTTGTGTCGGCCAGGTCTTTGGCTGTGGTTCCGTAACCCGCTTCGAGGTCGGCGGTTACCGGGATCCGGACGGCGCGAGCAATGCGGCCTACGACATCGAGCATTTCATCGCGCGAAATGTGCTGGCCGTCGGGGTAGCCGCGAGAAAATGCGACTGCGGCGCTGCTGGTGGCAATGGCGGGATGTCCGCATTGTTCGAGGATGCGGGCGCTGACCACATCCCACGCGTTCGCGAGAACAAGCATTCCGGGCCCGTGATGCATCTTGCGGAATTGCTCGGCTTTTTGGGCTTGGGCGCGAATGTCCATAAATCCTCCGCGTCGGATTGCAGATGTTGCGCGAAACGAAAGCCTAAGCCATGGCGGGTTGTGGAGGGAACGGCCAATTTGGAGAGTGATCTGCTTGAAGCATCAAGGGAACTCGCCAAAGCGCGCTCCGAGAATAGCTAGCCGCTTTTTCCCAGTGCTTGGGCCAGGATAACAGCCTGATTGTGCTCCGGGTCGCGCGCGCCGAAAAGTAGCGTCAGCGTGCCTTGCTCCTTTTCCAGTTTTTTCAATTGCGCAAGCGAATCTCCTTTGGTTTTCAGTTCGGCTTTATACCTTTTCTCGAACATCGGCCACTCGATGGCGTCGTGGTGGAAGGATTTGCGAAGTTGATCGCTAGGTGCGACGTCCTTCATCCATAGATCAACTTTGGCGGCTTCTTTTTTCATGCCGCGGGGCCACAAGCGATCAACGAGCACACGATAGCCATCTTCCTTCGCTGCCGGGTCGTAGACTCGCTTGATGCGGACCATTACTGTCTCACTGAAGGAGCTTGAGAACTTCGTCGTGGATTTTTCCGTTCGTGCTGATGAGTTGGCCGGTGTAAATGGTGCGCTCACCATTGGCGTTGGTGGAGCGGCCTCCGGCCTCTTCGACGATGATTCCGAGGGGCGCGAGGTCCCAGGGCTTCGAGGTCCAGTCGAGCGCGGCCTCGATGGCGCCTTCGGCAACGAGCATATGTTGCCAGAATCCGCCAAACGAGCGGCTGTTGCGCGACGCATCGAGTAGCCTGCGGATTTTTGCCTGGTCGGCGGCGTTCTTGCTGGGGCCGGTGCCGGTGGTGAAGACCATGGAGTTCTTCAGCTTGTCGACATTAGAAACGTGAAGCCTTTTTCCGTCGCGGTAGGCACCTTCGCCGCGATAGGCCCACCAGCGCGAACGTAACCCAGGCGCGCTGACCATGGCGGCGACGATTTCCCCGTCTTCCTCGATGCCCACAAGTGTTCCGAAGGTTGGAATGCCGCGTGAAAATTCTTCCGTGCCGTCAATGGGGTCAATAATCATTCGCGCGCGTCCGGCACTGGGCGCGGATTGCGAGCCGCTTCCGCCCATTTCCTCACCCAGCACGTCTAAACCGAGTCCGCTGCTTGCCACTTTGCTGCGAGCCATTTCCTCGACGGCGCGGTCGGCAGCCGTTACCGCCGTGCCGTCGGTTTTTCTTTCCACGCGCAGCTCGTTGGAGCGAAAGTAGTGCATAGCGATTGCTTCCGCCTCGTCAGCGATTCCATTTAGCAATTCGCTGTAGATTTCGACATATCCTGCTGTCTTACTCATGAATCCCTCTAATTCTTCGTCCTTTATGATTTGACTCTCTTCGTCCTCCTCTCTAGGATACAAAAATTACCCCAATGTGTGCTCAGGCCAATGCTGGAACGGTGCTCGACCGTATCCTTGAATCGCGGCGGGCCGAAGTGGAACACCGGAAGAAGGTTCTGCCGGAAACCGCGCTGAAGTATGGCGTTCAAGCGGCTTCACCTTTGCGCGACTTCGTGGGGGCGCTTTCGCGGCCCGGTATTAATGTGATAGCCGAGCTGAAGCCGGCTTCGCCGAGCCGCGGCGTTTTGCGGGAGCCATTCGACGCCTTCGCGCTGGCGCAGTCTCTCGAGGGCGCCGGGGCTGCAGCGCTTTCGGTGCTGACCGAACCGGAATTTTTTCGAAGCTCGTTGAAGAATCTTCGCGACGCGCGGAAGAGCGTCCAGCTGCCCGTGCTGCGCAAGGATTTTATTTTCGACCCGTGGCAAGTGTGGGAAGCGCGGGCGAATGACGCCGACAGTTTTCTGCTGATTGTCGTTACGCTCCCCGATGGCCTGTTGACAGAACTGCTAGCCCTTGGCAGGGAACTGGGGATGGAACCTATTTTGGAAGTCCACACGCGTGAGGAATTGGACCGGGCGCTCACAGCGGAAGCGCGAATTATCGGCGTGAATAATCGCAACTTGAAAACGATGGAGGTACGTACCGACACGTCTTTCGAGTTGATCGATGCGATTCCGGAACAGTGCATAGCCATCAGCGAGTCGGGAATTCGCACTCATGGGGAATTGGCGAAGCTGCGCGCGGCGGGGTTTGACGCTTTCCTGGTGGGGACGCGGCTTATGGTTTCTTCAGATCCAGCAGCCGTTTTGGGTGAGCTTCTCGGACGCGCTACGGCTCAGGGGAAATAGGCGCAGATGGTCCATGTAAAAATCTGTGGGATTACCAGCGCGGCTGATGCGCAGGCGGCCATCGCGGCCGGCGCAAATCTAATAGGATTCAATTTTTACGCGAACAGTCCGCGGCATATTTCAGGGGAGCTAGCCGCGGATATTCGGTCGAAGTTGCCCAAAAGAGTGAAAGCGGTCGGCATTTTCGTGAACTGGCTGCCGGCGGACGTAATAACCTTGCGAAGTTCGGTCCAGCTGGATGCCGCGCAGCTTCACGGAGATGAGTCCCCCGAAACCGTCGCTGCCATCGCCCCCGTGGTGCCCGTCATTAAAGCCTTCCGAGTGGAACCCGAGTTTCCGATTACCGCCCTCGACGAGTACTCGCGAGCGTTTGCCTTTTTGTTTGACGCGGCGCACACCGGCCAATATGGTGGTACAGGCCGGACGACGGATTGGGACGTGGCGCGCCGCGCAGCGTTGAAGCACCGTATTATTTTGGCGGGCGGGCTGAAGGTCGAGAATGTGGCCGCGGCGGTGCGCATCGTGCGCCCGTATGGGATTGACGTGGCCAGCGGTGTGGAATCGAGTCCGGGGAAGAAAGATCACGATTTGCTGCGCGAGTTTATCAAGGAAGTGCGGCGCGCGGAAAGGAAGTAGAGTTTTCGAGTGGAGCATTTTTCTACTTTTCCTAGGGCCAGCGTGGGGCTGAAATCAAGCCAGGATTTCTCGCTTTGCTCGCAATGACAGATGGTTTGGTTTGGCAGTTTGCTGGGTAGATGATTTGGAACGATGATTGGTTAGCGTTGAGCTGACAAGGAAATGAGCACCATTCTGCAGTCGCCGACGACAACGCCGGGACGCTTCGGTCCTTATGGGGGCCGGTACGTTCCGGAGACGCTTATGGTGCCGCTGTTCGAGTTGGAGCGGGCCTACGAAGCGGCGAAGGTCGATGCGTCGTTTCAGTCGCAATTTCAGAGCTTGCTGAAAAATTTTGCAGGGCGTCCCACACCGTTGCAATTCGCTTCGCGGCTGACAGAAAAGCTGGGCGGGCCGCGGATTTACTTGAAGCGCGAAGACCTGCTGCACACCGGCGCGCACAAAATTAATAACGCGATCGGGCAGGGGCTGCTTGCCGTGAAGATGGGCAAGCCGCGCATCATTGCGGAAACCGGAGCGGGGCAGCACGGCGTAGCTTCGGCCACGGTGGCGGCGCATCTGGGGTTGGAATGCGTTGTGTACATGGGCACGGAAGACATGGCGCGGCAGGCGCTAAACGTGGCGCGTATGCGGATGCTGGGCACGCAAGTCGTCGGCGTGGAGTCCGGGAGCCGCACGCTGAAGGACGCCATCAACGAGGCCATGCGCGACTGGGTTACCAACGTGCGCTCGACGCATTATTTGCTGGGGTCGGTGCTGGGCGCGCATCCCTATCCGGTGATGGTGCGGGATTTTCATTCGGTCATTGGCCGTGAAGCGCGCGAGCAAATTCTGGCGGCGGAGAGACGCTTGCCTACCCATTTGATTGCTTGCGTTGGCGGCGGCTCGAATTCCATTGGGCTATTCCACGAGTTTTTGCGCGATGCGAGCGTCAAGATGATTGGCATCGAGGCGGGTGGCCGCGGGGGCCAACTTGGAGAGCACGCTGCGCGCCTTGCGGCACGCCAGGGTTTCACGGGAGCGCGGCCCGGCGTGCTTCAGGGCACGTACACTTACGTTTTGCAGAATGAAGACGGGCAGATCGCCACGACGCATTCGATTTCAGCGGGGCTTGATTATCCGGCAATCGGTCCTGAGCACGCCTGGCTCGCGGACCAGCGCCGCGCGGAATACTCCGCCGCGTCCGATCAAGCAGCTCTTGATGCTGCTCGGTTGCTTGCGCGAACCGAGGGGATCATTCCCGCGCTCGAGTCTGCGCACGCGATCGCGGGGCTGGTCGAGCGTGTGCCGAAATTGAGCAAAGACGATTTGGTCATCCTCAACATCTCCGGGCGCGGCGACAAAGACATGGACACGTATTCCCGCCTTCTCTAATCACGCTGCGGATACGCGAGAAACGAAATGGTTGGTGTACTATTTTTAGACACAGACGGCCATGAAGATCCCTCTTCCCGGCGCTCTTATCGTGAGCCTCCTTCTCTGCGGATGTGGTGCGCATGAAAGAGTGCAGAATCACATTCCGGCCAATGCGGGCGTTTATGACGACGCGGAAGGGTACGCGGTGCTGTCGATGTTGCTGGATAGCGCGAGCCAGGAAACGCACGCGTCGGTAACGCGAATCAACATGGTGACGCATGTGGAGTCCGCGAGCGGAGCGCATTCCCTGGAGGACTGCATGAGAGTCCCCGACGATTTTCGCGAGGCAGCGAATGATTACGAGCGAAGAGCAGAAAGGGCGCTCGTGCTCAAGAGAAAATTCGCCCTGAGGACGGCGTACGACCTTGCGGGGGAAACGCGAATTACGGGCACTGGCGTCAGGCAGCCGCCTGCAATGGGAACAGATCATTCGCAGAGAATTGCCAGCGGGATTTTCTATCTTTCGCCCGTGGGTTTCGATGCCAACCACACTCACGCCATCGCGTACGAAAACTATCTCTGCGGCAACCTCTGCGGGTGGGGCGGCTATCATCTCCTGCTGAAGAACGCCGGAAGATGGGAAGAAGCGAAAGACGTCAGCGCATGCGCGTGGCATTATTGATGCCTATAACTGCGCGAAAAAACTCACGTGAAGGCCTGAATTGAAGACCAGGATCCAAGAACGGTTCCGAGGCTTGCGAGAAGCGGGCGAATTGGGGCTCGTGGCGTACCTAACGGCGGGCGATCCTTCGCTTGATGCGACGCTGAGATTTGTGCTCGCACTTGGGGAAGCGGGGGCTGATGTCATTGAGCTGGGCGTTCCGTTTAGCGATCCGCTGGCTGATGGGCCGACGATCCAGCGGGCTTCGGAACGCGCGCTAAAGTCCGGGACTACGCTCGCCGGCGTTCTTGAGCTAGTCGGGCGGATTCGCCATCGTTCGCAAGTGCCCCTGGTGCTTTTCAGCTACTACAATCCTATTCTGCAGATGGGGCTGGAAAAATTCGCGGCTGCGGCTGAAACCGCTGGTGCCGATGGCGTTCTGGCGACCGATCTCACCCCCGAAGAATCGGATGACTACCGGCGAATTCTTGCAGCTCACCATCTCGATAGGATTTTTCTTGGTGCGCCTACGTCCACGGATGAGCGTTTGGCGAAAATTGCCGGTTGCTCGTCCGGATTTCTATACTTGATTTCCCGAACGGGCGTCACGGGCGAAAAGGATGCTCTGCCCGATAATCTTCCAGCGCTGTTGCGCAGGGCACGCGCCGTTACGGAGCTCCCGATCGCGGTTGGGTTTGGAATATCGCTTCCCGGCCACGTTTCGGTTCTCGGCGGACTTGCGGACGCGGCGGTGGCTGGTTCGGCACTGGTCTCCGAAATCGAGAAGGCCACGAAGAACGGATCGTCTGAAAGGGCTATTGATGCTGCAACGTTGGCGCTGAGTGAAAAAGTGCGGTCTTTGAAAGAGGCTGCGCGCCATGGGCTCTCGCGGCGGGAGGTGGCGCCATGAGCGCCGAGCCGCTGAACTCTTGCGGCCGCCGATGGCCAGGAGTCGTGGCATGAGCCTTGCCGATTGGCGCCGCCGCATCGACGAGATCGACAAGAAGCTGGTGAAGCTTCTCAACGAGCGTTCGCAGTGCGCGCTCGAAATCGGCAAGCTCAAACAGGCGGCGAAAATTCCGTTGTATCAGCCGGATCGCGAGAACGAAGTGCTGGCGAACGCCGAGAGCAACAATACGGGTCCGCTGACCGACGCGGCCATTCGCCGGCTGTTCGAGCGCATTATCGACGAGGCGCGCGCCGCCGAGCGGGACGCCATGCATCGCGACGGTTCCGGCGGCAGCCCAGGGAATGAATGAGCGGTTTTCGCAGTCCGGGTTAGAACAGCCCTTTGCCAAGGCGGGCCGGCGGTTTGCGAGTCGAGCTTTCCCGCGGCAATTCGGACTGCCATCGAAATTGGCGTAGATTGACATGAACAGGGAAGGAAACGGGACACTTATGGTCATCGTGATGCAAGAGGGGGCCACCGAGGTCCAAATCCAGCACGTGATCGACCGGCTGGTGGCGAACGGCTTCAACGTGCACCGTTCCACGGGAGAGTCCCACACGGTTCTTGGCGCGGTTGGCGTGCACCGCGATTTTGACCACCGGGACTTCGAGCTTCTCGAGGGCGTGCGCGAGGTCATGCGCATTACGCAGCCGTTTAAGCTCGCGAGCCGACAATTCAGGCCCGAAGGCAGCATTGTTGATCTGGGGGATGGCGTCAAAATCGGCGGCCCTGAAGTGGTTGTGGCGGCGGGACCCTGCTCGGTCGAATCTCGCGAACAAATCTTTTCCGTGGCGGAGAGCGTCGCCAAAGCGGGCGCGAAAATCTTGCGGGCGGGCGCGTTCAAGCCCCGCACGTCGCCCTATGCGTTTCAGGGGATGGGCGAGCCAGGCCTGAAACTTATGCGCGAAGCCGCCGACCGGTTCCACCTTCGGACCGTTAGCGAAGTGATGGACCCTTCGCAGATACCGATGATGTTGCAATACGTGGACATGTTCCAGGTGGGCGCGCGCAACATGCAAAACTACTATTTATTGCGCGCGCTAGGTGAAGTTCGCAAACCCGTGCTTTTGAAGCGTGGCCTTTCCGCTACCATGGAAGAGCTGCTGCTCAGCGCCGAGTATATTCTTTCCGGCGGGAACTACAACGTGGTGCTCTGCGAGCGCGGCATCCGTACCTTCGAGACTTACACGCGCAACACATTCGACCTTGCGGCCATCCCGGTCATCAAGAAGCTTTCGCACTTGCCGATCATTGGCGATCCTTCGCATGCCACGGGCCGCCGCGACAAGGTTCCACCCATGGCGCGGGCTGCGGTTGCCGCTGGGGCCGACGGCCTAATCATCGAAGTTCATAACGATCCGGACCGCGCTCTTTCCGACGGCGCGCAGTCGCTCGAGCCGTCCACCTTTACGCAGCTCATGGCGGAGCTGCGTATCATCGCTCCGGCTATTGGCAGGCGCGTCGTCTGACCTATGCCGTCAGGCCACCTCATTTCGCGGGTCACGATTCTCGGTACCGGCCTAATTGGCGGCTCCTTTGGCTTGGCGCTTCGCAAATACACCACGGACATTTGCATTTCGGGCTGGGATCGCACTGAAATTGTTAGCGATGCGCATGCCCGCGGAGCCATTGACGCGCCTTTCTACGGGGACATCGCTCCGGCAGTGCAAAACTCCGACCTGATTTATATTGCTTTGCCCATCGCCCCGACCATCGATCTCCTTCCCGAGATCGCGCTGCATGCTCCGGCGCATGCCTTGGTCACTGACGCTTGCAGCACGAAGGTGCGCATTGCGGAGGCCGCGGAAGAAAGTTTTCCTGCGGACCACGGGCCGCGGTTCCTTGGCGGGCATCCCATGGCGGGGAAGGAACTCTCCGGGATCACGCATGCTGAAGCTGACTTGTTCCGAGGCAACCCGTACGCGGTCATTGGCACATCCACGGCTGAGGAAGATCCTCGTGTCTCTGCCTTTATGAAAATCCTCGAAAAAATCGGCGCTCGCCCGCTTTGGCTCGGCGCGCCACAGCACGACTATGGAGTCGGCCTTGCCTCGCATCTTCCTCAACTCGCGGCCGTTGCGCTGGCCGGATTTCTATACGACCGTCTCGACGAAAATGGCTTGCCAGTCACGCTCGCCGGTCCGGGCCTGCGTGACTCGCTGCGTCTGGCAGGCAGCTCCTATACGACTTGGCGAGACATCGTGCTCACCAACCAGGAAGTTCTCTCCGCTGCGCTCGATCTTTTTGCGCGCCGCCTCGACGATTTGCGCGAGCGTCTCGCGTCTCGCGAACTCGAAGCCGACTTCGATGCCGCCAACGAACTTTACAAGCTTCTGCGCGGGATCTGAAACGGGCCTTTGCAGGAAAATTTCGCAACATTGACACTACCGCGGCATTCCTTGCGTAATTAGAACGGAGGGCCTCATGCTCGCGAAGTTCAGATCTCTTCCTTGGCGTTACCTGGCCGGACTTGTCTGGCTTTCAACCATTTGGCCTGGCCCCCATGCGCTTAGGGCAGAGGACGCGCCGCTGCATTCCGCTGTCGAGGCCGCTCGCAAGACTCACGAGGAATCGCAACTGCAATCTCTGAAAACTCAGTTGGAGCAAAAGGTTGCCCAAGACCCTAGGGACGCGGCCAGCTATTTGGACTTGGCAAGAGTCAATGCCTACCTTGCGGATGTCTATGAAATGAAGAAAGACAAGAAACCAGAAGCGGCTGCCGTGGACCAGGCCATCGAGATGGTCCAACGTGCAATTCAGTTGAATGACCAATCGGCCGGCGCTCACAGTTTGCTCGCCGATCTTTACGGCCGAAAGATTGGTTTGGGAACGGCGATGTTTACAGGGCCAAAGTTTGGCCCGAAGGCGAAAGCAGAGAATGCAAAGGCCATGGCTCTTGATGAGAAAAACCCTGTGGTCTGGGCCAGCCTTGGGCGTCAGTACTTGATGGCTCCGAAGATGTTCGGCGGTGATGTGTCCAAGGCCATTGAAAGTTTTCAAAAGTCGCTGAGCCTCGACGCCGCGCAGGACGAAACCTGGGTTTGGCTTGCCAAAGCCTTCGCCAAGCTGGGTGACAAAGACAAAGCTCGCGATGCGATCCAGCATGCGCTGTCCCTCAACCCAAACTCTCCTTGGATAAAATCTTCCGCCGCGTCTCTAGACAAATAGCGCGGAAAATTTCCCTGGTTGTGAATTCATGAGCATTTGACGTGGGGGCTCCCTCGTCGTAGCATCCCCGACAGTTTTTCCGTGTCTTGCAAAGGACTCCCATGAACCATGGAACTTCGCGCCGGGAATTTCTTGGCGCACTCGCCGCTTTTTCTCTCTTGCCGCTCGAGCAGGAAAGGCCCGACCTCATTCTCTATAACGGAAACATCCTCACCGTAAATGACCAGGAGCCGCGGGCGCAGGCCGTGGCGATTGCGCGCGACCGATTTCTCGCGGTGGGCAGTAACGCGGACGTGCTGAATCTCGCAAGTGTTGCGACCAAGAAAATTGATCTCGGAGGGAAAACGGTCACGCCGGGCTTTATCGATGCGCATTCGCATCCCGCGGAAGCTGGCCTGATGCATCTTCGCATGGTGGATTGCGACTTGCGTTCGATCTCCGGGATTCAGGCCGCGCTTCGCGAGCGCGCTAGGAAAACGCCTCCGGGAGAATGGGTCCTCGGCTTCAAGTACGACGACACAAAGACAGAGGAAGGGCGGCCCCTTACGGTTGCGGATCTGGATGCGGCCGTACCCGATCATCCTGTGCACATAGAGCATCGCGGCGGCCACACCACGTATTCGAACTCGCTCGCGTTTCGAAAAGCCGGCATTGACGAAAAGACTCCAGATCCGCCGGGGGGCAAGATCGACCGCGACCCGTCAACGGGAAAGCCCGCCGGCCGTGTGGCTGAAAGCGCAAACGGGTACTTCGAGAAAGCGATTCCACAAACTTTCACGCGCGACGATCACCGCGAAGGTGTGAAGCTCATCTCGAAAATGATGGTGCGCACCGGAATCACTTCCGCCACGGAGGCGCAAGGCACTCCCACGGACCTTCGTGCCTACCAGGACGCGCGCGAATCCGGCGAACTGCTGCATCGCGCCTATTCCTTCATCAATTTTCATTACCTCGATGCCATGATCGCGGCGGGCAATCGCACCGGGCTTGGAGACGAATGGGTACGCGTCGGAGCGGTCAAGCTGGTTTGCGACGGCTCGATTTCGGAGCGCACGGCGCGGCTCTCCGCTCCTTATGAGGGCCGGGCGAACGACTACGGCATTCTGGTCATGACCGAAGAAGAACTTTACACGCACGGCCGCAAAGCGCATTTGGCGGGCTGGCAGATTGGCACGCACGCCAACGGAGACGTTGCCATCGACACGACACTGCGTGTTTACGAGCGATTGCACCGGGAAAGTCCCCGGCGCGACCCGCGCTTCCGGCTTGAACATTGCACAGTGGTGAACGACGATCTCATCGCGCGCATCAAAGCACTCGGCGTCATCCCTACACCGTTTTCGACCTACGTCTACTACCACGGCGAAAAGATGCGTTATTACGGCGCCGAACGCCTCAACCATATGTTTGCGCTGCGCAGTTTCATTGACGCCGGCATTCGTCCCACCCAAGCTTCGGATTATCCGCCTGGAGAATTCATTCCCATGATGGCGCTGCAATCGGAAGTCACGCGCACAGATATGAAAGGCAACGTTTGGGGACCGAAGCAAAAGATCAGCGTGGAAGAAGCGATTCGTGTGGGCACGCTGAACGGCGCTTACGCTTCGTATGAGGAGAACATCAAAGGCTCGATCGAGGTTGGCAAGCTCGCGGACTTGGTGGTTCTCGGCCGCGACCCATTGAAAGAGAATCCTTCAACGCTCGTCAACATCCCGGTCGAGCGCACCATGGCCGGCGGACGTTGGACATTCGAGTCTTAGATTGCTGCATGCTGGTCTTTCTCGCTTTGTGAGTATCTCCCTTGTATCTCGCTTGTATCTCGCTTGTCTTGACCTCGTTAATCTACGCCGATAAGCTTAATGTTTCTTGTGAAAGCGTTCATGGAACAGATTCACATCACATTGCCGGACGGCAGCGTTAAAGAGGTGCCCAAGGGCACCACCCCCGCGGACATTGCGCGCGGTATTTCTCCGCGCCTTGCCGAGGCGGCGCTTGTCGCTCGCGTGGCCCAACCGAACGACGGCGAAGGCGAACTCGTCGATCTGCGGCGGCCGCTTGAGCGTGACGTAAAGCTGCAAATCCTTACGGAAAAGGATCCTGATGCGCTTTTCGTCTTCCGCCATTCCGCAGCGCATCTCCTCGCGGCTGCGGTCATGGAGCTGTATCCCAACGTCAAGCTGGGTATTGGACCTCCCGTCGATACCGGATTTTTCTACGAATTTTTGCGCGACGAGCCTTTTACTCAGGAAGACCTCGCCAAAATCGAAAAAAAGATGCATGAATTGGCCGCGCAGGACTTGCCGAATGAGCGAAAGCTCATTCCCAAGCCGGAGGCGCTCGACCTCTACAAGAAGTCCAAGCAAGTTTTCAAATGCGAGTTGGTGGAAGAAAAGGCCGCCGACCCGATGGTTTCGTTTTATACCACCGGGAAATTCATTGATTTTTGCCGCGGCCCGCACATTCCGTCCACCAAACGGATTCAGGCATTCAAGTTAATGAACGTTGCCGGTGCGTATTGGAAAGGCCAGGAAGGGAATCCGCAGCTCCAGCGCATTTACGCGGTCGCATTCTTCACGCAGAAGGAGCTCGACGAACATCTCCATCGGCTGGAAGAAGCCAAGCGCCGCGACCACCGCAAGCTCGGTGTCGAGCTGGATCTGTTCAGCGTCGAGGAGGAGGCTGGCCCGGGCTTGATTTTCTGGCATCCCAAGGGCGGTTTGATTCGGAAAATTGTCGAAGACTGGCTGCGCGACGAACTCCTCAAGCGCGGGTATGATCTTGTTTTTACGCCGCATATCATGCGGCTGGATCTCTGGAAAACCAGCGGCCATACCGGCTTTTACAAAGACAGCATGTTTGGTCCGGTGGAAGTGGAAAAAGCCGATTACCAGCTTAAGCCCATGAATTGCCCGGGCCACATTCTGATTTACAAATCCAAGCTGCACAGCTACCGCGACCTCCC
Organism: Candidatus Acidiferrum sp.; assembly: GCA_035262505.1. Lineage (GTDB taxonomy): Bacteria > Acidobacteriota > Terriglobia > Acidiferrales > UBA7541 > Acidiferrum. Next base: position 52,367 of record DATFSR010000119.1, on the reverse strand, counting down.
CGTGCGCCTTGCCGAGCTTGGAACGGTCTATCGCTACGAGCGCAGCGGCGTGTTGCACGGTTTGCTGCGCGTGCGCGGATTTACTCAAGACGATGCGCACATTTTCTGCATGCCTTCGCAAATCGAGAGCGAAGTCGAAGCCTGCGTGGATTTTGCGTTTGCGGTGATGAAGAACTTTGCCTTCGACAAATTCGAAGTTGAACTTTCGGACTGGGATCCTGCGCATCCCGAGAATTACGCCGGCAAGCCTGAAGACTGGCACCGCGCCAGTGCTGCACTCGCCAATACCCTGCAGAAAATGAATATCCCGTTCAAGAAGATTCAGGGCGAAGCGGCGTTCTACGGGCCAAAAATTGATGTGAAGCTCATTGATGCCATCGGGCGTCCGTGGCAGCTCACCACGGTACAGTTTGATTTCAACCTGCCCGCGCGCTTCGGATTGCAGTATGTCGCCGAGGACGGCGCAAAACATCAGCCGCTGATGGTCCATCGCGCGTTGCTCGGCTCCGTCGAGCGCTTTTTTGGAATTCTCATCGAGCACTACGCCGGGGCGTTTCCACTTTGGCTTGCGCCCGTACAAGTAGAAATCTGCCCGGTCAGCGAAAAGGTTTCCGACTATGCAAAACACGTCGCCGAAGCGCTGAAGAATCACAACCTGCGCGTCCATCTCGACGACCGCAACGAAAAACTACCCGCAAAAATCCGCGATGCGCAGCTCCAGAAAATCCCCTACATGTTGGTGGTCGGCGTCAAAGAAGCCGAGGCCGGCACCGTTTCTGTTCGCCACCGCTCGAAAGGCGACTTGGGCCCCCGGCCGCTGGCTGAAGTTGTCGAAAGTCTTCAGCGCGAAGTCGGCTCCCGCTCGATAAACTGAGTTATCTTTGGACTTCTGCGTCCGGCCGCCATGCAAAACTCACACCCCATTCTGAACGAAGAAGTCTTCTCTCAGGGCGTGCGTCTTCTCACAAACCGTGACGAAAATTTGGCGGGAGTCGTAAGAACCTATGGGCAGCCGCAACTGTGGGTGCGTGAGCCGGGGTTTCCCACGCTTGTTTACATCATTCTCGAACAGCAGGTCTCTTTAGCCTCGGCGAAAGCTGCTTTTGATCGCTTGAAGGCCGTCGTCAAGCCACTGACTCCGGCGGGACTCTTGAAGCTGAATGACGCGGAATTGCTGCGCATTGGTTTCAGCCGCCAGAAAGCCCTGTACACGCGTCTGTTGGCTGAATCCCTCGCGCGCCGCCACTTCGACTTGGGTTATCTTCTGGACCTCTCGGACGACTCCGCGCACAAAATGCTCGTGGCTTTCAAGGGCATCGGCCGCTGGACCGCCGACATTTATCTCTTGAGCGCGCTGCGCCGCCCGGACATCTGGCCAACCGGCGATCTTGCGCTGGCCACGGCGGTGCAGGAAGTGAAGCGCCTTCGCAAACGTCCCTCGCCTGAAAAACTCGAAGCCCTCAGCAAGCCCTGGCGTCCTTGGCGCGCCGTCGCCGCCCGCCTCTTCTGGCACGCCTATCTCTGCAAACGTGGACTGAAATCCTCCACAGTAAGCCAGTAGCTCAAACATGGAACTGCTTTAAGTGTGTAGCGTTTTAATCTTCGATAGCCGGTGGGCAAAATTCCGTTTCTAGCCAACTAAATCTTGTGGTAACTTCCGTCGAACACCAGGAGTGGCCATGCCCGACAACGTGCCTCAGTTCGGAGTCGCCGAGTACGCCTCGGCCTCGGGAACAGACATCTGCAAGTCCTGTAATCAACCGGTGGTGGGGCGCTATTACCGCATCAACGGCGCGCTTGCCTGCGAGGGCTGCAAGGAAAAACTCGAAGCCCAAATTCCCAAGGACAGCCACGCCGCCTTTGTGCGCGGGCTCCTTTTTGGAATAGGCGGCGCAATTCTGGGCTTGATCCTCTATTCGGCTTTCGGAATCATCACCGGCCTCGTTATTGGCTACGTGTCGCTAGCGGTCGGTTACATCGTGGGCAAGGCCATGCGCATGGGTTCGCGCGGTATCGGGGGTCGACGCTACCAAGTTGCGGCGGTAATTTTGACGTACGCGGCCGTCTCGATGTCAGCAATTCCAATGGGGATCTCGCAATACGTCAAAGAGAAAAAGGAACCTCCGCAAACGCAGGTTCAAAAGGCTCCGCCGGTTGCTCAGGAGACTGTAAGTCCTTCCCCGGAGCCGGGATCAAGCGCAGCTGCAGCCGCGCAACCTGCAAAACGCAAGATGGGTCTGGGGGCCGCTCTGGCAGCGTTAGCCTTCCTAGGTCTGGCTTCTCCTTTTCTAGAATTACAAGATCCGCTCCATGGAATCATTGGACTTGTCATTTTGCTGGTGGGGATTCGCATCGCTTGGCAACTTACTGCAGGCCCTAAAATCGACATTATTGGGCCTTTTGTTTCGCAGAGTCCTTCCGCGCCAGCCGCAACACCCTGACCGGTCTTTTTCGGACAAACTGTGCCCAACGACTTCCGAGAACCCATCCGCAATTGCCATAATTGCGGCGCAAACCTGCCGCTGGGCGCTCTCGCATGCGATCAGTGTCATTGTTTGGTTCACAGCGAGGACCTAATACGCATCTCAGAACGCGCCAAAGGCCTTGAAACTGAGCAGCCTCTTCTGGCAAAACAAGAATGGCTCAAGGCCCTCCCTCTTCTGCCGCCAACTTCCACTCAAGCCAACTGGATTCAGGAGCAGGTTCGCAAACTCGAGCTTGCCGCGAAGGCCGCTCGACCTCCTGAGCACACTCACGCGTGGGCCCGGAAGCTGGGACCGCTCGCCCCTATCGCCATTGTCCTAGCGAAGAGCAAAACGTTTCTCCTTGCCATTTTCAAACTGAAGTTTATTTTCAGCCTTTTTGCGTTTATGGGCCTGTATTGGGCGATGTTCGGGGCCGCGTTTGGCATTGGCTTCGCGATTCTCGTCTTCGTTCACGAAATGGGGCACTACATTGACATTCGGCGTCGCGGTTTGCCGGCTGATATGCCGGTCTTTCTTCCTGGTCTGGGCGCGTATGTTCGCTGGAAGGCGCTTGGAGTGACGCGCCAAACGCGTGCTGCCGTCAGTCTCGCCGGGCCGTTGGCAGGGTTTGTCGGCGCTGCCGTGTGTGGGCTGCTTTGGTACCGCACGGGCAATGGACTTTGGGCAGCTCTGGCCCGCACCACGGCAGGTCTTAACATTCTGAATCTCACTCCCGTTTGGGTCCTGGACGGCAGTCAAGCGGTGGAGGCCCTGGCCAAGTCCGAGCGGTTTGTTCTCCTGGCGGCCTGCCTGCTGTTTTGGTTGTTTGCCGGTGAGGGAATCTTTTTCCTGGTGGCCGCAGGAATGATCTATCGACTTTTCACCAAGGATCTGCCGCCGCAACCCAGCCCGTCAATCACCGTTTATTTTGTCGCGGTCCTAGCGTGCCTGGCGGCAGTTTTGTGGATGACCCCAGGGAAGGGATTGGGAAGACCGTAAGGAGTTGTTACGCTTAAGCCAGGGTGCTCATGGATCCTCAAAAGCTTTCGGATTGCCAATGCAGCTACGACCACATCGCAGAGGAATACACTCGGAGAATCGCCGGTGAACTGGAGCACAAGCCGCTCGACCGCATGCTGCTTGATGAATTCGCGGGGCGCCTCAAAGGAGCTGGCCGCGTGTGCGACCTCGGCTGTGGCCCGGGACATGTAGCGCGTTACTTGTACGACCGCGGCGTGGACGTTTTCGGCATCGACCTCTCTCCGGGGATGATTGAGCAGGCACGGAAATTGAATCCCGTCATGGAATTTCAGCGAGGCAACATGCTGGCGCTCGAGGTGGAAGACGGCGCCTGGGCGGCGATCGTGGCCTTCTACTCCATCGTGCATATTCCCAAGACCGACATTCTCCAGGCACTTCGCGAAATGTTTCGCGTGCTCAATCCCGGCGGCCTCCTCTTCCTCGCTTTTCACATCGGTCTGGAAGTCTTGCGCGAAGAAAATCTTTGGGGCCAGGAAGTTTCGCTGGATCTCGTCCTCTATGCCCGGAAAGAGGTCGAGCGCTATCTTGGCTTCGCCGGTTTTGCAATTGAAGACTCGCTTGAGCGCAATCCCTATGCTCCGGAAGTGGAATACCAGAGCCGACGAGCTTATATTCGCGCTTATAAGCCCAAAGCGGCTTAGCGCGGGCGAGATTCCGCCGCCCACATTCTCCAAAATAGGTGCAAGAGTGTAATCTTCGATCGAAGGAGCAGACCGCAATGGGGAATATCTCGCGTCGAACCTTTCTCGCCTTTACCGCGGGGGCGGCCATCGCGCCCTCTCTCTGCTGGGGAGCGGAGCAGGTTCCGTCTTTGCTTGACCATATTCTTCTCGGTTGTAATGACCTCGAACATGGCATCGCGTTCGTCGAAGAACACACCGGTGTGCGCGCTGCTTTTGGCGGCGTCCATCCCGGCCGGGGAACACAGAACGCTCTTCTCGCGCTTGGCACGCGCCGCTATCTGGAGATAATCGCGCCAGATCCCAAGCAGTCGGGCGCCGAGCAATATTCCGTCATTACAAAGCTCAAACAGCCGCGCCTCGTCGGCTGGGCCGCGCATCGCGACGATTTGGACCAATTCGCCGAGCGACTGAAGCACAGTGGAATTGAATTTGAGGGCCCGCAGCCGGGCTCACGCGAGCGTCCGGATGGCACGGTCCTTCACTGGAAGGCGCTACGGCTCAAAGACGACCATGGCGGCCTGCTTCCGTTTTTCATTGAGTGGAGCAGGGATTCCGTGCATCCGTCGAAGGATGGGCCCACGGGGTGCACGCTAGAGCGCTTCGAGGTAAACACTCCAGACACCGAAGATTTCTTGCACGCTGCATCTCGCGTCGAACTCGACCTGAGCAAGATGAGCCTAGCGGCTAGGGAAGCCTCCCTTCACGCCACAATCCGCGGGCCCAAGGGCCAATTGTCCATCACCAGCTAGGATTTTGAGGCCAAGCCATGACCCTTGATGAACTTGACCAAACGCTTCCAAATGGCTTTCACGACATGGAACTCTGCTCGGTGGAAGCGGACGATGTGCCCGGAACTGTAAACGGAACCTGCGGTCATGGGTCGGTCGGCCGAGGATCCAGAACCAGAGCCTTATTCGGCCCGCGCTATTGCAGGGCAACGCGTCGGCCATGCTATACTTTGTAGCCCGTCCCCGGTGTGGTTTCATCCGTGGACCGGTGTTTGTGCATTTTGGGGCCGGCTCCTGGTCAATCCTGGGAAAGCAGGTGCCTATCGCTCTTGAGGGGGATTTATCGCTGATCGTAACTTCCGGCCGAGTGACCGCACACGCGTAAACGAGCGCATCCGGGCGCGCGAAATCCGGGTGATTGATGAAGAGGGTGGGCAGCTCGGCGTCATGCAACCTTTCGAGGCCATGAAGCTGGCGCGGGAACGGGGCCTCGATTTGGTGGAGATTTCGCCCACCGCCGACCCGCCGGTCTGTAAAATCACCGACTACGGGAAATATCAGTACCAGCAGAACAAGAAGGCTCACGAACAGCGCAAGAGCAGCCGCGGTTCGCAATTGAAGGAAGTCAAGTTTCGGCCCAACACCGCGGAGCACGATTATCAGGTTCGCAAGAATCAGATCATCCGCTTCCTCGGCGATGGGCACAAAGTGCGCGCCATGATTTTTCATCGCGGCCGCGAAATGGCGCACCAGGAAGTGGGCCGCGCCAAGATGGAACGCCTGCTCACGGAAATTGGGGACCAGGGGCAGATTGAGACCATGCCGCGAATGGAAGGCAACGTTCTGGTGGCGCTCTTAGCTCCCAAGAAAGGTGCTGGGGCAACTCGGTCTGTGGGACAGACGGCTTCGCCGCAGGCGCAGTAACGCAGCAGATCGGTTTTGTAGGGGCGCCGCCCTGCTGCGGCCCGGTTGAAACAAGATGGCAGCATGGATGCGCTGAGAGCGCAACACGCATTTAGAGAAGAAAGGCTTTCGCAATGCCAAGGAACGCTTCGAAACCGAAAATGAAGTTGAAGACCCATCGCGGCGCGCGCAAGCGCTTCAAGGTCACCGCGGGCGGCAAAATTCTGCGCGGCCATACGGCCAAGCGGCACTTTACTGGCCTGAAGGCCTCAGGCCGCATGCGCAAGCTGAAGAAGCTGACGACGGTCAGCCCATCCGATGTGGCCAGCATCAAGCAGATGCTGCCATACGGCTAGATTTTCCTGAGCGTTGAAACGTTCCAACGTTCAAAACGGTTTTCGTGCCAGGCAGCGCTTCACGGGTGCCTGCCGGCCGAATCGCCCGACGAAAGTCGGGGACATTTGCAGGGCAGGGCTTTAAGCCTGGCATGGTCCGCGTTTCGAGGGTGACACGCGGCATGGCCGGTACGCGGTCGCGCTAGGATGCCTGCTCGTACCAACCGGAAACAAACCCGTTGCGCAACGCGCCTCTGCGCGTCTCCGCAGCTCGTTTTGTTTCCTGACAAATTGAAGTGGAGCTCGTTCTTGCGGCGCCGCAGGTTTCTGGAGGCCAGGCTTTCGCCCGCTCTCCAAATCGCTAGGTGACCAAATGGAGCGGGCTCGGGCTAAATCGAAGGAGCAAAACCCATGGCACGCGTAAAACGCGGCACCAAGCGCCGGGCTCGGCGCAAGAAGTACCTCAAAAGGACGAAAGGCTTTTTCCTCACCAAGAGCAAGCTCTACCAGTCTGCTCAGGAAGCGGCCAATCGTGCGGATCGTTATGCTTTCCGCGACCGCCGCAACAAGAAACGCCAGTACCGCCGCTTGTGGATTCAGCGTATCGGCGCCGCCGCGCGGCTCAACGGCTTGACCTACGGCCAGTTGATTCACGGCCTCAAAGCCGCAGGGGCGACGCTAGATCGCAAAGTCCTCGCAGATATCGCCGTCAAGGACGCCGCCGGCTTCGCACAGCTGGCGGAAAAAGCTAAAGCTGCCGCCGGCGCGCCGCAAAAGAAAACGGCATAATTTTCGAGGCCACTTCGGGTTCACACGGTCGAAGCTCCGGCTGGACGCGCTCCACCGCGTCCTCGCGGGGTTTCTGGTCAAGTGCGATGAAGCCACAAGAAAACAAGACGGCGTCGCCTCTCGTCCACCTTGGCGTCACTCGGCCCGAGGAGCTTACGGCGCTGTTCGCCGATCTGCGCGGAAGCTTCGACGACGAGTGTGCTTGTGCGCACGATGAATCGGGTTGGAAACTTTTCCGTGATCGCTGGCTCGGCCGCAAGTCCGGCTTCCTTACACAAGTCACCGACAATTGGCTCAAGCCCGCTACTCCGGAATTAAAGCGCTTTGTAGGGCAACACCTGAACGAACTTCGCGCGCATGTCGAATCGCAAATTGAAGCGCGCCGGGCGGCCATTGAATCCGGCTCCGAAGAAGCCGCTCTGGCCCGCGGGCGTGTGGACCTTTCTCTTCCCGGCGTCATTCATCCCATCGGCTCGCATCACCTCATTCGCCAGGTCCTTCAGGAACTCGAGGACATCTTCTTCTCGATTGGCTTCTCCATTGTGGAGGGCCCCGAAATTGAGTCGCCTTACTACAACTTCGAGGCGCTGAACATTCCCGAGTTTCATCCCGTCCGCGATGACATGGATACGTTTTACATGGACCTGCCGAAAGGCGCGCCGACGCCGCTTCTGCTGCGCACGCACACTTCCCCGATGCAGATTCGAACGATGGAAAAGCAGAAGCCGCCGGTGCGAGTCATTGTTCCCGGCAAGGTCTATCGCCGCGACAATCCCGACGCCACGCATTCTTTCATGTTCCATCAAGTGGAAGGCCTTGCCGTGGACACGGACATCACCTTCTGCGATTTCACCGGCACCATCGAATATTTCGTAAAGCAGTTTTTCGGCCGAGGAGTAAAAACGCGGTTTCGCCCCAGCTATTTTCCGTTCACGGAGCCGTCTGTCGAATTCGACGTCTCCTGCATTTTCTGCGGCGGCAGCGGAACCGCCGCCGGTGGAGGCGTTTGCTCGAAATGCAAGGGCGCGGGCTGGATCGAGCTTTTTGGCGCTGGCATGGTGGATCCCGCCGTCTACGGCTTCGTCAATTACGACGCCAAAAGAGTCAGCGGCTTCGCGTTCGGCATGGGCATTGACCGCCTGGCCATGCTGAAATACGGCATTGATGACATCCAGGTTTTTTTTCAAAACGACGTGCGCTTCTTGAAACAATTCCCATGACGCGCAGGGTCGTTGGTTTGCCTTGGTAGCTCCAGCCGGGCGATGTTTCTTAGGGCTTAGAGCAGGAATTTAGAACCGAACCATTCATGAAAGTCGTCTACAACTGGTTGAAAAGCTTCGTCGATGTCGCCGCGCCGCCGCAGGAGCTTGCCTCGCGCCTCGCTCTTTCCGGCACGAACGTTGGCAACGTCGAAGACGGCCCGCACGGCGCGGTCATTGACGCCGAAGTCGGCTCCAACCGCCCTGATTGCCTCGGTCACCTCGGCATCGCCCGCGAAGTCGGTGCGATCTACAAACTGCCGCTGAAATCTGTTCAGCCAAAACCCGCGGAAGGTAAAACCAAAGCCAGCGATGCCATCAAAGTCGAAATTCATTCGCCCGAGCTTTGCGGCCGCTTCACAGCGCGGGTCATTCGCAATGTGAAAATTCAGCCTTCGCCAAAATGGCTGAAGGACCGCCTGGAAGCTTCAGGTGTCGCCAGCATCAGCAACGTCGTGGACATTTCGAATTATGTAATGCTCGAATTAGGCCACGCGCTCCACACCTTCGATTACGACAAAGTCCGCGACCACCGGATTGTCGTTCGGGCAGCGAAACCCAAGGAAAAAATGCGAACGCTCGATGGCGTCGAGCGGGAGTTCGATCCCGGTGTCTGCATGATTTCCGACGGCGACGGCTCGCGCGCCATTGGCATTGGCGGAATCATGGGCGGCGCGGAAACGGAAATCTCCTTCTCGACAAAAAATGTTTTGATTGAGTGCGCCTGGTTCGAACCGGTCCCGGTTCGCCGCGCCGCGCGCTTCCTGAAGTTGCACACCGAAGCGTCGACGCGCTTTGGCCGCGGCGCTGATCCGGAAATGGCGGAACTCGCTTCGCGCCGCTGCGCCGAACTGATTCTTCAGCTTGCCGGCGGCGAGCTGCTTGCCGGTGTTGTCGATGTATACCCCGGCAAGCGCGCGCCAAAGAAAATCCAAGTCACTCGCAAGGAACTTCTTCGTATTATGGGCGCGGACGTCCCGGACAAGCAGATTGAAGCCAGCCTCGGCGCGCTCGGTTTTGCTCCCATTCGCGTGGATCAGAATCGCGGCGCGGAAGGCTCGCTCCTCGCGACCTGGGAGTGCACGCAGCCTTCCTGGCGTGCGGAAGTCGAGCGCGAAATCGATTTGATCGAGGAAATCGCTCGCATCCATGGCCTCGACAAGTTTTCTCCACGTTTGCCCGCCGCGCGCCAGGGGGCCGCGCGCCTGGCGCATCACGAAGCGGAAACACGTTTACGCGAGCGCCTCATAGGTCTGGGCTACCGCGAAATTGTCACCATTCCGCACGTTGCCGAGGAGCGGGACGCCCTTTTCCGCCCCGCAGGAGTTTCTCCAGCGCGCCTTGCGAATCCGCTCTCCGAAGAAGCGAGCGTGCTGAAGTCCACCGGTATCGTCACTATGGCTGCCGCCCTCGAGTGGAACCTCAATCACGGGCAGCGCCATGCGCGTCTGTTCGAAATTGGGCGCCAATATCGTTTGCAGGGAGACAAATCCGTCGAGACGCCGGTGCTCACCCTCGGCGCAACCGGTGAAGCCCGCGAAAAAGGTCTCTACGATTCTCCGCGCGATTTTTCGTTTGCCGACTTGAAAGGTGCTCTCGACGAAATCGGTCAGCTGTCTGATAGCTGGGAGGCTCGCGGAGTCGCGTGGAGCGACGGCGGCCCGGACTGGCTGCACGCCGCCAAACGCGGAAAAGTGCAGCTCGGCAGCGCCGACGTTGGCATCGCGGGGCAACTTGCGCGCCGCGTTGCCGATCGGCTGAAATTACGCCAGGACGTTTTTCTCGCGGAAATCGAACTCGATCCTCTTTACACTTCGATGGAGGCAGCGAAGGACGCGCGCCGCTACGAACCGCTTCCGCGCTTTCCTGCCGTGGAACGTGATTTCTCGCTGTTACTTGCGGAGGGAATCACATTCGCCCAGATTTCCGAATCGATCCGGTCACTCAACATCCCGGAGATCACTTCCATCGAGGCCGTGGATTTGTTCCGCGGCAAAAACGTTCCCGCCGGAAAATACTCGCTGCTCGTTCGCGTGACCCTGCAGAACCGCGAAGCCACTCTGACCGACGCCCAGATCAATCATTTCGCCGGAAAGATTATTTTCATCCTCGAAGATCGTCACGCTGCTCAACTCCGCGCCAGCTGAAGAATAAAATTCCGCCGCGACGCGGCTGTGCGCTAGAATCCTGCTCCATGGGCGCATCGGTAAAAGTCCAAATCTTCGGCCAGGTCTACTCCATCCGTGGGGAACTGGAGGAAAAGTACGTTCAAAAGCTGGCGAAGTTTGTGGACGAAAAAATGCATGCCATCGCCGAAGCCACTGGAATCGTGGACACACAAAAACTCGCCGTGCTCGCCGCCCTGGCTATTGCCGACGAGCTCCACAGCCTGAAAACCGAAGTGACCGAAGAAGAAGAAATGCTGCGCGAACAGGCCGAGCGCTGCCTCACGCTTGTCGAGCGCGCCCTCAAACAGACCGCGTGAAAATCACCCCCATCAGGGGATCCGCTGCTTGCCTGTCCGACAAGTACAAAGTTCGTTTGAACTGAGGAGACCGCACATGCGCTACCGCCGATTTGGCCGCACTGGATGGAACGTCAGCGAAATTGGTTATGGCATGTGGGGCATGGGCGGCTGGACCGGCTCCGATGACAAAGAATCGCTCGATTCGCTCCAGCGCGCCATCGATCTCGGCTGCAATTTCTTTGACACCGCTTGGGCCTACGGCGACGGACATAGCGAGCATCTCCTCGGAAAAACTCTCCGCGCGAACCACAGCAACTCGGCGGCAGGAGGGCCCGACAAGACGCTTTACGTTGCCACCAAAGTTCCGCCAAAAAACCGCCGCTGGCCTTCCCGCCCCGAATACTCCCTCGACGACAGCTACCCACCTGACTACATCTTCGAGTACGTGGACAAGAGCCTCAAAAATCTTGGCGTCGATACCCTGGATCTGATTCAGCTGCATACTTGGGAAGACGGCTGGCTTGACGACGATCGGATTTCGCGGGCCATCGAAAAGCTGCGCGACAGCGGCAAAGTGAGTGCCGTTGGCCTCAGCCTCAACCGCTGGGAGCCTGCGAATGGCATCCGCGCCGTGCGCACCGGCCGCGTTGACGCCGTCCAGGTTATTTACAACATCTTCGATCAAAATCCAGAAGACGAACTGTTCCCCGCATGCCGCGAAAAGGACGTTGCCGTCATCGCCCGCGTGCCGTTCGACGAAGGCTCTCTCACCGGCACGCTCACCCTTGATTCCAAGTGGCCTACCAGTGATTGGCGCAGCACTTATTTCGTTCCAGAGAATCTCAAAGCCAGCGTCGAGCGCGCCAACGCCCTCAAGCCGCTCTTAAGCGACGGTATGACCATGCCCGAAATGGCTTTGCGCTTCATCCTGAACAATCCCGACGCCCACACGATTATTCCGGGCATGCGCAAGCGAAGAAACGTTGAGGCCAACCTCGCTGCCAGCGACAAAGGTCCGCTGCCTGACACGCTTCACGAGCAGCTGCGACCGCACCGTTGGGTCCGCACGCCCACCAAATGGAGTCAGTGAAACGACAATTCCCAGCGTGCGTCAGAAGGCTAGAGGCGTAGGGGGGCCAAGACGATGAATAGGAAACCGTGGAAACAGCTAGGCTTGCTGGCTTTGGTTTGCGCTGCCGCGGCAGGGTTCGCTCTCCGGGCGAATGGCAATGCCGCAGACCAAATCAAACGGCTTGCGGCGTTGATGGAGTGGAAGCCGGGAACCATTGTGGCAGACATCGGGGCGGGCGATGGAATCTACTCCTTTGCCGCCGTGGAGCATGTCGGCCCGACGGGTAAGGTGTATGCGACCGAAATTGACACCAAGAAGGTTGAGGAACTGAAGGGCGAAGTTGCCAAGCGAAAGTTGCAAAACGTGGTCGTCGTGGAGAGCAAAGAAGCGGACACAAATCTGCCGACAGCCTGCTGCGACGCGATTTTTTTACGGCGTGTGTATCACCACTTGACGAAGCCGGTGGAGTTCGATGCAAATATCGTGCGGTCCCTGAAGCCGGGTGGGCGGCTGGCGATTATTGATTTTCCGGCGCGCTCGGGACTTGAACCCGTCGAAGGCGTCCCAGCCAACCGCGGCGGCCATGGCATTCCGCAAAAAGTTGTGATCGAGGAACTGACTGCCGCCGGCCTGCAAATGGAAAAAGTCGTAAATGACTGGCCCGAGAACGATTACTGTGTTCTGTTCATTAAGAAGTGAGGAGCGCACGCGTGCGGCGCCTGCGTTTATTGGCACCGCACGGTAATTCTGTATCACCTGCGTGTCAGCGGGCGGCTCCTGTCTTGCGGATGTAGATGCTACCGTTGAAATTGGTGAACTGCATTTCAGGACCGCCGCCGCCAATGGTTCCGTGGACGGATTTGTCGATTTTGACCACGTATTTGCCGCCATCTTTCCGGCCATCCTCGACGGTTTGCTTCGGAGCGGACGCTTGAACCTGAACGTCGAAATCGCTGAAAATCTCACCGCGATCGGACTTGAGCGTGAGATTGGCCTTCAAATCGGCGGGAAAGGTCACGTCAATGTCGCCGTTCAGGGAACTGAAAGCCATCGGCTTCGGATTGATGCGAGTGAAGGTAACCAGAACGCGTCCATTCAGGGCATGGGCAACAGCGCTTCCCGAGACGTTATTCAGCGTGACGGAACCATTGACATCGTTGATGTCTAGTTCTCCATCGACGCCAGTGACGACGATGCTGCCGTCGTTCACAGCGCTCAGCTTGAGTGACGTGTGAACGGGCACGGTGATGGTGAGGTCGATGGGGCGCGCAAAGGAATCGGTGCTGACGTGCACCTCGTTGTTTTCCGCCTCGACAGAAAGGCCGGTGGAAGAGACAACGATACGCTTCATACTGTTGGACTCGGAGCGCGACGATTCGCGCTCGCGAATGCGAGCACGCGCCTCGACGATGACTTCCTTGCCGTCGTAGGCCTTAACGGTGATGCCCCCGTTCACCAGGCTCGCCTTCACCAAGACGGGCCTAGTGGGATCGGTGACGTAGGAGACCCGGTCCGGACTCGATTGTTCCTGCGCCTGGGCACGGGCGGGTGCAGCGCCAAGCGCCACGCAAGAGACGAGAACCACAACAAGAGACGGGAACCGCTGGGTTTGGTTATTCATGGTTTTCAAGAATGCGAATGTCTCCATTTAGATTTTCAACCTTGATCTCTGGGCCGCCGGAATTGACGCGCACACCGGTATAGCGGTCTGCGCGAAAGACGAACTTCCCGCCGTGGTGCTCTTCCTGAACGGCGCGCACCGGCAAAGCGGCAACCGGAAAATCGCTGTAGATGCCGCCATTGAAGGTTTTGAAGCGAAAATCGGCGGCAAGTCCTTGGGTGAAACGCAGCTCCACATTCCCGTTGATGGTCTTAAAATCTGAAGCTTCCCGCGGATTTTGGCGGAAAGAGACCTTCACGGGACCATTGACGGTGCTAGCGGTTCCTGACCCCGCGATGTTGCTCATTTCGACGTCGCCATTGACGTTGCGCACCAGAAAGTTTCCGTTAATGTCACGCACTACGGCGCGCCCTTCGTTTACCGTTTTGACTTTGATGTCTATGTCGCGAGGGACGCGGAGTTGGAAATCCATCTTCACGATGTAGCCCTCGAATTCGCGGTGGCCGCAACCATCGTCGCAATGGCACCTGAAAGGCCCGTTGACGTAAAACTTCAAAAGACCCTGTTGCTCGGTGATGTCGAGAGTGACTTCTTTGTGAGCTTGCTCAAGCTTGTCTTTCGATTCTGCCCGGGTGGATTTGTTGACCGTAAGTTGAACCTGATCCGAGCTTGTTCCGACGACTTCGACCGAGCCCCAGACGTTGTCGATTTCCAGAGATCGATGGGTGGCACCCGACATCGAAAAGGACTTCTGGATGGTTTCCTGCTCCTCGACGGGGAGGTCGCGGTCGGACGCGGTAAAATTCATCGCCAGCTCGAGGTGAGCAGAGGGCTCGATGTGGATAGGCGCAATAGGTGTGACCGGCTGCGGGAACGGCCTCGGTTGCGGAAACGGTATCGGAGTCACCGACTGAGCCTTCAAGGAAATCGGAAACAAAGTGCAAAGCGTCAGGGCTGCGAGAAAGCGCGTGTTTTGCATGGTCTCCTCCTTAATTCAATTTGCTGATGGCCCAATCGGCGTGCTGGCGCACGCTGGGATTGAGATCCTGGGACTGGCGAAGTTTTTCCAGGCGCGATTTGGCTTCGCGGTCATGCCATTCCACGAGCTGATCAATCAATGCCACTTGGACTAGCGGGGACTGCTGTTCCTGCAAAGCGTTCACTACGCTGCTGCGCACTTGCGGTTGCGCGGAGTGGCGGCCCAGGGCATCGAGGGCGGCCAAGCGCACATCCACGCTCGGGTCGTAACGCAACGTATGAAGCAGAGCGGAAAGCACCTGCGGATTGAGCTGCTCTTCGCGCGTGGTGAAGTTGACTCCCTCGAGCCGCGAGCTGGCTGATTGCTGCTGAAGCATGGAGAGCACGACCAATTGTTTCGTGTTCGCCAGTTCGGCTTCCACTTGCGCCAACTCTGGCGAAGGAGACGGGGGCTTCGGAGGACTAACGGTATGAAACCCCGCAAAAACGCCGATGGCGAGAAGCGCGGCGCTCCAGGCGGCGGCACCGAGAGGCGAGCTAAGCCAACCGAGCACGTTCCACGGTGAGAAAAGCTTTCTCCATCGTGAATTGCTCGGGGGCTGATTTGAACGGCCGGTTTGATAGGCCTGCAGCATGGCTTCAAAGCGCACGCGAGACCTGGGGCTTGGCTGCTCGACGGGAAGCAGCGAAAGCTTTCTCCACACCGCCACTTCTTCCGAGCAGTCCGCACATTGTTCGAGATGGGCATTGACGGTGCGATGCTGATCAGGGCTCAGGCTGCCTTGCAGGTAGTCCGGCAAAAGTTCGCCGATTTGTTCACACTTCATGACGACCTCCTCGAGGAGGGAGATTTTCCGAGGCTGCGGCGCTGGCTGACTTTGGCGCTGGGCCTTGCGTGAGTTGATGAAAAGATTTCCGAAGCTCCTGCAAGGCGCGGTGAATGCGCGTGCGAACGGTATTGAGTTCGCAGCCCAAGAGTTCGGCAATTTCCTCGTATTTCAATTCCTGAAAGCGGCAAAGCAGCAGGATTTCTCGTTTGTCTTCAGGCAACTGGAGAAGCGCGCGATGCAGAAGCTCGACTTCTTGATGCTCCTGGGCGGAATCCGTGGGGCGAACCGGAGGCAGCATATCCGGATCAAATGCGCGCTCGCGTGGAAACTTCCGAAAGTGGTCGATGCGTGCGTTGCGAGCGATCTGGTAAACCCAGGCGCGGAAGGGCGTCCCGGGGCGGTAACTCTGCCGGTACTTCAGGATGCGGAGGAAGACCTCCTGGACCAGGTCTTCGCTGAGCGTGCGGTCGCCGGTCAGCTTTGAATAAAAGTTGAAAAGAGGCCCTTGGTAGCGGTCAAACAACACGCCTAGCATTTCACCTGCGCCATCGCGCACTTGGAGCATCAGATCCTCGTCGGGAGCCAAAGTCATCGCCGAAATTATGGTCCTAAACGGCTGAACTTGCCCTTGCAAAGATGAATACCGGGGATCAGAGAAAAGGTTCCTTCGGCGCTACGAGGCGGGTAAAGGCGCGACCTCGTTTGTGAGGGCCTGCAAGAAAGTGGCGGAGTTTCGTTCTATATCCGACGCGCTTGCCGAGGAGAAGCCATCGTTCGGCGGGCAGGGCAACCAGGAACTCCAAAATGGAGCAAACCGGACAACCTTCTTCGGCAAACGCGTCATCTCAAGCGACTAACAAGACCGTCCGTCCCCGGGTCGCCAGAAAAATAACCGTGCCGGCTACTCTTCGAGAGAAAAGGGAGACGTGTATGCCAACGCTGTCGAAGCAATACGAAATCCTTCGCACCATGAAAAATAGACGCGTTTTTTTGGTGTTCTGTGCTTTTGCATTTGCCGCGCTTTCGGTTCTTGTCCCGAATACGGCCGCGCAGAACGCCGATCATGCGCCCGGGTGGGTGGTTTTGCCCGTCGAAGAATACCGCGCGCTGCACGAGCGCGCGTACCCGATGGAGCGCGAGCCGGAACCGCCTCCGGTGGAGGCGACGCTGACGCGGGTGGATTACGACTTACGAGTCGTTGTCCGGCCGACTGCAGGGGGCGAATCGGCTGGCCCGATAGAAATCGCTTCAGGTCGCGCCACCCTGACCATTGACGTTTTGAAGGATGGCTGGGTGCGCGTGCCCATTCCCGCAGGCCTGCTGGTTCGCGAGGCGCGCCTGGATGGCAAGCTGGTTTCATTGGTTCCTGGCGCTGTCAACAAAGGAGGCAGTCAACTCTCAGCCCTGCTTTCGCATGCGGGCCGCGCGGTGCTGCTGCTTGACATTGCCCTGCCGGTGGCGTCTTCTGCGGGCGAAGAGAGCATTACGCTTCCATCTGCCTCTTCCGGCGTGACGCGCGCCTCCCTGCAATTACCGCGGCAGGGCGTGGACCTCCGGCTGACCGGCGGTTTGCTTTCGGAGAAATCCGAATCCGGAGCGGAAAGCAAGTGGGTGGCGTATGGGCGCGGCAACGAATCGCTGGCGTTTATCTGGCGAAGAAAAACGGAGGACCACCGCGCTACGCAGCCGTTGCGCTTGCGCGGATCGCTGACGGAGCTTCTGGGGCTCGGCGAGGACGCGACTTCCATTAATGCAGAAGTGAGTCTGGAGGTCACGCAGGGCGAGGCGCAGGTTGCGAAAGTTAAGATTCCAGACCAAGTGACCGTTAACCAGGTTCTGGGCGCGATGGTGGCCGATTGGGAAGTCAAGGGCGGCGAACTTTCGGTCACGTTCCTGGAACCAGTGGAGCAAACCGCAAGGTTTGTGATCACCGGCGAAACGCGCACGCCGCGCGAAGGGGAAATCGGGGTTCCGCTGTTGCGCTTGCTGAACGCGGAGCGGGAGACGGGCGGCGTGGCCGTCGAAGTACTCGGCGCAGGCGAAATCAAAGACCTTAAGACCGAAGGACTAGAGAGCGCAGACGCTACCGACCTAGGCGAGATGGTGGCGAACCGGCAAGCGCCCTCACTGGCAGCATTCCGGTTTCGCACCGGCGAGAAAGTCGCTCGTTCTCTCAGCGTAAGCATCGCGCGGTACACGCCTCAGGCGGTGCTGATGGCCAATGTGGAAGAGGCGCGCTATCAAGTTCTCGTCTCGAGGGAAGGAAAAACGTTCGTACAGGCACGCTACGCCGTGCGAAACAATCAACGCAATTTCCTGAAAATCACTTTGCCGGCGGGAGCCACGTTGTGGAGTGCCTCGTTGTCCGGGAGGCCGGTACGGCCTGGCCAAGCTCCGGATGGCAGCGTGTTGCTGCCGCTCGACAAAGCGCGTGCGGGAGAAGAGGCGCCGCCGTTCGCAATCGAGGTTGTATACCTCGTGCGGGGGGCGGCGTGGAATGACAAGGGCCAATTCGCTCTCTCCTTGCCAGCGCTTGACCTGCCAGTCTCGCGCACCGGGCTGCTGCTCTATCACCCGCCACTGTTCAAGATGACGCCTGAGCCGGGCGCTTTTCGTTCCGCGCCTTATGAAAACCCTGTTTCTGCTGCCCTCGTTCTACAAGAAGACGGACGAAAGGTGGTTCGCATGGCGGGAGGAATAGCCGGAGTTCCTCAACCGCCGCCGACCCCGCAATTGTCGGATTCTGATGTAAAAGACGAATCGAGACTCAAGCGCCCTCAGGATCCGACCGAGGCGCTTCTGGACAAATTCAAGGCTGATTCGCTGGCCGGAAAGCGTGCCGGGATTCTTCCAATTCATGTTGACTTCCCGGCTTTTGGGCCCTCGTTGTTCCTGGTTTCCGAGCTCACTCAAGAAAATCAAGTGCCGTCGGCAGTGCTCAGTTTTCAACGCGACAAAAAGGCAGGTGGCAAATGAAAAAGGTTCTCAGCGCTTTATTGGCAGGAATGCTGCTGTCTCCGCAATTTGTTTTAGCCACCGAGAAGTCTGGCCCCGTTCCGCCGGTGCCTTCCAGCGGAAACGTTACACTTCCGCTGGACGAATATAACCGGTTGCTTGAACTGGCGAACAAGCCGTCGCGAAAAATCGAAACGCCGCCCGTTCCTTACACCATGAAGCGCGCGGACCTGAAGTTTCATGTGGCGAGCGAGTCGGTGCAGGGAATCATCCAGTTGCAAGGAGAGATCCTCCACAAAGGCGCGACCAAAGTGCCGCTGACCACGGGCATGGCCATTCTCGATGCGCGGCAGGAAGGGAAGAATCTGCCGGTCGAGCTCGAAGGCGGAACGCACACCACAGTGCTGACAGGACCTGCGGAGTTTGCGGTGACGCTGGACGCAGGGCTGCCGCTGAGCATCGAAGCAGGCCGCGCTTTGTTTACACTTCCCGTTCCTGCTGCGGGCAGTGTTCGTCTGACGCTGAGTCTTCCCGGCGACCACACCAATGTGCGGATCAGCCCGGGGCTTATTACCTCGCGAACCTCTGAAAACGGCCAAAGCATGGTCGAAGCCACTCTGGTTCCGGGACAGAATGCGAGCATTTGGTGGACGACGCGCGAAATCGTCACTCCCGCAGCGCCAAAAGAAGCGCGATTTCTCTCGGACATAAAAACTCTCATCACGGTGAATGAAGCGGAGCTTCGTGTCACCGCACTCGCGGATATTTCCGTGGTGCAAGGCGAACCTTCGCAGTTTGAATTGGCGATTCCCGCTGGATACGAAGTCACGGGAGCGACCGGAGCATCGGTGGAGTCTGCGGAAGTACAGGCAGGCGCTTTGATTCTGAAAGTGCGAGCCCCTGCGCAGAAGAGCCATCAATTCCTGATTGCCATGGAAAAGCCGCTCAGCGATACAAAAGCGGACGCGCCGTTTCTCAGTTTCCAAAACGCGCAGCGTGAAACCGGCGAAGTTCTCGTAGAGGGCACCGGCACCATGGAGCTGACCACAACAGAAGGCGGCGGGCTGAAGCGCATGGACTTCAAAGAGACCAGTCCTTATTTGCGCTCGCTGTCACGTTTCCCTCTACAAGCGGCGTTTCGCTACCACAAGCAGCCAAATGAACAACCCAGCCTGGCGCTGGCGTGGACAAGGTTTCCCGACAGCAGTGTGCTCGCGGCAGTTGTCGAACGGGCGATCGTAACCACGCTGGTCACGAATGAAGGGCGCTCGCTGACGGAAGTGAAGCTCACCGTCAAAAATCAGGCGCAGCCGTTTCTGAAGGTGGCTTTGCCGCAAGGCGCGAGCATTCTTTCCGCCGAAGTCGCCGGGGAAAAAGTGAAACCGGTGGAAGGTTCGGACGGCAACCGTGTGCCGCTGCTCCGCGCAGGTTTCCGGCCGAGCGGCGCATACGGCGTGTCGTTTGTGTTCCTGCACTCGGGAGCGCCATTCGCCAAGAAAGGCGGCTCGGATATTTCCTTGCCGAAGATGGATGTGCCGATTGACCTGCTGCAATGGGAAGTGTTTCTGCCGGAGCAATACAAGGTCAAGGACTTTGGCGGAGATGCGATTGCCACGAACCTGCTGCCGCCCGCTTCGCAGGATGTTTCAGGGGCGGAAGCTGAGGGCGATGTCATTGGAACGGCTACGGCCGGCCCGGTCGCCAACTACGAGTCCATGTCTTTGCTTCCGGGACAACTCGGCGGAATTGTCGTCGACCCTACCGGCGCAGCGGTGGCTAACGCACGGATTACGGTGAATCAGATGGAGACGGGGGCGGTGCGCAATGTCATGACCGATTCTTCAGGCCGCTGGGTCGTTTCCAATTTGTCCTCGGGCCAAATCAAGGTCACCGTCAATTCTCCAGGTTTCAACGCGTACGCGAGTCAAACGACTTACGACGGTAGCCGGCCCGTGGCAGGTGTGTATTCGCTCAGAGTCGGTAGTGTTTCGGAAATCGCTGCGATTACAGTGAATGCCCAAAGCATCGCCGAGTATCAGCTCAACGGGCGTGCTGAACGCGATGCAGCCAAGAAGCTCGCGCAACAACAACAGTTGGCGACGTCCGCCAACGTGTACAGCCTGCAGCAGCGGGTGTCGGGAGTTCTACCCGTGCACGTGGATGTGCCGCGCGCGGGAAACTCGTACCACTTCGTCAGGCCGTTGGTGCTAGATGAAGAAACAAAAGTGACGTTCACTTACAAATCGAGATAAGCAGCAACCCTTTTCAGTTGCCGGACCAGGGCGGGACGACGCCGGTCATGCGCGCGTAGGCGACGAGCTGGCCCATGTGCTCGTTGGCATGGACAATGATGCGCAGGTACATGCCATCCACCGCGGCGTCGCGGCCGTTGACGCGGACCTTGCGTTCAAGATCTTTAGGGGTTTCCGCGAGGTGCGCCTGCTTTACGGCGTCGAGCGACCGCTTCAGCCAATTGATCACCTCTGCTTTCGAAGTGACTGACTTCTCCATTCCTTCCTTCAAATCAGCCGGCACTTTGGGGCCGGTGACGGCGAGCAGCCCAAAGTTGGCAATGGCGATGTGCATGTAAACTTCGCTGGTGGAACGCACTCCCGGAGCGGGGCGCCAGGCGAATTTTTCTTCCGGCGTGGCTTCGGCGAGTGCGATTAATTGCCTCGAAACGTGCCGCCACTCCCCGTCGTAACCCTGCCAGAGTCCTTCATACCAATCTTGCCCAACCAGGGGGCGTGCGCCGAATCCCAGCAAAAGCAACAGGAAGAATACCTTTCTCACGGCTCTTCTCCTTTGCCAGACGTTTTCCTAATCAGCGGAACTGTGTTTGAGACCAGGAACGAAGGAATCTTATTCCTCTCCGCCGTTTGACGGTGTTTTATGGAAATCGTCTCTTTCTTAAGTGCCCAGAAGATTTGGTTGCAGGCGTGAATAGCCTTGTTCGCTGGCCCAAAGCGAGTGGGGAATGGCCGCGATGTCGTCGACCAGGGGGATGGCGTTTCCGTCCTTAGTCAGGTCGATCGTGCGTAGATAAAACTTGCAGGTATCGCAGGCTTCGACGCGCACGTGTGGCGATTGTTCTGCGATATAAACCGGCAATTTGCCTTCGGCTTCTTCGGCGCAGGTGGAGCACAGGATCCGGCGAAATTCCCATTCCTGCGAGCAGAATGAGCAAAGCAAGAATCTCTTGCCGCCGTCTCCCTCTGGGCGCAGCACACCGAGCAAGGGCCGCGAGCCGCAGAGCGGGCACAAGCGCGGAGTTGTCACTTGAGGTGCGCGTGGAGCCAACTCGGTGCGAAACTCCGCATACGGTTGCAAGAACGCGCGCGGAAGAAATTGCGCGAACGCCCCGACCTGCTGGTCGTATACGCCAGCGCACTGCCAGTACCCTTCTAGGCTTGCGATCCAGGAATCCGTGGGGAGCAGCGCGAACTGTCGCGCGGATTCCGCGAGCGCGGGGGGAGCGTGATTTTCGATGACGGAAAGGTAGCCGCGAAAATATGGGAGCAGCACCGTGAAGTCGAGTTCGACGCGCAGTTCGGTTGAGGAAAGGCTGCTCGGGTTGGCCTGATGAGCCTGAATGATGCTTGCGCGAAGCAGCTTTTGAAACGAGGCGATGTGTTTGTAAAACTCCAGGAATTCGGTTGCCGCGGAACGCGGCGAACTCAAGATTTCTGCGCGGCGAATGCGTGCATCGTATTCGGCCTCACCGGTTTGTGCCCGCATCATTTGCGAGGTGAGGGGGACTCGCCCACAAGTTCTTTATACCACGCCGGATGATAGCGCTTGGCGAAGGCGATGGAGACGTCGCCTCGGATGACGGAGCCAAACGCGCCGCGCTCGGCAAAAAGGCCCATGTAGAGATGAATCATGAACAGGCCGATGGTGAACAGCGCCGCGGCTGGATGGATTAAAACAGAAAGATAACGAAGGAAGCGGAGGTTCCAGGGAATGTATTCCGGAAACCAAAGCACCAGGCCGGTGAGCAACAACGCCACGGTGCTCCAGAAGAATCCCCAGAAGAGAAATTTCTGGCCGGCGTTGTAGCGACCGGCGGGCGGCATTTTGTCATCCTGATTTGTGCTGTAATACTTGACTGCTTTCCACCACTTGCGGTCGTCGTCGGTGTATTTCATTTGCTTCGCCCACATCGCGTACATGTTCCACACGGATGCAAAGAAGATCAGACCGGCCCAGGGATGAAGCATGCGCGAGACCTGCGCGCCTCCGAGAGCAGCGGCAACCCAGAAAAGCCAGGGCGACCAGAACGCGAGTCCTGTCGAAAGCAAATAAATGTAGGAAACTCCGGCAACCCAGTGCGTCAGTCGCTCGCGCAGGTTGTAACGGAGAACGTGGCCGTGAGGAATGATTTGTTCTGACGAACTCACGACTTTCCTCCTTCCGGCTTTGTGGCCAAGTCTTCTTCTTCGCGGGATTTCGGGCCATATCGCAGATAGTGCACAAACAAGCCCACCAAGCCGCCGATCATGGCCACGTTGCCCAGCCACTTTAGGGGGCCCTTCCACAATTTCACGGACAGAGGAACGTGCGGGTTTTTCGGCAAGCCGCCGTAGGCTTCCGGGTTCGTCGCATCGTGTAAAACGTACACGACGCCAGTCCCGCCCACGCCCTTGGGATCGTAAACGCCGGCGTTCGGGAAATTGGAGTGCTCGCGGAGCTGCTTCGCGCGCTTTTCCGCAAGGTCCAGCATGTCATCCTTCGAACCGAAATGCAGGCAGCCCGTGGGACACGACTTGATGCACGCCGGCTCGAGTCCTTCGCTCACGCGGTCGGTGCAGAGCGTGCATTTGAACACGCGATGCGTCTTCGGATTCATCTTCGGAATGTCAAACGGGCAGCCGGTGATGCAGTAGCCGCAACCGATGCAGTTAGCCTGCTGGAAATCCACGATTCCGTTGGTGTACTGCACGATGGCGCCATCAGCGGGACACGCCGCGAGACAGCCGGGCTCGGCGCAGTGCATGCACTGGTTCTTGCGCATGAGCCACAGCAGCGAGCCGTCTTCGCGCTCGTGCTCATTGAAAAGGATAAGGTTCCAGTAATTCCAGCGCGTCTCCGGCATGGTTTGATACGTGTTGTCGAAGACGGTTTCGCCAAAAGGCAGGTCGTTCCATTCCATGCAGGCTACTTCGCAAGCTTTGCAGCCTATGCAGGTGGTGGTGTCAATGAGCTTGCAAACGGTGTATTCGCGCTGCGTGTCCTCGCCTGGAACGCTGCCCGCATGCCCCGAAATTTTTTGAACGCGTAGTGTAGCTTGGCTCATGGCTCGGCTCCTACGCTTTCTCGAGTTTCACGAGGAAGCCCTTGAACTCGGGCGTCCACGCGTTCGGGTCGATGACGGTCGGCGACAAAATGTTGGCGGCGGTCTTCGCGGTTTTGTCTTCGTCTTCGGCAATGCCACGGTAGCCCCAATGAATCGGGATGCCAATCTGAAAGGTTTCCTTGCCATCCACCATCATTCGCTTAATCCGCTTGGTGACCATGGCTTTCGCTTTATAAACGCCGCGCGCGCTCGTGACCTTCAACAATTCACCACCGCGAATTTCCATTTTGTCGGCGAGTTCCGCAGGAACTTCGATGAACGGTTCGGGAACGAGCTGCACGTTCATAGGATTGTTTTTGGTCCAGTAATGGTAATGCTCGGTGAGGCGGTAGGTAGTGCAAACGATGTTGTAATCCTTGGCCGTGCCATATTTGTCCGCATCGGTCTTGAATTTTTTGACGATCGGATTGTTGGATTGCTGCGGGTGCAGCGGATTGTCGATGGGACTTTCAATGGGCTCGTAATGTTCCGGGAACGGGCCATCGGCCACGGCGCCAATGGGAACGAACAGGCGTCCCACACCTTCGGGATTCATGATGAATGGACCCATGTGATCTTTTGGCTTTGAGTCGGCCTTGAAGTCCGGCACGTCGTTGCCGACCCACTTCTGTGTCGCTTCATTCCACCAAACTTGCTTACGCGAAGGATCCCAGGGCTTGCCATCCACGTCACAAGAGGCGCGGTTATACATGACGCGGCGGTTAGCTGGCCACGAAAACGCCCAGCTGGGATAGATGCCCAGGCCGGAAGGGTCTTCCGTTCCGC
Organism: Candidatus Acidiferrum sp.; assembly: GCA_035262505.1. Classification (GTDB taxonomy): domain Bacteria; phylum Acidobacteriota; class Terriglobia; order Acidiferrales; family UBA7541; genus Acidiferrum. The sequence continues at coordinate 28,120 of DATFSR010000119.1, read as the reverse complement.
GGCGGGCGGTCATATTCCCAGCTTCGGTGAAAGAGCCGGAGTACAACCAGTTACCGCACATCGTGGTGCCGTCATCCTTCAGCCAGGCGTAGCCTGGAACCTGTTGGCCTGCTTTAACCTGCTGCTTCGTGACGGGATCTTCCAGATCCGCCAGCGCTTTACCGTTGATTTCCTTGGCGACCTCGGCAAGCGAAGGATTGAGAGGATTCGTGTAGCTCCAACTTGCTTTCAAGATTGCGTCAGGGAACTTGCCTCCCTCCTTCTGATAGAGTTCGCGAACCTTCAGGAAAATACGAGCCAGAACTTCCTGGTCAACCTTGGCATCGCCTGGAGGAGGCAAAGCCGCGTTCTTCCATTGCAGCCAACGCGCGGAATTGACAAAGGTCCCGTCCTTTTCGGCAAAACCCGCGCAGGGCAATCGGTAAACTGTGGTTTGGATTTTTTTCATCTCATCGGTCGTGATTCCCGGGGACTTCCAGAACTCGCTCGTTTCGTCCGGGTAGATTTCTCCTACCACCAGCCAGTCGGCTTTTTTCAGCGCTTCGATGTTCTTGTTTGAGTCGGGACCGATGGCCACACCGTTCATGCCGAAGGCCAGAAGACCTTTGACGTTGCCGCGGTACATGTCATCCCAGATGTAGGTCCACGAGTAATTGCGGTCGACTTTCGGCAAATAATGGAAGGCCCAGTCGTTTTGTTTCGTGGCGGCGTCACCGTACATCGCTTTCATCAAGCTGACGGCAAATTTCGGCGTGTTCGACCAATAGTTCCACGAATCCCAAATGTGTGGTTTCGCGGACTTGGGCGTGATGCGCTCGAGATAGGTCTTGAAATCCGTATCCGCAGGAACCGGGACTTTCAGGTAGCCCGGCAGAATCTCAAAGATGCCGGCAAGATCGGTCGCACCTTGGATGTTCGAATGGCCGCGCAGCGCATTGACGCCGCCGCCTGCACGGCCAACATTGCCGAGAAGCAGTTGCAACATCGCGGCGGTGCGGATGGTCTGCGTTCCAGACGTGTGCTGCGTCCAGCCTACGGCGTAAATAATCGTGGCCACTTTCTTGGTGTCGCCGTCTTTGCGGACGGAAGTAAATAGATCGGCTGCTTTCTCGAACTGCCCTTTGGGCACTCCGGTGATGCGTTCCACCATATCCGAGGTGTATCGCGAGTATTGCTTCCGCAGCAGTTGGAAGACGCAGTTCGGGTGTTGCAGAGCCAGGTCGTAGGCCACATTTTCGGGTAGGTGGGGCGGCAGCGGTTTGCCGTCTTTGCCGAGCGCAGGCTTCGCGGGCGCCGCGTGACTTGCGGCAGCGCCCTTGCCACTCAAGTCGCCGCCTTCCTGGTAGTTCCATGTGGACTTGTCGTACGTCTGGGTAGCGGGATCGAAACCCGAATAGAGTCCATCTTCAGGTAGCTTGAATCCGTCCTTCACCACGAACGCGGCGTTGGTGTAGTTGAGCAAATAGTCTTTAGCGATACGGTTGTTTTCGATGGCGTAATGGATGAGGCCGCCGAGGAAGGCGATGTCCGAGCCGGCGCGAATCTGGCAGAACAAATCGGCAACCGAAGCCGTGCGCGTAAAACGCGGGTCCACCACGATCAGCTTGGCGTTACGCGTGCGCTTTGCTTCCACCACCCATTTGAATCCACAGGGATGGTTCTCCGCAGGGTTACCACCCATGATCAACATCATGTCGGTGTTCTTGATGTCGATCCACCCATTGGTCATTGCGCCCCGGCCGAACGTTGGTCCCAAACTTGAGACCGTGGGGCCGTGTCAAACCCTGGCCTGGTTTTCTAAGTGCACTACCCCCAGCGAGCGCATGGTCTTGACGACGAGATAGTTGAATTCGTTCGTGTCGGTGCAGCCACCGGAGAAAGCTATGGATTCGAGCCGGTTGACGGTGTGGCCCGCGGCATCTTTCTCGATGAAAGTATCGTCGCGAGTCTTTTTAACTTTCTGCGCGATTTCGTTGATTGCATCGTCCCACGAAATGTCTTCCCAATCGGTTCCGCCGGGCCGGCGAACTTGCGGTTTTAACAAACGCCGTTCGTTCAAGATGTCCTGCTCGAGCGAAGCTCCCTTGGGGCACAGCGTCCCGCGATTGATGGGGTGATCGGGGTCACCTTCCACATGAACAACTTGCGGCGTCACATTCTTTGCGCGGTCGCCGATGGTGTAAATGATGATGCCGCAACTCACCGAGCAATACGGACACGTCGAACGCGTCTCGTTGGCGCGGGCGATCTTCAGTGTCCGCAACTGAGCGTAGGCCGGCTTCAGGTCGAAGCCGAACAGCGCGGCCGCGGCTCCGCCAACGGTCGTGAGCTTAAGAAAATCCCGGCGGGTAGGGTTCATCTGAGACCCCCGTCCGCAGGAGGTAAGGCAGGGAACTGCCTGCGGAGACCCATTACATAAAACGCGGCGCGCGGACTGTCAAGTAATGATTTTTCAAGAACCTATTGGGCCCTTGACGGGGCAAGACCCTTGCGTTGGAGCGGCTTCCATTCATGGTCCCTAGCAAATCCTGCCAAGAACGTTTCGCTCTTGGGAATGATCGCGTTGTCGTGGCCGAAACTCGTGCGGGCTCCGCGGCGCACGGAAATAACGCCTTCACGCGCTTCCCGGAATCAAGTCCAACGCCGACGGAAACTCCGCTTGCGCTTCTGTTCTTTGCCCTTGGCAGCGCATCCCATGTGCTTGCGCTCTCCGAGTGCAGAGGCCGCGCGCGCCACTGAGACCATAAGGTTCTTATTTTGTATGGATTACGGAGTCCCATCTCAAGAAGTCATAAGCCCAAGAATGATGACCGATTCGACCTCGGGGAGCCGCCCATTTGGGCACATGGCAGGTCCCCAAGTGTCGGCATTGTTTGCTCGCTGCGCAGTTGCAGCTTATGGATTCTGTATAGAGCCGGCGGTGCTAGGAGACTTGGTTCTGCTAAGCCAAGGCCCCAGCGTCGCTTCTCCGTTATCTTCCGCTCATCAAAATCAAGCACTCATCAAAATCAAGGCAATCGCGTACAATATGTTAGCAGCTCCGTAGCATTTCATAGGCGCTGGTTTTGCGTATTCCCGCCAGTTCGCCGCGCTGACGCAGGCTCAAAAAGACGCTTTTCCGCGCTAAAATGAATGTGCCCCAAAACCGGCGGATTGCATCTGTAATTTTAGACCCGCGTCATTCGTAAAACGAAACGGAGCACCGCCTTGAACGATTACGGAGAGTCCTTGGCAATGCCTGTCGATTCAGCAAAACCCGATCTCGGGTCTCTGCGCATTCATGACGGTCAACGCACCAAGTCCGGCATCGGCAAAAAGGCGATGTACGCCTCGATTCCAGTGATCATCTTTGGCGCCATTGTGGCCACGGCGTTCGCTCTGCGCAACCAGAAGCCGGTCGTGGAAGTCGCCACAGCCGCTAAGCCGAATAGCGAAGGTCCCCAGACGGCATTGAACGCCAGCGGCTACGTCACGCCCCGGCGCCGGGCCACGATCGCCGCCAAAATCACTGGCCGTGTAACGGCTGTTTATTTTGACGAAGGGACGCACGTCAAAGAGGGCCAGCTTCTGGCCACGCTGGACGACTCTGATTACAAGCGCGCTCTCGAAGCTGCTAAAGCGGACCGCGATGCCTCTCAAGCGGCGATTGAGGATTACGTGGTTCAGCTGCGCAACGCAGAAATCCAACTGAAGCGCACCCAGCAGTTGCGGGATTCCGGAATTCAAACGCAAGCAGACCTCGACAACGCTCGCACCGCAGCCGACAGCCTTCGCGCAAAAATCGCGCTCACTAAGGAACAAGTGGCTGCCGCCCAGTCGCGCATCGCGGTGGCCCAGCAGGCGGTGGACAACTGCGTGATTCGCGCGCCGTTTCCGGGGATCGTCGTTTCCAAAGACGCCCAGGTTGGCGAGATGGTTTCGCCCAACTCCGCCGGGGGAGGGTTCACCCGTACGGGCATTGCCACGATCGTCGATATGCACTCGAACGAGTTCGAGGTAGACGTCAACGAGTCTTACATCGCGCGCGTCGAAGAGGGCCAGGATGTGAAAGCGGTTCTGGATGCCTATCCCGACAAAGAGATTCCTGCAAAGGTTCGCACTGTTATTCCCACCGCCGACCGGCAAAAAGCGACGGTTAAAGTTCGCATCTCGATTCCAAATCTCGAAAAGTACAATTTTATTCTCCCCGACATGGGTGTAAAAGTCGCGTTCCTAGAGCCGGAAAAACCCAAGGCCAAAGATAAGGAAAAAGGTCCAGAAGCACTCGCCTTTATCCCTAAAAACGCTGTGCGGTCAGACTCCAACTCCAGCAATTCTTTTGTGTATCTGCTTCACGATGGCAAGGTCGAGCGCCGCGCGGTGAGACTTGGAATAGATCGCGGCACAGACATCGCGGTGATGGCTGGCCTTGCGCCCGGCGATTCCGTTGTCGTCAAGGGACCGGAGAATTTGCATGATGGTGATAAGGTCGAAATCCGCCAATAGGAGCCAGGAATGATCCGAGTAGATGGACGAAGCGATTCGCAGAGCCTCATTCGTGTCCGTGGCTTGAACAAGACCTACAGCCGCGGCGGCGAGAAAATCCAGGTGCTGCAGGGACTCAACCTGGACGTAGACAAAAGCGACTTTGTCGCGTTCATGGGCCCCAGCGGCTCTGGCAAGACCACCCTGCTCAATCTCCTCGGCGGCCTGGACGTGCCTTCGGCCGGCAGCATTACCGTGGCTGGCGATGAAATCACAAACATGTCTGGCAGCAAGCTCACGCAGTGGCGCGCGCGCCACGTTGGCTTCATCTTTCAAATGTACAACCTGATTCCCGTGCTTACCGCATATCAGAACGTCGAATTGCCCCTGCTGCTAACCAAGCTTTCCGGCTCTGATCGCCGCAAGCACGTGGAAACGGCGCTTGCCGTCGTCGGCCTGGCCGACCGCATGCATCATTACCCGCGGCAGCTTTCCGGAGGTCAGGAACAGCGCGTGACGATCGCTCGCGCTATTGTTTCTGACCCAACTTTCCTCCTTTGCGACGAGCCGACCGGCGACCTCGACCGCAAGAGCGCCGACGAAATCATGGCGCTCATCGAAGAGCTCGTGGGCAAGTACGGCAAAACCGTTTTGATGGTCACGCACGACCCGGTCGTCGCGGCGCGCGCGCACACCACGCTGCATCTTGAAAAAGGCGTGCTGGTCGAGGGCAAAACTTCGTCTCGCGAGAGCGTTCTCGCGGGAGGTGCAGCATGAAATTCAGCCGGCTGATCTTTGCAAATCTGTTTCGCAAAAAGATTCGCCTGATTTTGACGGTCGGGTCTTTTGCCATCGCCTTGGTTCTATTTACGTTTTTGGCGGTCGTGCGAAGCGCCTTTAATCGCGGCGTCGAAATCGCCGGCGCCGACCGGCTGGTCGTGGTCGATCGAGTGGGCCTGATGAACCTTATGCCCATCTCCTACGACGACAAAATCGCGGCTATTCCGGGTGTCAAGGCTGTCACTCACGACCACTGGTTCGGCGGCGTCTACCAGGATGAGAAAAATTTCTTCCCTCAGTTTGTAATCGATGTGGAAAACCACCGTCAGGTATACCCGGAATTTAAGGTTCCCGACGATCAGTGGAATAAGTTTGCGCAAGATCGCCAGGGCTGCATTGCGGGGGCCAAACTCGCCGAACGGTTTCACTGGAAAGTGGGAGACCGCATCCCCATTAAAACCACGCTCTACGGCGGCGCGATCTGGGAGTTCAACCTCGACGGTATCTATCACACCGAAAAAGCCGATGGCGACCAAGGCCAATTCTGGCTCCAATGGAAATACTTTGACGAGAATGTTCCCAGCGTTATCAAAAGCACGGCCGGGTGGTACATCGTAAAGCTCAACAGTCCGGATGACGCCGCCCGAGTTGCCAAGGCCATTGACGAGAAATTCGCCAATTCCCCTCATGAGACAAAAACCGAAACTGAGTCCGCATTCGCCGGTTATTTTGCCAAACAGTTCGGCAACATTGAGTTCCTTATCTTGAGCATCGGCGGGGTCGTTTTCTTCACGCTCCTCCTGGTTACGGGCAACACCATGGCGATTTCCGTCCGAGAACGCACAGCCGAATTGGGGGTTTTGAAAGCCATTGGAGTCTCTGATCGCGCCGTCCTTTTCCTGGTTCTAGCAGAGGCGTCCGCCATTGCATTGTTTGGCGGCGTGCTCGGCCTCGGCTTGGCTCTGCTGATGATTCCAGGCATCAGCGGTGCTCTTACTGGCTTGTTGCCGCCCCTGCTGTTGTCGAAGCCTATGTTGTCGTTTGGCCTTGGCTTCGCTCTTTTTGTTGGCGTGGTTAGCGGTTTGCTTCCTGGGATTAGCGCCATGCGGATGCGCGTCGTGAATGCGCTGCGGAGGGTCTGACATGGCCATCCCGATCATCTACAATGTTCGCAGTGTTCGCGCGCGATGGGCTTCGGCCATCGTGGCCGTCGCAGGGATTGCCGGAACCGTAGGTGTTTTCGTCGCTATGCTTTCGCTCGCCAAGGGCTTTCGCGCAACACTCGTTTCGTCGGGCTCACCCGATAACGCGCTTATTGTCCGCGGCGGCGCCACTTCAGAAATGACCAGCGGAGTCGCGCTGGATGCCGTGAAGGTTATTCAAGATGCTCCCGGGATCGCCCGCGGCCCTAACGGCCCCTTGGTGACCGCGGAGGCCGTGCTCATGGCGCCCATTCCATTGATTTCCACGGGCACCGACGCGAATGTGGAGCTCCGCGGCGTTTCCTCCAATGTGCTCGAGATCCGCAAGAATGTCAGAATCGTTCAGGGACGCATGTTTCAGCCCGGCCTGGCGGAAGTCATCGTGGGCAAAAACGCGAATAAGACATACTCCGGCTTGACTCTCGGCAACAGAACTCGGCTCGGCAAGATGGAATGGCAGGTAGTGGGGATCTTCGACGCTGGCGGCAGCTCTTTCGATTCCGAGGTTTGGGGCGACGCGCATCTGTTCGCCGCCGCCTACGACCGGCCCGACACTTTTTTCCAGTCCGCCACCGTCCATCTCACTTCTCCGGAAGCCCTCACGCAATTGAAGGATGCCCTCACCTCCGACCCTCGACTGAACGTCGATGTCACGCGCGAGATTGACTATTACTCTAAGCAATCCACTAGCATGACGAGGCTGATCACTACTCTTGGAGGTTTCGTTGCCTTTATCATGGCGATTGGAGCGGTCTTCGGTGCCCTTAATACCATGTATTCCGCCGTTGCCGATCGCGGGAAGGAAATCGCCACGATGCGCGCTCTCGGTTTTGGCGGCCCTTCCGTGGTCATCTCCTTCCTCATCGAAGCGCTCTTGATCTCCTTTGTCGGTGGGCTTCTCGGTTGCCTTGCGGTTCTGCGCTTGAACGGCTTGACCACCAGTACCATCAATTTTCAGACCTTCTCAAACCTCGCGTTCGCCTTTAAAATCACGCCCGGATTGCTCGCGGAGGGAATCGTTTTTGCATTGGTGATGGGTGTCCTGGGTGGATTTTTTCCAGCTGTTCGTGCGGCGCGGTTGCCCGTAGCCACCGCTCTTCGCGAACTGTGAGGTTCGGCAAGGGTAACCACTTTCCAGGCTTCCTCGCGTCAAGTTGCTAGGAAGCCGAAAATTCCCGCACAAAGAAAAAAGAGGCCTTTTCAAGAGGCCTCTTTCCTTTTTTCTTCATGCTTGGAACCTAGGACCGAGGAAGTCTTAATCCGCCAGTTTCAACTTTTCGAGATAGGCGTTGTACGCGGCTCGGACCCTGGCAGGATCCGGCGCTTTGGCTTTTCCTTCCCATATTGGCGACAGGAAATCGTCCATGGCCTTGTCGATCTCGTCGAAGAGCTTGCGATTGGTCTTTGAAAGCGCCGTGTCGCCCCCATAATCTTCGGCTTTGTCCCAGACTCTCTCTAGCACCCGGCCCATGGCCGCGGCTCCAGCGATGTCGCCCTTCTGGAAATCGCCGTAGATGTGCTGAGCCAGGGCGCGATACGGTCCCATTTTGGAGTTATCCACTCCATTGCTTTGCGCCACCTTCTTCTCTTGGGCCAGTGTAGCAGGGGCGCCGCTGCCCAGCAGGAATGCCAGCCCCAGAAAAAGAAGCGCCTCGAGCACCTTGTGGAATGGATCTCTCATCATTTCTCCTTGCTCATCGTAGATGTGGCTTTTTGAAGCAGATGAATTTTGACCGATTTTCTTTGCTCCTTTCTAACACAGATGGCTTCGCTGAGAAGCCTGCCCCTTGGGGCATCTGTTAGCAAAGAGGCACGCGCGCGGCGCGTTTTCATTCTGCTGTTGGCAGGTACATCACCACACCTTGACCGAGTCGACGCCTCCGTTTAGCCTGAAACAGGGGCCATTCCTAGGGAAATTCATGAGCGCGATAGGACATCAGGCTATGCAAATGCGGCAGTGTGCGTTCTGCGGGAAGCGGATCGCCGGACAGCTGAACCAGTGTCCCTTTTGCCGCGAAATACAGCCAGAGGTACGGTTGGCCCGCGCCTCCGGCGGTGCCGGCGGCCACCAAATTCGCCGCGGCCTCCTATACATGCTGCTTGCGGGCGTGATCTATTACTTTGCCGCAGGTTATGCGAAACCGCTGGAGATTCCCGTCGCCATTCAACCTGCGGTCGTGAGTTATCTGTGCCCGCTGCTTTTCCTGGGGGGCTTGGGCCTTACGCTTTACGGTCTCGTTCTAAAAGCGAAATCCTGATCGGTCCTAGCGGCTTGCTTTTTTCGGTGTAGGACTCGCAGAATCCTGCCCGCCACCCGCCAGTCATTCCACCTGTACCGACGTACAACGTGATCGATTCGGGGAGTACTTTCCAGCCGACCCGCGGCATTTTCTCCTCTCCGTGGCCTACTGGAGGCGAGGCCGAATGCGACTACCTCTCCGCGCATTCCAAAAAATCCTCGACGAGGTCAACATGAAAGGAAATGCTCTCAAGGTCTCGCTCGTTGCCCTAGGTTTGTCCGCTTTCCTCACTATCGGAGCACAGCATGCTGCCGCGCAAGGGCCAGCCGGCGCCGGTGCGTCGGAAGCCGCGAAGCAGTCTTCGATGAGCGCACATTCTCTCAATCCCATCAAATGGGTGAAAAAAGACAAAAAGTCCGCGGATGCAAACGGTAGCCGCGAGGACTTCGAGAAGAAACTCACGCCCAAGCTGCAGGCCGCAGGGCTGTTGCCGGCGAACTCCAACGCCACGGAAGCTTGCTCCGCATTCACAGCTCTAAACGAGTGCCTCGCCGCGCTTCACGCCAGCCACAATCTGACTTTGAACTTCACTTGCCTGAGCGCCGCAATGACCGGCGTGCATACCAATGCCGACGTTTCCAGCTGCAAAGTGGCCGACGGAGAAAAAGCGCTGCCTTTGAACAAGGCGATCCACGCCATGAATCCTGAAGCGGACGCTAAAGGCGCCACCAAAAACGCCGAACAGCAGGCCAAAGACGACCTGAGCAGTCTCGGCTCGTAACCTTTCCGTTCGAGCTGTTTTCCGACCGAAAACACACCATGGAGTTTCAAGGCGAGAAGCGCACTGCTCCTCGCCTTTTTCCTTGAAGGGGCAGGCAAACAAGATTTCAAATGGAGGTGAGGTTTGGCTCAGCCGAATTCAACGGTTTCCCTGTATTGACATACCTCTACTTCTAGGGTTACGCTCTTGCCGTACCAAGTTGTCTAGGGGTGGGGGCGCATGGCAAGAAACGATCTCCAAGGAACTCTCGACCTCCTGGTTTTAAAAACCCTTTCGCAAATGGGAGAACTGCACGGCTACGGAATCGTGCTGCACATCCAAAGAGCCTCCGAGGAGCTGCTCTGTGTCGAGGAGGGCTCGCTCTACCCGGCTCTGCATCGCATGGAGATGAGCGGATGGATTCGGTCCGAATGGAAAGTGACGGACACAAACCGCAAAGCCAAGTTCTACCGGCTTACTCCTGCCGGTCAGAGAGAATTGCAAAGCGCGGAAAAGAGCTTTGAACAGCTCGTCAAAGGGATTCGTGCCATTTTGCGGTACGCGTGAGGTGAGCCATGTCCGTCTTTCGCCGCATCGTGAATACCTTCACCCGCTCGAAATTGCATCAGGAGATCGACGCGGAAATCCAGGCGCACGTCGAAATGCGCATTGTGGACAACATTGCTGCCGGAATGTCACCCGAAGAGGCTCGCCGCAATGCGCTGCTTCGCTTTGGCAATCGGACGGTAATGCGGGAGCGCATGACGGCAATGGATGCGGCGACCTCCTTTGATGCCTTTTGGCGTGATTTGCGCTACGCCGCGCGCCAGTTGCGCCGATCCCCCGCATTCACCGCCGCCGCCTTGATCACACTAATCCTGGGAATCGGCGCCAACATCGTTGTGTTCAGCGTGCTGAATGCATTGGTTCTGCGCCCTCTCGATGTGCCGCAACCTGCCGCGCTTTATAACGTCGTGCACAAAACCCCGGGAAACGACAATCAGTCTTATCCCGATTACGTGGATTTTAAGAACCAGAATTCGACCTTCAGCGACATGGCGGCTTACCGGATCGAGAATGGGGGGCTAAGCACTCGAGACGCCGCTTATAAATGCTGGTACTACCGAGTTTCTGGCAATTATTTCGACATGTTGGGTGTGCAGCCCGCCCAAGGCCGTTTCTTTCACTCAAGCGACGAGCACGGGCCCAACTCCGCCCCCTACATCATCTTGAGTCACAACTTCTGGCGTTGGCATTTCGATTCCGATCCCCGCGTCATCGGGACCACCGTTGACATCAATAAGCATCCCTTCACGGTTATGGGAGTCGCGCCGGCTGCGTTTCATGGAACTGAGTTGTTCTTGTGGCCGGATTTCTGGATGCCCGTCGTCAATAACCCGGACGACGAAGGAACGGATTTCCTTTCCTGGCGGGGATCCCACAATCTTTGGATTCTAGGAAAGCTCAACCCGGGCGTCACGCCCCTGCAGGCCACCGATAACCTGAACGCTATCGCGCGCCAACTGGCGCGGCAGAATCCTGTGGACGAGGACCTGAGTGCGAGGCTGGTGAAGCCTGGATTGATGGCTGACATGTTTGGCGGACCGGCCAGATCTTTTTTGGCAGGAATCATGGTCCTGGCTTTTCTGGTTCTGCTCGCGGCCTGCGCGAACCTCGCCAGTCTGTTTGCCGCACGCACCGCGGACCGCAGCCGGGAACTTGCGATCCGCCTTGCGATTGGATCGAGTCGGTGGAATGCGTTCCGCCAACTGCTTGCCGAGGCCATGCTCATCTCAGTTCTCGGTGGCGCCCTCGGAACTCTGTTTTCTAGCGTCTTGCTGAACACGCTGACGCGCTGGCAACCCTTTCCGCAATTTCCGATTCATGTGACCGTCACTCCCGATCCGAAAGTCTACTTCGTGGCGTTGGTTCTCTCCATTGGCAGCGGAATCCTCTGCGGCCTCATTCCGGCGCGGCAAGTCTGGGCGACGGACTCCGCGCAGGTGATGAAAAGCGGTGGAGCCGGCACATTCCTCTTTCGTCGCCTTGCGCTTCGTGATCTTCTCCTCGGCGTTCAGATTGCGCTTTGCACCCTGTTGGTCACTTCCTCTTTTGTCGCTTTGCGCGGAATGCAGCATTCGCTCCACGCGCCTCTGGGCTTTCAGCCACAAGGCGTGCTTTTGGCCGAAACAGATTTGCACATGGGTGGACATTTCGGTGCTTCGGTCACGCAAATTCGCAAGCGCATGGTCGAGGAAGTTGGCCGCATCCCCGGTGTTGCCTCGGTCGGAATCATCGATGAGACGCCGCTCGGCACCGGCGGAAGCAGTTCTCTCGTTTACCGTGAGGGTACAACCGATTTTCGGCCGTCCAATAGCGCACTCGGCGCAAAGTTTTTTGGCATCTCACCTGGCTATCTCCAGTCCGCGGGGACCCGTTTGTTGAATGGGCGCGATTTCACTTGGCACGACGACGCCAAGGCCCCGAAAGTCGCCATCGTGAACGAGTTGTTCGCCCGCTCCATGTTCGGAACCGCAGACTCGGTTGGGCGCCGGTTTGTGTGGGGTGACAAGCTGCCCTATGAGATTGTCGGCGTCGTCGAAAACGGCAAGTATGACTCGCTCACAGAAACTCCGTGGGCGGCTATTTTTTTCCCTCTTGAACAGAATCCCAATAGTGATACCTCGTTGATGGTTCGCTCACAGTTGCCGCCCGCCGAAATTGTGCCTGAACTCCGCCGAACGCTCGCCCAGATCGACTCGGGCTTGCCGTTTGTGTTTCATACCTGGCCGGAAGCGCTGGCATTCGTTCAATTTCCCGCGCGCATAGCTACCGCCGCTCTCGGAGTGATGGGCTTGCTGGCCGCCATGCTCGCGGTCACCGGGGTCTTTGGGATGGCGATGTATTCCGTGTCCAAACGAATGAGAGAATTCGGCATCCGCGTTGCGGTGGGCGCTCAACCGATGCAGCTAATGCGCTCAGCGCTGAGCCGTCCCGTCATTTTGCTTCTCTCGGGTTCCGTTGCCGGGTTAGTCCTCGGCGTGATTGCCGGCCAATTGCTGGCGCAGATTGTGTACCAGGCCACACCGCGAGACCCGCTCGTGCTAGGTGGAGTTCTGATCACCATGGCGCTGCTCGGTCTCGCGGCTACGTGGATTCCGGCGCAACGCGCTCTGGGTGTTCATCCCGCGCGTTTGCTCCGGGAAGAGTAATTGATCATCGTGAGGCGGACTACATCGCAGCCGAGGAGCCAGTGGCTGCCGAAGCGGAAGAGTCAGACGGAGCAGACGGCACATCGGTGTCCGTCGCGGCCGCCGCGGCGGTGGCGCGGTAGCGCACAATGAGCAGGGTAAGGTCATCGGCCTGGCGCGCCCCGCGCGTGAAATTTTCTACCGCCTCGAGCACGCACTTCTGCAGATGTTCGAGCGGGCACTCCAGTTGGCCGGTAAGGACCTTCTTCAGCCGCGGAACGCCAAACAACTGATCGTCCGGATCCATCGCTTCCGTTACCCCATCCGTAAACAGAACGAGGGTGTCGCCCGGCTGGAGCTTTAGGCACGCCGCGGTATATTCCGCTTCCGGTACCAGCCCTACCGGGAACGAACCTTCCGTGAACGCCTCTTCGGCTGTGCCGCGCCGAATGAGAAACGGCGAAGGATGCCCTGCATTGATGAATTCAAGACGCCCGTCATTATCGAGCAGGCCGAAAAACACGGTGGCGTACCGGCCCACTTCCGTGTGGTTGCATAGAAAACGATTGACGTGATTGAACACGAGCGCCGGGTCCGTGCCCAGGGTCATGCCGGAAAGCGCGCCTTGGAGCATCGTGGTGACAATCGCAGCGCCGAGGCCTTTTCCGGAAACGTCAGCGATGACAAACGCAGTGCGGCCGTCGCTCAGCGGGAAAACGTCGAAATAGTCGCCTCCCACAGACAGGCAAGGGAAATTCACGCCGGTCACAGCGAATTCCGGCGTGCTGGGAAAATCGCGCGGCAGCAGCGCCTGTTGAATATCGCGCGCGATGTTGATTTCCTGTTCCAGCCGCTGGCGCTCGCGCTCGCGTTCGATCAGGCGAGCGTGGTCCAGAGTGCTGGCCGCGTCGGCCGCAAGCGCGTCCAGAATCTGCCGGTCAAGCTTGGAGAACGCCGTGGGGCGGCGCGAGTCCAAGTAAAGCACTCCCAGGAGTTCGCCACGCTTGATGTTGATCATCGACTCTTGCGTGTTCGCCCGCGTCATGGCCCACAGCGGAATCACCACCACCGCCCGGAGACGCTGCGACACGATGCTCTGCGCTGCTTGTAAATCCATCTCGGCTTGCGCCAGATCTTCCGTGATGACTGGCGATTGCTGCTTGAGCGCAAGCTGAATCGCGGTCTGGCTGGGGGTCAGGCTCTCGGGCGGGAGCCGCAAGCCGCCGCTGCGCCTTGCCAGCTTCACTTTCAGCGCGCTCGCGGCGTCGGCTTCCAGCAGCAAGCCGCGGTCCGCATCGGTGATCGAAACGGCATGGTCCAGCATACGCGCCAGCACTTCGTCGAGCGGAAGCTGGGAATGCAGGAGCGCCGTCGCTTCCAGCAATTGGTTCAGTTTGCTCAGACCGCCGCTGGGCTCGGAGCTGGTGATGTGCTCAATACGCGTTAACAAATGCGGGATGGATTCTTCGTCCGAGCCGCTCGAGAAACGGAAGAAAATCTCGTAGGAGTCCTCGAGGCCGAACGTAATTACATCGCCGTTTTGCAACTCGCGGCTCTCCACTTTTTCGCCGTTGATGAACAGCCCGCGGCGCTGCCCGCGATCCTCAATGTAAAAACGGTTGGCTTCGATGACGATAGCGGCGCAGTTGCGCGAGATGCGGCGGTCGGAAAGCTGCAGGTGGTTGCCGGTTTCCGCGCCTCGGCCGATTAGAAACGGCGATTGCGTCACGCGGACGTAGCGGCGCGCGCCGTCCGGAGAGACGACTTCAAGAACGGCTTCTTCGCCTGGGAGAATCGTTTCCGACACAGGTGTTTTCCAGTCCCGGCATTGTAGCACGCGCAAAGAGGCTGGGTGGCTGGTGGCTCTCGCGAACAAAGTGGCGGGTGGCGGCGCCATTTTCCGACCGCATGTGCCCAACGCAACCGGGCATCCAGGGCCTGCAAACCGCGATGCTCTTGAAACGAATTCGGAGTTTTCAGCACCATGCGTTTAACGGTGGGAGGTTTGAGGGTTCCCAAAGGCATCCTTAAGGGGAGGGTGTATGCCTGAGGTAGCAAAGTGGACAGACATAGGCCAATTGGTTGTGGGCGTGTGCGGATTACTTGTGAGCGTGGGCGGATTGCTGCTGATCGTCTATCAACTTCGTGAAGTACAACACAGTATACAAGCGCAAACGACCAGCGACTTGTACGACCACTACCACCAGATGATTAGTGTATTCGTGAAGAGGCCGGACATGAGGCCATACTTTTACGAAAAGAAGGCGCTCGAGCCATCGGCCAGCCCTGCTTTGCGCGCGGACGTCGAATCCATGTGCGAGTTGATCGCCGGCGTTCTCGAACATGCACTTTTCCAAGGGAACGACGTTGGGGAGAAGCGGTGGAAAGAGTGTTGGGATCCTTACATTAAGGAGCGATTTCTGAAAAGCAGCATACTTCAGCAATACCTCAAAAACAACGCCGAATGGTATAGCTCCAAACTTCAGGAAAAAAACCCGCTGCAAGGCCAAATCGAGAACTGACGCAAACCACGTGATAGGGAAGCCCTTCGGGATCAAAGTTGCCTTGTTCGCACCAGGTGTCGCAGGCAGGCCGCCGCGCTCCAAAATGCTGGGCGGAAGCCCGCGGCTGGACTCCATTCGCAGATCTCAAGCGGTGGCGGGCTCGGATTGTTGCGCTCTAGCCGGGCCGAGATCGGGGAGCAAGGCAGTCAGTATGCCAATCGCGGGAAGATACGCGCAGACGTGGTAGACAAGATCAATGCTGGTGAGATCAGCGAGTTTGCCGAGCGCCGCCGACCCGATGCCGCCCAGGCCGAACGCCAAACCGAAAAACAGTCCCGAGACCATGCCAATTCTTCCAGGCATAAGCTCCTGCCCATAGACCAGGATCGCGGAGAATGCCGACGCGAGAATCAATCCGATGATGACGCTGAGAATGCGCGTCCAGAATAAACTCGCATAAGGCAAAATCAGCGTGAACGGCAGAACGCCAAGTATGGACCACCAGATGACCAGCTTGCGGCCAAGTTTGTCCCCCACCGGGCCGCCGAAATAGGTTCCGACAGCCACAGCCCCAAGGAAAAGCGAAAGGTGCAGCTGCGCGCTCTGCACCGAAAGGTGGAAGCGGTTCATCAGGTAGAAGGTGTAATAGCTGATGAGGCTCGCGAGATAGAAAAATTTGGAGAACAGCAGCGCCCCCAGCACCGCGAGACTGAGAGCAATTTTTTGCGGGGACAATCGCGGGCCATGGACGGCATGCTGCTGCTTTGCACCCGAATGCACAGCATCACGTTCCGTAGACTTCGCGGCAAAGGATTTGGGCCGGTCGAGATGGTGGGTCTTCACCCACAAACCAATTCTCGCGAGCAACATCATCGCTAACAAGGCCAAGAGCGAAAACCACGCGATGCGGGGCTGGCGATTGCGAAGAACAAAGGCGGCCAGCAAAGGACCGAGGGACGTTCCGGCATTGCCGCCGACCTGAAACAGCGATTGCGCCATGCCGTGTTGTCCCCCGGAGGCCAGACGCGCCACCCGCGAGGACTCCGGGTGGAAGATCGCCGAACCGATGCCCACAAGCGCAGCCGCGCCAAGGACTGCGCCGTAGGTTGGCGCAATCGAGAACGAGAACAGACCCAGAATCGTGACTCCCATACCCGCGGCGAGAGAGTACGGCTGCGGGTGCCTGTCGGTGTAGTGACCGACGAGCGGCTGGAGTATGGAAGAAGTGAACTGTGAAGTGAGCGCGATGAGGCCTACCTGGCCAAGATTCAGCTCTAAAGCATCTCGGAGCAGCGGGTAGACGGCGGGAATCAGGGACTGGACCGTGTCATTGAGCAGATGGCAGAAGCTGATGGTAAGGAGAACGGGGAAAATGGCTTTTGCGGCAGCCTGAACCGGAGCGCGTCCCTCGAGAGTCCCCACATTGGCTTCGGTGGCCATCTATGCCTGCAGTTCTCCAAGCGCGTTTGCGTGACTTCGAGACATGAGTTCTTATCTGGCGGCGGAGGCGAGTCGGCGGGTGACGTAATCAGAAACGTAAGCGTCGAAAAGCTCGAGCAATCGCTGGCACACCGGTCCAGGAGCGGAAATGGGGTGGCCGGCGATTTCGCCAACGCCGATCAAACTACGGTTTGTCGAGGTGATAAAAACCTCTTCAGCCGAATAAAGCTCTTCAGGACGCAGCGTCTGCTCGACGACAGCAAGCCCGGCTTCGGGTGCAATTTCCAGAAGAATGCCGCGCGTGATGCCTTCCAGGCAGCCCGAACTGAGCGGCGGCGTATAAATCTTTCCGTCCTTCACAGCAAAAATATTTGCCGAAGTGCATTCCGCCACTTCGCCGCGCTCATTGAGCATGACGACTTCGTCGAAACCTTCTTTGTTCGCCTCGGCGATAGACCACACGTTGTTGAGCCAGGAAATGGTTTTCACGCCGGCCAGCGGAGAAGCAGCGTGGCGGCCGTGCGCGCGCAATCCAAGGCGGACGATTTCGCGATACTCCGGCAGGCCCGCGCTGTAAATAATGAGGTCGACGGGCGGACGCGGCTCGTTGCTTTGCCAGAAGCCCGCGGAATTGTAGACAAGATAAATCCGCGCGCAGCCTTCGGTAACTTTGTTGGCGCGGATCACTTCGTGAAGATTCACGCGGACTTTTGCGCCGGTGTACAGCATGGGCAGCCGGATTATGGCCGCGTCTTTTTCCAGGCGGCGCCAGTGGCGCTCATACGCGAAGGCCTCGCCGCGGGAGATGCGCACGGTGGTAAAGATGCCCCAGCCGCAAATGAGTCCCGCCTGGCCGGGGGAAAGCCGAACTTTCTCGACCGGGAGAAGGCTCTCGTTGTGGAAAATGAACGGGTGAATCAATCTTGCGCCTCGATCTCGGGGACGAAAAGAATATTGTAACCGAAGTCGCCGAAGATTGGTTGGAGCTCGAAAAGCGGGCCGCGCATCCAACCCGGAGCCAGCCAATGTCATCGAAGAAGGGAGCCTGATGCTCGGGGCAATTTGCGGGCTTCGAGGCAGGTCCCGCGGGAACTTTGGGGAGCCTCGGTCGTAAGTAACTCAAAGGAACGTCGCGGCCCAAACCGTGTGTGGAAGAAAAACAAACGGCATAGACTAAAGGCAGGTTCCGTCGTGAACTCGGGAAGACCAGGGTCCTACAAGAATCCTTCGGGCCGAAACCCCCAGCAATCGGTCTTTGCTCATCGTGTGGTTCTGCGGCTAGGCTCCGTTTTGTTATTTCTCTTCCCCTATCCCGCTTTGGCGCAATCCCAACAAACCCCTGACCCGCAGGGAGCTGACGCAGCCCGCGAACAACCGGTCCGCCCGGGAACCATTAGCGGAACGGTGGTGGATCAGCAGGGCGCTGTCGTTGCCGGGGCGGTTGTGAAGTTGTTGCGGGAAGGAGACGCGTCCCTGGCCCAGGAGACCAAGTCCGACAGCGATGGGCAATTCTCCTTTGCGACTGTTGCGCCCGGATCCTTTCATCTCACCATAACCGCCCCTGGTTTTTCCGCTCAGACCGCGGGTGGAACCTTGCGCTCCGGCGAAGACTACACGGTGCCGCCAGTCGCGCTGGCGGTGGCGGCGTCTGCAAGCGAAGTACGAGTCTCCATGACACCGGTGGAAATCGCAGAAGCGGAGATTAAGGACGAAGAGAAGCAGCGGGTCCTCGGTGTCATACCGAATTTCTATGTCACTTATAATCCGGCGGCCGTCCCGCTCCACCCAAGGCAAAAATTCGAGCTGGCGTGGAAGCTCACCATCGATCCGGTGAATTTTGGCGTGACCGCGGCCATTGCGGGGATTCAACAGGCCACCAACGATTTCAGCGGGTACGGGCAAGGCGCGCAGGGTTACGGAAAGCGCCTTGGAGCAGCATATGCCGACTCCGTTACCGGCACGTTCATCGGGCAGGCGATCCTGCCGTCCCTCTTTAAACAGGAT
This sequence comes from Candidatus Acidiferrum sp., assembly GCA_035262505.1. GTDB lineage: Bacteria > Acidobacteriota > Terriglobia > Acidiferrales > UBA7541 > Acidiferrum. The sequence continues at coordinate 9,535 of DATFSR010000119.1, read as the reverse complement.
CCACGATATTTTTACAAAGGCACGGGATCGCGCCGGTCGCGCGTGTTCTACGCGCTTGCTAACGCTGTGATCTGCAAGGGTGACAATGGACGCTGGCAGCCCAGTTACTCCGCCATTCTCGGAAGCCTGGCGGCGGGCGGCATCTCAAATCTTTATTATCCGGAGAGCGATCGCGATGTGACGGTGACGTTTGAAAACACGCTCATCGGGATTGGCGCCAACGCCGCCAACAACATCCTGCAAGAGTTTGTCATCCGCAAATTGACCCGTAACGCCCCGAAATACTCTCCTCCACCGGCCACAACTCCGGTCCTTGATCGACCAGCCGCTGCCCCGACGCGATAGCCTGCCAAAAAAGAAAGGGCGGCCGCCGCCGCCCGTCATGGAATAACAGATCAGAACATCAGCTTTAGAGCGAACTGAATCTGGCGCGCGGAACCGAAGTCACCGGTTGGAAACCGTGTGGCCTGGATGTGTCCAAAAGCAGAGCTCGTTGTTGTCAGGACCGGGTTGCCGAAGTTCGGATGATTCAAGATATCGAACATCTCACTTCGGAATTGAAGGTTGAACCTCTCGGTGATCTTGGTGTTCTTGGTGACGGAGAAGTCGGTGTTTTGGAAATCGGGGCCGGTGATGGCGTCGCGCCCCAGCGAGCCGGGATGACAGGAGCCGGCGATGAGTGGGTAGACCTTAAAGTTCGGCGAAGTCGGGGTCGTGCTGGCGGGAACATCGCTGAACATGCAAGGCAAAGCGAAGGCTGCGTTTGGCGTCGCCGCGCAGTCCGGAGTGGCCGGCGCGCCGCCCTGAGGCGTTCCGTTAAAATGCTGGCAGACCACGCCATTCGAGAAATACTGGCTCGGGCCGCCGTTGCCCGTCACCGGCTGGAGCAGGTCCGGACGAACCGTTTGCAGGCCGATGGTCGCCGCCGGAGTGAGCGGATTGCCGGTCTGAATCTGCTGGACAAGGCCGAACTGCCAGCCGGAGACCGCCCGGTTGCCCTTGAAGGGCAATTCGTAGAAACCGCTCAAAACGAAACGGTGGCGTGCGTCGAACTCGGAAGGGCCGTAATCGCCGCGCGGGTTATAAGCATTTTGAAGGATGATCGTGTCTCCCGAAGACAGGGAGTTGTAGTCCAAGGACTTGGAATAGGTATACGAGCCATTGAACTGGAGGCCGCGAGAAAAGTGCTTGGTGATTGTGGCCCAGCCCGCATTGTAGTTGGAGTTTCCGCCGCTATTAAACTGGTTGATATTTCCCAACGTGCAGGGAGACGTGGCCGATTGGCAGAAAGAGGGGAGCACGGGGCTGGTAAGCGGAAGCGTCGGAAAAGGCCGTTTGGCGTTGTAGAAGCCGCCGACGACGAACGGCTGATTGATGTTTTGCTGAAGCTGAAGATGCGTGGCTTTCAAGCCCACGTAAGCGACCTCGAGACCGAGTGTTGAGGTGAGTTGCCGCTCGATGGTGAGGTTCCAGTCTTGCGAGTACATATCTTTGAAATTCGGGTTGATGGCGAACGGACCGATGCTGATGCTGCCGATCGAATTAGCGGGGTTCTCCAGGCTGATGGATGTGGTAGGCGGTGCAGCGTTCGCGGAAACCGGGAGAGCGAACGGCGGGTTGGAGCTCAGCCCGGTGATGATGTTGGTGGTGGGCGCCTGGGTCATGAGGGCATAGGCAGCGCGAACGGAAGTCTTGCCGTTGTTAAAAGGATCCCAGGCGAAGCCGATGCGGGGCTCAAAGTTTTTGTTGTTGGTCTGGTAGGGGCTCGGCGAAGAGATCAGCGTGCCGGTCGCGGGATCAAAGTTAGTGAAATGACCAACAGCCTCGGACGGAGTCGTGTTCCAGGCGTAGCGCAGGCCGATGTTGAACGTGAAATTGGGTTTCCATTTGAAGCTGTCCTGAGCAAAAGCCTCGTATGACGGCTGCAAGATCTTGTCGTTGCCGGAACCAAGCTGATCGGTTACGGCGCTGGCCTGGTCTGCGAGAAAGTTCGTTATCGTGGAGAAGGTGAAACTGCCAATATTCTCTGCGATGTTGTTGTTATAGGAGCGGCGAATTTCTCCGCCGAACGCGAAAGTGTGCCGGCCGCGGAGCCAGCTCAGCGTGTCATTTAGGACCACCGTGGTATCGCCGCGACCTGAAGGTTCAAAGGTCGGGCCACCGAAGCCCAAGGCGCCCGCGACGTTGATAAACGGCAAGCCGGAAGCAACCGGGGAACCGGCGGGCATGGTGATGTTGAATTTCGTGGGATCGAGAAGGGCATTGGGGAGGAAGGTGAGATGAATGCGATTGAAACCCAGACGCACGGTGTTAGCGAGTGTCGGTCCGAAAGTATGGTCCTCGCTAACCGTGGCGAGATGCCGGAAGCCGTCGCGCGTATCGCCGTAGCCCGGTAGATTGGCACCAATCGCTCCGCCGGCGGTAGGCTCCTGACGGAGATCTTTTTGAACCACATAGTAGCCATGGAGGCGATTGTTTGCGTTGAGCTCAAAATCGAGATCCGCGGAGCCCTGGTTCAGGTTCACATTGGCAAGCGTGCCGCCCGTGAATCCGGTCCACGTATTGGGCTGGCCCGGCAGATCATGAGTTGCGGTGGGAGTCAGCTGCGTGGTGGCCGTGGGAATCAAACCGAGTAGGCTGTTCACGGCTGCGGAAGTAACCGTGGCACGGTCATTAACGCTCGGCACGGTGCTGGTTACGGTGATGCTCTGGTGCTGGCGAATGGACTCGTAGGCCAGATAGAAGAAGGCTTTATTCTTGACCATGGGCCCCTCAAAGGTCGCGCCGAATTCGTTGCGCTTGAAGGGAGACTGGGGAGAAAAGTTGCCCTTGGAGTCCGTTACCGTGTTGAAGAAGTTGCGCGCGTCGAGATCGTTGTTGCGGAAAAATTCAAATGCTTCGCCGTGGTAGGAGTTGGTTCCGGAACGGGTGGCCAGGTTGACGATGGCGCCGGCGTTGCGCCCGTATTCCGCGGGGAAAGCCGAGTTGTCAATCTTGTATTCGGAAAGTGTGTCAATCGGCGGCTGGAAGGTAATCTGGTTCTGAACGTTGTCGTTCAGGTTGATGCCGTTGACCAGCCAGTTGGTCGTGTCTTCGCGCTGGCCGGCGGTATTGATGCCGAACGAGCCTTGACCGCGGAGCGGCGCCGAGAGGAACCCATTGGCGGGCGGAGTCATCGTGCCGGGAGTCAGCAAACTTAAGTCCGTAAAGTGACGGCCGTTCAGGGGGATGTCTTGAACGATCTTCTCATTGATGACCTGCCCCATGCTGTTGGTGGTAGTGTCAATGACCGCCGTCGAGGCAACGATCTCGACAGTCTCCGTGGTTTCACCGACCTTGAGCTGCACGTTTCGGGTAATGGAGGTAGCCACGGGAAGGTCGAGATCAGTGACCAGGGCTTTTTGGAAGCCGGTGGCCGTCACTTCGATGCGATAGATGCCAATAGGCAAGGAAGGGAAGAGGTAAGCTCCCGCGCTATCGGTCTGCGAACTGGACGAAACCCCAGTGGCTTGGTTGGTTACCGTGACTTTGGCGTTGGGAACCGTCGCTCCCGTAGCGTCGGTGATCGTGCCGCCTAAGGTGGCGGTGGATTGCCCCATCGCCGGTATCACCAGGGCACAAAGAATGAGTGCGGAAAAAAGAACTCGTACGCCTGCACCTCGAAGCGACAACTGGTCTGCAACAGGTTGCATAGTGCTGCTCCTCCTGGAGTCGAACAGACTCATCAGATTGAAAGCGACCACTCTCGACCGATTCCGCGGTTTGCTGTTGCTCGAAGAACGGCTCCTCGGAACAAGCACGGTTTCTCTTGGAACTATTCCTGAAAGGGGCCCCATCCCTTGAAGTACACACGGCCCTGCCTTGAGGGTGGCAATCCGGGTACCAGAAGCGCCGGAAACTCAGTGCTTTATGAACAGTCTGCGCATCAGTGACTTATCGCGTGATGTAGCTAAAATTTATGTGATTGCATGAAGCGAACTGCATAAACGACTCCAAGAATCTGAAGGCGACTACCAAATACAGGAGCTTAGGGTAAACACCCGATGGTGCGGCATGACCGAGCACGGACGAATCCCAAACTGCCTATCTACGGGATTCCTCTCGCAAAGCAACGCTGCGAGAATCTTCTTTTAGTCTTGAGGCAAACAGGAAGACGGGAGGAGAAGCACTTGGCCTTCGTGAATCAGGCTGGCGTCGCGGAGGTCTGGATTCGCATGGGCGATGCAGGACCAGGCAGAGCCGCTGTGCAATTGTGCTTGCGCGATGCGCCACAGCGTATCGCCGAGGCGCACGACGTACTTGGTGGGAGCGCGTGGCGGAGCGACCGCAGCGGGCACGACAATTTCGGAACCTACTTCGAGGAGACCGGGGTTGCGCAGACCGGGATTGAGAGCCAGCAGCTCTTGCCAGCGATTCCCATTGCCGAGGCGGGCGGCAGCAAACTTCCAAAGCGAGTCTCCGTGCCTGACAATGATGATCATCATTTTTTGAGAGACAGCTGGTGACAACGAAACGCGAGGCGCCCACGGTTCGGGAAGTGCGCGTGGCACAAGTGGCGCAGGCACAATCCTGCGCGGTGTCGAAACAACGGGCGGCGCGGGGAAAACGCGCGGCCGTTCGAAGGGGGACCGCTTGACGAACGGCCGCAACGGTGCGACCACTCGCGGAGCAGGCGGAACCACCGTGGCAGGGGCCACGGTCAGTGCAGGGGGAACCAAGGGCTGGGCCGGCGCCTTGGGCGAAGCAAGCACGGGAGCGTCCGCGAGCGGAAGGTGAAATTCCGCGGAGCGCTGAAGCTGTTGTGATTGTTTTTCTCTCCGCAGGCGGCGCGCGACGTCGCCGAGCGGAACGTTTGCGGAATTTGTCGTAGCTGCCGCGGCATCAACGTTGGGCCTGGCAGCGGAGCCGCTTAGGTCTTGCGCGACGGCAGAACCTGCCACGGGGTCTTGCGGTTGTTGGGCGTTGGCTGGAACCGGGAGTTGATTCTTGTGAGCTTCTAGCTGTGCACGATCCTCCGGCGTGAGGATGTCTTCGCGCTTCAGGTCGTCAGCGGTGTAAACGTGCTTGGATTTCTTTAGTTGGCTTTCTTTCCGAGCGCGTTCCTGACGCGCCGCTCCCGCAACACTTTGATCATTTTGATTCTGAGTTTGGTCTTGAGCCTGGGACGGGGCAGCGCCAAGGACCGCAAAGGAAAAAAACAGGAGAGCGGGTACACAATAACGCAGAGAGCCGGAAGGAGACTTTACGGCAGTCAAGCAGCTGACCCAGGCTGGGGCGTCGCGATCAGGACTTGCCATTCAAACCGACCACGGACGGGGGACAACGCCTAGAAAACATTGTACTTAAAAACCAGGCTCTTGCAAGGGATTTTTTTTCGGGCTGGGCCACTAAGCCGGGCGAGGAGGCGCGACAAGGATCTTCTACCAGTCATTGCGGACGGAGGAAAACCGAGGCTCGGTGTCGCCGGTTTTTTCCACTGCCTGCTTGCAAATGGCATTTGACAGAGCACGTCGACTTCCCTATACTCTTTTGTTTGTCAGGGATGTTACTAACCTGAGTGGGGTGGTTCCGGTTGTTTTGGAACCATTTAGTTGGAAGGATGATCTTCAGTCCCGGAACATGTAAGACGGAATGGGACCGAAGAGCGGCCGGAATGGGGCGCCTGCCCCGCAAAGCCGAGTAAGCCTCTCCGAACTGTTGCCAAGAGATTAGCTCTGCCTCTTGGGGTGCGTACGGAGTTTCTTGCTGGTTGTTCCTCCGGATTCGCAGTAGACCTTTCAGCATCTGCGCACACTCTCGCGTAGTTTTGTCTGCGCGCCCGGCGAGAGTCTGCCAAGTTCTGTGCGCGCAAGAGTTTGGCCGCGGTGTGGCCGAAAAAGAGGGAAGACTGTGCCGACGTTTTCGCAACTGGTCCGCATGGGCCGTGAAGAGGTCATTAGCAAGACCAAGTCGCCCGCATTGATGGGCTGCCCGGAAAAGCGCGGCGTGTGCATTCGCGTGTACACGCAAACGCCGAAGAAGCCGAACTCCGCGTTGCGCAAAGTGGCTCGCGTGCGCTTGACCAATGCTGTTGAGGTGACCACGTATATTCCAGGCATCGGCCACAACTTGCAGGAGCACTCGATCGTGCTGGTGCGCGGCGGCCGCGTGAAGGATTTGCCCGGAGTTCGCTATCACATCGTGCGCGGAACGCTCGACGCTGCCGGCGTCGAGAACCGCAAGCAAGGGCGTTCGAAATACGGCGCGAAGCGGCCGAAAGCGGCGCAAGCGAAGTGACGATCCGATGAGCATCTCGGGCGTGTCCGAGCCGTTGAGGAAGATTTAAGGAGCGATAGAAGCAATGCCACGCAAAGGATTAGTTTCCCGGAGAGTTCAGGCGACCGACCCGGTCTACGGCAATGACCTGGTGGAGAAGTTCATCTGCTCGATGATGTGGGAAGGGAAGAAGAGTACGGCGCAGCGCGTGTTTTACGGCGCGATGGATCAGGTGGCCAAGAAAACCAACGATGACGCGCTCAAGATTTTCAAGAAGGCCGTCGAAAACGTGAAGCCGGTCCTGGAAGTGAAAACGCGGCGCGTGGGCGGCGCGAACTATCAGGTTCCGGTGGAAGTGAATCCATTTCGCAGGCAGTCGCTGGCGATTCGCTGGCTGCTGCAGTATTCGCGGGAGCGCTCGGGCAGGACGATGGTCGACAAGCTTGCCGATGAACTGATCGACGCAGCCAATGCGCGCGGCGGAGCTATCAAGAAGAAGGAAGACGTCCACCGCATGGCCGAAGCCAACAAGGCCTTCGCCCATTACCGCTGGTAAGAAAGATTTAAGGATAAGGAATTGGTGAGATCGTGAGCGAAGCAGTTGCAATCCGGCCCGGAGACAAAAAGGCTACTGGGACTATGGGAAGAGCGTTCAAACTCGAAGACACCCGGAATATCGGGATCATGGCGCACATCGACGCCGGCAAGACCACCTCGACCGAGCGGATCCTTTATTACACGGGTGTGACCTACAAGATCGGTTCGGTGGACGAGGGCACGGCCACCATGGACTGGATGGAGCAGGAGCGCGAGCGCGGCATCACCATCACCAGCGCCGCGACTAGCGCTTCCTGGGACCGCTTCGGCAAGAAATACCGCGTCAATATTATTGATACGCCCGGCCACGTGGACTTTACGGTGGAAGTGGAGCGTTCGCTGCGCGTTCTTGACGGAGCCGTCGCGATTTTTGATTCCGTTGCCGGCGTGCAGCCGCAGTCGGAAACCGTGTGGCGCCAGGCGGACAAGTATCGCGTTCCGCGTCTCGCGTTCGTCAATAAGATGGACAAGATGGGCGCTGACTTTGACCACGCCATCCGCACCATGCGCCAGCGCCTCGGAGCCCACCCCGTTCCCCTCCAGTTTCCCCTCGGCAGAGAAGACAACTTCATCGGATGCATCGATTTTCTCGAACAAAAAGTGATTGTATGGCTCGAAGAAACTCTGGGCGCCAAATTCGAAGTCTTTGAAGTCGAGAAGCTGTGGGATGCGAATTTTGTCAATTCGCGTCCCGACATAGCGGCGGCGCTGAAGGGCTCCGCCATCGACAAAAAGTTTTACGAAGACCACCGCAGCAAAGTGGTCGAGTACATCGCCGAGCACGACGACGAGCTGGTGGACAAATACTTGAACGGCGAAACGCTCACCGTCGAAGAGATGCGGAAGTCCATCCGCAAATCGACTCTGGCGATGAAAATCGTTCCGGTGCTGGCTGGCTCCGCGTTCAAGAACAAGGGCATTCAGCCATTGCTCGACGCCGTCGTCGATTATCTCCCTTCGCCCGTGGATGTTCCCCCCGTCGAAGGCATCAATCCCGAGAATGACGACTCGATTTTGCGGCGTCCTTCCGACGATCAGCCGTTTTCCGCGCTTGCGTTCAAAATCATGTCCGACCCGTTTGTCGGCCACGTGACCTATATCCGCGTCTATTCCGGCGTCCTGAAAGCCGGCAGCTATATTTACAACTCGACCAAACAGACGCGCGAACGCATCGGCCGCCTTCTCCAAATGCACGCCAACAAGCGCGAAGAAATTGACGTCGTATACGCCGGCGACATCTGCGCCTGCGTCGGTTTGAAAAACGTCACCACCGGCGACACGCTTTGCGACGAAGAGAAGCAAATCATCCTCGAAGCCATCGATTTTCCCACTCCGGTTATTTCCGTCGCCGTCGAACCCAAGACCAAGGCGGATCAGGACAAAATGGGCCAGGCGCTCTCGCGCCTTTCGCAAGAAGATCCCACCTTCCGCGTGCACACCGACGCGGAGACCGGGCAAACGCTCATTTCCGGCATGGGCGAGCTGCATCTCGAAATCATCGTTGACCGCATGAAGCGCGAATTCAACGTGGAAGCCAACGTGGGCCGTCCTCAGGTCGCGTATCGCGAAACGATTCGCAAGAAAGCGGAAGCCGAAGGGAAGTATATCCGCCAGACCGGCGGCCGCGGCCAGTACGGCCATTGCAAGCTCGAAGTCCATCCGCTGCCGAGCGCCGACCACGAAAACATGCACGAAATGTCCACCGACGAACTCGACGCGCTCGCCAAGTCCGTCGCCGGACCCGGCGGCAAGTGGAAATTCGACAAAGAACATCGCTTCCTATTCATCGACAAGATTTTTGGCGGCGCGATTCCCAAGGAGTACATCGCTCCCATCGAAGCGGGCATTCGCGAAGCCATGGACAGCGGCACGCTCGCGGGCTTCATGATGGTGGACGTCGCCGCCGTGCTGATCGACGGCAGCTACCACGACGTAGACAGCTCGGAAATGGCGTTCAAGATCGCCGGTTCGATGGGCTTCAAAGAAGCTTGCGGCAGAGCCAAGCCGGTGCTGCTCGAGCCCATTATGAAAGTGGAAGTCGTCGTTCCGGAAGAATACATGGCCGCCGTGTTTGGCGACCTCAACTCCCGCCGCTCGCAGATTCAAGGCTCGGAGAGCCGTGCGGGCAGCAACGTAATTCGCGTGCAAGTGCCGCTCGCCGAGATGTTCGGTTACGCCACCGATTTGCGCAGCCGCACGCAGGGCCGCGGCAATTTCACCATGCATTTTTCGCATTACGCGGAGCTTCCCACGAATCTCGCGGAAGAGATTGTAAAGAAGGCCCGCGGCGGGAAGTAGTTCGAGGAGTACCGATTCTTTGCAGGACTTTGACTGAGGAGCAGAGGACGAAATGGCGAAGGAGAAATTCGAGCGCAGCAAGCCGCACGTGAACATTGGGACGATCGGGCACATCGATCATGGCAAGACGACGTTGACGGCGGCGATCACCAAAGTGCTGAGTAAGCACAATCCGAAAGTGCAGTTTCGGGCGTTTGACACCATTGACAATGCGCCGGAAGAGCGGGAGCGCGGGATCACCATTGCGGTGTCGCATGTGGAGTACGAGACCGCCAACCGGCACTACGCGCACATGGACTGCCCGGGGCACGCGGACTACATCAAGAACATGATCACCGGGGCGGCGCAGATGGACGGGGCAATTTTGGTGGTGGCCGCGACCGAC
>DATFSR010000118.1:0-7368 GCA_035262505.1 Candidatus Acidiferrum sp. | reverse complement strand
ATGAAAACTCTGCGTTTGCTTCGGAATATCGCGGCGCTGTTTATCTTCCTCATGGCCCTGCTGGCGTCGCAACCCAAGGGCGCGCGCGCCGACACCCCCGTTTTCGGCTGCAAGCCGAGCAAGAATGCGACCGCCTGCACTCGTCAGGTTTATGACGGGCGTAGTTCTTGCAGGGTGTTTGCTTGTGCCGCCGGCTCGCCGTGTCCCTATACCGAATGCAAGTGAGCCAGCTCGGCCGCCTTTGGCAAGTGCGTGCGTAAGAACCGATTCCCCAACGGCTCGGTGGGCCCTTAACCACCTGCAAACCGCTGCTCGCAAATTGTTCGACTTAACTGGTTTGCGCTCGGATGGGTGGGCTTACCGGCCATGTGGCTGCTAGCCTTTCAAAAAGGCTAAGGGGACCGTCTCGGGAGGCAAAGAGTCGGGTCGCATGCGGCGCTTACTCGCTTTGACGATCGAGGGCCGCCACCCCACCTGCTAACTGGCCTTCCCTAGCGCGCGGTACAAGGCTTGTTTCCACCGGGCGATTTCGATGGTCCAGACCACTTTGGCTTTTGCCCCTTGCTTCAGGATGTCCGCCCAGACGGATTTGTTGCGGTCGTTACTCGAGACGTTGAGGCGATCGACGACGGTCATGCCGCGCGTGAGTTCGCTTGCGGTTTCGACGTCGACGGAATGCTCGGTCTGGTTTGTGACGATGGATGGGTCGAGCGCGATGGACATGCACACGGGGTCGGGCAAGGAGATGCCGTACTCGCCGGTTTGCTCGAAGTAGGCTTCCTGGGCGCGGCTGTTGCACTCGATGGCGAAGCGAGCGAGCGGCGTGTCCAGGCTGAGCGCGCGCTCGATGTCGTTGAGGTTGAGCGCCGCTTCGCCGCGGCAGAGATGCCAGCCGACAAGTTCGATGGGAAGACCGCTGCGCATCACCATGCGAGCGGCTTCGGGGTCGCACCAGATGTTGTACTCGGCCGCGGGCGTGACGTTGCCTTCGCAACAAGGCGCTCCGCCCATGATGACGCAGCGGCCGACTTTCGCGACGATATCAGGCTTCGTCTGCAACGCCAACGCAACGTTCGTCAGTGGCCCCAGCGTTACCAGCACTACTCCCGGATTGGCTTCGATGGTTTCTGCGAGAGCATCGATCGCAGACTCTTTTTCCAACGCTCTGTTCGGAGGCGGATAGCCGTGATCGCCTAAGCCATCCTTGCCGTGGAACCACTCCGCGCTTTGGTGCTCGCGCCGAAGAGGCTTTTCCGCGCCGACGAAGACAGGAACATCGGTACCGCAGAGTTCCGCGGTGTACAAGGCATTTCGCGCGGCCTGGTGGACATTTACATTCCCGGCCACAGCAGTAATCGCAAGTACGCGAATCTCAGATGACCGCAGCGCCATGATTAAAGCGACGGCGTCGTCGGAAGCGGTGTCGGTGTCGATCAGGAAGCAGGGTTTCACGGGGCGTTAGAATAGCAAAGCGGGGCACAGAATTCCTCCAACGCGGGATAGTTTGCAGATCCGATCGGACTGAGATTCTTCAGGCATCCTCGTCGGATGCCCCCGGAATGACCACCCATCTTGTCGCTGCCATAGCCTCAACAAAGGCGAGTCGCGAGTCAGTTTGGATTTTTGACCTATTGCCTAACGAAAGAAAAAATCCAAACTGACCCACCGCCCAAAAGCGTATGATTGGTGCGCTTAGCCGTAGATTTTGGTATCTTCTGCAACGCTGGATTCGTCCCGCCGGAGAAGGTCATGAACATCAAGCTAACGATCAACGGGAAAAATTATTCCCAGGACGTCGAGCCACGGCTGCTGCTGATTCATTTCTTGCGAGACATTGCGGGCCTGACGGGTACCCACACGGGCTGCGAAACCTCGCTCTGCGGGGCGTGCACCGTGGAGCTGGATGGCAAAGCCATCAAAAGCTGCACGATGTTTGCGGTGCAGGCCAATGGGGCGGAGATCACGACCGTGGAAGGTCTGGCGAGCGACGGGAAGCTCGATCCCGTTCAGGAAGCTTTCTGGAACGAGCATGGATTGCAGTGCGGATTCTGCACGCCGGGAATGATTATGGCTTCGAAGCAGATTCTCGATCGTAACTCTTCTCCCAGCGAAGACGAGATTCGCCACGGGCTCGAAGGCAACCTCTGCCGCTGCACCGGGTACCAGCACATCGTGAACGCAGTGAAAGCCGCCGCAGCCGGCGCGGGAAAGTAGGAGGCGACCATGGCTACCGCTACTAAAACCGAGTCGTTTGTGGGCAAGCGCGTTCGGCGCCGCGAGGATCCGCGGCTCATCACCGGCACGGCGACTTATGTGGAAGACATCCAGATGCCGGGCATGCACTATGCGGTGATTCTGCGCAGTCCGCATGCCGCGGCGCGAATTCGCTCCATCAACACCAAGGAGGCGGAAGGCGCTCCCGGCGTGGTGTGCGTTTTTACCGGAAAAGACACAAAGGGTGTGGGCGCTGTTCCTTGCGGGATCGTGATGCCGGACCTGCGCGTGCCGCAACACACGATTCTTGCGACCGACCGCGTTTATTTTGTCGGCCATCCCGTTGCCGTGGTTGTGGCGAGAGACCGTTACCTCGCGCACGATGCTGCCGATTTAATTGACGTGGATTACGAGGTTTTGCCCGCGGTGGCGGATCCGGAGAAGGCGCTGACGAAGGGCGCGCCTGCCGTGCACCCGCAGTGGCCGGACAACGTGGCGTTCACCTATCACCAGGACGGCGGCAACGTGGACCAGGCGTTTGCGGGAGCCGACGTTGTCGTGAAGCAGCGCATCACGAGCCAGCGGCTCGTGCCGATGGCCATGGAGACGCGAGGCGTGGTCGCGGAGTGGCGTGGCGCCGACCGCCAGCTCAACGTTTATACCTCCACGCAAATTCCGCACTTGGTGCGCACGCTTGTGGCGGGCATGCTAGGTCTGGAAGAAAACCGCATGCGCGTGATCGCACCCGAAGTTGGCGGCGGCTTCGGCAGCAAGCTGAACGTCTATGCGGAAGAAGCGCTGATGGGCTACGTTTCGATGAAGATTCAAAAGCCCGTCAAGTGGATTGAATCGCGGCGCGAGAATTTTACCAGCACGATTCACGGCCGCGGCCACGTGGACTACTACGAAGTTGCTGCCAAGCACGATGGAACGATTCTGGGAATCAAGCTGAAGCTCATTCAGGACGTCGGCTCGTATCATCAGTTGCTGACGCCGCTGATTCCGCAGTTGAGCGTGCTGATGATGCCGGGCATCTACAACACGCAGAACATTCGCGCGGATATCGTCGGCGTGTTCACGAATTGCGTGCCCACGGACGCGTATCGCGGGGCGGGACGACCGGAGGCTACGCACGGCATCGAGCGAATGGTAGATCTGCTCGCCGCCGAATTGAAGATGGATCCGGCGGAGATCCGGTTCAAGAATTTCGTTACCAAGGAGAACTTCCCTTACCCGACGGCCACCGGTCTCATGTATGACTCCGGGGATTACGCGACGCCGCTGAAGAAGGCCCTCGACCTGGTTGGCTACGTCAAGCTCCGACAGGAACAAGCCGACTTGCGCAAGCAAGGCAAATACATGGGCATCGGCATTTCGACGTATGGGGAAATTTGCGCGATTGGGCCGTCTGCCGCGACTCCTGCCGGCGGATGGGAAAGCGCCACGGTGAAAATCGAGCCGAGCGGGAAAGTCACGATTATGACCGGCGCTTGCCCGCACGGCCAGGGCGAGGAAACCACGTTCGCCCAAATCACCGCGGACGAACTCGGTGTCGGCCTTGATGATGTTGTGGTGATCCGTGGCGACACCGCCGTGGTGCAATATGGCATCGGAACGTTTGGAAGCCGCGCTACGGCGGTTGGAGGGACGGCGCTTTATTACGCGCTGCAGGACTTGAAAGCGAAGATCAAAAAATTCGGCGCGATGTTGCTCGAGTCCGAGGACGTTACGCTGAGCGGGGGCCAAGTCGTAGACAACAAGACGGGCAACTCGAAATCGCTCCAGGAAGTTGCGGGAGCCACGTATCGAGCGCTGAAGCTGCCACCGAATACGGAGCCGGGACTCGTGGCGACGCGATTCTGGGAGCCGCCGAATTTTACGTTCCCGTTTGGCGCGCACATCGTGGTCACCGACATCAACGAGGAAACCGGTCAAGTCAAGATTCGCCGCTATGTCGCCGTGGACGACTGTGGCAACATCCTGAATCCGCTGATTGTGGATGGGCAGGTGCACGGGGGCGTGGCGCAGGGGCTTGGGCAGGCATTGTGGGAGCAGGCGGTTTACGACGACAACGGCCAGCTCATCACCGGCGAACTGATGGACTACGCGTTGCCCCGAGCGCACTTGATGCCCTGGATTGAGAGCCATCACACTTGCACGCCATCGCCGGTGAATCCGCTAGGAGTAAAAGGCGTCGGCGAAGCGGGAACGATTGGTTGCTCGCCGGCGGTCGTGAACTCCGTGGTCGATGCCCTTTCGCCGCTCGGCGTGAAACACCTTGACATGCCGTTGACGCCGGAAAAAATCTGGAAAATTCTGGCGACGAAGAACTGAGGAGCGCCCGGCCTCCCTTCGAAGCTCAGGGCCAACCGAAGGCGGGTCCTACCGGGACAAAAAAACGGAGAGGAGCAACAAACATGATCGCGCAAAAATTCGAATACACGGCTCCCAAAACGCTTGACGAGGCTCTCGACTTGCTCGCCAGCGGCGCGAAGCCGCTTGCCGGCGGCATGAGCCTCATTCCCATGATGAAGCTGCGGCTGGCCGCGCCAGAACATCTTGTGGACTTGCGCGCGCTGAGAGATTTGAACTACATCCGCGAAGAGGGCGGGCAGCTGCACATCGGCGCGACAGCTTCGCATTACGACATCGAGAGCTCGGCACTGCTGCGGCAAAAATGCCCGTTGCTTGCGGAAACCGCCGCCGCCATCGGCGACGTGCAGGTGCGCAACATGGGGACGATCGGCGGAAGCGTGGCGCATGCCGATCCCGCCGCGGATTATCCCGCGGCGCTCCAGGCGCTCGAAGCGAGGTTCGTTCTCAAGGGCGCAAAATCGGCGCGCACGGTCGGCGCCGCTGATTTTTTCGTCGAGGCTTTCACCACTGCGCTCGAGCCGGGAGAGCTTCTTCGCGAAGTCATCGTGCCGATTGACGACGCCCGGACCGGTACGAGCTACCAAAAGATGGCGCAGCCGGCGAGCGGTTTCGCGATTGTGGGAGTTTCCGTACGGGTGCGCGTGAATTCCGGGAAGGTTTCCTTTGTGCGCATTGGCGTTACCGGGCTTTCGAATCGCGCCTATCGGGCGACCGCGTCGGAAAAAGCGTTCGAAGGCAAGGCGTCTTCGCCCGCCGACATTCAAGCCGCCGCGGCACTTGTCGCACAGGGGGTTGACGCGAACTCCGACTTGCACGCTTCGGCAGACTACCGGCGGCATCTGGCTGTGGTTCACGCGGCGCGCGCGTTTAGGACCGCGCTATCGCGGATCGTGTGAGCTTGCGGGCAAAGAGCGGGTCGCTTCGGCCAGAAGCGTCACCCTAAAAAGACCCGCCACTACAAAGCCCATCGCGCGAACATGAGAATCTCCGGTACCTATGCATTGCCCGTTGCGCCTGAGCGCGCATATCAAGTTCTTCAGGACCCTGCGACTCTCGCGCGGGCCATTCCCGGCTGCGAGGGTCTGGAGAAAATCGGACCGGACGAATACCGCATGAAGATGAAGGTGCTCCTCGCTGCGCTGTCCGGGCAGTTTGAAGGCAAAGTACGCATCACGGACCAGGCCGCTCCTTCGAGTTTTCGACTGATTGTCGAAGGTACGGGCCGCATCGGTTTTCTCAAAGGTGAAGGACTTTTGAAGCTCTCGCCGGACAACAGTCGCGCAGCGGCTTCCACGCTTGTTTCTTACGAAGGCGAGGCGCAGGTAGGCGGAACGATGGCTGCGGTCGGTCAGCGGTTGATTGACGGTACTGCGAAAATGATGATCATGAAGTTCTTCGACAAACTCGCTTCGCTCTCGACGCAGGCTTAAAAGTCAAGCGGGCCGAGGCCCCACCTAGCCCCGAGGCCGGGTGCCACTGGTTGATTGAACCGCACTCCAAGGGAGCATCAGGAAGTAAAGCGGCCAGAACCGTACAAAACAATTTCAGATTGCGGGCGATCCGGGATTGTCGGCGCGGTGCTTCAGTCCAAAGCGGGGACGGCGCTGCGTTCGGCGCGGCGGCGATGCAAGTAGCGCATGGCGATGTTCAGGAAAATGTCCCCGCAGGGCGTTTCGATGCAGATCACCAGCGCTTCGGTATCGGCGCTGCCTTCGAGACCCGATTCGTGCATGTGAACTTCCGGCGGAAATACTTTGAAGTGAAAGCCCTGGTCGTTGAGCAAGGTCACGGAATTCCCGATGACCATATTTGCGAGTTCGCAAACCGTTTCGCGCACTACTTGCTCGCTGGCTTCCATTGCGGTGCCCGCCAGGACGCCGGCCACCTTCACGGCCACTTCCGGGGAAATGTCCAGAATCACGCGGCCTTCGATGTCACCCTTGATGAGAATCAGCGCGGCCACCCCTTTGCGGCGGTAGGCGTCTTCGCCCATCTCCACGTCGATAATTTTCGTCGGTCCCTGCAGGGATTCCGCAAAAACCGCGTCCGCCGCGTTGATGAACGGTTGAATCAGTTCCATTCTCATGAGCGGCTCTCCCCGACCAGTGCGGTGGGCGCGCCTGTGGCGTTCGGGTCGTCACTGAGCACGTAGCGGAGAATTTCGTACAGCACTTCCGGCTTGACGGGCTTCTGGACGAAATGCTTCGCGCCTTTCTGAAGCGCCGCGAGAATATTTTCCTGGTATCCCACCGACGACACCATCACGATGCGCGCGTCAGAGTGCTGCCGCACGATGCGCTCGACCGCTTCAATGCCTTCCATCTGCGGCATGGTGATGTCCATGAGCACGATGTCGGGCGAGGTGCGCTTGAACTCGGCGATGGCGGTAAGGCCGTCACCGGCTTCGCCCGCGACTTCGCCGCCGAAGAGCTCAATCATCTTGATGATGTTTTTGCGGGCGAAGACGGAGTCGTCGACGACGAGATAACGAACGGGCTTGTCGTCCTTGCGAAGTAATGGAGCGAATTGTGGCATGGCCTTCTCCTTGTTCACAGCCAAACTGCAGCCGTCTTCGAATTGCGCGGGTCAAGTGCGATTCGAAGAAACAGGTGTCCTTTCGTTTCGATCTTGCTTTTCGTTCTTTTCTTGCCGTTCCAACTTTTCCGTTTTTTCTGGCTTATCCGGATAAGAGCGTTCGGAATGAAAATGTGTGACCAGATAGTTCGCCAACCCTTCGAGCGGAATCACCTTGTTGGCGTAACCCTTGAGAATGGCGGC
>DATFSR010000117.1:0-26346 GCA_035262505.1 Candidatus Acidiferrum sp. | reverse complement strand
CGCGCCCGACAGGATCAGCGCCCCCACCAGCACCACAAACCCCTGGAAGGTCAGCTTTAACGTGTAGGGTCCAACCACGTTCATGGCCAAGCCGCCGATCAGGTTGGCAAAATAGTTGTGGCGTTCGTGGTCGGGGATGATCATCACCGCGAAAAACGAAACCAGTGAGGTGAAGACTAGGCTGTAAATGAAAATGACCAGGCCGGTCTTCTTCAGGTTGGGCAGCTTCGGATGCTCGATCTCGCGATATACCTGCGCCAGAGACTCTTCGCCGCTCATGGCCAGCACGGAATGGCCGAGTCCGACGAAAATGGCGATGAGCCCGGCAAAATGCGCGAAATGGACGCCGTAAAGCCAGCCCATGGCGTTGGGTTCAAGCCTGAGATTACGCGGATGAGGCAGAGGCGGAAGGGCCGGATGGCGGAGCAAAACGGTATAGACGCACCAGCCGATCAGGATAACCACCATGACCGTGGTCAACTGCATGATGCGCATGGCCTTCTGGCTGGATTCGTGGACGCCCTTGATGTTGTACCACCAGAAATAAATGGTGCACAGAATCGCAAAGACTGCAGCACCTAAGTCCGGCGAGACGTGCAGGCCCAGCTTGATGTAGTCCGAAGTTTCGTTAATCAAGCCGACGATATATTGTCCCGCGGACACGCCGCTGATAGGACCCGTGAGGATGTAGTCGAACATCAGTGCCGACACGCTGAACTTGGCCAGCGTGCCGCCCATGGCCTCTTTCACCACGCGGTATACGCCACCGCGCACGAACATACTGCAGCTTTCCACATAGATCGCGCGCACGGCGTAGGAAAACAGCATGATGCCGAGGATGAACCAAGGCGCTGCCTTGCCGATGTAGCCTTCCGCCTCGCCGCCCGCGTAATAGGCGGAAGAGGCGAGATCGTTGAGGACAATCGCGGCCGCGCGCCAGAAAGAGATAAAGCTGAGCAGCGCGGTCGTGGCCACCAAGACGCGCGGAACTCCGTTGCCCCGGCTGCCCGCAGCAGCAGGGTTATTGGGGATGCTGCTCATGTGTGGGTTTGGCTACCTAGCAGACTGAAATGCTCGCATTTTTCGAGTGTGATGTCTAGCAACTAGAATCCTTAATGAAATCGTGCGAAAGCTCGCTGACCGGTGGGCTTCGCGCTAATTCGTGCTCGCGGAAGGCTCTCTTGCAAAAACCGCTCGGACCTTCGGGCGAAGAAGAAAATAAAAGAGCGCGCCGGAGAGGAGGAAACCAATGCCGCCGCCGAGGAAATCGCCTCTGGCGGCGTTAACCACGTTTCCCAGAATCTGCGTAGCGATAATGATCAGTGCTAGCGCCCATCCCCAGAGGCGGCGACGGAGCCAGCCGGCGCCAGCCAGTGCTAATGTTGCGGCAAGCAACAGAAACGCGATGCCAGCCGCAGTTCCCGACGGTGAAAGCCGGTTGTACGCGCGCGGGTTCAGTGTCCAAATACGATCTAAAAAAGTGCCGCGCCGAACGAGCGTCACTCCGGCAAGAGAAGCCATGACGGAGCCAAAATACAAGAAGACGCCCATGGCTTTGAATCCTCGAACCGGGCTGGTTTGCCGAGGCACGTCGAATCTTGGTTGAGCCATCTCTTGCTTATCTCTTGCGCAGCAAGTCTTCAATGTCCCCAATCTTTTCGCCGAGCAGATTGAGTTTACGGGCCAGTCCTTGAATGTCTGAGGCGGCGCGCCGGTTGACGTCGTAATCCAATTCACCGCGCAGGCGGTCTTTCGTGTCCTGGCGGTTCTGACTCATCATGATCACCGGCGCTTGAATCGCCGCGAGAAGAGAAAGAAACAGATTGAGGAGAATGAAGGGATAAGGATCCCATGCGGCCTTCCTCAAAAAAACGTTGACGGCCACGTAGGCTGTGGACAGGATCGCGAAAAAAATGATGAACGTCCAGGAACCGCCAAATAGCGCCACGCTATCGGCAATGCGCTCGCCAAGCGTGGCTTCGCTTTCGATGATCTCGTTGGGATGACGCCCGGCGCGCACGCGAACGAGTCGTTGCGAGGCGTGGAACTGCCTGCCAAGCACGGTGAGCATATCCATGCCCGCGTGAGGCTTTCGCTGGAGAAGCGTGGCGATGTCGTCGCGCGAAACCTCAAGACACGCGGTCTCTTCGAGAGCAATGGCGTCGGTCTGATGTGGCGTCCTCTCTAACATCGAGGCAAAGCCGAAGAATTCCCCATGCCCCGGCTCGTCGACAACAACTTCCTGTTGATCTTCGTCGACAGTCGTGACACGCACGCGCCCGGAAATCATGACGTAGGCTTGTCCGGCGGTATCCCCCATTTTGTAAATCCGCTGGCGTGGAGCGAAGCGCTTCAGCTCGACCTGACCGGCAAGAACAGCCGCTTCTTCATCGTCGAGAAGCGCAAAGAGTGGAACGTGCTTCAATTCGTTGCGATCACAAGCCATGGTTCACCTCAACAAGCAATTGGAGCATGAAGGAAGCCTTTGCAGAGCATTCCACAGAAGCGATGAGCGGTTCAACCGTCAGGCCTAATGGTCAAGGGGCTTTCGTGAATTGGTGGGAATCTAATCGCTGGTAGCTCGGAACGCTTTGGCGCACTCCTGGCAGGGGCAGATGCTGCGAAGATGATCGTAGGCGTAGATGCCGGTTGAGTGGCCGTCGGTAAAGGTGATCTGAATGGCGTAGTTCCCGACTCGAGTGGCGGCTTTGGCGCGCGGCTTGGGCTTGAACATGGGCAGCGCGGGAGACGACGCCATTCCCGGTGCCGAGTTGAAGGCCGCTTTTTTGTCGCGCTCGTCGTTGCAGGTTGCGCAAGGGCATTCGTCGCGCAAATACGCGAAATCGTAATGGCTTAGATGGCCGTCGGCCCAAGTGATGTCAACACCAGAACCACTAGAAACGTGAATCTTGACATTTGTTGGCTTTTTGCGCGGGTCGAGGGGAGTGGGCATCTTGCAACGTGTTCAGGCTTTCTTTTTTCCGTTGCAGCAGTCACCCGGGGGAATGGGGTTGCCGTGCGGGCAGGTTTTCGGATGGCCGAGGAACGTGCAGATGCGCGCGTCGAGCTCCGGGCTGATGATGTGCTCGAAACGGCAGGCTTGCGTGTGAGCTTCAGTTTCGTCGACGGCAAAAGTGTCCTTGAACAAGCGCTCCGCCAAGCGATGGCGGCGCACCACGTCGCGCGCCCGCTGGCTTCCCACAGGAGTCAGTTGCGCCTCGCCATTTTGCAGCGCGACCAAATGCAG
The DNA here is from genome assembly GCA_035262505.1 of Candidatus Acidiferrum sp. Lineage (GTDB taxonomy): Bacteria > Acidobacteriota > Terriglobia > Acidiferrales > UBA7541 > Acidiferrum. The sequence goes on along the minus strand of DATFSR010000117.1, from coordinate 23,099 downwards.
ATCCACCATCCGGGAAAGAACCCGGGACGCAGGCTCTTCTTGCGCGGACGATGCGCTACCCGCCGATCCCGAGGCGTGTAGGCGTACAACTTCAGCGGGCTTTCCTTCCTCGCCGCAAACCCAAATCTGCTCGAGCAGATGGTCGAAGCGAATTTCGTCGTCCGAGGAAATGGACTTGCAGCAATCCGCCGTATCCACCAGCGGACAATTGAGCGGCTGTCCCGGGCCGTGCAGTGCGGAGTCATAGTGCAAGTGGCCGTGCGCCAGTTCAATGCGGCGATCGGCTTGCCGCGCAATGTCCGGATCGTGCGTGACCATCAGAATGGTGTGGCCATCGTTGTGCAGCTTGCGGAAAATTTCGATGACGATTCTTTCGTTCGCTTCGTCGAGATTCCCTGTTGGTTCGTCGGCAAGGATGAGCTTTGGCTGATTGATGAGGGCGCGTGCAATGGCTACTCGCTGTTGTTCGCCGCCGGAGAGCTGCGCAGGCAGATGCGTCAGGCGATCGCCGAGCCCGACGCGCTTCAGCGCTTCTTCCGCTTCCTTCTCGTCGGTGACGCTGTGGAAGTATTGCGCCAACATGACGTTTTCAAGCGCCGTGAGATAGGGCACGAGATGAAATTGCTGGAAAACGAAGCCGACTTTTTCAGCACGATACCGGACCAATTCGCTTTCGCACAGCTTTGCGAGATCCACACCGTCAACCATAACGCGGCCGGAAGTTAGCGTATCCAACCCACCGAGAATGTTGATGAGCGTGGTCTTTCCCGACCCAGAAGGGCCCATCAGCGCAACCCATTCGCCGGTATTCACCGCGAAGCTGACTCCGTTGAGCGCGTGGAGAGCGGCATACTGCTTGGTCAAATTGTCGATGACCACCTGCCGCTCGGCAGTTGCGCGCGGCTGCAATTGGACTGGAGCGACCACCCTCACGCTTCACCTCGAAACACCGATGCCGGGCGAATGCCCGCCAGCCGCCGCAGCGGAAAGGCGCTCACCACCGCCACTAGTATCGTCAAGCCCACAGCTACAGGATACACAATCAAGCGCGGGCGCGCCGCCACGCCAAAGACAGCCTTGCCCAGGCCGATGGAAAGCAGAATCCCGAGCGCCGCTCCGACTAAGCCGCCCCCCAGCCCCAAGAGCGCGGCTTCCGCAAGGAAAAGTCGAACGACCCGCTGCGTCGCTCCGCCAATCGCCTTCATCAGGCCAACATCCATCTTGCGCTCAATCGCAACGTTGGTCATTGCTACCATCACGCAGAGCGCAGTCAGTAGCAGAACGATACCCACGGTGGCGGTCAGCAGCCCGCCGATGCGGTTGTAAATTTTCGCCTCACCTTCCGTGAATTGGCGGATGGGACGAACTTCGGCCTCCGGAATCCTCTTTTGAAGATCCGCGATATAACGATCGATTTGCTGAGGAGTGCCCGGCACGCTAATCTGGACAAGACTGATGCGACCTGGAAGTCCGGCAAGGCGCTGCGCTACATCCAAATGGGGAAGTATCTCACTGTCTTCTGCCCCCCCATTGAGCTGGATTAGCCCGACCTTGCAGGATTCCTGAACCCTGCCGTTGCTCATCGTCAGTCGGTCGCCAACCTGAAGATGCATCTGCGTCGCAACCTTCCCACCAACATTGCAGAGTTGATTGTTCGGCGATTGCAATTCGATCCTGGCAGCTTCTCGTAAGTCGTCCGCCCCCACGCCCTGCGTGCCACCAATAACCACGCGTTGATTCTCTCGAGAGGCAGTCGATGTGACATCCGCGATCAAATACAAATACACGTTCGCGAGGACCATTCCCGCTTCGTTGCGAAACGGGGACACGTCTTTAAGAACCGATTCGTCGAAGGTTGACTCGGAGATCGCCGTTGGGTCCCCTTCCCTAGGCGTAATAAGGACATTGGGGCCGAAGGCGCGGAACTCGGTGGTGAGGCGGCGCTTGGCGTCCACCTGCAAATTGAGCAGTGCGGCAGTGACGGCCGCGCCGGCGCCGAGCGCCAGCAGCATGACCCACAGGCGTCCGCGGTTGGCCCCCAGCAAACGCCGGAGGATGCGCCAGAACATCGCTCGGTTGGGATTGCGAAGCTCGGTCATCACTCGCCTCGCAGGATGGGTGCTGGGTCCATGCGGGAAGCGCGACGCAGCGGAAGGGCGCTGCCGAGGAGGGTCACAATGGCGGCCAGCCCGATGACCACAAAAAAGACCAATAGCGTGGGTTCCGGTGCGGCACCGAAAATTCTTTCGCCCAAAAGGCGCGCCAAAACGATTCCCAGTGCGTAACCCACGCCTCCGCCGACAACCGCAAGCAGCAATTGCTCCGCCGCAAGCAGAAATCCAACCGTGCCGGAACCTGCGCCCAGCGCCTTCATCAAACTGATCTCGACGCGCCGTTCGATCACTGAAGCTGCCGAAGAAGCGCCCACTGCCAGCGCGGCCGCCAGCATCGCTGCAAGAGTGACCAGCCACAGCAATGTTTGTACGTGCGTAAGAATCTGGCCTTCCCCTTCCGCCACTCGGCGGATGACGCGTACGTCGGTCCCCGGCAAAACCTGCTGAACCGAATAAGCAATCGACGAAACATACGGGCTGCAGGACCATCGCTCAAATTCATCCGGCTTCATCGTTTTCGGATCACGCCGCGCAAAATCATCCTCCGGCTTTGTCAGCGCGCTGATATAGAGCTTGCGGTATTGCCCGGGCCGATCCGCGAGCGATTGGGCGTACCGAAGTGGCACAACAATGGACTCATCTTCCGGGCCGCCCGAATTGAGGACGCCGGTGACTTTCAGTGGAGCAGGAGTCTTGGTGACCTCGCCCCTAGCCAAGGAAATCGAGTCGCCGACCTTGATACCGTGTTTTTGCGCAAATGCTGCTCCCACCACGCATTCCTTGGCACCGTCTGAAAACCATTGGCCATCGATACGCCACCAAGGGTTCGTCTTCACAACTCCGGTGTGAAATTCTCCGCCCTCTGGGAGGGAAAAGCCATGCTCGGCCCACGTCCCAATAAGCGGAACATTCTCGATCCAACCAGCAGGCTGGAACTCTCCATCTTTGTCGCTGAACAGCAAAGCCTCGCCGCGGATCTCAAGGATTGGCGCAAATCCAATGATGTTGTTGTGCCAGAAAATGGTCTTGAGTTTCGGCAGGTCGGATTCGGGGAGATACGCCCCGGCGTTCACCGGGCGGTAATCCACGCCGCCGATTTCGAGCGGCAGCGAATCGGCTCTTGACGTGGCCACCAGGTTCGCGCCCAGGCTGCGAAATTCCCTTGCCAGGCGGTCGCCGACATCCAAAGCCACGCTGAGCGCCGCTGTGGCCACACCCATACCGAGAGCCAGCGCGGCGCCGGTCAGCAGCTTGTGCCGGGGGCGCCGGCCGAAGGAATCGGCAACGAGTCGTAGAAACATGGGAATCGTCTTTAGTTCCTAGTCCTAAGTTCTCAGTCTTTGGTTCTTGGCGGGGGAAGATCTGGAGATCTTGTTCGAAATTCGTGATTCCTCCGCTGACCAAGAACCAAATACCTTTCGCGTTTGCCTGAAAAGCTTTCTCTAGCCCTTAGAGCGCGCATCCTCATCTATTTCGGAATTTCCGTACTCGCCTGAACGAGGGCGGAGATATCAATCACCATGTCGCCTCCATCCACGTGCGCGGGCACACCGATGGGATTGCAGCCTCCCTGATCGCCAATCGAAGGAATGTAAATTGCCGACGCGCAGTGCCGGCAGATGACATTCTGGCCATCCTGGCGGTAGCCTTCCGCGCCACAAATCCGGCAGGCATCCAGTGCCACGCCCCAGCCGTTGGGCTTTTTGATGACCATAAAGCGCATGGACTGATGGCCTGCACTCACCGTGAAAAGGTGCATCGCCCCATCCTGCACTTCGCTGATGGGCAAGCGCACGATGTCGCCAACGGGGTCAACCGCCCGCGTCGCCGGCGAAGCCGAATTTGCGCGCGTGTAGATGAAGTCCGCGGTCAAAACCAAAATTACCGTCAGCGAAGCCGTCGCCGCCGCAATCATCCAGCGGCGTTGGCGCCGGTTTTGCGATTCGAGCAGACGCTTCTCCGCGTCGTTGAGCGATTCTTTCGCTGCTTTGGCGTGCGAGGCCGCCTGCCATTCGCGCAGAATCAGGAGAATCGCGGAGCCAAAAATAAGAACAAAGAAGAACAGCTCATTGCGCACAATGGGGCCAACCATGGCCATCTCCGCTTTGCTCGAGGGGAGCCACTGGGCTTCACTCAGTTCGTGCAAGCCTTCCAGCCCCAATTGAAACGCCACGAGGATCAGAATAATGCTGGTCGCGGCAAAAAACCGCGGCAGAGCAATGCGAAGCGTGCCTTTGAAGAAGAACAAGCCCACTGCGACCGCCGCGCCAATCCCGGCAAGAGTCCCGATCCAGGTCTGCAATCCTTCGGTCGATAGCTCCACAGCCCGCAGAATCAACCCCAGTTCCACGCCCTCGCGGAGAACCATCAAAAACACAAAAAGGAAAATCCCCCAGCCCGCGGCCTTCCCGGCACGCTCGGCGTAGGACTCGACCTTTTCCTCAATTTCCTTTCTCAGATGGCGCGCAACTCGGTTCATCCATACAATCATCGTAACCACGAACACGGCGGCCACCAGGAGCATCAGCCCCTCGAAGCCGTCTTCGCTGATGCGCCAGCGCTCCAGCCCCACCTCCACGGCCAGGCTCAGTGCAGCGGCGGCCGCAACGCCGTACCAGACGAATGGCGTCAAATGGCTGCGGGCGGTGCGGGAGAGATACACGAGGATGATGCCGACGACGAGCGCCGCCTCCACACCTTCGCGAAGCGCAATAAGGAATGCTGAGAGCACGAGTGGTCCTGCCGGTCTAGTTGTAAATCATTTGCAACTACGAACTCGAGTTTACCCTAGGCGGACACCTAAGGTCAACCGGACTGATTTAGTCCTATTTGATTCTGCACGCAAATCTAGCACTCGGAATAGGCTATTCTGTCTCATGCGCATGAGGCCCCTTCGCCAAGGCTTGTCGCTGATTCTTTCCGCCCTCCTTTTGCCTTGCCAAACATTTGGCCAAGCCGCAACTTCTTCGCCGCCAGCGCAGCAGGCCTCTCCCCAACAGGCGCATCCTGACCTCAAGCGAGCGCGCAGAGCAGCAGATCGGGGTGAAAAAGCGGAAGCTGCCGGCCGTCTTGATGAGGCCCTGACGGCGTTCGAAGAAGCCGAGCGCTATTCCCCGCAGGACCTGACCTACGCGACGCGGGCGGCCGGGCTGCGCTCCAAGCTGGTTCGTTCCTATTCCGACGCTGCGGAGCGCGATGCTCTCGCCAGCCGCTTTGAACAAGCAACCGAAGATCTTGCCGCTGCGCTGGCCATCGACCCGGCAAACGCCATCATCGTCGAGCGATTGCGCGAAATAAAAAGCATGGGCGAGGAAACCGGGCCAAGAACGGCGCCAGCCATTCCCGGTTTGCCTCAACTGAAGCCGCAGGCGGGAAAGCACAACATCGACCTGCGCGGAGACACAAAGACCGTTTACACGCAAATGGCAAGCGTTTTTGGTATCAGGGTCACCTTTGACCCCGACCTGACCCTCCGAGACGTGCACTTGAATATCGGAGAGGTGGATTTTCAGAGTGCTTTGAAAGTTCTTGCCGCGCAGACCGGCACGTTCTGGCGCCCCGTAAACGCCACGTTGATGTTTGTCGCCGCGGACACGCCGGAGAAACACAGGCAGTATGATTTGGAGGCAGAGCAGACTTTTCCGCTTTCTTCCGCCACCAGTTCCGAGGATGCCACGGAGGTTTTGCGCATCCTGCGCGACATCACGGCTGCCCCGCACATTGACCTCGACACACGTACGCACAGCATTACAATGCGCGATACTCCCGAGCATCTCGCTCTCGCAGGAGCGTTGATTCAGCAGATGGAAAGAGCGCGCGGTGAATTGATGCTGGAAATCGAGCTGCTGGAAGTGGACAAGAACACCGCAAGGAAACTCGGGGTTGCGCCTCCCACCAGTCAGAGACTGATCGCCCTTCCCCCCAACTTGCTCAGCCAGTTGACCCAGGCAAACAATCTAACTGCGCTCGAGACGCTTCTTGCCGGAATTTTTGGAAGCGCAGCAACGGGCGGGTCCTCATCGGTCCGTTCGCTCGTTCCGCCCATCGTAGCTGTGGGGGGCGGCAAATCCACGTTTCTCTTGACGCTTCCCTCGGCGGCAGTGGATTTTTCGGACGCCCTGTCACTTGTACAGACCGGCCGCCAAGTTTTGCTGCGAGCACAAGACGGCAAGCCCGCCACTTTCTTTGTCGGCGAGCGATACCCCATCACGCTTTCCTTGCTCTCGGGCAGCCTGGGAACTCCAGCATTTACGCCCAACCCGGGCGGCGCGAGCAACCCCTTCCCCAGCACTTCGTTTGCGGCTGGAAGGGGCCCTGCCGCGCTTGTCGCCGCGGATTTCTTGAATAACGGATCGCTTGATATCGGCGCGGTCAACGAAGTCGATAATTCGGTTACGGTTTTGCTAAACCAGAGCAGCAGTCAGGGAACATTTGCGCCAGCCAACGGCTCTCCCATTTCTTTGCTGGGAGGTGCGCGCGCCGCGGCTCCGGCAACTCATCCCGGAATCGCCTCCGCGACGTTCACGAGCAGTGGATGCCACGATTTGCTTGTCAGCGATCCGCTCGCGAATCAAGTGGACGTGCTCCTCAGCAATTGTGACGGCACGTTCCAGAAACCCGTGGCGGTTCCCGCCGGCTCGAATCCCACCGGGATTGCCACCGGCGATTTCAATGGTGACGGCAAGCAGGATTTTGCCGTCATCAACCAGAACGATGATTCGGTTTCTATTTTCCTCGGCGACGGCACGGGCAAGTTTACCGCCGCGACGGCCTCGCCCTTTGTTCTGGCGCGTCAACTTATCGTCAATTCTACTTCTCTCCCGGACGGTGCTCTGAACACCGCTTATAACGCCACCCTGCAATCCATTGGAGGAACTGGAGCGGTAACCTGGAGCCTCACCACAGGAACGCTCCCTGCCGGCCTTACTCTCGATCCCAGCACTGGAGTCATTTCCGGCACGCCCACCGTATCCGGAAGCTCCGCAATCACGGTTAACGCCGTTGACTCTGCTAGTCCTCCGAATTCAGTGGCAATCGCGCTCAGCATCACTGTCAACGCCAGCGCTCCCACCTTTGCAATCTCGACGGCATCGCTTCCCAACGGAACGATCGGCGTACCCTACGATCAGATTCTCGCCGCCACCGGAGGGACCGCTCCATTGACGTGGACCGTTTCGTCGGGTTCGCTTCCCACCGGATTGACTCTGAATCCCTCAGGCGAGATTACCGGAACTCCCACGTCTTCCACGACAACGCCGCCAAGCTTCACGTTCAGCGCGACCGCTACAGACTCCAGCGCCACACCTTTGAGGGCACAAAAACAGTTCACTTTGACGCCAATCCCCTCCACTGCCGCCGAGCGTGGCCCCGTGGCGATTGCTCAGAACGACTTCGATGCCGATGGGAATCAAGACTTGGTCATCGTCAATCAAGCCACAAACAATGTGACGCTTCTCCTGGGCAAGGGCGACGGCACTTTCACCGAAGCCACAGGCTCGCCCATTTCATCGGGCATTGGCAATGGGCCTGTTGCGATTGCCGCCGGTGATTTAAACGGCGACGCAAAGCCGGATTTGGCCGTCGTGAATCAAACGGACAACAGCGTCAGCGTACTGCTGAACAACGGGGATGCGACCTTTACAGCGAGCGCAAGCTCACCTCTGCAAACGGGATCGGGGACCTCACCCACAGGTGTGGCTATCGCAGACTTCAATCAAGATGGACTCACGGATATTGCCGTGACCAACGGCGGCGCCGACACCTTCACTGTATTCGTGGGAGTTTCCAGAGGGCTTTTCACCGAGGCTTTTCAGCCGCCGGCCGGCCCAAGCGGTTCCACGCCGACCGCTATCGTCGCAGGCAGTTTTCAGACCGGCGGATTTCCCGACGTGGCGATCACCAATGATGTGTCCGGCGCCTCGGGCCACGTCACCGTGGTTCTAAGCCCGTCCAGCCTGTTTACCAACGGTGTAGCCCCAGGAGTCCTGCAGCAACCTTATCCCGGCTCGGAATACGTGGACCTCGGCGTAAAAATCAAAGCCACGCCAACGCTTCATGCCAATGCCGAAGTGACCCTCCATTTGGAGTTCGAAATCCGCGCGCTTGCCGGCAGCGCCGTCAACGGCATTCCCATCCTTTCGAATCGCACGCTTTCGCAAACGGTGCGCGTGAAAGAAAACGAGCCAACTCTGATTACGGGAATGATCGACACCGAAGAAACCCGCTCCATTGCGGGCTTGCCGGGTTTCACAGCGGTTCCCGGCGCGCTGAAATATGCATTTAGTTCAAGGAGCCACGCTTTTCAGGATACGGAGCTTCTCATTGTAATTACTCCGCGCAGGCTGCGCCTGGCGGATCACCTCACGCGGACGATTTACGCTGGCCGCGGCGACATCGGCCGCAGTGGGACAGGGGCAGGATTCCGCGGGACTTCCACGCCACGAGAGCCTCAGCAGCAACAGCCCGAGCCGCCGCTCCAACAACCACCGCCGCCTCAGCAGCCTCCTCCTCAACCACAACAACCCCAGCCCCAGCCCCAGCCCCAGCCTCAGCCCCAACAACCGCAGCCCCAACAACCCTAGCCAGGAGGCGAGGCGATGCTCAGCGATTGCTTGAAAAACTGGTCAATGATCGCGGGCGCCTGGTCACCGGGACGCCGAGGTTTTGCAGGAAATCCTCGATCGCTACCTAGCGATCGATCGCCGGGAGGCTGTCCAGCCTTGCGTTCGACGCTCTGCTCGGTGTCGTCGATGACGTGCTTGGCGTCAATCGAGCTGCCGCTGAGCGAGCCAAAGAGGCGGTCCTTGGGAACAGACGCGTCTCCGAGCGTGATGCTCTCGAGCTAGCCGTTATAGAACACGATAGTGCCGACCGCATCTTGAGCTTTGATTCAGGGTTTGACGGATTCCCGGCATGACGCGCTTATCATGCCCTCCAGTGCCCCCGGACAGTGCCGGCAAGTGAGCGCCTTGCCTAAGGTAATGGCTCGAAAACGACAAGAGGCTGGTAGGTTCGCGGCACCACAGCTTCGGCAATGGCAATCAGCTTTTCCTGCTGATTGAAAACGCGCAGCCGCGGGGCCATCGGCGGCCCGCCATCAAGTTCCGTTGTTGCGCCGGGAGGAGGCTCCACGCGTCCGGGTTGCAGCTGTGAAACAGAAATATTGAACTTCGAGCCGTGCCGCACGCGCTTCTCGATGACCGGCAAAACGTTGATACGCGGAAAATTGGGGAGCAGGTTTTCCAGCTTGATCACGCAGTTTGCGAATCGGCCCGCGTGGCTCGCCTCGGCGAGCTCTTCGAGCGCAATGGCTTGTTCCAAGGAAAACTCTCCCACTGCCGTGCGCGTAATCTCTGAGAGATGCGCTCCGCAGCCTAGTTTCTGCCCCATTTCGTGCGCCAGCGAACGAATATACGTTCCAGAAGAACATTCGATGACGAAGCGCGCCACGCTGCCTTCGATCCCCGTCAGCCGGTACTCAAAGACCTCCACTTGGACCGGCTTCAATGCCACTTCTTGTTTTTTGCGCGCCAATTCGTACGCTGGTCGGCCTCCGACCTTCTTTGCGGAAAACGCCGGCGGCGTTTGTTCGAATGACCCGATGCGTTCAGCCGCGAGGCGCTCCAGCACACTTGGGTCGAGCGCCAGCGCCGTGTCCAAGCCTTGCGCTTCGCCGTCGGAGTCATAGGTATCCGTTGCGAATCCGAAGCGGAAACCTGCGGTGTAGCGCTTCCTCCTCCCGGAGTAAAAGCGTACCAGCCGTGTAGCCCGTCCCAGCAGCAAAACGAGAACACCGGTGGCCAGCGGGTCCAAAGTGCCTAAATGCCCGATCTGCCGGAACCCCGCGAGGTGACGAACTGCGTCCACAACATCATGGGACGTTTTTCCATTGGGCTTGTTCATTACGAGCGCGCCGTCAAAAGGCGCGGGTTGTGGCTGGCGTGGCATGCAAGAGTTCTTAGTCTTAAGCGCTAAGCATAAAGTAAAGAAACAGGGACCGTCCAAACCGGAGGCGACTACGAAGTACGCTTACGAAAGAAGCTCCTTGTCGAATATTCGGCGGCTGACGCCAACTTTCATGCCTATGACTTGCAACTGAGAACGAAAAAGGATTACCGGCAACTCTTCTTCTTCGTAGGCGACTTGGCCTTCTTTTTCGATTTGTTCCGTGCCGGTTCACGCTTCCTGATCTCCATGGGCGCCGGTTCGTCCTGCTTCACTTCCCTCAGCAATTGCTCGATCCGCTCGACGCGCTCCTCGGAGAGGTCCAGCGCGAAGTGCAACTCCGGAAGCCGTCGAAGCTGCAGACGCTCGACGAGTTCGTGACGAATAAACCCGGCCGCATGCTCCAGAGCTCTGATCGCGTCGGACTGTTCCTCGCTCGTTCCTTTTACGCTGATGAACACGCGCGCGTGCTTCATGTCCGGCTGCACGCGGACTTCGCTGGCGATGACGCTGCCCTCCAGCCGCGGGTCTTTCAATTCTCCCGCCAGCATGGCGTTGATTTCGTGGGCGATTTCTTCGCCCACACGTTCGTGACGATGGGTGGTGGAGCTCATCTGCGTTTCTTGTTCGGCGCTTCCTAAATGATCTCAACTGCCTGGTTGATTAAAATCGAGCCGAGAATCCCGTCCGCTTCGTCCAGGACCTTCTGCAGCACTTGGTTGACGTGCTTCTCGTCATTCGAAATGGTTACCACGCCCACGACCGACCTCTGCCATGTGTCTTGGTGTTCGAGTTCCGCCACCGCCACGTTGAAGTCCCGCCTCAGCCTGTCTTTCAGGCTGCGCAGTACTTGCCGCTTGTCCTTCAGCGATTGCGCGTCGGGAATGTGCAGCTCGAGGGTAAGCAAGCCGACTGGCATCTGCGGCTCCGGGGAAAACCTGCGGCTTATTTTTTGCCCGCGGGCGCGCTGGCTTGTCCAGCGGCTTCCGCGGCGCTCATCTTGGTGACGCTGAAGCATTCCAGAACGTCGCCAACTTTGATGTCGTTGAAGTTGGCCACGCCCGCCCCGCACTCAAAGCCCGTGCGCACCTCGCTGGCATCGTCCTTGAAGCGCTTCAACGAGCTCAGCTTCGACGCATAGATCACCGTGCCATCGCGAACCACGCGTACCTGCGCATCACGCTTTAGGATGCCGTCGACCACGTAGCAACCGGCCACCGTGCCTGCACCCTTGACCTTGAACGTGTTCCGCACTTCTGCGCGGCCCAAATAAGTCTCGGTGATGACCGGCTCGAGCAGGCCTTCCATGGCCTTCTTAATCTCGTCAGAAACTTCATAAATGATGTTGTGCGCGCGAATGTCCACGTGTTCCTGCTGCGCCAAGTCCGCGGCCTTCCGGTCCGGTCGTACCCCAAACGCGATCACAATCGCACCGGAGGCCGAAGCCAGCAGCACGTCGTTCTCCGTAACCGCACCCACACCCGAGCCGATGATCTTCAGCTTCACCTGATCGGTGGAGAGTTTCGGCAGCATCTCACTCAACACTTCCACGGAGCCCTGCACGTCCGCCTTGATGACAATCGGGAGCTCCTTGACTTCGCCGGCCTTGAGTTGTTCGTGGAGCTGGTCGAGTGTGATGCGCCCGCCGCTGCTGCGCGCCATCGCCGCGTCGCGCTGTTTGCTCTGGCGATACTCGACAATGTGGCGCGCCTTGGCCTCGTCCGCCACCTGGAAGTGATCGCCAGCTTCCGGCACGCCCTGTAATCCCAACACTTCTACGGGAGTGGATGGCGGGGCGTTCTTCACCGCACGGCCACGATCGTCAAACATCGCGCGCACTTTGCCGAATACCGAGCCGCAGATAAAAAAGTCGCCCGCGTTGAGCGTGCCGTTCTGCACCAGCACGGTAGCCACCGGACCGCGGCCTTTATCCACGCGCGACTCCAGGACCGTACCGCTCGCCGGCGCATCCGGATTGGCTTTCAATTCGCGCAAATCCGCGACCAGTAAAATAATCTCCAGCAGCTTGTCAATTCCCTTCTTCTGCTTCGCCGAGACTTCCACAAATTCCGTATCGCCGCCCCATTCCGCGGGCATTAAGCCTAGATCCGACAACTGACGCTTCACGCGCTCCGGTTGTGCTTCTGCTTTGTCTATTTTGTTGACCGCGACGATGATCGGCACATTCGCCGCTTTGGCGTGGTCGATGGCCTCCTTGGTTTGCGGCATGACGCCGTCATCGGCAGCCACGACCAGAACTACAATGTCCGTCACCTTCGCGCCGCGCGAACGCATGCGCGTGAACGCTTCGTGGCCGGGCGTGTCCACAAAAACCACGCTGCGGTCGTTTACCACCACTTGGTACGCGCCGATGTGCTGCGTGATTCCGCCGGCTTCCCCCGCCGCCACGTCCGCTTCGCGGATCGCATCCAGAAGGCTTGTTTTTCCGTGGTCCACGTGGCCCATCACGGTTACCACTGGCGGCCGCGGCTTCAAACTCTCCTTGGTCTCTTCTTTCGCGACCTCCAGCACCATTTCTTCTTCGAGCGAGACCACGCTCACGACGCCGCTAAAGGCTTCCGCCAGCGTCGTCGCGGTTGGGACGTCGAGCGCCTGGTTGATGCTGGCGAACACGCCTTTGTCGAGCAAAGTCTTCAGCAGATCTTTCGCGCGAACATCGAGTTTTTCCGCAAGCTCGCGGATCGTGATGCCTTCGGTGATGGTCACTTCGCGCGGCGGACGTGGTTCTGGCGGCGCAATGACGGCCACCGCAGTGCCGCGCCCGGCTCCCTGCCGCATGCGCGTCGGGTGCAGCTTGCGCTCTCCTTCGATCTCGCGTTTGTCCACCACCGGCCGCTGGCGAGGAGGAGCCTTTCGCGCATAGAGCGGTTTTCCTGGCTCCGCTTTGGGCGGCATTTTGTCAGGAAGCGGTGGCAGCATTCCTGGCCGACCGGGTGTGCGCGGTCCAGGACGTGTCCCAGTGGGCATCGGCCCACGCCGGTGCTCGAAAGGACGGGCAGGTTCTGCTCCCGACCCGCCAGGCCGCGGCCTGCCCTGGCCCGGCTGTTGAGGCCGAATAGGCTGCCCGGGACGCGGCCCGCTTGGACGTTCGCGGGAAATGTCAGGCAGCGGTCCGCGATTCCCGGTTGGCAAAGGCCCTCGATTCCCCGAAGGCCGGAGCGGTGTGTTTGGCCGGGGCGGTCCACCGGGACGCGCAGGCACGCCCGGACGCGCGGGAGCGGCTCCGGGTGCTGCTGCGGCTGGCCGCGTTGTAGAAGGTTGGGTGCCCGCAGGCGCGGCCGCTGCGGGCCGAGCAGGTGCGGACCCGGGTTGTGAAGGCGGAACTGCAGGACGAATGGGGGTCGGCGCGGGAGGCGCAGCAGGCTTCGCGGCCGCCGGAGCCCCTGCCGGCGCAGGCGGTTTCGGAACAATTTTGGGAGCTGCGGGCGCACCCGATGGCGGCGGCGCTGGATGAGCGGCTGGAGCCGGAGCCGGCTTAGCGGCAGGCACGGCAGTGATCGCCGGTGCGGCTGGCTTCGCGGCGACAGGGGCAGGAGGAGCAGGCGCCACACGAGCTTGTGACGGTGCCACTGCCGGAGCCGCTGGCCTCAACCGCGCCGCTCTCGCTGCGGCTTCCTTCGCTTCCTTCTCCGCTTTGGCGGCCGCTTCCGCTTGGGCCTCAGCTTCTGCAACTCCTTGAATCTTTCTTCGAACCTTCTCCGCGACGTCGGCGGGAATCGAGCTTGAGTGCGTCTTCTTTTCGGTGACACCGAAACCGGACAGAAGGTCAATGATTGCTTTGGCCTTTACTTCCAGTTCGCGGGCCAGCTCGTTGATTCGGACTTGGTTTGCGTCGCTCATGCGCTCCGTTCGTTAGTTGGACCCCTTACTCTCGTTGCTCCGGCTTTGCCTCTTCCGCTCGTGTCGCTTCGCTTCCGTCTTCCTCCGCCGAAACCCCGGCTTTGGCGTCTTCCGCAGGGGCCGCCTCTTCTCGAACCGCCGATTCCACTCGCTCGGCAGGATCCCCCGCGTCCTGTACCCCTTCAGCAGCTTCCGTCGAGCCCTCTTCTGACGCTGGGGCCTCTTCTCCGGTCTCGGCCGCGGCCTCGGTGGTTTCCACGCTCGCCGCATTTTCGCCCGTGGCAACTGCTTCAGACGCGCTCTCATAGAACTGGTTCACGGACTGGTAGATTTTGTCCACCATCTTCTCGCCAATGCCCGGAATCTCCATCAACTGTTCCGGCGTCATCGATGCGAGCTTTTCCACAGAACTAATTCCCGCGGCCTCCATCTTTTCTATGGTTTTTGCACCGACGCCCGCGAGCGAAGTCAGTGGCGTTGCCGGAGCCGTCAGCGCACTCATCTGCTCTTCGATTTCCTGGCGCTTCTCTTCCTCGCTCTTGATGTCAATGTCCCAGCCAATGAGCTTGCTCGCCAGCCGGACGTTCTGCCCCTTCTTGCCGATGGCGAGGGAAAGCTGCGAATCCTCGACAATCACTTCCAGCTTTTTGGCTTCAGGATCGGTGATTTGCACGCGCGTCACTTTCGCCGGACTGAGCGCCTTCTGCGCGAACGCCACCGTCTCTTCGCTGTACGGGATAATGTCGATTTTTTCGCCACGCAATTCGCGAATGATGGATTGCACGCGCATGCCCTTCATGCCAACGCACGCGCCAACCGGGTCCACATCCTTGTCCCGGCTCATCACCGCGACTTTGGTGCGCTCCCCGGCTTCGCGCGCCGCATGGCGGATCTGCACGGTACCGTCATAAATCTCAGGAACTTCCATTTCGAACAGCCGCTGCACCAAGCTTGCGTCGGCGCGAGAGACAATCACTTGCGGCCCCTTCGACGCGCGGTCCACCGCTTTAATCACCACGCGCAGCCGCTCACCAATGTTGTAGGTTTCCAGCTTCGATTGCTCGCGCTTCGGCAGCCGCGCTTCCGTCCGGCCCATGTCCACGATCAGGTCGGGGCCCTCGGCGCGCTTCACAATCACCGTCACCAGCTCTCCGACGCGGCCATTGTACTCATTGAAAATAGTGTCGCGTTCAGCTTCGCGCACTTTTTGCAGGATCACCTGCTTGGCCGTCTGCGCGGCAATGCGCCCCAGCACGTCGGTCGGCTTGGGGGTAATGATCTCCGTGCCGACTTCTGCCGTAGGGTTCTTTTTCTTCGCTTCGGCTATGGTGATCTCTTTCTTCGGGTCCGTCACTTCCTCGACGACGGTCTGCACGGAATACACATCCACTTGGCCTGTTTCCGGGTTGAATTTCCCCCGCAGGTCTTCCTCGGTTTTGTAGAATTTCCGGGCCGCTACCACCATTGCATCTTCGATTGCCGACACTACGATTTCCGGCTCGATGTGCTTCTCGCGGCTCAGCATCTCGATCTGTTGATAAAGCAAACTCGCCATATCGCTTCCCTAATCCCCAGAATCCCTGCCCTCAGCCTCAAAACTCCACGACCAAATTCGCCTTGCGAATCGACTCGAGGGGCAGCTCCACAGTCTTTGCTACCTTGCCTTTCAATTCCATTCGTACTTTGCCTTCCGCAAATCCCGCCAGCCGGCCTTCAAAGAATTTCGCGTCTCCGACCGGCTCCGTGGTCGTAATCTTCGCCAGCCGACCCCGGAATCGCTCGAAGTCCGTCGCCTTCTTCAGCGCCCGGTCCATCCCGGGAGAACTCACCTCCAATATGTATCCGGGCCCGGAAACCAGTTCTTCCACATCCAGGATCACGCTTAGCTGCTGACTCACGCGCTCGCAGTCCGAGTGGCTGATCTTCGGAAACGGGTCGTTTACGACCTCCCTCGCGCCCAGCGTGCCAGCGGCATCGCTAATCACCGCCGAAGGCTTTGCCACTCTGTCGATGTAGACGCGCAGAAACCGCTGTTTGCCGATTTTCCATTCGACATCAACGACTTCCAGACCTTCCGACCGCGCCACTCGCTCGGCAGCGGCGCGGATTTTCTCCAAATCCACTTGCGGAGACTCCTATCCCGTAGCCGGTTCGCACCACACTCCGCCCGGCCCCAACAAAAAAGTGGGCTCGCGCCCACTTATCCGTTCGACCCGCTTCAGAGCGAAATCAGAGTATATTCCCCCAATAAGGCAAAAGCAAGGTACAGGTCTCTGGCAATCCAGTATCAGGAAAACCCCTAACTTTTCATGTATTTCAAGGCCACCGCGGCGGAGCGTAGCCGCCACTCTGCCGACCTCACACGCAAGCGCCAAAAACCGAAGCCTTGGGGAAGAAATGAGTTACAGAGACTGGCAAAGCGCCGAGCCCGTCAGAAATGGGCCGTCAAGGTCGCCGGCACTTGCCCGCGGTAATCCAGGCGTTCCCTTCGCGTTTCCGTCGGGCTCCGCTTCCGGGCGCAGTAGTTTCCTGAGCCGAACCCTGGCCTTGTGCAGCTGGGATTTAGCATTCCCAACCGAACATCCCAGCAGTTTCGCGATTTCGCTGTGTGCATAGCCCTGAACGTCGTACAGCACGAACATTAGTTTGCATCTTGGAGGGAGTTGCTTAATGGCGTTCTCCAAAGCCACCCGGTCAATGTAACCTTCCAGGTGCAAGTCCGGCGCTCCCAATTCCCGCCGCGAGTTCCCATTTTCGTCAGAGCCTTCCGTATTTTCGACTAGCGCCGCTTTCGCCTGCTTGGATCCGCGAATCCGCATCAGCACCGTGTTCACGGCCACACGGTGCAGCCAGGTGGAAAACGCCGAAGCGCCTCGAAACCCCTGAATCTTGCGGAACACATGTAGAAAAACCTCCTGTGTTGAATCTTCGGCCTCGTCAGGGTTCCTCAGCATGCGCATACACACGGCATAGACACGCGGGCTATGCAACTGATAGAGCTGTTCAAAGGCTCCCTCGTCGCCGCGCTGCGCCATCCGTATGACCTTGGCTTCGGGCAACCCACAAAGTTCCATACTCCTCTGACGATGCACCGCGTACCTCCTCATCCTCAGGCGCACATCCGTGCGCACTCTTTCGGAGATTTTAGTTTTGAGGCAATTAGCCCCGCCTGCTAACGCCCAGGAGCCTAAAGAAGCAACTCTTCCGTTTTTCGGGCAATCAAACTGCCATCGCGGAATGTTTCTGTAAATGCCTGGAATGCGGCGACTTACTGGAGTTCTTTTGCAGTGAAGAGACAACTTCGCATGGTACTAGCCCCTGAAAACTTTCCAAATCTGCTTCCTTTCTTCCCAGAGTTTTTACCCCACTTCTTCGTGGGAGTGTTCACCTTACAATGCTCGCTCTTTTTGCTGCCAGCACGATTCTGCACATTTGCCGGCAGGCGCATGCAGGCTAGGCATTCGAAGGTTATGCGCTGAAATTAAAGAACTTGCAATTCAGGTTGGTTTTGGACCTGTCTAGGAATGATCGATGAGGCGGTGATGAATGGCGTACAGTGCGAGTTCTAGACGATCGGAAACGCCGAGCTTGTCGAAGATGTTGTGCAAGTGATTCTTGACGGTTTGTTCGGAAATGAAAAGCTTTTCGCCGATTTCCTTGTTTCGAAACCCCTGCGCGACGAGCTGAACGATTTCCTTTTCGCGATCGCTGAGCAACGGCTTTTCGCGCCGCGGGCCAGCTTCCGAAGATTTCGAGAAAGCCTTCATCACTTCCGCCGTCATACGGTTGTCCAGCCAGATCTCGCCCGCATGCACGCGATGAATGCTCTTAACCAAAAGGTCGGTGGCGGACTGCTTCAGGACAACGCCACGCGCGCCGAGCCGCATCGCGCGAACGACATCGCGATCATCTTCAGCGGCCGTCAACACCACCACGCGCGTAGGCAAGGTGTCGAAATTCACTTCTTCCAGGACGGCGAGACCGTCCTTATCCGGCATGCGCAAGTCGAGCAGCAGGATGTCTGGCTTCAGCTTCGTGAGCAGCTTGATGCACTCCACGCCGTTTTGCGCTTCTCCGACAATGGTGATTTCTTCGTCGGAGTCCAAGAGCTTCCGCAATCCATCGCGAAAGATCGCGTGGTCGTCGGCTAGTAGTACCCGTATCTGCTGTTTTGTTTTAGCCATATCACCCAAGCGGCACTTCGATCGTCAAACGCGCTCCATGTCCCGGATTGGACTCGACGGTGAGCACCCCACCCACGGTTCGAGAACGTTCCTTGATGGAAATCGGCCCCAGCCGCAGGCGGTCCAGTTCGTCAGCGGTAAACCTGCCGGCAAAGCTAAAACCCTCGCCATTGTCGTCTACTACAAGTACTAGACGGCTGTCATCCTGCGACAGTTTTACCACGACATGGGAAGCCTTCGCATGCTTTTTTATGTTGTTGAGTGCTTCACGGTAAATCTGGAAAATCTCGCGGCAGACGCGGTCTGGAGCGCGCAATTGTGTCGAATCAATTAGCAGATCGAGGGCGATCGTGGACTCATTGCGATAGCGCTCTGCGAAGCCGCGCATCAGGTCTACCAGGTCTGCGCTTTGCACTCGAAGAGGACGCAGATCGGTCACCGTTTGGCGAAGGTCGGCAGCCTCATTCTTGACCGTTTGCTGAAGATTTGCCAGCGCGCTTGAGGCTTGCTCAGGAGTGGTCGCCGAGACCCTGCGACGCAGGACGTCCAGCTGAATTTCGATGCTGAGCAGGGTCTGGAGAATGCCATCGTGCAGATCCCGTGCGATCCGACTGCGTTCAGCCTCGATGGCGCGTGCGCGCAAATGCCGCAGAAGAAAGATGTTTTCAAGAGCAGGACCAATGTGCTCGGCAATGCGCTCGAGCCAGCTCAGGTCTTGCTTCTGGAAAGGCTTCCGTCCGTTCAGAAGGAAGATTCGGCCGCTCGGCTGGCCGCTTTGATCAAATGAAACGGTCAGAAAAGAGCGGACTTTGAATTCCTGCAAAACGGGACCCGGAAGCCGGGGCAAATTCCTGATGGCCCGGCTGTCGCGTCGGTCCCACCCAAAACCCACTCCGGACCCAACCAGCGAATTCCAACAAAGCGCCGCATCCATGTCATCGAGCAGAAACCCGTCGGTGCGGGAAAGCGGCAGACTCTCCGGGATAAGGCGGTCGCTCTCTCCGGCCTTCATGCGCCACAAAAAAATGCGCTCAAGATCAGTGTCTCGATAGAGCAGAAGCGCCTCTTCGGCATCAAAGGTCAGCCTCAGCTCCTGGAGGAAGAGTCGCAGCGACTCCGCCAGCCCCTGATCCACCTGCATCGTGGCGTTGATGCGCGAGAAAAACTCGATTTGGCTGGCAAAATGTTTGTTGCGATCGCCGAGAAGCGCAAGGCCCGCACCTCCGGCAAATGTGGCCGCGGTAATGGCGAGCCAGGCGACCACTCGTATCCAGTGAATTTCTCCCTTTACCGCAGTGAGCAAGACGAGCGCCAGAGAAAGCGCGCCCGCCAGAGGCAATGTCAGGTCAAATCCCCAGCGAATTCCCGCCGCGTAACAGATGAACATGTACGGAAACCAGACGGGAACCGTCGAAGGACTGATAAACATGAAATAGCCGAGGGCCAAAAGGTCGCAGGCCAGCGGCAAATGCCAGGAACGGCGGCGCAACAGGCGCTCTACCTGTGTAATCACGAGGGCTACGATGAGATAAGCAATCAAAAACGATACCGAACGGCGTTCCTGGCGGGACGCAGGCTGTTCCAAAGCGGCAAGCAGCGCGAGCAAAACGAAAATCGGGCGCGCAAAAAGGATTTGCCGCTCGAAGTGGTTGCGGTCAGTTTGATTTTGATTCATGCGCGAGGATGCGTGTCCCGTCAGCCTAGTCTAGCAAGAGGAGTGAGTATGGGAGCGCCGCGTGCGCGAGGCTGCTGCGTAGCAATTACGGGCGGACTTATCTGCCAAGGGACTCCCAGGCGCTGCAAGGCCGATGCGCTTTCCGCCGCAGCGGATTTATCGTAAACTTAGGATATTCCACAGTGGTGGGAGTAGCTCAGCTGGTAGAGCGTCGGACTGTGGCTCCGAATGTCGTGGGTTCAAATCCCATCTCCCACCCCAATTTTTCAAATTCACTGCTATGAAAGAGCCAGAACGCCTGCTGAAATCAAAAGACTTACGACCCGCACGGCAATTTTCATGCTTGGTGGTGCGCCAAGGACGCATGAGTTCTTACCGGAGTACATTTTGTCGAGGCAGCAGGCGCGATTGGAGGAGTGGCCCTAGCTCTCGGCAATTGATGTTACATTCAGCAACTTACAGCATCGCTCCGAGTTGCCGACAAAACGAAACTTAATTTGGGCCAGTCCATGTTTGGGCGTCTATCCAAAGTCCTAACAATAGCGCTGCCTGAAATACTCTATCCAGGCGACTACCCCGCAAGCCCAGATCATTGCGGACTCTACCACGGGCCCGCCAGCAGATGCGGAATGCAAGGCGAAGGGAACGGGGATCAGCGTAAGAGAGATTGCAATCAGCAGGGAGACCGTGCGCCGTCGCAAGTGCGCGAAATAGAGAAACCAGAAGACCACTGCCAGACTCCAGTCAAACGCAGCGTTCCAAAGGGCGGCGCGAACCGCCAACCAAGCGAAATGGCCGTGGCTAAAGGTGAAGTAGTATGACAGCGGGAAGAGCGTGAAGAACAAGCTCCCGGCAAACAACAACTGGCGCCGCCGCAATCCCAAACGGACGCTCTCCAGGTCGCATTTCTCCTTTTCTGGGCCGGGAGCCATGGGCGTGGCAGCCCGCAGAGTTTCGAGGGGAGTCGCTCCACTGCGCGCCATGCGTTCGAAGTCAGGATCTTGACGAAAGTAAGCCTCGACAAGCTCCTTCGTGTCCCCGCTGGCCTCGCCGGAAAAATAAGCCGGCAACAAATCCATGACCACTTTCCGCGTGACGTTCATGGTTTTACTCCTTGAGCAGGAGCGATTTCCCGCCATGCCTGCCTGGTTTGCATCAGCTTCAATCTCGCGCGATGAGCCTTCACTTTCGCGGTGACCAGCGGGATTCCCAGCGTCTCCGCGATTTCCTCGTATGGCATTCCATCAAGGGCGCGCATGAGCAGCACCGAGCGGTCTATCTCCGGCAGTTGTTGCAGCGCCGCAAGCACCGCGCGCACTTCCGCGGTCTGCTCCAGTTGCGTCTGCGCGCTGACCCGGGTATCGGGCATATTCTTGTCAAGCTGCGTAAGGCGCGCGGCCCGCCGCAACAAATCCGTGTACGCGTTTCGTGCAATGGTGAAGAGATAGCTTTTTACTGTCGGCTGACGAATGCGGCCAGCCGCCATCCACAAGCGCATGAACGTGTCTGAGGTGATCTCATCCGCCATCGCCGCATCGCCGCACAAATACAGCGCAAACCGGCGGACATCGCCGGCGTAGCGATCGTAGAGGTCCTCAATGTCTGTCATTCCTGATTGCCACACAAGTTACGCGCGAATACTCGAAAGGTTACAAGGTAATTCCCGGTGAGTAGTTTTCCTCAATTACTGTTGAAATTTCGACGATTCACTGGTTGTGAGTGTAACTGCCTACCTGGCGCGGCTTCCAGGGCAGGCATAGACACTGCTCTGCGTGTTACCCGCAACGCCCCGCTGTGGGATCAGACGCCCGCACTTCCTTTGTAACCTTTCGATTGTTTGATCGTACATCTGCGAATGATTACGTGAGCCTCGGCCGGGAATTGCAACGCCAAGTCTGATGCCTTGGGAACTCCGATGTTGTTTCTCTGGGTCTCTGCTTACGTTGTTTCTGTATGGAGGTGTCGATGAACACGCAATTCAAGAAACAGCAGTGCTATGTTGCCGGTCTTGCGCTTGGCTGGATAGGCTACGCTGTTGGCTTGGCGTATTTCAGTTTTCAAAGCCGGTGGGTTGTCGTCTTGCTGTGGATGATAGGCGTGCCGTGCCTGCGCTGGGCGCTCTTTTATTTCTTTCCCCACATCTCTCGCTTTCTCGGCTATGGGCGGATCGTGGATAAATTCTCTTCCATTCCCCCGCCGCATGCCAATCCTTCCGCTGCGCACGTTACCGTGAATTTTTACAGTTTTTTCGGCTGTCCGTTCTGTCCCATCGTTCTCGCCCGCCTGCAGGCCTTGCAAAAGCAGATGGGCTTTGACTTGGAAACATTCGACCTAACTCTTAAACCACAAGTGCTGTTGACAAAAGGGATCAGATCCGTCCCGGTTGTTGAAGTGGGTGACCGTCGGCTGATAGGTAATTCCACCACAGAGCAGTTGGCCAAGTTGATCGCACTCAGCCCGGCCTCCAGAACTGTTCATGCGAGCTAGCCTCCGAAATGAAGAACCGTATTCGAGTTACTAAGAGCATCCATCCGGATAACCACCAATGATTGACTACACGGCTGTTAGGCCTTTATTGATTGCTCGGAAGTTGCTGTTCGGCTCTCACGGATTGCGCGTCATCTGGAGGTTGCTGATCTACTTCGTTGTCCTGATCTCGTGCGTCCTTTTGCTGCTCAAGTGTGTTGGCGCGCTGCTGAGGGCACTGCATTGGCGTCTCGGAAGCCAAAGTGTGGAAGGCCTGCTGACGGCGCAATCCCTCCTTCTTCTCTCGGCATTATTCGCTTTAGCGGTCATGGCCAAAATCGAACGACGGTCGCTAAGCGGCTACTGGATGCCGCGGAAGAATGCTTTCGGCCGAAACTTTTGGGAAGGCTTGGCGTGGGGTATTGCTGTGCCCGTGGCAATCGTCATGCTTATCTGGCTGGGTCACGGATATTCGTTCGGGGCACTTGCACTGTCCGGTCGCGCGTTGATCCGATACTTGCTGCTCTGGGCCGCCGCCGCGCTCATAAACGGCATTGCTGAGAATCTCGCAATTTTAGGCTACCCGCTTTTTGTATTAACTTCCGCGATAAGGTTTTGGCCTGCGGCTCTTCTCTTAATCGGTGCTTTTACCGTTGGCCACATCGGTAATGCGGGCGAGAACCGGCTCGGCCTTATATCCATATTTCTACAGGGATTTTTCTTTTGTCTAACGATATGCCGTACCGGTGATCTCTGGTTTTCCGTGGGACTGCACGCAGGAGGCATCTTTGCAGAAGATTTCCTGCTGTCCACTCCAGACAGCGGGGTCGTTTACAACGGACACTTGCTTAACTC
>DATFSR010000116.1:0-9960 GCA_035262505.1 Candidatus Acidiferrum sp. | reverse complement strand
TCGCCGACCCCTCCTCTCATCTGCTGCGATCGGGTTTCGCCGGCAGCACCGTTCAACCAATCGCGGCCGTTACTGTTTTGACTCCAGGTGACCAGCCCCTTCGGATCGACCGTATAGAAGCTGACATTGGCGCGGTTCGATACGCTGACCAGGTTGTTGTATTGCTCCTTGACTGCTTCCGGAATGAACAACCAGGGATTGAAATACAACACTACTTTACGACCCGGCAGTTGCGACTGCGCCCGCACCAGCGCCATCAAGGCGTCTATGGTCGCGCGGGCGTTGAAGGCGCGGTCCGCCGCTTCGGCCTGTGTGAGCATGTCGTACTGCATCTTTGCCATTTGATAGTTGACGGCGCTCTGAACCTGAGCTTGACTTGGGCCGCCTCCTGAGCTTGCCTGCAACTGCGGCTCGCCTCCGGAAAGAGTCTGCTGAAGCTCCTGTTTCACCTCTGTGGACTGGTTCTCGTACTGCGTGAACGACCAGGTCATCGAGCGGTCCATACTCTTCAGAAGTGCTGCATGATCGGAGGTCAGAGGCTGGAGCACCTGCAACCCGTGGTCAACGGTGACGATGGAAAAATACAAGTTCTGTTCTGGGGCCATATCGAGGATATCTTTCAGCGACTGGCGGAAGAACCGCTTGCCCTCCTGGTCCAGCCCCTCAAAGACGAGTGTAACCAGCCGCACTTCGCGCATCGGATCCAAGACGGGTGACCCGCCTTCCGCGGATGCCTTGGGAACGCTCGACAACTCGCCAGGTTTGCCCTCCACCAAATGGAACGACGTCACCTTCTGTTCAACGCCATCTTCAAGGACGTGGATCTCCTCTGGCCGAATGTCGTGGATGGCTCTGCCCTTCTTATCGCGGAAGACCATGTCGAGCACAACTTCATTCGCCGTCGAACGAACGGTAGGAGAAGGGGCTTGAGTCGAGGTGTTTTGCTGGGATTGCTGTTGGGCGGCCGAGCTCAATGCGCCCAGCAGCAATACCGCGAAAAGAATAAACAGCCGGTTCATGGTCGAGACCTCCAGCGGAAACGTTTACGGTGCAAGTGTAGCGCGTCTGCCAATACCAGCAAGAACGATTTTTTTCAGCCCTCGCAGCCAGTTTATGAACCGTTCCGCCAGTTTTGCGGTTTGGCTAAGGCCGAACCTGGTTTCTATTCTTCCGCGAGATGATCGTTCACCGCTTCGCGAATGCTGTCTTTAGCGTCGCTAGCCCCAGTTGCGGGCGTTGGTTTGATGGGTTTGAAGTTGCGCCCAGCCGACTCGGTGGCCGCAAACTTCTGCCATAATTGAGCCGTGATTCAGGGAATCATCCTCGTTCTAGTTTTTGCACTTGGTGCAGCCTCTGTGCATGGAACCTCACTGTCCCCGCAAGCTGCCAGCCCCAGCACTCCCGCGAACCATAAACGAGCGCAGGGAAATCGGGATTCCGGGTCGTTTGAGAAGCTAGCGGACGAAGCCCAGGCGGCCCTGGACGCCGATAACGTTTCAGAAGCGATCCGCCTGTACACGCATGCCACCATGCTCAAGCCCAGCTGGTCGGAAGGCTGGTGGCATCTCGGAACGCTCTTCTTCGATGCGAGCCACTTCGCCGAGGCGCGGGAGGCCTTCGCGCACTTCGTTTCGGTCGAACGGAAACAGCCCGGTCCCGGGTTTGCCATGCTCGGTCTCAGCGAATTTCAATTAAAGGACTACCCCAAAGCACTTGCGGCTTTGGAACACGGCAAGAAGCTCGGTCTAGGTACCGATCAGGCTTTCACGAACTCGGTGCTGTTTTACGATGGGATTCTGAACAACCTGTTGGGCGAACCCGAAATTGCCCTCCAGCGCTTGACCTTGGCCGCCAACGAGATCGCCGCGGCGCACCCGGAGGCTCCCCAGGATGCGGTTTTCGGGGATAGGAAACTTCTGGACGCTTTTGGAGTCGCCGCCCTACGCATTCCGATGCTGCCTTCCGATGTAGCCGAAGCGCAGGTCCCGCTGGTGCGCCAGGCAGGCCGCGCCCAGGCGTTAATCGCCTTGCAGGATTATGTGGCCGCCGAGCCGGAATTCAAACAACTGTTGGCCCTCTACCCGTCTGAACCCGACGTGCACTACATGTATGGCGTGTTTCTGTTAAAAGAGCATCCCACCCAGGCCGTTGACGAGTTCCGCCGTGAAATTGAAATCTCTCCGAACCACGCCGTGGCGCGAATCCAACTCGCCCTGGAATTCCTGCGCACCGCCGATTACGAACAGAGCGAGAAATATGCCAGGGAGGCGGCCGAGTTGGCACCACAGAACTTTGCCGCGCACGTGGCCTACGGCAGGCTCTGGCTGGCGCTTGGAAAAACCGATAACGCGCTGAAGGAGCTGCGAACGGCAGTTCGGCTGGCCCCCGGCAGCCCCCACGCCCACCTTGCACTTTCCCGCGCCTTGTACAAGGCGGGTCAGAAGACCGAGGCTGCGCGCGAACAAGCCGAGTACGAACGCCTAAAAGCGCTGTCTGACGCAGGGGATATTCAATAGCTGACGGCACGCGGATTCGACTGCCGTCACGCTGTGCTAAACTGACCTTCCGCCATGCTTCGCTTCATCCTTGCTATTGGTGCGAGTGTTGCCTCTGCCGTCACGATTGGGTTTGCCGTGCAAGCAAACCGCAGTGACGGCATTCGCTTTGAAGACATCACCGCCCGCTCGGGCATTGATTTCGTGACGGACAGCAGTCCGACTGCCAACAAAAACCAGCCGGAGACGATGATCTCGGGCGTTGGCCTGATTGATTACGACAACGATGGATACCCGGATATCTTCTTCATTAACGGGGCAGCGATTCCCTCTCTCAAAAAAGAGACTCCCAAATACTACAACCGCCTGTTCCACAACAATCATGACGGAACCTTCACGGATGTTACGGAGAAAGCCGGACTCCTAGGCGACGGCTACGATATGGGAGTTGCTATCGGCGATTTCGATAACGACGGCTGGCAGGACATCTATGTCGCGAGCGTGACGAAAAATCATCTGTATCGCAACAATGGCAATGGCACCTTTACCGATGTCACCGACAAAGCCGGTGTGGGCTCGCCGATGTATAAAGGCCGGAAAATGTGGAGCGCGGCGGCCGGCTGGGTGGACTACAACAACGACGGCAAGCTGGATCTGTTCGTTTCGAATTACTGCAAGTGGGAAGTCAACAAGGATCCTGTTTGTCTGGGCGGAGGGCGGCTGCGCTCCTACTGCCACCCTAAATTTTACGAACCACTTCCGTCCTCTCTGTACAGAAACAACGGCGACGGCACTTTTACCGACGTTTCCGACCAGACCGGCATCTC
Organism: Candidatus Acidiferrum sp.; assembly: GCA_035262505.1. Classification (GTDB taxonomy): domain Bacteria; phylum Acidobacteriota; class Terriglobia; order Acidiferrales; family UBA7541; genus Acidiferrum. The sequence goes on along the minus strand of DATFSR010000116.1, from coordinate 6,638 downwards.
CAAGAAATTGGGGAAGGGAATGGGAGTAGCTTTTAATGACTATGATGGCGACGGTTTCATTGATGTTTTCGTTGCCAACGACAACATGCCGAATGCGCTCTTCCATAACCTCAAGGGCAAAGCTTTTGAAGAGGTGGCCATGGACGCCGGCGTGGCTTATTCCGAAAACGGCAAAGCCGTTTCCGGGATGGGGGCGGAGTTCCGCGATCTCGACAATGACGGCTTGCCGGACATCTGGCACACCGCCACGGAGTTGGAGACTTTTCCACTGTTTCAGAATCGCGGCAACGGTATCTTTATTGATGTCACCGGCCGGAGCGGGCTGGCGCGCCCTACACTCGAGATGTCTGGGTGGTCCAACGCAGTGGCTGACTTTGACAATGATGGTTTGAAAGATTTGTTCGTCGCTCGCGGGAACGTTCTTGACAACGTTGCGGAATTTACGAATCGGACATACGCTGAGCCTAATACGATTTTCCGCAACTTGGGCAAAATGAAGTTTGAAGATGTGACCGCCGCGACAGGTCCCGACATGCAAGTTCCCGAGCCTTACCGGGGAGCGGTTATCGGCGACCTGTTCAACGACGGCCATATGGACATTGTGGTTACCGCCCTGAATGGAAAAGCGCGGATTCTTCGCAACGTGACGTCGAACGGCAATCACTGGGCGACGCTTCAATTGGTGGGCAACAAGAGCAACCGCATGGCCATCGGAGCGCAGCTCAAGGTCACAACCGAGGACGGCGCCAGCCAGTATGACATGGTCGCCACGAGTGCGGGATACGGAGCTTCGCGAGATCCGCGGGCGCACTTCGGGCTTGGCTCATCGAAGATTGTGAAACAGCTCGAAATACGCTGGCCGAGCGGTGCGCGCCAAGTGCTAAAAGACCTGCCCGCCGACCAAGTCCACCGCATTGTGGAGCCCTAAAGTTTTCCGCTACGAAATCCTGGGCATCCGTGACGAGCGACAGTTCTTGGCGACTCGCTAACGTTATTCGGAGGTTTGTAGAGCGAGAAGGGTTAGTCGTAACTGTTGTGCGTGAAATCCGAAGGCAGATCGCTCGCAGCGGTGCTGACGTTGGAGCCGTCGGAAGCCTGCTTCTCAAGAAAAAAATCCAGGTTGCCGGCCATGACCAGGTGCGGAGCCAGCGTGATAGGAGAAGCAGGGTATCTGCCGTATACCAGGTATTCCTGCAAAATGCGAAGCGCCAACCGTCCCTGCATGCGGGGGCGCTGGTGAATCGTAGCGCTTACTTTGCCGCCGCGAATTTGTTCGATGAGAGCAGGGAACAGATCTGTCGCGATGATCGTAAGACGGTCCAGCAGGTCAGCGTCTTTGGCAGCCTGAATGACCGGCATCGACGCCTCGGTGGTCACATAGATTCCCGTTAAATCAGGATTTGAGGCAAACAGCTTCCGGCACTTGTCGTAAGCTTCGGATTCGACATCGTGATCTTCAATGGAATCAAGCAGAGATATCTCCGGATGCAGAGTACGAAGTGTCTTCTCGAAAGCAGTAAGCTTTTCTGCGTGTTCGGTAATCTCCAAGGCGCTGAGGGTGACGGCCACTTTGCCCCGATGATTCAAAAATCTTCCCATCAGGTCGGCGGCCAGGGAGCCGCTCGCCATGGTGTCCACCGAAACAACGGCAAGCCTGTTGGAGTGCGGCGCGTCGGTCGAGACGCAAACAATCGGCGTTTTTGATCGCGAGGCCCGCCGCATCCAGGTGCGCATGCTCCCTGGATGACTTGGAAACAGGATAATGCCGTCCGACTTATCGGCTATGGCCGCTTCAAAAGCCTCTTCCTCGCCCTCACCCAAACTCGGAAACGTGCGGAATTCAATGTCGGTTCCGTCCATACCGAGGGCTTCCGCCTCCTCCTGAATCCCTCCTCGAACCTCGTCCCAGAACGACGTGGTGCCTTTCAGGGTGTTAACGGAAATCCGGAACTGCTTCTTTTGGGAAAGCAGGCGGGCCGCCACGTTGGGGCGATAACCCATGTTTTTCGAGACCTGGAGAACGCGCATGCGGGTCATGGGGTTCACGCCGGGGTGGTCGTGCAATGCCCGGTGTACTGTGCCCGTGGATATTCCGAGGGCGTCGGCTATGTCAAAAAGTGTAACGCGTCGGCTGGTGCTCATCGTTTCGTTTTGGAATCAATGCACGGGACCAGGTAAGCGTACACACGAGGATTGCTTCCCCGGGTGTGCGTGTCAAAATGAACCTGGTGCACCGTAAACGATTCCGGTCTCCTACTCTAGGCCTACGACTGGACAATGGGCAAGGGATTTCTCGCAGCACGCTCGACGAAGAACCTTCCTATTTGCAAGGGCTTGCAGGAAAAGCGGGAAGGCCATCGCGGGGATGACCATCGCCTGCGCCGAGATCTGCCATCATGCCCCAGGCCGTGTCGCGTCTTGCTTCTCGTCTAGACTCTTTGTAGATACGCAGCACGATACGGTCTGGATTTCATCTGGACATCACCTTGAATAGGTTCCCCTTGATGGATTTCCTTTCTCACGCTAAGCTATATGTCCGTGTTCGGCGAGCTGCCCAGCCAGCTTTGATCAATCGGGGCCCGTGAAGTAAAGAGCAAAGTCCTGTAACTAATTGAAACAGATACAGTTGATAGGAAATAAGCACTATTTACTTGTGTTTGCTACACGCAGTTTACTTGTATTTATGCAGCACAATAAACTTGCACTTGATCAGCACAATTGACTTGTAACAATGCAGCATAATATACTTGTACCTAAGCACCAGAATAAACTTGTAATGCCCTATTTGGGCTGGGAGTTCTCCATGCCCTCTCCAAATGAAAAACTGGCGGAATCCCTCGACGTGCTTAAGGAGCTGCAGCAAGGCAACCGGCGTGTGTTCCGTTCTGAAGACCTGAGCCGGGTTCATCGTGAGCGCCTCGTGGAAAACGGTTTTTTGCAGGAACTCATGAAGGGTTGGCTCATTTCGTCAAGCCCCGACACGCAAGCCGGCGAGAGCACGCCATGGCACGCTTCGTTTTGGGAATTTTGCTCGCGCTATTGCGGCGAGCGATTTGGCGAACTATGGCACCTTTCGCCGGAGCAGTCGCTTTTTTTGCACGGCGAAAGGACGGTGATCCCGGACCAACTGGTGGTGCACAGCCCGAAAGCGACGAACAACGACGTCCCGCTATTGTTCGGCACCACGCTTTACGATTTGAAGACTGCGGAAATGCCTCCGCCTGCGGCTCTCATGATGAGAGACGGATTGCGTCTGTTTTCGCCGGCCGCAGCATTGGTGCGTGTGCCGGAATCCTTTTTTCAGATGTACCCCCTGGAAGCGCAAGTGGTGATGGCAAGTCTCGCCGATACCTCCGACCTGCTGCGGCTACTTCTGAACGGCGGTCATTCATCGAAGGCCGGCTACCTGGCCAAGGCCTTCCGCCAAACGGGGCGCCCCGACCTCGCCGAAGAGATTCTCAGCACGATGAAGGGCGCCGGGTATGACGTGCGGGAAGGCAGTCCTTTTGAAGCGGGACAGATTCTCCGCAGGCCAAGCCGTCCCTCGGCTGCGATCGTGGGCCGCGTCGAAATGCTGTGGGAATCGATGCGCGGCAAAGTGCTCGCTTCGTTCCCGAAAGCGCCCGGACTTCCCGCAGACCAGGAAGCGTTTCTTCGCTACGTCGACGAAATTTATCGAACCGATGCCTATCACTCGTTGTCGATTGAAGGCTACTCGGTTACGCCGGGGCTGGTGGAGCGAGTGCGGCAGGGGGGTTGGGACCCTGAGCATGACGCTGGTGACCGCAAAAATCGCGACGCGCTCGCGGCACGAGGATACTGGCAGGCGTTTCAGCTTGTGAAAAAGGAAGTAGAGAAAGTGATTACGGGCGAGAGCCCGGCCGCGCTCGCGAGAACGACGCACAATGCCTGGTATCGCGAATTATTCCAACCCTGCGTCACCGCTGGCTTGCTCGAACCGGGGGCGCTGGCCGGATACAGAAACGTGCCCGTGTTCTTGCGGGGCTCGCGTTACGTTCCGCCCAGGTGGGAGGCGGTGCGCGATGCCATGCCGGCGTTCTTCGACGTACTCGAAAAGGAACCCGAGCCTGCGGTGCGCGCGGTATTGGGACACTGGCTTTTCGGTTATATCCACCCGTACCCGGACGGCAACGGCCGCATGGCGCGCTTCCTGATGAATTTGATGCTGGCTTCAGGCGGATATCCCTGGACCGTGATTCGCGTCGTCGATCGCAAGGCTTATCTGAGCGCCCTCGATCGCGCCAGCATCGAGATGGACATCCATCCGTTCACAACTTTTCTCGTCCGCCGCGTGGAGTGGCGCTTGGAGCGGCACGACTTGACTTTCCCAGCACCCATGGAAAGCGCGGTCCTCGGTCGCGACCTAGTCCTTTTCTACGGGCAAGACGGTGAAGCGGTCGTGCGTTGCCTCATTGCCGGGGAAGCTCTGGACAATCACTTCCAGGGAGCCGGTAAGGACAAACTAGAAGTATTCCGAGCGAACCGCCAGCCCATCGAGCAAGAAGTACGGCGAAGATTTCTGGCCGGCGACACCGAGTTGGACGGATCCGTCCTCATCCGTGCGGGCGATTTGCCTTAGTGAGTGACGACTTTTCCTCCAGCGGAAGCGATTGGGTAGGAGACAACGACAGCAAAGGCCGCAAGCCTGATCTTCGTGTTGGCTTCCTTTCTACTCTGGCTTTTCCCGTGGCTGCCGGTTTGCGCCGTTCCGGGGCGCGGAGGTGGGCATGCCACCGAAGCTCCGGAGAACATCCACTGGTAAGCCGCTGCTTAGCCACGTGAGGACCGCTTGCTTCCCGTGCTGCTGGACTAATTCCGAGACGATTCTTTGCGCCGAAGCGTAGGCTTTCTGCTTATTTTCGCGGGTGTCTCCTTGTTTCAGGGTGAGCTCGATCTGATCGGTCGTCATCGAAGAAGGAGCACCATCGGGTAGCGTCGAGCCGGATAGGCAAAGCGTCAATCCTTCGCGAAACCACCGAGGCACGTTGCGCACCGCGCGCGTTTCGACAAGCAGGCGATAGAGCTCACGCCGCAGCGTGGAATCGAGGATCGAGTGGCTTCGCAACTCCCCGAGCGGCTGCAATCGAATGGTCTGCCCGCGTGTCGAAGCCGCAATCCACCCTGGCTGTCCCGTGGTGTTTCGATAGTTGTCCAAAGTGGAAAACACCTGGAGCCTTATTCGAAAGGGGGCGCGCCAGCCTACGTTGTCCTCCGCTTCGCGCAAAAGGCGTTCCGCCACCGGCAAAATACCGGAATCTCCTTCGGGATCGGTGCTGATCAGGTCAAACCGTTCGTCGGAGCGTTTCTGCCAGGTTTCTTTCTCGGACGCCGTGACTTGCGCTCCTGGATAGTAGAAACTCAGAATTTCCTGGTAAGTTTTACCTTGCCGCGCCATCTCTTCAGCACCGGCCTGGCAAAGCCCAACGCCGTGTCCTGCGCCGCGCCCGGAAAACAGAACTTTGCCACCTACATTGCGAACGTCGTACAAGTCGCTTCGAATCTGGTTCCAGCCGAACGCGCGATTCACGGCGAAGCGAAAGGAGGAACCTGCAAGCGGGAATCCTGCGGGCTTTCCTCCGGAGAGATTCAAGGTGCGCACGCGGCCACTATGGTTGCGCGAACGAATCTCGAGCGCCTGCCAGTCCTCAGGAGGCTGCGATCCTGACGCGCTCAGGGCTTTGTTGATTTGAAGGTGCGTGAGAGTCGTTTGCCATTTGAAGCCGCCCGTTCGCAGGCAGAAAGGATCTTGATGGATCGAGAGGTAAGGCTCGGAAACTTCTGCCCAGGTTTCGCTGGCCGCCGCCGTCGTGCCTCCGCAATTTTGGTTGTAAAACGCTGCAACAGGTTTGCCCTGATAGGAGAGAGACTCTCCTCGCGTCGCTTCGGCGGCCGCCCGGACCAGGGGCGTCACGCTTCTCCAATAAAACACCTGGCAGTGCGTGGTATCGCAGAAATCGAATCCTTCCTTCGCGTGCTGCCCGATGAATTTGTCGGCGTAACTCCTGGCGGTGACGGCCATGGCTTTCAGCGCCTCGGGATTCTGAAAGTTGCTGCTCTCCGCCATCATGACATGTTGCACATACTGCTCGAGTGGAACGGTTAGGACGATAATCAACCCGCCGGGCGCAGATTGAATACGCAGGGGATAAGGGGATGAAAACGTTGGTCCATTTGCGGGATGCAACCTGTAAGTTCCGGTGATTAGGAATTCCTGCTGCTCGGCTTTTGGCCCCACGGGAGGATTCGCCGCCGACTCGACGGACAAGCTTTGGCCCGTTTGCTCCTGACACGTCGGGCAGGCTCTCCAATGCAAGTGTCCTTCGATGGCCTCAACGGTAAGAGAGTTGGGAGGATGCGCGGAGTCGATGCGCACCTGCACTTCCTGCGCGAAAGAAGCGGACGTAGCAACGAGCGACAAGAAAAACCATGGGGCCCAGGTTTTCACGGCTCTTTTTTCGACAGCGAGTACTCTTTCAGGAACAACGCAATGCTGGCCGGCTGCTAGGGCACGATCTCCAGCGCTCGTGAGAAGTGCGGACCGACGCGAATTGCGTCGAAATCGCGACGGTCGCCGGTCAGCACCCGATACACCCTGCTACGTTCGCTAAGCGCAGTGA
>DATFSR010000115.1:0-5668 GCA_035262505.1 Candidatus Acidiferrum sp. | reverse complement strand
CGCCTTTGCCTCGGCGCTCCAGCCAATAGACAAAGTTCTCTTCATTGGACTCGAAGATGAAGGCGGCCTCATGGCGTAGTTCGGCGGCTCTCCTGACAATTCCCAACAACTCTTCCGGTTTTGAGCGTAACGCCGCCACTTCGCTTTCGAGCGCCTTTAATGCCGCCGTCAGGCCCTCGTAGGAATCGGCGTGCGCTTCGACAAATGCCTCGCGCGCGCCAGGTTCAAACGCGGAGCGGCCCTCGCGAGGCGGCAGGAGGTCAAAAAATTCGCGAACTTTTTCGCGCAGCCGGGTGACACGGCGAAGCAGCGGAGGCCTCGCCTGCTGGGTGACTCGCAGGGCCTGTTCGGCGTCGCGAGCCAGTTCCTCGAGGCGGTAGTTCGATAGCTGTCGCCCAAAGTAATCGCTGGCGACATCCTCGATTTCGTGCGCCTCATCGAAGATCACCGCCGAATACTCCGGCAAAATGCTGCCGAAATCGTCCTGTTTGAGCGCAAGGTCCGCAAAGAACAAATGATGATTCACGATGATCAGGTCGGCTTGTTTTGCTCTCTGGTGCATGCCCGTCACAAAGCATGGATTGAAGGACGGGCACTTCTGTCCGGTGCAGGTATCGCGCCGGGCGTCCAGCCGCCCCCACAAATCCGAGTCGTCGGGCAAGAAAGTCAGTTCCGCGCGATCGCCCGTTTCCGTCAGCTTGGCCCAGTCGTTGATCTGCCGGAAATAATCAAGTTCCTCGATGCCCTTTAGCGGCGCCTGGTCATGCGTGTGGTTCAGTTTCGAGATGCAAAGAAAGTTGGACCGCCCCTTCATTACCGCGACTTTCAAATTTGGGGCGAAGTGCTTTTGCAAAAACGGGATGTCTTTTTGGAACAGCTGCTCCTGCAGCGATTTGGTCGCGGTGGAAATCACCACGCGCCGCCCACTGCAAATCGCGGGGATCAAATACGCCAGCGTCTTGCCAGTTCCGGTCCCAGCCTCCACGATGGCGTGATGATGCGATTCAAACGCGTCGTGCACCAGTTCGGCCATTTCGAGTTGCGCCGCGCGATATTCGTAGTCCGAACCCACCACCGAACGGTCAAAACCGCCCTTCATGCATTTTTCGAGAAATCCGCCTGGGCCAAACACTTCGCGCATCGAAGCCTTCGCGCTCGCAGCCCCATTCTCGGCGGCGACGCCGGGCGTTTCGAACTTTTCGTCTGGCCGCGGTCGATCCTCATCGACGGGCACGTACCTCCGCTCCACGGTTTTTGCCGATTGCCGGGCATCACCCGCCGTCGTTTCCCTGCTCGCATTGCCGGCTTTTCTTACCAGGAGCTCACCTTCCCCGCTGCGCGACCAGCCCTCAGTCTTGCTACGATAGCATACCCGCCGCTCTGCCTCACCGACCGCGATCTCTTCCGCCGGAAAGCCACGAATTCCGCATCTTGCTGGTTTTAAGGCCTTTAGCACTTGAACAACGGAGCGCATTTTGGGAATGCTCCTCTCGTCCCATCGCGCTAGATTCTTTTCCTAGGGGTGTTCGGCGTTTCCCATTTGGGGATCGCAAACGCAATGCCATCTGCCGTGGGGTGTCCATAATGGTCCGCTTCAAAAGCTTGCTCTGCGTCTCGTCACTTTTGCTCGCCACGCTCTTTCTGACGTCCTGCACGCTAAAGAGGCCATGCCCGCTCTGCACCGGCGGCGGAGGCGGCGGAGGTGGAAGCACGACGGGCGTTACGGCAACGCTCGCGGCTGTGCCGCTGGCTCCTCCCGCGGGCACGAACATTCTTTCTTTTGTGGTTACCATCACCGGAGTATCGCTCACGCCTTCGGGGGGCGGTAGCGCCGTAAACCTGAACCTCCCGGCAACGAGCGTCACTGTTGATTTGATGAGGCTCGAGAGTGACTCGACGCTCCTCGGGCAGGCTCTGTCCGTTCCCGCGGCCACCTATAGCAAGGTTAGCGTTTCGGTTTCAAGCGTCGCGGTCACCTATTGCGCCCAGGTTTCGCCGGGAACGCCCGGATGCTCGGCTGGTTCGGTGCAGCAGGTCGCCCAGGCCGCAACGGTTCCCGCTGCTTCTTCTTTTTCGCTGATCGTTTCGAGCGGCCAGGTGGCCGGCCTGCAAGTGCAGGTCAACCTCGCCAATGCGATAACCCTCAGCCCAACGCAGCCGCAGGTCGTTTCTGCCGTCAACCTTAATGCTTCCAATGTTCTTACCGCCTCGGTCCTGCCGCCAGCCGCCTCCAGCCTCGCGAGCGGCCAGTTGGATTTCATTGAAGACTTTACTGGCATCGTGACGAACGTGAATGCTACGTCTCAAGTTCTTACCATTCAGACCGCAACGCGCGGCACGATCACCGCGACAGCGAATTCTTCCACTTTTTTTTCACCCAACTGCACCTCCCCTCCCTTCAACTCGACCGCCGACATTCATTGCGTGGTTGCTAACGATATCGCCAGCGTCGACGTCGCTCTCGACGCTAACGGCAGTTTCACCTTGCTCGATTACGATCCGCTCGACACCACCGCCAGCGATTGGATCGAAGGTGTGGTCATGCTCCTGCCCACCTCCAATACGCAGTTCCAAATCGTCGCCAACGACCTTTTCCAGCCTTCTTCCGGGAGCCTGGTTGGAACGAAGCTGCCGCTGGGGTCCACCGTTACTCTCAATCTCAGTACCAGTCCGGGCGCTACCTTCGGGGTGGACGAGAGAGGATTGATTGTGCCTGCGGAGGCAAACACTTTCGTCAGCGCGAACGATACTTCCGTCCTTCGGGCCGGGCAGACCGTCGCGGTGCACCTTTCCACCTTCACCGCGGCTTCTGGAAGCACGCCGGCCACCGCCACGGTGGATTTTGTCGGGCTGCGCTTCACGCGGGTTACCGCCAGCGTGTCCAGTGTTGCCGCCCCCACGAGTGTTTCTCTGGCATCAGGATCGCTTCCGTCATTTTTCGGGCAAACTGGCATCGAAACAGCGGAATTGAACCTAGCCTCCGCTCCTTCCACAGCGCCCACCAACTACGACGGCATCGGCAGCGGAACGGGGTTGGTCGTGGGAGATACCGTTTCCATCCGTGCGCTGTACTTCGGGCCCATCTCGGCCATGCCGTTCACTTGCGCCAAAGTGCGCAAGCACTGAGGTTTTCCGCCTCCGCAAAAAGCAACGGGCTCTCCAGGTTGTTCGGAGAGCCCGTTCTTTCTCCTAGGAGAGTTTAAGCCGGCAGGGGCCCACCGACGGTGGTGTTCGGCGGCAGCGGCTGCGCCGTCGGCGTCGATGACGATCCCGCGGCCACCGCGGGCTGGAAGCGCCGGAAAATCACCAGCGAGATGGCTCCCAGGCCCCAAAACGCCGCGATGTACTTCAAGAACCAAAGATAGGGGATGATCGTGAAAAGCCGGACGATCACGACGCCCACGCACATCCGCCCGACCAGCGGCCACAACTCGTTCGTCCTTCCCATCAGCCACTGTCCAATCAGCGCACCCACCACCACGAGTCCGAAATGCAAGGCGCCGTACCACAAAGCAAGCGTCGAGAGTCCGACGAAAAGTCCGACCACGGTGACGCAAGTAATGAAGGCAGCGATCGGCAGCCCAAATCCAACCAGCACCGCCAAACCGAAAGACGCGCCAACCTGCTCCTCGAGAGAATGCACCGCCTGCAAGGAAAATGCCGGCATCAGCGCGAACAACACCAAACCGAAAAGAATGTACGCGGAAGCCCAGATCAGCTGCCAAATATAGTAGTGGGGGCTCGAGTAATCGGGGCCGTGTTTGAGTTGCTCGAAGTGAACCGGCGAGGCCAGCTTCGCGCCTTCCGCGACCGACGGGGGTTTGTGTCCTGAAAATTCCACCGGCCCGCCGATCTGCGCTGAAGAATCTATATTCAATTCATCGCACCTGATTTTTGCCGAGCCCGCGATAATCCCGCTGATGTTGGTCTGGCCACCCATGGCCAGAACGTCGCGTTGCACGTGCCCGTCCATGCTCAGCCTGCCGGAGAACGAAGTGATACTTCCCCCGATGGTCGAATCCCGGTCAATGTTGACGTCGCCGCCGAAGGTCATGACATTGCGCCCGACCTTGCCCTTGACGGTGATATTCCCCGCGTACCCGCGGATGCTTCCATCCACCTGTCCCGTCATTCTTACCTGGCCCGAGGCCGAAAGCAGGTCGCCCAGCACATGGCCCGATACTTCCACGTCTCCGCCCGCAACCACCAGGTCGCCTTCGATGGTGCCGGCAATCCGGATTTGTCCCCCCGCGACATACATGTCGCTGTGAATCACTTCATCTTTCGCCACGCTCACGCGGTCGCCTTTGCGCATCTCGGTAGCCGACGCCTGACCCGGCAGCATCATGGCGGCGCACAAACTCGCAAAAAGCAGGGCCAGCGCCGAGCCCCGGCGGATGCGCCGCCGCACGAACATGGCGGCGAGCCCGCCGAGGGTCGCCAGCGCAAGAATCTCAAGTAGAGTGATCACGGGTTGCCATCCTTTCCAGAAAGGGCTCTGGAAAATCAGCAGGCCCAGCAAGTTCGTTCCGCTGAATCCTGCCTGCTCCAATTGTGTTTGCCAGGGTTGAATGTATCCGGTGTAAAGCGCGTACACCCCCGTTGCCGCCAGGCCGAAAGCCAATCCCCAAATCCATTGCATCGAGCGGCGCGCCGCTTCCTGGAATTGCGCCAGGCGCGAAGGCAGCGGTTCGCTGTCTTCCAGCATCGCGCGCGTCAGCAGCCGCGACTCGCGCTCAAGGGCGCGCAGCAAGGTGCGGCAGGCTTCGCACTCCTCGGTGTGCGCCGAAACTTCCTGCCCGCGTCCGCGGTCCAGTTGCCGCTCGAGGTAGAGCAGCAAGGTCATCTCGTCCAAATGCTTCAAATCTCGTTCCTCGATTTCGCTCATAGGGCGCCTCCTGCCGCGAGCGCCGCGTTGCCTTCCAGCGCCTGCCGCAGTTCATGCCGCGCGCGCAGCAGCACCACGCCCACGAAGGCGCGGCGCACTCCCAGCGCGTCGGCAATTTCGTCGTAGCTCATGTCCGAGTAATAGCGCATCACCAGCGCCATGCGCGCCCGTGCGCCCATTTTCTCTAGCGCCTTGCGCACTTCTTCGCTGGAGCGCTGCTCGATCAGTTTTTCCAGTTGGCTGGGCTCGGGATGCTCCAGCGGCACGCTCTCGACGTCTTCGGTTTCCTTGTCCTGGCGGATTTTTCTGCGGCGCAGGATGTCCCAGCAGTGGTTCGCGGCTACTTTATACAGCCAGGCGGAGAACGACCGTGTTGTGTCGTATTGGGTCAGCTTGCCTTTCAATTTCATGAAAATTTCCATCGTGGCGTCTTCCGCGTCCTCCCGCGTGGGCAGGGCCCTGCGGCAGAAGCGGAAGATCGCAGGAGCATATTCCCGGTAAAGCTCGCCCCAAGCGTCCGCGTCGCCCGCCCTGGCACGGGCAATCGCCTCCGACGGCTCGGTTATTCCCGGCGCGCTCATCCGGCCTGATCTCTGCGTTTCCATTGTCTAGTACGCACCAACGCCTGCAAATATTACATCCTGCAAACCTTTGCGATTCCTTATCTCTCTTCTAACTGACTCATTCCGCGGGGTTTATCTTGGTCCCGTTACCTTATCCACAGCCCCTAGCAATATTGCTAGTTGGGGGGTCTTACAAATCAATCGCCCTTTGTTTCCC
>DATFSR010000114.1:0-12966 GCA_035262505.1 Candidatus Acidiferrum sp. | reverse complement strand
GAGCGAGGTTGAATGCCCATGGAGGAACCAGAACGGGAGTGCGTAGGCTTGGCGACGAAAGGGCCATAGGACTGCGTGAGTAGAATGTCGATGGAGATTTCCACGGTTTCGTCTTGCGCTTTATGGTCCAGCGCCGCCTGTTGAGCGCTGTAATTGGACTGGTGGCTGGAGTACTGGACCAGAAGCGCGAAAGGCGTGAGGAAAGTGACGGAATCGATGTGCGGGCCGGATTTGGGAGGTGGAAGAAACTTTGTGTATTTGTTGAGGAACGCCGCCGTAGAATCGTCGCGCCGCTGCCCAAGGAAGTACGCTTCGCGCACAGCCTGCTCGGAAAGCGGCGTGTCGTAAGCGAACGCAGGCGTACATAGGAGCAAGGCCGATGAGACGACCGCCAAAGAAGGTCGAACGGCTGGGTTCACCGGGGGGACCTCCTTACGTTAGTTAGACGGCCGAGGCTCAAGCGCCGTTTCTGTGGAGAGCGGGTTCGGTTTACCGGGTTGACTTGGGCCGCAATCCGGTAAAGACCGTAGTCAGAAATCCGATGGGCCGGGACACTTGATTGCTTGCACGGCCGCCAATAGGACGAATCTAGCCCCTCCGCGGTTTCAAATGCGGCGGGGGGTGTTGGGGAAGTCAAGCCAGACTTTGACGCCGCAGAAGTGCGAGCCTTCGGTGCAGATAGGCGTGGTAATGCCCGCTCGAAGATGGCAAGGCGGGCCTATGTAGCCCGCAAGTTCAGGGTGGACTTCGCGGAGCTGCGCGATTTCGTCCATCGAAGCTTGAAAAATTTCTTCCTGCGCGTTGAAGCACGTACGCATGGTCCATTTGTGGAGCAAATGAAGAAGCGAGCCGGATTCGTAGAGGCGGATGGATTTGGCGTTGGGGAGAACGTAGAGCGCGATTTCAAGGGGGACGCCGCGGTCGAGAAGCTGATTCTTCGCGGACCAGGCGTCGTGCATGGAGCGCTCGTAAGTTTCCTTGGCTCGCGGATTCGCGGCCAGAAGCATGGGCGCGATGTAATCGGGCTCGCGCGTGTCGGCAAGCGTCAGCAGTGGACGCGAGCCGGGAACCATACGATGGCGCTGGTCCTGGCTGTCCGCGGTGTGACTGATTTTCTTGGCAAACGTGTAGTTGGCATGCTGGAGCGCGCGCATCATCGGCGCGTGCACGCCGACGTTGAGCGTTTCCAGGCGATAAAGATTGCGCGCCGGATTGAGCAGACGGTCGAGGGCTTCGGCGTCGGAACATTGCGAAGTCGTGAGTCCGGCAACTGTGCGGTAGGACTCGGCGAGGATGCGGAGCGCGTTGGGGGAGTAATCGACGAGGCGCGAAGTTTTTCCGTTAAGCCGCGCATCGAATTCCTGCGCGAAGGATTCGCCGGCCGACGCAGCAAATTGCGCATCTTTCCATTCCGGAAGCTCTTCGAGCGGTTCCGTTCCAAAGCGCTCGAAAAATTGAGGGTCAATCGTTTTCACTTGCGCCACCATTTCGCCGATGACGGCGCGAGCTTCACTTGGCGTGTCCGAAGCCGAGCACATGCGCCACAAGCGGTGCAAAACGATGCCCGAGAGTGTGTGCACCATGGTGGTGAACGCTGCGACGGGCAGAACGTAGCGGGCGATCTCAATGGCACGCTTTTCAGCCGAGCGTTCGATTTTTTGCAAGCGCTTGGGATGGGACATCGGACTGACGTGCCATATATCGTTCAGGATGTTGCGCGCATCGCCGATCAGGAGCGCGGAGAGCTCGCGGTAGTAGTTCCAGGCGCGGGCGATGGACCGTTCATAGATTTCCTTGCTCTTTTCGTCGAAAAACAGTGAGACGGGAGGCACGTAAGCTTGCGCGCGGTCGAGGCGGACGTACCGCTGGCTTTGCTGCTCGGAATTGTAGAAAGGATGCGCGTGAAGGAAAGACCAGACGAACTGGCGGCTGACGTTTTCGAGGCCGAATTCGAAGTGCGCGTGCTGATAAACGGTGTGGTGCCCACTATAAAACGTAGCGGCGCCGATGTTGATGCGCTGCTTATCCGTAATTTCTTCAGGCGTGATGAGGCGCGGCGCATAACAAGTGCGCGCGGCGGCGATGGCGGAATCGAAAGGATGCGCGAAAGCATTTCGGAGAGTGATGCGGGGGGCGCTGCAATCGACGTGCTCGCCGGGATGCGAGCTGTCGAACATGCGAGATTGGGTGGCCACGTTGGAAAGTTATTCTACACGCGCGCGTAGATTTAACACAGAGGACATCGAGAAGAGACGAAAGAAAAAAGCGAGTGCGACCAGAAAAAAATACGGGACAGTCAATTATGACTGTCCCACGAAAAAGAGCATCATCTGCAGCGAAGAGGACCGGCCAAGAGCTGTCCTACTTTTTGGCGGCCGCCTTGGAGGCGGCGTCGGCGTATTTCTTGGTGAAGCGCTCGACGCGGCCTGCGGTGTCTACCAGCTTCTGCTTGCCGGTGAAGAACGGGTGGCAATTTGAGCAGATTTCCACGCGCAACATGTCGCCTTTCATGGTCGAGCGCGTCTGGAATGTGTGCCCGCAGGCGCAGTGCACCGTCACGGGATGATAATCGGGATGAATACCGGGCTTCATGGGTTACCTTTCGTCGCGTCCGGTCTGCACGGCAAACCTGGCAAAGCCAGGAGATCTAGCCGCGTCGCTAGGTCGCGAGCAATTCTTTATCATACGCGAAGAGTCAAATTTCGCAAAATGGGATAGATTTGGACCCGTTCTGGGGTTCGGCGAGGAGGGCGGTGTGATGAGAATCGGGATTGCGACGTTAGCGGCGGGAGTTTTGTTATTTGGGCTCGGCGACGCTCGAATAAAGGCACGAAATTCGAATGCCGACGCGCGAAGCGAGATTGATGCGTTCAACAAAAGGTTTGTGGAATTGCATCTGAAGATGGATACGCCCGGCACTATGGCAATGTGGTCGGATGACGGGGTGGACTTGATGCAGGGTGAAGCGCCGATTGTCGGGAGAAAAACCATCACGGTTTGGGTGGAAGGGGTTCTAGCAAAAATTCCCGGATACAAAGTGACGAAAGAAGAGATGGAGTTTCACGACCTTCAAGTGTGCGGAGACTGGGCGACCGAATGGGCGACCGAGCACCAGGTGGCAAAAGCGCCGGAAGGGAAACCCGATTTCGACGGCTACGGAAAGATGGCGTTGGTGCTGCATCGCGAGCCGGGTGGCGAGTGGAAGATTAAGCAAGAAATGTGGAATGCCTCGCCTAAACCCTAAAGAATGAGCACTTGAGTTTCAGCAAGTTCAGCTACTCGTCCTCGAAATGCCAGCGCGTGACGGCGTCGGCGAAATTGTACGCGTGCTCATCTTGGGCAAAAGCGACTTGCGGCTGTACGCGAAAAACGCAGCCATCGGAAGCCATTAGAAGCGGCTCGACGTCACCGCCGTATTTTGCGTTGTAGACCCTCGCAAGCTGCTTCCAGACCGAGCGATCCGTGATTTCTTCAGCAGCGCCTTCAAGGATCACCGCTTCGTCGGCATCTTCGGTCCCAATCACTACGTGTGGCTGCGCAACGAGGTTTTTTGCCTTGCGAGTGCGCGGTCCGGTGCTAAACCAGAAAGCATCCTGCCACCAGATGCCCCACACGATCATGAGGTGCGGACGGCGTTCGGGCCGCGTCGTGGCAATCCAGTAGTTGTGTGATTTTTCAAGGCGCTCCAATGCCCAGGACCAGGGTTTCAGATTCGAGATGTCTTCCGATGATTTCGAGAGGGCATCGGGCCAGTAAGGCCGGCTGGCTCTTGGTTCGTGCATGGAAGGTCCTTTCGGGAGTGACTGACGGGCCAAATTGTAACAGGAGGCGGAGGCGGAGAAGACGCGCGTACATCATCGGGTAACAAAGAACCATGAAAGTGCCGATTGGTGATGTTGCGTTTGAAAACTCAGGAGACGAACGAGCAGCCGACCCGCGTGCCTCCCTGCGCCGTCGGCTGTCTCCAAACAGGCTTCAGGTTGACACGCACAGGAGGAAGAATCGGAACGTGCAGGACGGCGAACAAATTCTCCGGAACTTCTTCCTGGGATTCGAACTCGATGGCCACCCCGCCAAATCCCAAGTCGAGAACACGTGCGCGCTTTCCGCCTTGTTCGCCAAGGACAGCATAGGCATTTGTGCCGGCCATCGAAACGCGCTCGGCTTTGCGCTGAACCGCGAACATGCGAGCGGGCGCGGGAAGCACTTGAGAGGCAGGAGGAGCGGGGCTGGCGGTTTCGAGTGCCTCGCGATTGTTTTCTATTTTTTCCGGCGTGCGCTTCGTTTCGATGGAAATCGGAGGAGGCAACGGGCCGGGAGTCTCTGCCGATGAAGGCGAAGCGGGCGCCGCTTCTTCAACGGAATCGGTTTCGGTGCGTCTTGCGCCATTGACGGTTTTCTTATGATTGTCGTGCTTTTGGCGGTAAAGGCGCTCGTCCGCAATACGGATGAGCTGGTCCGCTTGCTCCGCATCCTGAGGAAAGATAGCCACGCCGTGGTCCATGCTGACGGTCACTTCCAGCTGGAGCGGCCGGAGCGTCTCGACAAAAACGGTTTCAACGCGCCGGCTGAGCGCGAGAGCCTGCTGCGAGTCGGTCTGCGGCAAGAGCAGAGCGAACTCATCGCCGCCGATCCGGAAGGCGGAGTCAGAAGTACGTAACGCCTTTTTGAGCGTTGCGGCTGCAGCGCGCAAGACCTCATCGCCTCGCGGGTGGCCGTGCTTGTCGTTCACTTCCTTAAAGCGATGCAGGTCCAGGATGACTAGGCTCAGTGGCTGCGTGTACCGGCGGGCGCGATTCAATTCTTTTTCGAAGGACTCTCCGAAGAGCCTGCGATTGTAAAGACCTGTGAGCGGATCGGTGACAGCATTCAATTCGAGCTTTTTCAGATCTTCATGCTCGATGATAATGGGCACACGCAGGAAGC
The DNA here is from genome assembly GCA_035262505.1 of Candidatus Acidiferrum sp. GTDB lineage: Bacteria > Acidobacteriota > Terriglobia > Acidiferrales > UBA7541 > Acidiferrum. The sequence continues at coordinate 8,040 of DATFSR010000114.1, read as the reverse complement.
CAGAGGACGCGAGCACATCCATCAGAGCGGCTTTGAAAGCGATCTGTCGGCCCGCCTGGTCTGTCATCGCGCGGCGGCGCGCGATCGTTTCGTCCCAAACTTGAACGCACTCCGACTCGCGCAACTCGACGTGAACGATGGTGCGCAGAAACCGCTGTAGGAATTGCCCGCGCGCAGGCAAGTCCAAGCTCTCGAGCGTGTCCGCAAGCAACTCGAGATACGTATCCTCGACTGGCAAGCGCGGGGGCGCAAGGGCGCCGGGGCTGGGCATATCCGGAATAAACCTAACCTCTGCCTATCCCCGCGGGGTATGGGGCAAGCATGTAAATTGTTCTACAACTCATTGGAGCAACCAAGAGGCCATTCGTACTAGACCTCCGTCACCCGGCCGAGCCGACCTCCCAGAAAGGGCGGCATGCTATTATAAAATAGGGCGAAAAACGAGGTAAAATAAATGAAAATCTGTGTGCTTTTGCAGCCCCAATGTAACAAAAGTTCCCAATTTGTAGGCCTTGGGCGGATCTGGTGTCTCGGTTATTCGAGCGGGTGGACGAACTGCAGGCCGAAGAGGCGCATGTCGCCGGCCATATTTTGTCGCAATACCCTAGCGAGGATGGGGGGAGTCTCGCTAGGAACCAGACTGTTAGAGGCCGGCGAGGGAGCTGGGACCGTCAGATGAACCGTTTGATTCGTGCGGAGAATATGCTGAGAGGTGATGCAAGCGCCGAAAGCGCTGATATTCAGGGTTTTAGTAAGCTCGATAAATTCAGAGCCGGAGGCGTCTGTGCCTCGAACAAATACGGGAATCTGCAAGCGAATGCGGGGCGAGCGCCGTATTGAACGAGTTTCCAAGCCTTTTTTCTCCGGAATTATTCTGGTCGACACTGGGCCCCCGGGTAGTACTACGGACATAGTACGAAACCGTAGCATCTGGATTGCCAGACAAAGCGAACCTAGGTCATTATAACCCTTCTACTAAGAATAGGTTATAGGGAATTCTATTGTGGAAATGTTTTGCCCTATGCACTTATGGCGTTCGAATCCACTGGATTTCCGCAAATGTGCAAATGGAACGAGTTTACCATTGACTCAGTGGTGGGCTCTCTGTAAGGATGAGCATCCGGCAGCGGGAAAATATTTACCACACCCATCGAGGATCGAATTAGTACATGAGCGGAAGGATAGCCATTCCCCCCGTGGCAGAGGATCGTAGCCGCCGGTCCCTTCCGTTAGGATGGGTGAGTCGGCTTCTCGACACGTTAGAAAAACCATTAATTGTGACCGATCGCGGTGGAACTCCGTTGCTCATCAACGCGCGAGCGCGGCAGATTCTAGAAACGCAAGGATTCAAGGAAACCGACGAGCCCAATCTCTTTAGCGATTTGCTAAAGCTGGATTCCGGTAAAATCTTCGCCCAGGTGGAGCAGGGAGAGCACGAAATCAGCGTTCGCATTGGGCCTGCTGACAATAGCGCTGGCGCTCACATTCAATGGATGCCGGAGTCCGATTGGCTGGTCGTCGAAATCGAAGGTAGAACGGGAAAGCCCGCTGAGTCCGACCCGGCAACCCAACTCACCGTGCAAGAGCTGCTGCAGGAACGCGAGATCACTTACAGAAACCTGCTCGCGGCGTATCTGAAATTGCAGGAAGTGAACCGCCAGAAGACTGTTTTTCTTGCCTCCGCCGCGCACGAATTGAAAACGCCGCTCGCGGTCATCAAAGGTTATTACGACTTGCTGCTCGCGGGTTCTCTTGGGCGCCTGACCGACAAACAGCGAGACATCCTGGAAGAATCCAAAGAGAGCTGCGAACGCCTGGTGCGGCTGGTTTCCATGTTCCTGAATTACTCGGCGCTCGAAAGTGGCAAGCTGGTTTTGCAGCTTCGAGAGAACGACCTGCGTGATTGCCTGGACGAGCTGTCGAAACGTTGGTCGGAGGCATTTCAGCGCAAGGGGGTGCGGTTGGAAGCGAATATCGATCCTTCCATTCCGACGTTCCGCTTCGACTATCAGAAGGTGCAGCAGGTTGCGGCGAATTTGCTCGACAATGCGCTGAAGCACACGCCAAGCGGAGGCACCGTCGTAATGAAGGCGGGACCGCATTTCTGGGAGCGCCGGGTGGCAACCATGGCTCCCGTGGAAGAGCGGCGGAGATTTCGTTTGCCGAGGCCCAACAGCGTCGAAGTCAGCGTCAAGGACTCCGGCGCGGGCATCCCGGCAGAACACCATCAGGAGATTTTCGAAGATTTTGTAAGAGTGGACAGAAACACTTCAGGTATGGGGCTGGGGTTGGCGATTGCAAAACGCCTTATCCAGGCGCATCGCGGAAAGATTTGGGTAGAAAGCGATCCCGGCGGAGGAAGCCGGTTCACATTTTTGCTGCCGATGGATCAGGGTTAGCACAGAAAAAGATTTGCGGAAGAAAGGGAAGAGCCAATGGCCGAGAAAGAAAAAATTCTGGTGGTGGATGACGAGCCGAGCATTCGAAAGTACCTGCAAACCCTTTTGGAAGTCGACGGGTTCGACGTGGAAACCGTCAGTTCCGGGAGAGAAGCGCTGAACAAAGTGAAGAAAGGCGAGCGGCCGGACTTCATCATCCTGGACGTCTTGATGCCGGAAATGAACGGCATCGACACGCTGAAGGAGTTGATGGACGTCGACCGCAGCCTGAATGTGATCATGCTGTCGTGTTCGAATGAAGTGGGAACCGTAGTGGAGGCCATTCGCATCGGCGCCCACGACTATCTGACAAAGCCCTTTGAAAAAACTGAATTGGATGCGGCGATGCTGAAGTCGCGCCAGAAAAAACAGCTTGCGTCGGAGAATCAGGCGCTGCGGGATTATTGCGACCAGGTGACCGAGGACTTGAGCTTTTTGGCGGCGAGTCCGCAGATGGTTCGGATCCGTCAACAAATTTTGCAAATCGCGCCAGTGGACGTACCGGTCTTCATTTGCGGGGAAAGCGGCGTAGGCAAAGAAGTGGTGTCGCGAATGATTCACCTGCGCTCAAAGCGGCGGAACCAGCCATTTGTGAAAGTGAACTGCGCGGCGCTCCCGGGAGAACTCCTGGAATCGGAACTCTTCGGATTCGAACAGGGAGCTTTCACGGGTGCCGTGCGAAGCAAGCCGGGCAAGTTTGAACTAGCCAACAAAGGCACGATTTTCCTGGATGAAATCGCGGAAATGAGCACGCACTTGCAAGCGAAGCTCTTGCACGTCTTGCAAGATCATCAGTACTCGAGACTGGGCGGGCGTCACATGGTCGAGACCGATGTGCGCGTGCTGGCCGCAACAAACGTGGACGTGCAAGAAGCCATGAAAACGGGCCGGTTCCGCGAAGATTTGTATTATCGATTGAACGTGCTCTCCATCAACGTGCCTCCGTTGCGCGAGCGCACGACGGAAATCCCGCTGCTGTTCCAACACTTCCTCCAGAAGTACAGCGAGAAATATGGCAAGCCCGGGCAGCCGCCTTCCAAGCACTTGATGGACGCGGCCGTAAATTACCCGTGGCCCGGAAATTTGCGCGAATTGGAAAATTTCGTAAAGCGCTACGTCATTCTGGAAGACGACGAAGGCAGCTTGCGCGAATTGGTGGAGATGTCCTCTACTCGGCAGCGAACGTCGCCTCGGGAAGAGCCCACGCCTCCCAAGGAGCAGGGGCTTAAAGCGCTGGTGCGCGGCTTGAAGGATGAAGCGGAGATGGAAGCGATTGCCGACGCGCTCGAAAAAACGCGTTGGTGCCGCAAGGATGCCGCCAAAATGCTCGGAATCAGTTATAAGGCCTTGCTTTACAAGATGCGGCAATTCAACCTGGATACGCCGCGGACGCGGAAATCGTCAGCGGGCGCCGAGGACACCTCAGCCGTGGGGACGACGAACGGCTAGAACCAGCAAAAAAGAAGAAAACGATATACTCCAAAGGGATATTTAGGTTATTTTATCCCACGCCAGAACCCTTACGTGTACTTGAACCAAGTACAGGGAATTTGGTTCGAGGGCCAGACAAACGGGCTTCGGAATTTTTAGTATCTCAGGCTCAATTCAAAGAAGGGAACGCGGCCTTCAGACAGTCCGCGGCGTGTACGCAGGGATGGGGGGCACTACCGAGCGTCGTACCAGTCGGCGCTATGATCTGACCTTATCGGTTCTTGTTCGCGTACCCACCGAAAAGTCATCGGATTCGCGGAAAGGCAAGACCCGCGACATTTCTACGCGAGGTCTTTATTTCGTGATGGATCAAGATCCGCAGGCCGGCTCGCGGCTCGATTTAATCCTGACTTTGCCCACGGAAGTGACCAGCGGTACGGAGGTGCTGGTGCGCGCATTAGGGAAAGTGCTGCGCGTCGAGCCTCGCATCGAGGACGGCAACACCCGAATGGGCGTGGCGGCGGTCATCGAAAGATACGACATCGTCCGTGCGGAAGCGTCGGCGTAAAGCATCCTTAGCCTTCAAACCCTAAGTGACTCCTCTCGAGTGAACCTCCCCGGGCCTGTCAGAACAGGCAGTTTCCGGGTCCATCTTTTTTTGGAACATATCTTGCTCCTAGGAAGGAAAAGGCCTAATATCCGGCCAAATCACACTGCGGAGGCGACCAATGCGAGTTGGCGACTTAATCGGTTCCCGCAAGGAAGTCTATACCGTTTCCGAACAGACCAGCGTTCACGAAGTAGCGCAATATCTGCGAGTAAAACAGGTGCGCACGGTCGGCGTTCTGGGAGCGAACGGCAAGCTCACAGGGGTCATCTCGCAGAGTGACATCTCCGACAAGGTGGCTGCGGAAAACAAGTGTCCCGCCTGGATGAAAGCCGCGGATATCATGACGCGAGAACTGGTTACGGTCACCGCCGAGAAGACGCTCGATGAGTGCCTCCTGCTTATGGAACAGAACGGCATCTTCCACCTGATCGTGCTGAGTCAGCATGGGGAGTTCCGGGGAATGCTCTCGGTCAAGGACATCCTGAGAGTCGTGGCCTCCGATGAAAAGGCCCGTGCCGACTTGCTCGAAGCCTTTATCTTCCCCCAGAGATAGGCGGCCGGATCACCTCGGAGACACTGCAAAGAGAGAAAATTGTTTTCGTCTCTGGGACAAGTTTTTACTATTTGGGATATAGAGAATCAGTGCTTTTTCGCTTGCCAGTACTACAACCAGACTCTCCTTCCTCCCTCCAACCTATTGTAAACAAGCAGCTTAACAATACACCCCGCCTTTGATTTCCAGTTAGAACCGCTTCCTTTGTTGGCCTGTCATGTGCTTTTCATTCCCCAGCCATACTCGTCTGCGAACATGTCTGCCGAACGACGAACAAAAAACGGAGGCCCCGAACCGGCCAATGTCTTGCCGCCCGAAGAAGTGTTGTTTGGGCGTTCCGAGGCCATGAAAGAGATCCAGAAGCGCGCCACAAAAATCGCCGGAACGAACATTCCCGTGTTGCTGTGCGGCCCCAAAGGAAGCGGTAAAGAAGTCCTCGCGAGGTGGATTCACAATCATTCGGGGGTAGCAAGCGGAGATTTCGTTAAGGTCAATTGTGCCGCGATTCCCGGAACGCTGCTCGAAAGCGAACTCTTCGGGTTCGAAAAAGGCGCTTTTACTGGAGCCCATGCAACAAAGCCTGGCCGCGTGGAGCTCGCGCACAACGGCACTCTGTTTCTCGACGGAATTGCCGACCTGGACCTGGCTTCCCAAAGCAAACTCCTGCAGTTCCTGCAGGACGGCCGCTTTTCGCGCATTGGCGACGAACAGGAAAGGTCCGTTGACACGCGGCTGATGTGCGCCACCGACAAGAATCTGGAAGATGAAATCGCCCACGGAAAGTTCCGCGCGGACTTGTATTATCGCATCAATGTCGTTCGCCTGAAGCTTCCCGCGTTGCGCGACCGCCGCGAAGATATTCCCGTGATGGCCGAATATTTTCTAGCCCGCTGCCAGCAACAGTTCCAGGCGCAAGCGGAACCGCTCAGCATGGAAACACTGCACTACATGCAGTGCCTGGACTGGCCGGGGAATATTCGCGAACTTTCAAACGGCATTGCCCGCCACGTGGTCATCGGCCCTGAGGCGTCGATCCTGGAAGATTCCGCACGGCCCGGTCCTCCCCCGCCTCCAGTGCCGGCAAAAAATGGAATCGTGCCGCTGAAGAGTCTCTGCAAAGAAGCGATTCGCGCCAGCGAAAAGAACATTATCCTCGAGGCGCTGCGGGCCAATCGTTGGAACCGCAGAAAAGCGGCTCAGGAATTGAAAATCAGCTACCGGCTGCTCATCTACAAAATTCGCGACGCTGGCCTGATGACGAAACACAAAAATTCTGTTGCAGCACAACCACAAGCGAGGCCGGCGCCTTCCGGAGCCGACTGACCAGAGTCGCAGGCAGGTGTTGTTTCACTAGATTTCCTCTTCGAGCAGTTGTGCTTGCAGCGCAAACCTTGCAAGACGCTCCCCTGTTCTGTCAGTTGTACTCTTCGCCCCGGTTGACACTCTGTTACTGGCCAAAAGACAGTGCACGGAAAGTATGCAGACAACGTTCGTTCCCTGACCCAAAACTGTTCCTCACACCAGTAGTTCTAGGACTCCTCGTCTCTCTACCATCACCGTGAAAGAAAGTTAGGGCGTTTTCTCGATCAGCGACTTCAGCGGCTCCCACCCCCGCTTCTGACTGCTAGCTGGCGCACCAGCCCAGAGGAAAAGATGAAATCGAATAGAAGTCGTAATGCTCTACGTGTGTTTGCACGCGCCCTTCAACTGGTTTTCTTGCTTTTGTCGGGGTTGGTGCCGATGGTGCTTGGCGGTTGCGCAGGGTTTGTCAGCGGCGCGAACACAACCCCTCCCCCGACAACCACGGTTAACATCACGAACGTACAAGCCATTTCCACCACAACGTCGGGCACTCAAATTGTCTGGGCAACGGACGTTGCATCGAACTCTGTCGTGAGTTACGGAACCACTATTTCTTATGGATCCAGCACCCCCGTGGATTCAACTATGGTTACGACTCACCAGGTAGCCGTCTCCGGTTTGTCTGCCGGTACTACCTACTACTTTCAGGTGCAGTCCACCGATTCCAAGAACAACAACGGGAAAAGCGGGGGCCATAAATTCGCCACGCAGGGCGTCAGCATCTCCGGCACGATTACGCCTTCAAAGGGCGGAGCCGGAGCGACAGTGACGCTAAGCGGGACCGCGAATGCGACCACGACAGCCAACGGCACAGGCGCTTACACCTTCCCTGGATTGGCGAGCGGGTTCTACGCGGTCACGCCAAGCAACACGGGTTATACCTTCGCTCCCGCAAACCAGAATGTGAATGCGGGCACGACCGACGTCACTGCAGTGAACTTTACCGCAAGCGGAACGGTCGTGTTTCCAAGCGTTACCACACAACCGGCAAGTCAGACCGTGACGGCGGGGCAGACGGCAACATTTAGCGTAGTGGCGAACGGCACTGCGCCGTTGAGTTACCAGTGGCAAAAGAACGGTCTGAATATCGCCGGGGCGACTTCGGCGACCTATACCACACCAGCCACGACGACCTCGGACAACGGTTCGACGTTCGCGGTGGTGGTAAGCAACTCAGCGGGGGCCGCGACCAGCAATGCGGCCACTCTAACCGTGAATGCTGCGCCCGTTGCTCCAACGATCACCGCACAACCCACGAACCAGACGGTAACGGCGGGACAGGCGGCGACCTTCACCGTTAGCGCAACAGGCACGGCGCCGTTGAGTTACCAGTGGCAGAAGAATGGGGCGAACATCGCGGGCGCGACTTCAACGAGCTACACAACGCCGGCGACCACGACTTCCGATAGCGGCTCAACATTTGTCGTGGTCGTAAGCAATAGCGCGGGTACTGCGACGAGCAGTTCTGCGACCCTGACCGTCAATGTGGTGCCGGTAGCGCCGTCGATCACTACGCAGCCCACGAACCAAACCGTTACGACAGGACAGACGGCGACGTTCAGCGCCACTGCCGGCGGCACTGCGCCACTAAGTTACCAATGGCAGAAGAACGGCGCGAACATCTCCGGAGCTACTTCAGCGAGCTA
>DATFSR010000113.1:0-138625 GCA_035262505.1 Candidatus Acidiferrum sp. | reverse complement strand
TTTGGAAAATGCTTTCCGTCGTGAGTTCCGCGGATCTCTGTATGAAGGTCTCTCGATTCATTTTGGGGCGCCAAGCTGGGGCGGACATGCATTCTGCTTTGTCGCCAAGGAGGGAATGATGGACAGTGTAAGCGGTAAATGGGCCCTCATTACGGGGGCCTCCAGTGGATTCGGCGTCGAGTTCGCCACGCTTTTGGCGGAACGCAACGCAAACCTCGTGCTCGTTGCACGTCGCAGAGAACCGATGCAGAAGTTGGCGGAGGAGCTTCGGGAAAAGCACCACGTCGACGTCGTCGTCGAAGGATTCGATCTTGCAAGGCCCGGCGCAGGTGCTGAACTGAAATCCCGACTTGATTCTCGCGGTTTGGCCGTCGACGTCTTGGTGAACAACGCCGGTTATGGGCTTTATGGAAGTTTCGTTGATCAGCCGCTTGAGAAAACGCTCGACATGCTGCAGCTGAACATGCTTGCTGTGGCCGAACTCACGCACATCTTTGCAAACGACATGCGGAAACGCCGAACAGGACATATCCTTCTGATCGCCAGCCTCCTCGGATACCAAGCAACACCAGGTTACGCGGCCTATGCAGCGAGCAAGGCATATGTCCTCCTGTTTGGCGAAGCGCTGCATGCAGAACTTAAGCCGCACGGCATCGGCGTGACGGTGTTGTCTCCCGGCCCGAGTGCGACTTCATTCGGTGCGGTGGCGGGCCAAAATGACACGCCGGTACTCCGAATGCTGATGATGGAGGCTGGCCCGGTGGCACGGAGAGGCATTACAGGCATGCTACGGCGAAGGTCGAGCATCGTTGCGGGAGTCCTAAACAAGCTCATTGTGTTTTGGAATCGCCTGACGCCGCGCTCGATGCAACGCGCTGTGATGCAGAAAGCCTTGGAGGCGCAGGGTGGGCCATAGGCCGACAAGCCAACAAAAGCGGGGTCGAGCTCATTCCCGTCCAAGGCGGAGAAACGCATGATGCAAGCTGCTCACGGAGTCGGCTAATGGGGCAAGGCGTGGCAAAGGCGCCCGCAGAAGGAGGCATAGAAGTGAGTCGAATGGCTGGAATTCAGGACAAGGACGCCGGGTTTCGAACCCGGCGGATATTCAAGCGGATCAACCGGCGATTGGGTCGCGTCCCTCTTTCCGCTCGCATTCGCGCTTGTGATTTTGAGTTTCTTCGACTCTGGGAGGAAATGAGTGCACACGTGGCGGACGCAGCGACGGTGCCGGCCAAGTTGAAAGAGTTGGCACAAGTTAAGGTTGCTGCAATGGTCGGATGTCCGTTTTGAATTGACCTTCATTCTGCCGTGGGCAGAAGAGTAGGAATAACAGAAGAACAGATCCGCAATTTGTCAGCATTTGAGGACAGTTCACATTTCACGGAAGATGAAAAGTTGGTCTTGCGTCTGGCTGTCCAACTCACGCGGACTCCGGCAGACGTGGGGGACCAATTGTATGAAGAGTTGCGTCGCCGGTTCACTGAGCGCGAACTAGTGGAACTAACTGCCGCGATCGCGTGGGAGAATCACCGTGCGCGGTTCAATCGCACCTTCAACGCGCAACTAGAAGGTTTCTCTGGCGGCGATTTCTGCGCACTGCCTGAAGGCTCATCAGCAACGAGGTTACCTGCGCAATCGCCTGATACTAGAAGTTAACGTAGGGGGCTCTCTCGCGAAGTAAGCCTTTATATGGCAGACGTGGTTACGTGGCATCGCTCGCGCTTTGTTCCCCTCGTGCGCCGGTTCCCAACTTGAATGTCGCATGACTTGGTCACCTACAGTTCTCGAAGAAAATGAATAACACAGAATATTCGAATCCGTCCGGTCCCTTCGAAGCACGCTACCTGGCGTTCCTGCAGACTGTAACGCAGCTTCGTCCGAGCCTGCACCGCTACTGCGCCCGCATGACGGGCTCGGTAATGGACGGTGAAGATGTTGTGCAGGAGGCCCTGTTCGAGGCTTATCGAAAGCTCGACAAGTTTGACGACAGCCGGCCGCTCAAGCCGTGGCTGTTCCGCATCGCCCATAATCGCTGCATCGATTTCTTGAGGAAACGCGGGGTTCGAGTCGAAGCCGAACTCGTAGCGATGGTCCCAGACGTGGTGAACCCTGTCGAACCCCCAGCGCTGGGTCTCGGGCGTGCCGTCGAGCATCTGGTGAGCAGTTTGCCGCCCAAGGAGCGCGCGTGTGTGCTCTTGAAAGACGTGTTCGACTACTCTTTGGAGGAGATCGCCGAACTTGTCGATTCCACTGTAGGTGGAGTCAAGGCAGCGCTCAATCGCGGCCGAGCAAAATTAGAAGCCTCTCCCGCCCTGACAACCCCTTCTCGCGTAGTGGACCCGAAGTTGACGCGGATCATGCGGCTCTACGTGGATCGATTCAATCGTCGCGATTGGGACGGCGTGCGTGAACTGATTAGCGCCGATGCCCGACTCACCGTCGCCGATGCATTTGCAGGGGAGCTGGTGGATGCTCCTTACTTCAGCAATTACGAGCGATGGTCGATGCCATGGAGACTGACATTAGGCGAAGTGGACGGCGAGCCAGTAGTCATGATCCTGCAGCGCGGCGCAGACACCTGGACTCCGTATTCCGTTGTGCGCCTAGATGTGGACGGCCAGCGGATCAACCGTGTTAGAGACTACGCGCACTGCCCGTGGCTGATTTCTGCCGTTGATTCTGTGACCATCTCCTCTTGACCGCAAAGGGAAAGCCCTTGAGGATTGTCGGGCAGCGCGGCCCAAAAAAATGATTTGGTGGCAAAAACGGATAGACATCGAGGCTGGTAGATTCACAGACCGCCTCGAAGTGAACCACGCTATTAATTCGAATTTCTTGCTCGCGCCGCACAGCAAACATCGCCTCAAGGCTCTTGCACACGTCGGCAGCAGTTGTCGCCACGATGAAACGTTGATTCGCATCTCCTTCGCGGACGACTTCCGTACAAACATGAACTTCACTCCCGCACAAATCCGCGAACCTTGCGGAGGAGGTTGGCGTCACGGTCGCACCAGGAGAACACGAATGGCGGACATGCTGCTTCTTATCAGGCAGGGCAGTCAAGACTAGGTAAACAATTGCGATGGTGAGCAGGGGAGAGTATTCACCGCAGCTGGTTTCATCGCGAGATTACATCCTTCATCACTACGCCGCCCTTGATCACAAACTTTACATTCTGAAGCACGCGGATGTTCGCTAAAGGATCCCCCTCCATGGCAATCAGATCGCCGAACTTGCCTGGTTCGAGCGAACCCACTCGATCTTGCCAGCCCATCAATTCCGCTGCGTTAACTGTGGCGGCACGAATACCTTCGAGCGGCGGCAATCCGAGTCCAGTTGCTGCGACGATTTCAATCGCGTTTTTTCCGTGCGTGTTTGGGGTGGAGGCATCGGAGCCGTTTGCGATTTTGACGCCGAGTTCACGCGCAACAGCCAGTTTTTCCCGGGTGCGCTGCAGGTACTCCTCGAGACGTTTCCGTCTTTGAGGGTCAGTCACACGTTGGAGGCGATCGAAGGCCAGGCCTTTGGTAAGAACCCAGAAAACGTTCTTCTCTTTCATCATTTGGAGGGTGGTGCGGTCCACATCGTCGCCGTGCTCGATCGAATCGACGCCGGCATTCAAGGCATTGCGGATGCCCTCGGCGGTGCCGGCGTGCGCCGCGACCTTGCGGCCCTGCTTATGCGCTTCTTCCACCACCGCACGCATCTCTTCCGTAGTAAGCGTGGGATTCGCCCAGTCCGCATAGATCTTGATCAAATCGGCACCGTGGCCGATCTGCTCGCGGGCGGCGCGCCTCGCCTCTTCCACTCCGCTCACCATCTGCGCGCCCGTCGGAAACTCGAGCAAGTCGGGGGAAACGCCAAACGGGTTGTATTGCCCAACCGCGGCAATCGCCCGTGTTGCTACTTGCATGCGCGGACCTTCGACGAGGCCTTGGTCAATGGCGTCGCGCAAAGCAACGTCCGCATAACCAGATCCTTCATTCTCGACATCGCGAACCGTTGTGAATCCCGCCTGTAGAGTGACGCGCGCGTCATATGCTCCTTCGAGCGCGCGGAAGGCTTGCGACTTGGTAGCCAGATTCAGAGTGTAGCCGTCAGGTCCTTCGGGGATGCGCGCCATCAGGTGGGTGTGGCAATCAATGAGTCCCGGAAGAACGGTATAACGACTCAGGTCAATGATCTTGGCATCCTTTGGAACGTGCGCTTGGATGTCCGCGAGCCGGCCAACCTCTTTGATGCGCTCTCCCTCGATCCATATCCCCGCGTTCTCGACGTAGCTTCCTTGGATGATATCGAGAAGCTTTCCAGCTTTGACCAAAACTGAGGTCGGGCCCGAAATCGGTTCAGGCCGGTTTTGCGAAATTCCGAGCGTCGGACCGACGCACAGAAAAAGCAGACAAAACATTGCGCGAGTCTTCATGCGACCCTTCCTCTCAAAGTCCCCTTGCGCCGCTAACCCGCGCGAGAAGCCTGAAGCACAGTTCCAGGCTACACCTCTGCGTCAATCGGGACGGCAGCGACATTGTTGTCCATTTCATTTGTCCGGGTCCATGGCATGGTGGCGAGAGCCTCTTACGGGGATTTCGAGGCGAGGCACAAACGACTATGAAGAGTGCGCTATGTAGCGACGAATTGAGCTAGGTCATTGTTGAGCTGCTCGGCATGAGTGACCATCAGCCCATGAGGCGCGCCCCGATAGACCTTGAACTGACTGCCTTTGATTAGTTGGGCAGTTCTGCGCCCAGTGAAGTCGATGAGTGCTGCGGTGTCTTTGTCTCCCTGGACAATCATCGTCGGCAGTCTGATCGCGGCCACCTCGCGACGGAAATCGGTCTCGATGACGGCATGATAGCAATCGGTCAAGGCTTTGAGCGAGGCTTGCATGCATAGGCTCCCAACCCATTCCATCTGTGCGTTCGACATTTCCGGCACGAAGGAGGGAACGCCGCTGGCAACCCAGCCGGGGTAGTCCCTGTACCACGAAGCGAAGACTTGGTCAGACACGCTTCTCTCCTGGGCCTCTGGGTTGTCGGGCGTCTTCAGCATGAAAGGTAATCCTGGGGCGACAAATACGATGCGAGCCACCCGCTCGGCACCGTGCCGAGACAGATACCTGACTATCTCCCCCGCACCCATCGAGTGTCCGACGAGAGTTACGGCGTGAAGACCGAGCTGGTTGATTACGCACGCAAGATCGTCGGCCAAGGTATCGTAGTCATAGCCGCGCCCGGGTTGCATTGAACGGCCATGGCCCCGTCGATCATAACCCACGCACCGAAATCCGCGGTCAGATAACGGAAGCATGTTGTATTGCCATATCTGGGAATTCAAGCACATGCTGTGGATGAAGAGAAGGCACTTGCCAGTGCCCCAATCCTGATAGAACAGTTGCGTGCCATCGCCGGCCTCGATGTAAGGCTGGCGCCTGGGCTGCGGTTCGCGTGATCCGCCGGCGACAGCCGTTGCAACGGTTGCACGCGCGCTGTCGGGGAGCAATCCCGACGCGGCAATGGCACCCGCTAAGGAATTCAACGCCTCTCTTCGATTCATCTCACTCCTCCGCGTGCCTCTTTTCTTCATCTCGTGCCTCGGCGCTGCACCGTTCAGTCACCCTCGCTTACCTGTTAGGTCTTCGCAAACGCCAGGAGGTCCGCAATGAGCTGATCTGCGTGCGTGATCGGTAAACCGTGCCCTGCACCTTCATAGACCTTTAGGTGACAGTCTTTTATCAGAGGCAGCGTCTTGCGCGCCGTTTTGTCGATAAGTGTCGACATGTCACTGTCACCGTGGATCAGCAGCGTCGGCAGTGAGATCTTGCGCAGCTCGGGACGAAAGTCGGTTTCGGTAAATACTTTATGCAGGTCGTTCATGGTCTTGAGCGAACACCCATCCACCATCATTCTGACCCACCAGTCCATAATTTCTTGGGATACATTGTTCTTAGGTACTGCGAAGAATGTGGGAGCGTACGCCGCGAGTGGATGCGCGTGATCTTTCGCGAGTGTCTCGCGCACCAGCGCTAAGTTCGCTCGATCGACGCCGTCTGGATTGTCGTCCGTCTTCAAAATAAAGGGGGTGATGGTTGAAACCAATACTACTCGCGAGACATGGGCGGAGCCATGCCGCGTCAAATAGCGCACGACTTCGCCGCAACCTAAGGATTGGCCCACAAGAGTCACCTCTTGCAGGTCGAGTTGTTCGACGATCACCGCTATGTCGTCCGCAAGCGTATCGAAATCGCAGCTCTGGTTTGATTCGCCGGAACGGCCGTGGCCCCGACGGTCGTAAGTAATGCAGCGAATCCCCTTGCTAGCCAGGCCATATACCTGATACTCCCACCAGGCCGAATTCAGGGCCCACGGAGCGGCAAAGAGCATTGGCTTTCCGGCGCCGGAATCGCGGAAAAACAGATTTGTGCCGTCCGCCGCCTCGACGAAATTATTCGCAGGTCGCTTGCGACCGGCCCGTTCGGTTGCCGGCTGGCTTATCTCATTCAGCCCATCCGCTTTAGCTATTCCAGCAGCACCTGCAAAAGCTGCCACAGCTTTAAAAAGGCTCCTTCTGAGCATGCTCGATTCCTCCCTTGCTAGTATTCAGTCGAACGAAAAAACAAGTCCATAACCTTTGAGGTTATAGACAAACTGGAACGACCAATCAGAGCCTTCGCGCAGACACGTCAAGGTATTAGGCCGTACGCGTGGTTTCATCTGCTGGAAAGAAGCTCTCGATTCTCAACTCCTGGAGCCCGATGTCTTGGGCGGTCCCAAAAGTCGTAACCAACCCACAAACAAGCAAGACCTGAGTTGAGTGCCGAAGTTTGTTGTTAAGACGCGTCAGCCTTGGATCTCCGTGCGCAACGTGTGAGCGCGTTTGCGACCCCGGATATAACGAATCAGCATCCACACGAGGGGAACCATGACGGCGATTACGAGAACGGCCAAAGCAACGAGTATGCGTACTGGATTGTCCATCGTGAATTTGCCGCGCACGGTGTAGACGCCATTAAAACTGCGGACGGCCGCGGGCAGCGCGAGCACATCGTCCTTCGTCATTTGAAGGACGTGTTCCTGCGGATGAAATTGGGATTCCCCGGAAAAAAAATCTCCAGCAGAGTTGAGTTCGATATGGCCGCCCAGGACGAAACTGATCGGACGATCCTTGGCGAAAGCCGCGACCCGCTCCGCGCTGGCAAGGTCGGCGCTAGTGTCGTCGATAAGCAGTCGGGCAGGCATCAGAAAGTCACCCGTAAACAACAAGCCCGTATTACGGTCGTAAAAGGAGACTTCGGTCTCGTTGTGGCCGGGCGTCGGAATCACGTCGACGGTTCGATCACCGAGGTCGATCTGGGCAAGACCGTTTGGCCAGTTGGTGAAGTTGTAGTAGTGCCGAACGCTGTCGATATCGAACCCGACCACTTGGACATCGGAAAGCTGCATGAACTGGCTATCGCCCGCACGATGGTCTTGGTGCCGGTGGGTATGGACTACAAGCAAAGGGATCTTTCGGGATCTGTCTGTTGAAAGCAAATGGAGGACCGTATTCGCGAGCGGTACCTGGTTTGGATCGGCGACATCACCAGTGTCGACCAATAGTGCCTTTGTTGATCCGACGAGAAGGTACATGAAGGGTCCCTCATACGTCATGCAAAGGTTCTCCCGCAGGATGAATGTTTGAGGGTTGTACTGATGTACCTGCAGTGGTGGTGCTGAGCTCTTCGAGCAATCCGATGCACCTTCATTCCAATGAACGTCCATTGATCCGGGCACCAGTTGTGACCGGGCTGGTGACGGCGTGAGCAGCATTCCGAGGGCCAGTAGGAGGGTGTAGATCATCGGAGCTAGCCCTGCAGTACCTGCAAGAGCTACCACAGCTTTAAAAAGGCTCCTTCTGAGCATGCTCGGTTCCTCCGTTGTAAGTATTCAGGCGATTCGAAAAAACAGTCCATGACCTCTGAGGTTATGGACAAAGTGGAACGACTCAGCAGAGTGTTCGCGGAGACACGTCAAGGTATAAATGCCGCACGCGTGGTTTCATCTGCCGGAAAGAAACTCTCGATTCTCAACTCCTGGAGCCCGATGTCTTGGGCGGTCCCAAAGGTCGTAAGCGCGGAAAACAACCGGAGAGTGGAAGACCCACGTCGATAGTCGAGGGTCAGAAATGGCGGGGAGGTTCCGTCTAAGTCCTGCACTCGCCAACGGTTTGGCACGGCAGGATAACTGAGCAACTCGTCGCGGAAGTCCTTCATTTTCTCGTCTGAGGGATCCGCCGCCACTTCGCGATGCACCCTCTGAATCAGCCTGGCGGCTACGTTCTCCCAGTTCGTAATGAAGGGCCGCAGCCCTTCTGGATGAAACAGGAAGCGCATTCCGTTACGAGGGAGGACTGCTTCGCTCACGGGAAACAGCGAGAAAAAGCGCCTCGTACCGTCATTTTCCTTCAGTATGTTCCAATACCTGTCGACAACCAAACCCGGATACGGGTCTTGCTTCTCAAGAAAAAAGTCCACCGCCCGGCGCGCGGCATCCATGTCCGGTGAGTCCAGGCCCGTCTGACGGTAGACCGGCGCGTAGCCCGCGGCAAGCAGCACCGGATTGCGTTCGCGCAACGGGATTTCGAGCGCCTCAGCAAGTCGCGCGACCATCTCCCTGCTGGGGTGGGAGCGCCCAGTCTCCAGCCAACTGACATGACGCATGGAAATGTCGGCCTCAAGCGCGAGGTCCAACTGGCTAAGCCGACGAACAGCACGCCACTGCCGCAGGAGCATTCCGAAACTTGCTTCGGCCTTTGAGCTGGACTTCACCGTATCATTCACTCCTGCGACGCGCGCTCCCACCTTGCCAGCTGCGCACACGTAGCGCAACCAGGAACACCCGTGTACCTAGGCAGCGACATGCCACGAGGCGGCCGTGCTCGACGACGGCGACCATGAACACGGCATCAAAGACCTAGTTCGGGATTTATCGCGGAGTCTGGTGAAATTTGTCAATTTTGACGAAGACTGAGCAGGTGTACCATCCATTTTCTTCCCACATTCCTGACGACGACGTCCGATAGCAACTGCTACCGCTCGCGGGAAAACTGGTCAAAATTACCGGGCACGTGTACGAGCGCGGCGATCGGCCATTCGTATAAACGTGATCGGACGTCAGACGAATCGTAGGCTACCCTGCATTGCCCGTGGTTGCTTCCTGCAGCCGCCTCTGTCTTGTTGGCTGGGCCGTCTTAGGCGCAGCCAAGCGAATTACATCGTCCATCTCAAATCTTAGTGATGTTCGTGTTCGCCGTGACGATGAGTCGCCCAGGGACCGACAGCGGTGCCGACGATAATCGTATCTACATCGGCTGCCATCGTATGCTTTACATTTGCAGGGACGAGCAAAAAAGACCCGACGGGGTATGCTGTCATGTGATCGAGGCCTAAGGTCTCGCCGAAATTGACCTTGAGCGCTCCTTGAATTACGGCCACGCGCGCATCAGACGTATGCCAATGATGTTCGTGATATCCAGCGGGGATAAAGAATGCATATGTGAACGCCTCGCCAGGTACGTCGCGTCTGCCTTCAAGCAGAGCGTACTTCGTTCCGTCTTTGTCGATGTCCTGCCATTGAATCGTTTTCGCGTCCCAGGCCTGTGGGACTTTGGTGGATGTCGAGCTGTTGGCGGTCTGAGGAGCAGATCCTGTGGTGAACGCAAGACCGAGAATCAGAGATAACACAAAGCGCATATCTTTTCCTTTCGACTTTTGATCTGTGGACGTCTCTTAGTTTGACGATCCGCAAAAGTAAGGTTACCGTCGTACTGAAATCGCATCTATCCGATTTGGTGCCTCAAATTCTCGGCCTGGATTTTACCGCTCGCCCCGCGGCCCGCCGGGCACGTTCTGTGCGGCCGGCACAACCAAGCACAGCATCGAGAGGTTGGTCAGTATGGCGGCTGGACGCATGTCAGTTCCTGTTCGAGCGTGCGAGAGAGCAAACACAAGAAAACTGTGCCATAACTGTGACACAAAACCTGCTTTGGCTGCCAAAACTGACTTCATTGACGATTTGCTTTTGTTGATTCTACGCAACTTATTGAAAACAAAAAGGTACCCGAAGATTCCGGCTTACATGGCTCGCCCGCCATTTTTCAGTAACTTACGGACAGTTTTGGCGAAATTGTGCCACAATAGTGGCACGGAGGTTCGATTTATATTCGCCCAGTCTTCCTGTCTCTGAATCCCCTTCGGCCTAGTAAGCTATCTGCTCTCAATCTGAAGTCCTGCAATGCCCGCGAAGTGTTTCCGGTTGTTAGTCAGGAGTTTGAGGTTATGTTTCAACGCGGTGGCCGCGATTAAAAGGTCAAAATCACCCATAATTTGCCCATGCTTCCTCATCGAGCCTCGAAGCTGTCCAAACCTTTTACGATTTCTTCGTCAAGATTCAAAATAGTCACACCCGACAAAAAGGCCTCCAGCATCAGTTGACTGCGTTTTTGATCTCGGGAGAAATACACTCCTTCCCAGAGTTCAGCAGCGGAGATGATGCTTACGGCCAGTCCTTGTGGCTCCAGTTCCTTCAGGCGTCGAGTGACTTCTGCTATTGCGTTGAGGTGATCGATCACCCAATCCGTGTCAATTAGGAAGGAAAGCGACTCTATAGCCGCGGTTCGGCTCGTGTCCCGATCAAGCGGCTTTCAGAGATGTCCCGCTTCAGTTGCTCGGCGTCGACCAGATCTGCCCATCCACCAGCCGTTCGCTCCAACCAATCGGGGGCCGGACTAGAGCGCAAGGACACTATCGTGATTGTGACCTCGTCGCCTTCCTTGAGGTCTATGGTTTCTAGTGGTTTTAAGTTGCCACCTGAAAAACGCGCCCTTATGGTTGACCCCATAATCATTCCTCCACACATAGCCGTCACTTCGATTGTACCAGCTAGACCAGCCTCAGGCGCTCGTCTGGGAAAGTTTTTCTCATCTCTCCAAGCCGTACATCAAATACCATAGATCGAGCACACGGCCGCATGGACAGCCGCTGCGTGATGCTAAAGGAACTGTGACACAAAACCTGTTTTGGCTGCCAACATTGACTTTGTTGACGAATTGCGTTTGTTGATTCGGCGCAGCTTACAGAAAGGAAACGAGTGCCCGGGGAATCCGGCTTGCATGGCTCGCCCGCCATTTTTCAACAGCTTACGAACGTCAAGGTTGACCAGACGGCGCGTCACTTTCCACAGGCGCGTTTGAAGCCAACTTCCGGTTTTACCGAAAACCCAGAGTGGCTCTTTCGCTGCCGAGAGCCAGCAGCAGAGCCTTGCAGAGTTCTCTCACTGTTTCAAGTAATGAAGCGCAACCGATCCTGACTTAAAACGCTTTAACTCAACCAGTTTCAATTGCACTTTCTCGGGCAGGTTTACCCCCTCCAGCAACCGCCTTCCTTCTCCGGCAAGGATTGGCTGAACGACAAAACGAAATTCATCCACCAGGCCAAGCTTTATAAGTTGTGAGGGAATATCCACACCGCTGGCGATAATATTCTTGCCCGGCTCTTGCTTCAACTTGAGTACTTCGTCGCGAAGATTTGTGCGGACAACCCTCGCATTTTTGTCGCCTTTCTTAGCATCAGCGTCGTCTAACGATTGCGAAAAAACAACTTTGTTGGCGGATCCGAATGCCTGAGCAAAATCGCGATCCTGTTTGCTTGCAGACTGGTCTTTTGCGATATCAGGCCAATAGGGAACCATCAGTTGATAGGTTTTACGCCCATAAACGAACAGGTCAGCATCTCGAATGAGCTCGCTATAGTATTCAAGTAGTTTTTCATCCGTTTCATCAGGGGCAATTGTTTTGGTATGGTCGCAGCAGCCATCCAGGGTAATGTTGATTGCGTAGATTAGCTTTCTCATTTGATGTCCTTTCTTAAGTGATTATTTCCCCGTGTTGTCTTTCGTTGCGCTGCCGCGTACTCTAGCTGGGTTTCGGTTGTTCCGCTAACGGGAAAGTGGCGAACTATGTCGGAAAAGGGTCAACCTCGCAAATCCATGTTCAGGGCGTTGAAAAATTTTGAAGAACTGCGCCGTCTCTACGACACCGACACGCCAGTACTGGCTTATGCCTTCGAGAGGCGGACGGACGCCTTTGCGTTTCCTCGAAGCCAGTGAGGAGGGCAGGATGCGTTATCTATTCTCTGTGGTTGCGCTCTTGACGGTGTGGGTGGCGCTTTGCTCGGCGCAGATGGCTCCGGCAGTGGCCAGCGAGACCAAGGCAGAGGAGGAGATTGCACGAATTGTCGGTTATTCCATGACTCGTGGCGGGGCATCCTCCTTCCTTGAAACGCTGACCGACACCATCGGAGGAAGAATCACGGGCAGCCCTGAGTCCCAAGCTACTGCTGAGCTCATCCTGAAGGCCCTAAAGGAAGCGGGTCTCGAGAATGTGCACTTCGAGGAATACGAATTAGGTTCGGTGTGGCAGCATCGAAAGACGACCGGGGAAGTGATTCTCCCCGCGCATCACACCCTCCATATCGGCTCCTACGGATGGGTCCCGGGGACGCATGGCCCGATGGAAGTTCCGGTCGCGGATTTTGGAGCGCCGGCTCCCGGGCGCGCGCCAATGCCGGAAAAAGTGCGAGGGGCTGCGGTTATCGTTGACCAACAGAGCAGTGGCGTCTCCTCAGCGTACGCGGGGGCGCGCCTCATGATCGCGAGGCAAATGGCTCAGGCCGGCGCAGCGGCCCTGTTTATCGTTTCCGACAAGCCGGACCGTATGGTGTACACGTCGGCCTTTGGATTCTACCCTCGCGGACCTTTGCCGATCCTATCTCTTGCGAGGGAAGATGCGGCGCTTCTCCGGCGACTCCTCGCCAAAGGGCCGGTGAAAGTGCGTCTGGACATCGAAAATTCGTTTGGCAGCGGCCCCGGACGGGAACGCAACGTAGTCGCGGAGATCAAGGGAACAGATGGCGGCGAGATGGTGCTGCTAACGGCACATTTCGATTCCTGGGATGCGGCACAAGGCGCCAACGACAATGGAGCGGGAGTCGCCACCGTGCTGGAGGCAGCGCGCGTCCTGAAAGCGCTCCAGGTCCGGCCCAAGCATTCGATTCGATTTGTGTTTTTCTCGGGTGAAGAACAGTTGGCGAACGGATCGCGAGCTTACGTGGAGCAGCATAAAGCGGAGCTGGACAGTATCCGCGCGATGATCAACACCGACTCTGGAGCCCAACAGCCGCTGGGATTGCAGCTCAATGGCCGCGAGGACCTGGAAGCTGCAACGAAGGAGTTGCTCAAGCCTCTCGCGCCACTCGGGGGTGACCACATGGCTCTGGACGCGGGTTTTGACTCCGATCATGAGTCCTTTATGGTGGCCGGTGTACCGGCATACGAATTGCTCGTTGAACGCGGTGATTATGATGTGCGGCACCACACGATTGTAGATACGTTCGAAAAGATTCAGCCAAGCATGCTCGGAATGCACACGGCGATGTTGGCGGTAATTGCGTATCAGTTTGCGAATGCCCACGAAAGACCGGGTCGCCGGCTTTCGCCAACCGAGGTCGTTGAGCTACTGAGAAGGACGGGACTCGAACCCCTCTATCGCTTGGAGTATCCCGACGCAAGGCCGTAAG
Source organism: Candidatus Acidiferrum sp. (assembly GCA_035262505.1). Taxonomy (GTDB): domain Bacteria; phylum Acidobacteriota; class Terriglobia; order Acidiferrales; family UBA7541; genus Acidiferrum. The sequence goes on along the minus strand of DATFSR010000113.1, from coordinate 125,016 downwards.
AAACTTCATAAATTGACAGTACCCGTCCAAGCCTTGATCGAGTAAGACCCTTGAAGGCGCGCTTGGACGCGATGCCACCACGTCACCTGGACCGGAGTTTGACCGAATTTAGGCTGGATTTAGACCGAATTTAGAGAGAATGTTGTTGACAACAGATAGGGCGGCAATAGAACCTCGGCTTTAAACAGGTCCGGCCGGGGGCTGGTAAGCTAGTTTGGGGGTGGAAGCCAATGCTCAAGCGTCAGGCTTTGTGTATCTGGGCTGTACTCGCACTGGCCCTTCTTTTTGAAATCCCAAGTTCTGCGCAGGTTATTACCGGCGAAATCGCCGGAACGGTGACGGATCAGAGCGGCGCAATCGTAGGGGGCGCTACGGTCTCGGGTGTCTGTCCGGAAACGAATTTTACCCGCACCGTGACCTCCGGAACAGCCGGCGAATACCGGCTGTCGGAGATGCCCCCGTGCGTGTATAAGGTTTCCGCTTTCGTTCAAGGCTTCAAGACTACGGTTCGCGACGTAACGGTTGCGGTGGGCCAGGAAACCAAGGCGGATTTCCGGCTTGAGGTGGGCCAGCGCAACGACACAATCACGGTGGAAGCCGCTTCGCCGCTGGTGGATTATTCCCCGGGCGTAAACAGCGAGGTGGACACCAAGGCAATCGTCGATCTTCCCACCGAAGGCCGCGACTTCAAATCCATACTCGGTCTCGTACCGGGCGTGCAGCGTTCCCCGGGCGGGGGCTTTTTGGACGTTAGCGTCAACGGACAGCGGACCACCACCAACAACTACATGATTGATGGCGTACCCAATAACGACCGGTTTTACGGCAGCGAACTGGTCGGCCAACCCGGACTCCTGGGGGTTCCTTCCGCCCTGCTTGGCAACGATTCGATATCGGAATATACGGTCCAGCAATTGCCTACCGCTGAAAACGGTGTCAAAGGCGGAGCGGCTATCAACGTGACGCTCAAGAGCGGTACCAACGGCTTCCACGGCACGGCCTTCTACTTTGGCGACTACGACTGGCTCAACGCAAAGAACTTTTTCTCGTCGACGGCGACGCCCTACCATAATCATAACTACGGGGGTACGCTGAGCGGTCCCATCATCAAGGACCGAACCTTTTTCTTTGTCAATTTCGAAGCCCAACGGAACAAGTCCCTGGCTCCTTACACCACGATCCTGCCGACAACCGGCGACCTCCAGGCGGTGCAAAATTTTTTCAACTGCACCCCCGGGAACACCGCGTCCTGCCCGGTTGATCCCACGTTGGGAACTCCCATCATAACCAATACAAACAATCTGCCGATGAACACCGCCGGTCTGGCCTTATTGAAGTATTACCCATGCTCGGACGGCGCGGGGGGTACGGTCCCATGTAATATGTCGGCCGGCAACTCAGCCGTGCAACCCGGGGGATTTACGCAAACCGTGTTGCTTCCTGACATCAACACCCTTCCCGCGAGCTTCATTGTCAAGATTGACCACAAGTTGAACAGCAAAATGAGCCTCTCCGGTCGCTATCTTTATGCAGACAGTTTGCAGTCGGGTCCCGCCTTCGGCTATACGATTCCACCGGCAGCTGGGAGCGGCCTGAATACAGACGGATTCAACAGCCGCGTGCCCACGCGTGTTCAGTTTGCCGGCGGCAATTTCATCTACAACATCGCCGCCAATAAGATCCTCGATGTACGCTTCAGCTGGTCGCGTTACGCACAAATCCTGGACGTAAACAACAAGGTGGATCCCAAGAGTTTGGGCATCGACACGGGGCCCCTTAGCCCCAAGGATTTCGGTGTGCCGGCTGTGTATGCCAGCAGTGTGACGTACGGGAATATCGGCGGCATCGTGGGCTACCCGCTTAGTACTCGCCCCACACAAACCTACGATCTGTCAACCCACGTCACATGGATCAAGGGCACTCATGGCTTTAAGTTTGGTGGCAACTATCAGCGCGCTTCGACGTTCAGCCTGCGTAACCGCGCCCGAACGGCGTTTTCCACTTTTCAATTCGACAACGCGATTCCCACGTCCGACCCGAACAACCCAATTTCTGTCCCCGGTTATGACGTTTTCCTCACGCAATTGCTCCTGGGCCGGATGGACCGGGCTGCGCGTTCTTTTGGTGACACTTCCCGCGAGCTTTACCAACCCTCCCTAGGGCTCTTTTTCCAGGATGAGTGGAAGGCGACGCCCCGTGTGACCATCAGCTACGGCCTGCGCTGGGATCTGAACGGAGCGCTTGGCGATACCGGCAAGCGTGCCTCCAATTTTTTCCCCTGTGCTGCTCCTGAGCCTACGGTCTGCGCGCCCGGCGGGCAACCAAATGGCTTGGTTCAGGTGGGATCCCCAGGGCTCCCTCGCCTTTATAACCTAGACTACCGGGACTTTGGCCCGCGGGCCGGACTGGCCTGGGACATCTTCGGCAACGGCAAGACCGCTTTGCGAGTTGGTTATGCCATGGCCTATGACGTAGCGAATTTTGCAGCCATCAGCGCGCCTTATCTGTATCAGGGCGCGCGCGCTGGCGCCTTTACCAATTCCGACTTAGGGGTTTTCTCGGTCACCGCTAATGGGAACCAGTGTCCGGGCTTCAACGACCCTGTGAATGGTTGTCAACCCGGTCTTTCGACTCTCTTCGAAGCCTTTGGGCCCAATACGTGCTACAACCCTGCAACCAATACCAGCTCCCCGGACTGGGTATGCTTCGGCCCGCAGGCGGGAAGCCCAAACCCGACCACGCCATTCCAAACCTATGGCGCCAATCCGACAAGCACACCACCGTTCAACGTATTCGGAACGATTCCGAATCTCAAAACGCCCAGAATCCAATACTTCAATGCCACAATTCAACACGAGCTATTCAGAGACAACGCCATCACCGTGAGCTACGTCGGCGCTCATGGCACGAACATGCTCCTGAACCGCCAGTTAAATCTGCGACCCGTCGGCTGTTTTGCAAACGGGAACCAGCTAAGCGGTCCTCCAAACAGCGCCAACAACCCGACGTCTCTTGATTGTAACCGCCCATTTGATTCCGCGTTCCAGGTTGGCGGCGTGCCTGAATTCCAGTACGTCAACCAGCTCACCAACGGCGGCTTTTCGCGGTACAACTCGATGCAGGTCAGCTACCGGCAGCGCAATTGGCACGGGGTGAACTCCATCGTCAACTTCACCTGGTCGAGCTGCATTGACACCAATTCCGTGAATCGCGGTGGCTCGTCGACGCTTCCCATTGCGGAGAATCCTTACAATCCCAACAGCAATCGGGGCCCCTGTGACACGGATATCCGGCGCAACTTCAACACGGGCATTGGATACGACTTCCCCAAATGGAGTGCATTACGCCGCTTGGGAGAGGGTTGGCAGATGGGGAGCGTAGCTACCTACGCCAGCGGGCGGCCGTGGACAGCGCTGCTCTCGAGTGGCGCGGATAACTCCGGGCAAGACCTCACCTACCAGAGACCAGATTGCATAGGAAAACCCATCTACCAGTTTAGCGACCCCAACAGCCCCACCATTACCAATGTGCCTGCGGTATTTGCCATTCCGGCCGACGGAACCATCGGTACCTGCGGCCGTAACGCCTTCCGCGGTCCGCATTTTGTCCAATGGGATTTCAACCTAAACAAGAGCACCAAGATCACCGAAAGGCTCAGCCTCCAGCTACGCTTTGAGATCTTCAATCTCTTGAACCACCCCAATTTCAACCCGTTACCGGCTGGCGTCACGATTTCTCAAAAGAAGATAAACAACTTCCCGAACACCAGCTTCTCTACATACTCGCAAACGCCCGACGTCTCCACGGGCAACCCCTTCCTTTCCCAGGGCGGACCGCGGGCTGGTCAGATCGGGGCGAAGATCATTTTCTGACCTTCCGCTCCAGACTTTGGCGCCGAAAAAAGGAGTCTGCTAAACTGCAGACTCCTTTTTTCATTATGCGTCGCGCTAGCATCGTTTGCTTCCTCGTTCTGCTGCCCGCGTTCGCGGCAGCAGCCACCAACCAGCCCAACGTTATTCTGATCACGTTGGATACGGTCCGAGCGGACCGCATGGACTTTCTCGGCTCAAAACGCGGCTTGACGCCGCAACTGGATACCCTGGCGGCTCAGGGCGTGGTGTTCGAGCATGCCTACTCCCAGGCGCCCATTACGCCGGTTTCTCACGCGACCATACTCACCGGGACTTTTCCGCAGTATCACGGAATCCGCAACTTCGGCGATCGCCTGCCTCCAGGTGTTCCCTTTCTACCCGATATTCTTCACGCCCAGGGGTACCACACCGGGGCGTTTGTCGGCAGCATCATCCTTGACCCGAAAAACGGATTTGCCTCCGGATTCGAGCGCGGCTTCGATGTCTACAACGCAGGGTTTCACCGGCAGAAAACCGGGGAACGCCGCGAGTCCTCCATGCAGCGCCGCGGCGAGGTGACGTTGGGATACGTGCTCGAATGGCTGGGCCAGCAGCACGATGCTCCGTTTTTTCTATGGTTTCACCTGTGGGACGCGCACGACCCTTACAGTTCCCCTGAACCGTTCCGCAGCAAGTTTCAGGCGGCCCCTTACAACGGGTGTATCGGCTATGTCGATGCCACTGTCGGCAAACTGCTTGACTATTTGCGGAGCCAGGGGCTGTATGACAACGCGCTCATCGCGGTTGCTGCCGATCACGGCGAATCCCTGGGTGAGCACGGCGAACTGACCCACAGCATTTTTCTTTACGACGCCACCATCCACGTGCCCTTGCTCCTCAAACTTCCCGGAAATCGCTTTGCCGGCCAGCGCGTCCATGCCACGGCGAGCTTGGTGGACCTGGCGCCAACCGTTCTCGAAGCGCTGGGGCAGACGCCGCCGTCAGCGATGCAGGGCCGCTCGCTCCTCTCTCTGATTGCAAATCCCCATCCTGAAAACCGTGCTTCGCTTGCCACCGGCGATCACTCCGAGCGCTCGTTTGGGTGGAGTGCTCTTGTTTCCTTGCGATCCGGTGACAAGCTTTACGTGCAGGCGCCATTGCCGGAGCTTTACGATCTGGCCTCAGACCCTGGCGAGAAGACAAATCTCTATTCGCGCAACCACCTCGCTGCGGCGCGCCTTGCCGTTCAGCTGGATAATTTCGTGAAGCGGATCAGTGCCGGCGCGCCGCAGCCGTTAGAGGACAACCTCGACGAAAAGAGCAGGGAAAAACTCTCGGCGCTAGGCTACATGGCCTCTCGAAAGACCAGTCCGGTCACAAGAATTGACCCCAAGCAGCGCATCGGAGTCGCCAACGATATGCACGATGCCAGCCTGGCCATCGAAGAAGGAAGGGAAGCCACGGTCATCCCACTCCTCGAGCGCGTGGTAGCCAAAGACCCGGAAGTCCAAGCGGCGCAGTATTACCTGGGAATTGCTTACTCGCGGCGGGGCAACTTTGCCAAGGCCATTCCTCCCCTTCGCAGAGCTGTCGAGTTGCGGCCGGATGCGTTGATGGCGCAGTACGAGTTGGCCATCTGCCTGTACGAAACCGGGGAGCTGGATACGGCCGCCAAATATTTCGAAATCCTGGTGGAAAATCGACCCGATTGGACCGACGCGCGCTACTCTTTGGCGTCCATTTACGCCCGTACCGGACAGCCTCAGGAAGCAGCCAAAAACCTGCTCGAGGTCCTGCAAGGAGAGCCGGACCATTACCGCGCAAACCTGCTACTGGGGCGGATGTTGTTTCTGAACGGCACCTTTGCCGAGGCGCTGCCCTACCTGGAAAAGGCCGTGGCGGTGCAAGGGGATTCCCGCGAAGCGCATGCCTTCCTGGCGGAGGAATACGAGAAGCTGGGCCGCGCCGAAGACGCTGCGCGCGAACTCGGGGAAGCCAATAGACTGAAGACTGAGAAACAACCGCCCTGAGTCCTGGCCTCGAAAACCCTTCCACGAGGCCTGAACTGGGGATAAAATATTCTCCTCAGGTACCCGAGGTGTACCATGAACTTTAGAAAGATTCTCTGGTCTTGCATGCTGGTGTTCTTTCTGCTGCCAGTCGCCGCGCGCTCGCAGGAGCAGGCCGCCACCCGCAAAGGGAAGCCGCGCATCATTATCCTGGGCGTAAACGGAATGGAGTTGGATGTCATCCGGCCCCTTATTCTGAAGGGCGAGATGCCCAACCTCGCCAAAGTGGTTGAGAAAGGCGCCTACGGCAAGTTGCGGACCGTTTCAGCGCCGAATTGTCCGCGCGTTTACAGCACGCTGTTCACGAGCACGAATCCTGAAGAGCACGGAGTCACAGGCTTCCTCGTCGGAGGAATCACGGCTAATACCAACATGCTGAAGCGGGAGCCCATTTGGTCATTGCTCTCGAAGAGCGGAGTCACCGTCGGCATGGCCAATGTGCCCGCTACATTCCCTGTCATGCCCGTAAATGGATACATGATCAGCGGCATGTTGACGCGGGGCAAGAATTGCGAAGACGGTGTACTCTGCGCGCCGAAGCTGAGCGAAGTCATGGGAGGGGATGCCGTTTATCCCAAGAGCATGGAACCCGAGCTCTTGAAAAATGTGGGCGACTTCTACATCGACTGCGAGCGCATGCCCGCCGCCGCGGATTTGAAAGGCCACGAAACGGAAGTCATAGACAAATGGTTAAACAAGGTTCAAGTCATCCGTGACGAGCAGACCAAGCTCTTCGATTACCTGTTGACCAGGCATCCCACGGACTTCACCTTCCTGGTGCAGTCGTGCGAGGACCGGACGGGCCATTGGCTGTATCCCATCGCTCCATACAATGCCGGCTATAATGCGAGCATCAATGGCGTTCGTCCGAATGCTTTTCCCGACCAGTACGTAGCTTTCGACAAAGTCCTGGGAACCGTGTTGAAGCACGCCGATGCCAACACGTATGTATTCATCGTGTCCGACCACGGCATCAAACCGCTTCGGGAATTTGAAGAGAAAGACCCTCACGCCCACATGGATCACGAAAAGACCACGCCGGTCATCGCCAAGCACGATTTTGCCGATGGCGACGACGTTCCCGGCTCCGTGTTTGTCATGGGGCCCGGGATTAAAAATGACTTTCGGCTAATGGGTCTGGAAGCCAGCGTGTACGACATCACGCCTACGATCCTGCATATCTACGGCATCGAGCAGCCAAAGCAAATGCGCGGGCGTGTTTTGACCGAGATCTTCAACACTTCCGAGAGTAATGTTGCACTGCAGAAGTAATACGGATCGCATCGCGTTTTGATGCGGTGGTTCGTCGCTCATTGTCGAGGATGAGCGCCTCGTATGGTGCTGGCTTGGTCTGCCGCTTGCTTAGCCAGGACGGGCTTCCCAAGCCCGGTATAAGCCTGCGCGAGCAACTCAAAAGCCTCCGGATTCTTGGTTCCTGACTTGGTAATTTCTTCAAGCAAATCCACAGCGTCGGCATACTTCTTCTCACCAAGAAGCGCTTTCGCCAGACCAAATTGGGCTTCCATGTTTCCTGGCTGTAACAAGACCGCCGCCTCGAATTCGTGCTCTGCCGCTTGGGGATTCTTCGAATTGAGATCGACGCGCCCGAGCAGAAGCCGCGCAACCAAGGATTTATCGTCCAATTGCACCAGCTTCTCGAGGGCCACTCTCGCCTGAGCCCACTGCTCAACTTCCGACGCCATCGTGGCGATATGCATCAGGTTTTGCTCTTCAATCTTGTCTTTGGGATCAGGCAGCAGTGACGGCTCTGGAACATCCGTGGAGGATCGGGCATCTGCCGGACCCAAGTACCCAAGTGCGTGAAGCTCATCAATCGTGCCGGAGGAAACGGTTGAGGGCGAAGGCTTTCGCGGGGACTGCGACTCGGCAGCGCGTTCTGCGAGTCTTTTGCGCAGCGTTTGTACTCTCGCATCCCAAGGCGCGTAGTGATTGTGCAGTTCCCCGGCATCGGAGTGGAGATCATAAAGTTCCGGCCGGGGAGCCTCGATCAATTTGAAGCCATCCTGTCGAACCGATCGCAGCGGGGCCCATCCAAAACGCAAGGGATAATCCGTTTCGCCCAAGACCGGACGAGACGCCGAGTTCGCACCCAGGATCAGCGGCATCAAGGAAGCGCCGTCCAAGCTTGCGGGCGTAGAAATGCCCAATAGCTCCAAAATCGTCGGCATAATATCCGTGGTGCGCACTTGCTCATCAACGACTCGGCCGGCTTGCTGCCCCTTCGGCAGCTTCACAATCAAAGGAACGTGAGTCGTCGAATCGTACAGAAAAATGCCATGCGTGTCCTCGTGATGTTCGCCCAATCCCTCTCCATGGTCTCCGACCAAAACGATGAGCGCTCCCTCGTACCAGCCTCGTTTCTTGAGATAAGCGAGGAAGTGACCTAAGGCTGAATCCGCGTAAGCAATCTCCCCGTCGTAGAGCCGACCTTTGTAGACTTGGGCATAGGGAGACGGCGGCTCGTACGGATCATGGGGGTCATAGAAATGGACCCAAACGAAGCGCGGCGCCGCTTCATGTTCATCCATCCAATTCTCTGCCCGTTGTGCTACATCCATGCCTCGCCGTTCAATTTGCCCCCATCGCAATTTCATCTGAGGTTTTGCAGGAAAATTGTCGTAGAAGTCGAACCCGCGGTCGAGGCCAGGCGCCAACCTCTGGCTGTCGAGAATTACCGATCCGATGAAAGCGGCAGTCTGGTAGCCCTGCTTTTTCTGCAATTCGGCCAGAGTGGGATGATCGGACTTTAAAGGTACGCCAAAGTCGCTTACCCCGTGGGAGCTTGGCAGCAGTCCAGTGAGGATGCTTGCGTGCGACGAATTGGTAAGAGGGCTGGGCGTGAATGCCTGGGTGAAGCGAATCCCTTGCTTTGCCAACTGATCGATAGCGGGAGTTTGGATCCGGTCGTATCCATAGCAGTGAAGATGGTCGCTCCGCAGGGTGTCGATCGTAATGAGAAAGGCGTCCCGGCGAGGCGGCTCTTGGGGTAAGGCTTCGCTGCTACTGGCCGCGGTGGCCAAGAAGCAATAGAGAATGAGTCGGAGAACCCTCACGAAGGTTGAGCCTAACACATGACCCGCTTAAGACCCATGGCCATGAGCCTTGACTCAGTTGCGCGGCGTCTTCACAATCCAATCGTTACAGTGAATGCGCGAGAGAGTGACCAGGTCAGCGCTGAAGCCGGAAAACAGAAAAGCTTTCGGAAAATGGTCACCTCCGAAACAACTCGAGCCAGCGGGGCATGTGCGTGCCGCGCTCCGCTGCTCAGAATTCCGCAGGGCGTGATCGTGTCCCTGTCCCTCGTGAGCTTGCTTGCGCTGCCCAACTTCGTCCGTGCGGACGATTTCTGGAAGCATAAACCTCCCGCGCAGTGGTCAGCTGCGGAAGCCTTGAAGCTGGTGCGAAGGTCGCCTTGGGCAAAACTAGAAGTTGTGGTGTTCAGCCAGAAAGAAGGGGAAGCCTCCTACAGCGTTTCAACGGGGACCAGGCACTGTGACCCGGATGCCATTGACGCCAATGGGAATTGCATGCAGAAAGGGCGAATCGAAGCGCCCATTGATTCTTCCCGTCAGATGGACGCAGCGCCGCCAATCAAACCCTGGGCCGGCATCCTGGTGCGATGGGAATCAGCCGCTCCGGTTGCCCAGGCCTTTACACGGCTCGAGGAGCTCGGCGAAGGACCAGCGGCACGGTTTCAAGCCCCTGCGCCGCGGCTTCCAGCGGACCGATACGTTATAACGGTAAAAGTTGAGGAGGCCGGCCGCAAAGGTTTCGAGCCGTTTGCGGTTACGCTGGCGGGTAAGCCGGTTTTCTTTGTGACTCTCAAGACGCGCCGCGGTATGGTCGCTCCACTGGAAGTCGAATTCACCGGAACGGGCGCGAGTTCCTCGGTCCACTACTTCTTTCCGCGCACGCTCGACGGCGCTCCTCTGCTCGGGCCCGGACGCGACTGGGCGGAATTCACATTGCTGGCAGCTGGTTTCGCTGTGCACACGAAATTCACACTTGATCCGGGGTTCCTAAGCCAATTCGAACAGACGCCATAAAGAGCCGACCCGAGAGGGCGTTGTTTTGGGGCAAGAGCCGCTGCTTGCGCCAAACGCCAGGAGCATCGAACAAAACCCATAGAGATTTTACCTTGTAGCCATCTCTTCCGATTTTCCTTGGATTCGCGACGCTCATGGCAAGACAATGAGTCAATGAAGTATCTGGAGAGTCTCAAGCATTGGACCACTTACTTCTTCGCATTTTGGATTGAAATTGTTACCACCCGCGCGCAGCTTTACTTCTGCCTCCGTCGAAAGGACTATGGCGGCATCCTTGGCAATCTCTTCATCGTCGTGTGGTGGGTTTTTGTGGTTAGTGTCCTTCGCTTCTTCTATTTGCGACCAAGAGCTAAGAAGGAGTCGAAAAAGGCCGAGAATCCAAATCGAAACGAAGGCTGAACGGTCGCTAGGCAAAAAGCCCACGGCGGCGACACTCGGCAATTACTTGGCAGGATTTTCAGGCGCCTGCAATTCGCGGGCGCGAGCGACGAGCTTCTTGAGCTTGCCTTCGATCGAGGCATCCCCGATGTGTTCATCCTGGAGGACACCGTCCGCGTCAATCGTGAAGGTGGCGGGAATGGCCCTCACAGAGAACATCCTTGCAATGGGCCCGGTAAAGCCACCGTCGCGATACTGTCGCCAAGTCATTTCGTTCTTCGTAATGAACTCTTTCCATTTTTCCTCATTGGCATCCAGACTGATGCTTAGGATGGCCAGCGGCTCCCCTTGAAATTTTTTTGCGACCTGCTTCATGTGCGGCAGCGCTTCGCGGCAGGGAACACACCAAGTAGCCCAGAAATCCAGTAACACGACCTTGCCTTGCAGATCGTCCATAGAAACGCGCTCGCCCTCCACCGTAGTGACAGCGAAAGGCGGAGCCATCCTGGCGCGGGCAAGCCCGGGTTGGTCGATAAAACGCTGAACGCGGCGATAGTCGGGACTGCCGGGAGACCTCATCTTCAAAAACCGCTCAAACTGAGCTTTGGCCGCATCATCCTGTTTCAGATTTGCCAAGGCCTTTCCATCCAAGAGGACGGCTTCTGGAAAATTTGAATACGCGGCGACCGCTTTGGCAGCGTGGTCATGCGCTTGCGAGAACAGTTCTTCTTTGTGCTTATTGGAGGCTTCCGCTATGAGCACTTGGGAGTATTGATAATGCCCCAGGGCCGTCTCCTTATTATCTTTCGCTTCGTTCAATAGCTCTTCGGAGGCGAGCTCAGCAGCCTTCCAGTCACCGTACTGGACTCCGTACTTGATCATCTGCTTCTGGCACGCACGGCAGTGTCCGTCGTCATGCTTATCGGCTTTTTTGAACGCCTCCAGCGCCCATTCCTCCTTTCTTTCACGCAAGAGCTTGAGAGCTTCTTGGTAGGACTTCTGTGCTTTTTCGCTGGTGGGGCCGTCACCCGCTTCTTGCGCGAGGGCGGGCATGCCGGTGAAAAGATAAGTGGCTGCGAGGCCGGCAAGGAGCGATCTCAAGAGACGTCTCCCTTGTTGAACTATGCTTGCGAGGAGCTCATCTTAACCCATAGTTCGCAGAGGAAAAAGCTGTGACCGAGGCGGCTCATACGGTGTCAGGAATCCAGATCAATGCGAATGGTGAGGAGTTCTGTGCCGAAGAGGCGAACGGCGGCGGAATTCGAAGCGCTGCCGGGATGCTTTTGAGACAGCCAGCGCTGGCGCTCGCGTGGATCGTCATCGGGTAGCAGGGAGGCAGTACCCTTGTGCCAGCGGGCGCCAAACCCTTCGCCGAGCTTCACGCGCACGCGCGGATTTGACGTGATATTGCGAACGTAACCGGCTTTCGAACCGTGCTCGGCGACGAGCCAGAATTGCTGGCCAACGCGTCCGTTGCCGACCGGAGTGCAGCGGGCCTTTCCGGTCTTGCGGCCAATGGTTTCCAGCAGTGCGTACCCTGGAGGGAAGATTCCGAGGATAAACAACAGCTTGATCGGAGGATTTACAACATACTTTTGGAAGAGATGCATCATGCGGTGTTTCATGCGGCTGGCTCGAAAAGACCGCCTACGTTCTGTTCAAGGACGATTGGCGTAGCTAAGAGAGAGAACGGCGTAGGCGGTGGCGGCGTCGTTCATGAAGAGCGCGGTTTCCGGACTGAGATGATGCTGCTTGTTTTTGTTCAGGGAGAAGGCCGGCCAGGAGCCTTCCGTTTTGTCCTGATTGGCGGTTAGCCAGGCGAGACCGCGCCTCAGTTGTACATTTTCTAAAGAGACCCCCGACTGCTGCAAAGCGAAAGTAATGAGCCCAGTGGCGTAGCCGTCGCTGTTTGCTTCTTGAGGTGTTCCGTCATCCCGCTTCCAATCGCCGCTCAGCGAGGACAGGCTCCAGCCTCCGTCTGACAGTTGTTTCTCGAGAAGCTCCGAGAGGATGGCCTTCTTGCGGTCTGGTTCGATGAGTCCAGGTATTTTCGCAGCGGCCCACAGCAGGCTCGCGCGATTAATCGGCTTTTGCGCGGCGCTCTCCTGACGCAGGTATTCGCGCAGCATCTTGAGGTCGTCTTGGATTTCGGGCGCCGAGCGGTAATTCCCCGGCGCTGTGCCGACTGCGACTGCGGCAAGTGTGGCTCCATAGTAGTCTGAATCGTCGGCTTCCCACGGCTCTTTGTTGAACCGCTGCCAAAGCCACCCGCCCTTGGCGCTTCCTGAGGTTTGCTGTTCCCCCCACATATTATCGAGGGCGGTGCGCGCGTCATTGCCAAGCTGCCCACTCTGCGCGTCACGACTGACAAGGATCAGGGCGTTCAGGACAGATTCCGTCCCGCGCGACTCGACTGTTTTATGCGCGCCCCACTGCGCGTCAGGGTAGAACGGTGCAACCTCTTTCCAAAGGCGAACACGCTTGGTGACATTATCGAGGAGTTTTTGCTCGTCGGCGGAAGGGGCTTTTTCGGCAAGTTCTGTCCGAAGAGCAGAGCGCGAAAGGGCGTAAGGCACAGCGGTGTGACAGGAGATGCAGAAGGTGTCGTGATCGCGCTGGGCCCTCGGCCAGGACATCCACCATTCTTGCCTTCGATCAAGATACGCAGCCGCGGCTTTTTGATCCCATGAGCCTGTGACTCGTGCCCCAGGCTTGTCGCGGCGAGTTGCGGTGGTTTTCGTATGCTCGGAGCCGGCAACAGTGGTTCGCGTGGGCCAAGAGGCTAGGATGATGCCGGCTGCGAGGAACGCAGTCAAAGCAAAGGGTCGCTGCGCTGTGGCGTTCATGGCGATGGCCTCCTTCGCGAACCGTTCGAATATACATCTTCAGGATTGGCGGCCACAGAGAATTTCGTTCGCGCGGAGGCAAAGATTTTATAAAATGCGGCTCCCCAGCGCGATTGGCGAGGGAGAGGGCATCCATGAAAACGATCAACGGGCCGGCAATTTTTCTGGCGCAATTTGCGGACGACCAACCTCCCTTTAACAAGCTCGAGACGATTTCCAAATGGGCGGCGGGGCTTGGCTACCAAGGCGTGCAGATTCCGACCTGGGACAGCCGGCTGTTTGATTTGAAGCGGGCTGCCGAAAACCGCGGGTATTGCGATGAAATCTTGGGAAAGCTGGCTGCCAGCGGCGTGGTGCTGACGGAACTTTCCACCCACCTGCAAGGCCAGTTGGTCGCGGTGCATCCGGCGTACGACGCGGCGTTTGACGGGTTCGCCCCCGAATCAGTGCGAGGAAATCCCGCAGCTCGGCAAGCGTGGGCCATGGACCAGCTTTGGCTGGCGGCAAAAGCTTCCGCAAATTTGGGATGCAAGGCGCACGTCACTTTTTCGGGCGCGCTGGCGTGGCCTTACATTTATCCGTGGCCGCAGCGTCCGCCGGGACTGATTGAGACGGCGTTTGACGAATTGGCGAAGCGGTGGAAGCCGATACTGGATGCGTTTGACGCCGCAGGGGTGGATCTGTGTTACGAGCTGCATCCAGGCGAGGATCTTCATGACGGCGTGACATTCGACATGTTTCTTGACCGCGTGGGCGGGCACAAACGCTGCAACATTTTGTTCGACCCCAGCCATTTTGTTTTGCAGCAGCTCGATTACCTTGCCTTTCTAGACATTTATCATTCGCGGGTGAAGATGTTTCACGTGAAGGATGCGGAGTTTCATCCGACGGGGCGGCAGGGCGTTTACGGCGGGTATCAGCCGTGGATTCATCGCGCGGGGCGTTTCCGCTCGCTCGGCGACGGGCAAGTGGATTTTCGCGGAATTTTTTCGAAGCTCGCGCAGTACGATTTCGACGGCTGGGCCGTGCTGGAGTGGGAGTGTTGCGTGAAGAGCAGTGGGCAAGGAGCGAGAGAAGGCGCGCCGTTCATTGCGCGGCACATCATCCAGACGGCCGAGCGGGCGTTTGACGATTTTGCAAAATCGGGTGCAGACGAAGAAGCGAACCGGCGGATGCTAGGACTCTCCGCGCGAAAGGAAGGCAAACATGCCGGGTGATTCTAAGATGCAAGGCAAGCACCGACGCATCAGGCTAGGCATGGTGGGAGGCGGGCCGGGTGCGTTCATCGGCGCGGTGCATCGCATTGCGGCGCGCATGGACGATTGTTATGAACTCGTTGCCGCGGCGTTGAGTTCGGATCCGGGAAAGAGCCTGGCTGCCGCCGAAGAGCTGCACATCCCGCGCGCCTATGGGCGGTTCGAGGAAATGGCAGCCGCGGAGGCGGGGCGTCCCGACGGCATCGAAGCGGTGGCCATTGTCACGCCGAATCACATGCACTATGCCAATGCGAAGAAGTTTCTCGAGGCGGGAATCAACGTAATCTGTGACAAGCCGTTGACGACGACGCTTGAGGACGCGCTGGAGTTGGCAAAAATCGTTGAGCGAACCGGATTGATTTTTGGCTTGACCCACAATTACACGGGCTACCCGATGGTGCGGCAGGCGCGGGAGATGGTTCTCGCGGGAGAGCTTGGCGCGTTGCGAGTGGTTCAAGTGGAGTATGCGCAGGACTGGCTCGCGACCCCGCTGGAAAGAACCGGCCAGAAACAAGCGGATTGGCGCACCGACCCTGCGCGAAGCGGTCCCGGTGGAAGCTTGGGTGACATTGGAACGCACGCGCACAACCTTGCTTGCTTTGTCGCGGGATTGCCAGTCCAGGAAGTCGCGGCCGAAGTGACAACGTTTGTTCCGGGGCGGCGCCTGGATGACAACGTGCAGATGCTGTTGCGCTTTCCAAACGGAGTGAAAGGGATGCTCTGGGCAAGCCAGGTGGCCGCGGGGAGTGAGAACAACCTCCGCCTTCGCGTTTATGGAGAAAAGGCGGGCTTGGAGTGGCAGCAGGAGAACCCGAATGAGTTGTTGTTTATGCCTTTGGGGCAACCGCGGCGGATTCTAAAGCGTGGCGGACCGGGGACGGGAGCTGCCGCGGCGCGGGCAATGCGCATCCCTGCCGGGCATCCGGAAGGGTATTTGGAAGGCTTCGCGCAGCTTTACAAAGATCTGGCGGAACAGATTTGGGCCCGGCAGGAAAAGCGGCAGCCGGATCCGCTATCGCTTCTTGTGCCTGGAATTGCGGAGGGAGTCGACGGAATGCGGTTTGTTGGCGCGGTGCTGGAGTCCGGGCGCAAGCACTCGGCGTGGACGCCCCTTTCTGGCGCGCGGTAAGTCGAATCAGCGGTACGCTTTGAGCGTATCTTCGGAAAAGAGCGGGTCGGATGTTCAACCTATCAACAGAATGAAAAAAAGTAGGTGAAAGTTCCTATTGCGCCGTGGGAGGCGGGCCCGCAGAATAAAACCGGAGTACTGCCATGGATGAAGCGCTTCGAACTGCCCCAGGCAAGGAAAATGCCCCCCTGAAAGAACTCGACGATTGGGACGATTTTGTAAGCACTCGCTATCGGCAGGGAAAATCGGAAGAGCAGTTCCGGAACTATCGCACCGACGCCAATCCCGGGGTCACGGAGTTCTACCGGCAGAATCACGCGCAGCAAACTTTGGGTTTTGTGCTCAAGAAAAAGGAGCAGTACTGCGGCCTGAAGCGAGGGAAGAAGAGCATCTGGGAAATGGCCGAGTACCTGAATACTTTGGTCGATGAAAGCGATCCGGACACCGACCTGAGCCAGATTGAGCACCTGTTGCAAACCTCAGAAGCGATTCGCAAGGATGGCCATCCGCGCTGGTTTATTCTGACGGGTTTTCTGCACGATTTGGGGAAAGTGCTTTGCCTGTACGGCGAGCCGCAGTGGGCGGTGGTTGGCGACACCTTTCCGGTGGGATGCGCCTACTCGGATGAAGTGGTGTTTCCGGAGTTTTTTGCGGCCAATCCTGACGCGAACGTTCCTGAATATCAGACCAAGTACGGCATCTACGAACACCGCTGTGGACTCGACAAGGTGCATCTGTCCTTCGGACACGACGAGTACGTTTATCAAGCGGCGCGGAATTACCTTCCGGAAGAAGCTCTGTACATGCTGCGCTACCACTCTTTCTACGCGGCGCACCGGCACAACGCCTATCGGCACTTGATGAATGAACACGATGAGCAAATGCTTGCGTGGGTGAGGAAGTTCAATCCCTACGATCTTTATTCGAAGGGTCGTGAACGGCCGGACGCGAAAGCGGTTTTGCCTTTTTACCAGGAGTTGGTGTCTGAGTTTTTCCCTGACCGGATTGATTGGTAATCGAAAAGACGGTCAACAACGAAAGGTAAGAAATCGCGAAAAACAAGAGTTGCGTCGCTGCCTAGCGCAAGCCCATCAACGGACAGCGGTCGAACACTTTCCCATCCGCCTTGAAGGCCACACCGTTTTGAAGCGCCCACTTGTCAAACAACCCGGGATTGTTTGACAGGTGCAGAAGCGCGGTAGCAATTTCTTCTACTTTGGGCATCCCGTTGTGCACGAGATAAAAACAGGTTTCTTCGTAGGGGGACTTGGGGTCTTGGGGATTTTGCAGCCGCCGGATGAAACGGTCGCGGAGTTGAAACTGAATCTTGCCTACGTTCAGGATGTAAGCGCCGTCCGCCTTTGTGGCTCCCGTGAGCGCAAGGATGCGGCGCAGGAAAGCTTCCGCACGCTGTTCCTTGGTGACGCGGGGCGAAACCGGTCCACCGCCCAAGGGATGGTCTCCGAATAAAGACAATCCACCGGGTGCTACACCGTGCAGGCCAAAAGAGAAGGCGCCATTCAAGCGAACTCTAGGAATGCGACCTCGGCGCGCTTCCGCTTGCGCCAAATCTCTACGGCGCAAGCCACCAGCAAGCGTCAACCGCCACCTGAGCAGAACGAGTACGCCTGCCAATAATGCAAGTACAAGCACGGACACAATTGGGGAAGCCATAGCAATGTCATCGGCCAGATGCGGAATAAGGCCCGTACGCCATTTGCGCAGGTCGCACTCAGGCCCTACGGACTACGACCACATTCCGGCCGTCTCTTATTTCTAGCCGCCAGCGATGGGGTGAACCATCAGGACTTCGTTTTGCGCGCGGGTAACTTTCTCAATACGCTCCCCGGTGGCGACATCGAACGGTTGCGCTCCGGTCTTCGCTTCGTATTCGGCGATGACGCGGTTCACTTCGTCCATGTCGGCGGTCGCGGGATCGTATTCGAGAAGCGTGGTATCGCCCTGAGACGAAAACGTCAGAACTTTGGCATTCATATCTGGTCTCCTGTGGGACTGACATTTGGCTTCCGTGGGAGAGAAGCCGGCGGGTTTCGGGTCCCTAGGCGCCATCATGCACCCTTGCGCGAAGATGTCAAGACGGCATTTGCCCGGGTGGCGCGGGCAACAATTCATTACTGCTAGTACTTTAAAGATTTGCGTGCATGCGACAATGCCAATCCCTTTCAAGCTCCCTTCAACGCGCTATGGGCATTGCAATGACGTTGGTTAGGTCGCTTGGCGGAACGGCGACGCCGTCGCGGAAAGCGACGACTTTGCCGGAATTGGCTGCGACACGCTCGCCAGGAACGATGATGCCCACAAGATTCAGCGGATCGGCGGCGGAGACCGCAAGGATTTCGCCCGATGGTTGTCGATTGCGGATGGCGCGCAAAGATTCGACGGCCAAGGGCAAAGCGAATTGCTCGCCGAGGAAGTTGCTAACGAACCGGCCGCCGCGTACTTCGCCCCGATCTTCCAGGCGGCGCAGTGTGATGAGCAACTCGCGCCATTTCGGAAGGATCGTTTCGCGCGTCAAAAGCTCTCGAAAAACGATTCCGTAGCGTCGAAGCAGCATCCAACAAATCGCTTCAAGCGCGAGGCTGCGGTCGTGGTTTTCGCCAGAGTAGAGAAGCGACCAGCGGCCCGCGCTGTGCCTGGGCCGCGACGTTTTTCCGCTGCCTTGGCCGGAGCGGCGCTTGGGGTCGATGAGCGCACGCAAATTATCGAACCCATCCGCGGTGAGCAGGCCGGCGGCGACGAGTTCCCATAGCGCGGTTTCCACTTCCGACTTCAGCTTGCCAGTCCCCCGCACGATGTCAGCGAAGAAAGACGCGCCGCGCTGGCGCAAGTACAAGTGCACGGCAGCGGCATGCGGGCTGAGGCCCAGCACGCCCGCCTCGCTTCCTTCGCGCCGCGGAATCATCCAATCGGCATCTTCGCGCACAAAGAAAGTAATCGGCGCAACGCTGGTAGGGATGACGCGGCGTTTTCCGTCGGTGACGGCTTCGAGCGTCGCGGGGTGTGGTGAAAGCCTGCCCCAGCCGACGGCGCCGGTCAGGCAGAGCTGGTCGAGTACTTTGGGATCGTAATCCGCGATGCGGCTCTTGAGGATTTGGCGCTCCCAGGCATTTGCCGGGGTTTCGAAGCCCTGCACCTGACGGAGGGCCTCGAGTGTGCCGCGCTCGCCGAGGAGTTGCGTGCCGGGAGCGACGTGCTGCCACCGGCACTCCCAGTCCATGAATTGCGCAGGAGTAACCGACTGGATTTCTCGACGCAGCTGTCCGAGCGTGAGCCGATGGATGCGGGCGAGCAGGCGGCGCTCGCACCACTCCGTTTGATCGGAATGAGGGTCAGTGAATTTGCCGCGCAGAACCACGCCGCTCGATTCGAGGCGTAAGAGAGCTTTGTCGATTTCGGAAACAGGAAAAGTGAGGATGCCGGCCATTTGACTTGCGGTAACCGGACCGGAATGAGAAATCCAACCAGTGACGAGAGTGAACAGGGATTCATCGCGTGAAAGATTTGGCGCACCGACACTCGGCGGCGCAACTTTGAAATGCGCCGAGGGGAAAATCTGCGTGAACGCGGGAACTCGTTCGGTCGCGACCCAGTAGGTTTCGCCGCCTGCGCTGGCGAGACTTGCGCGGCGGTCCGCGACAAGCTGTTCGAAGAAAGGATTCCAGGTGTTGAGCGAATTCTCCAACTTGACGTGAAGACGACTGCCTGGAAGACCACCCGAATCGCGACTGGCGGGCACCGCGATGAACGTTAGCAAGGCATCGTGCAGTTCTTCGGCGTCGCGCACATCCGGCCAGGCGTCACTAGAAACTTCCTCGATGGCCGCAGGGTTGAGGCGCCCAATTTCTCCGAGTACAGCCTCGGGCAGCATGCGGCGCATTTCGACGGCGCGAGCCCGGCGTTCTTCGAGCGGAGCGTCATCGAGATAGGCATACGGATTGGCGTTTAGGATTTCGTGCGAAAACTGAGAAGGGACGGGTGTGTCCACCGCAAGGCAATTGATCCGGCCGTCGACGATGTCGCGCAACACGCGCAAGAGGCCGTCAACATCCAGCGCTTCGGTGAGAACGTCCGTCATCACTTCGCGGATGAGCGGATGGCTGGAAATCGTGATATCGCCTTCAGGAAGATTTTCCTGACAAGCGAGCGCTTCCGGGAAGACCGCCGACAGCAAATCATCCGAGCGCATGCGTTGAATCGGAGGAGGAACCTTTTTCCCGTTGCGAAAACGCAGCAAGGCCAAAGCGCGTCCCGCATCCCAGCGCCAGCGCGCGGTGAAAAGCGGAGAAGCGAGCACGGCTTGCTCCAACACGGAGCGCAGGGAATTCGGATGGAGAAAATGAAAAACGTCGGCCAGCGGGAAGCTGTGCTGCTCGCTGAGCGAGATATTCAGCCCGTTGTCGGTGGCCGCGGCCTGCAACTCGAAATTGAACGAGCGGCAGAAACGCTTGCGTAGCGCCAAGCCCCAGGCTTTGTTGATGCGCGCGCCGAACGGTGCATGAATGATGAGTTGCATGCCTCCGCTTTCGTCGAAGAAGCGTTCGGCAATGACCGTGGTTTGCGTGGGAACGGCCCCCAGCACGGCGCGGCCGGCGACAATGTATTCCACCGCCTGCTCCGCCCCGGCTTGATCCAGCCCGCATTCGAGCGTAAGCCAATTCACGGCGGTCGCGACATCCGGGGCCATTTGTGCTTCGGCGTCCGGCGCGACGCGAGGAATGAGTGCGCTGATTTTGTCGCGCAGATCGGCGACCTGTGCGGAGAGTTCATCGGTGCGCGAAGGAGCTTCGCCGCGCCAGAACGGCACGTTGGGAGCTGCTCCTTGCGCGTCTTCGACAAGGACTCTTCCTGCCTGCACGCGGCGGATGCGCCACGAAGTGTTGCCCAGCAGCATGATGTCGCCGGCAATGCTCTCGACGGCGAAGTCTTCGTCCACGGTGCCGATGATGGTCCCATCCGGATGAGCGACGACGGTGTAAAGGGAGTTTTCGGGAATTGCTCCGCCGCTAGTGATAGCGGCGAGTCGGCTGCCGCGGCGAGCCCGAACCATGCCGTTCACACGGTCGCGATGGAGATACGCAGCGTAGCGCCCGCGGGCGCTGGCGATCCCTTCAGAGAGCATTTCGATGATTTCGTCAAAATCGGCGCGCGCCAGATTGCGATACGGGTAAGCGCGGCGCACGCGATCGAATAATGCATCTTCGCGCCAATCTTCCGCGGCGCACATGGCGACAATTTGCTGCGCCAGGATGTCCCTAGGCGCTTCAGGAATAGCGAGGCGGTCCAAGTCGTGTTGATGAATCGCGCGCACGAGGGCAGCGCATTCGAGCAAGTCGTCGCGCGTAGTGGCGAAGAGCCGGCCTTTGGGCACAGCCCCACGCCAATGTCCCGCGCGGCCGATGCGCTGGATCGCACCGGAGATGGAGCGAGGCGAGCCAATCTGGCAAACCAGGTCAACGCTGCCGATATCAATTCCCAGTTCGAGAGAAGCGGTTGCCACCAGCGCGCGGATTTCTCCGGCTTTCAATTTTTGCTCCGCCGTCAGTCGCAATTTGCGCGAAAGGCTGCCGTGGTGCGCGGCGACGGACTGTTTTCCAAGGCGTTCGCCAAGACGGTGAGCCATGCGTTCGGACAAGCGTCGCGTGTTGACAAAAATAAGCGTGGAGCGATGCTCGGTCGCCAATGCTGCAATGCGATCGTAAATCTCGTCCCACATTTCGTTCGATGCCACGGGCCCCAACTCGCTCGCGGGAACCTCGATGGCCAGATCGAGTTCGCGGCGATGGCCGATTTGCACGATGTGAGCCGCGGATCGCTCCGCGCCCGTCAGAAAATCGGCTACGAGTTCGATAGGCTTCTGCGTCGCAGAAAGACCAATGCGCGGAAGCCGCTTTCCAGTCAAATGATCAAGTCGCTCGAGCGACAGCGCAAGATGCGCGCCGCGCTTGTCGTCGGCAACGGCGTGAATTTCGTCCACAATCACAGATTCGACAGTTCTCAAGACTTCGCGGCTTCTCGCAGCGGTCAATAAGATATAGAGAGATTCTGGAGTTGTGACCAGAATGTGAGGTGGATGGGCGAGCATGGCGCGGCGCTCGTGCGCGAGCGTGTCACCGGTGCGCACCGCCGTGCGAATCTCCGGCATGAGCAGGCCGCGCTGTCCGGCAAGCTGCAGGATTTCGCCCAGGGGAACTTCCAGATTCTTCCGGATGTCGTTGCTCAGCGCCTTGAGCGGCGAAACGTAAAGAACTTCGGTCTGATCTATCAGATCGCCGCTCAGGGCCTTGCGAACCAAGCGATCGATGCAAATCAAAAACGCCGCGAGCGTCTTTCCCGAGCCGGTCGGCGCGGAAATCAATGCAGTTTTCCCGGCCAGAATGTGCGGCCAGCCCTGAAGTTGCGGCTCCGTCGCCGTTTCAAAGCGGCCAACAAACCAATCGCGGACGAGCGGATGCGCCCATTCGAGGCCTGTGTCGTTTGATGGGGAATCGACGGTCGTCATAGGAGCCCGGAAGACTCAAGTATAGCCTGAACGATGGCGGCACGCCCGGTGCCACGCTACGGTCCTTGCGGCGCCGTGACAGGTTGAATGCCGCTTACTTCTTTTCCTTCCTTCTGCCGTATGATGCTCTCATGCGGCTTCTCTTGGTTGAAGATGATGCGCGGATCGCGCGGTTCGTCGCGAAAGGCCTGCGGGAACAGGCGTATGCCGTGGACGCCGTAGGGACAGGCGAAGAGGCGCTCTACCAGGCGGCGGTGAACACGTACGACCTGGTGATTCTCGACGTGATGATTCCCGCGCCCGATGGTTTCACGGTGTGCCGCGAACTGCGCAAATCGGGCCAGCGCATGCCCATTTTGATGCTCACGGCTCGGGATGCCGTGGAAGACCGCATTGCAGGTTTGGACCACGGCGCGGACGACTACCTTACCAAGCCATTCGAATTTCGCGAATTACTGGCGCGGCTGCGAGCCCTGCTGCGGCGCTCGGGCGAGTTGCGCCCCGAGAAGATTGCCGTCGCAGATCTTGTGCTCGATACCGGCGCGCAGACCGCCAAGCGCGCCGGCCGCCAAATAACATTGACGGCAAAGGAATACGCGCTTCTGGAGTATCTGGCGCGCAACGCAGGCCGCGTGGTGCGCCGCGCGGAAATTGCGGAGCACGTGTGGGACGAAACATTTGATCCGTTTTCGAACTTGATCGAGGTTTATATCAATCGGCTGCGGCGAAAAATTGACGCAAATTCAACGAAGCCGCTGGTCCACACCCGGCGCGGCGTGGGCTATGTTCTTGGAACGGAAGCCGACCTGCCCAACCCGGAAGCGGCAGACGACACCGTTTCTCAACGCTCGCGAAGCAAACCCTTTCCTCCAGCTCGGAAAAGCCATGCTTGACTCCATACGCTTGCGCCTAACGGTGTGGTACACCGGGGTGCTGACCCTGGTGATTGTCGTACTTTGTGGCGTCGCGTATTTCATTTTCTGGCGAAGTGCAGTGCGCCGCACGGATTTGAATCTCGTCGAACTGTCGAACTCTTTTCTCGTTACTCTGCATGCGGAACTGGAAGATCAAACAGGTCCGGATGTGTTCCTGACGGCTGGGCGAGAGGCGATCGAGGAGCACCATTTCCGTGACACGATTTATGTGATCACGGACGAAGCTGGCAAGGTGATCCTTAGCTCGCAGGAAGCGCTCTCACCCAATGCGCCCGCGAAGGCTGCCCGAAAGCAGATTCTCCCTTCCGCTTCCTTCCAACGTTTCTTGGCGGCGTCGGCGCAGTCTGACCGCATCTTTGGCCACATTGCTGTTACCGAAGCCGGCTACAGAGCGTTTGCGCAGCGTTTCTCCGGGAAAGGCAGAAACTATACGCTAATCATCTTGCAGTCGCTCCATTCGCAGCAAGAGATGATGGAGGAAGCCGGAACCGTCTTCGCATGGCTGATCCCGGTAGCGATTCTATTGGCAAGCGGTGGGGGCTATTTCCTTGCGCGGAAAAGCCTCGCGCCTGTCGTGGCGATGAGCAGTCAGGCGGGGCGCATGGGGGCCGAAAACCTGGACGAACGGCTCGCCGTGCAAAATGAAAAAGATGAATTAGGTCACCTGGCGCGATCCTTCAATCGTTTGTTGGACCGATTGGCTGAATCATTTGACCGCCAGAGGCGATTCATGGCCGATGCTTCGCACGAGCTGCGGACGCCGGTGGCGATTTTACGCGGCGAATCCGAGGTGGCATTGTCGCAGCAGGCGCGTTCGCCGGAAGAGTACCGCGAATCGCTCGACGTGATGCATCACGAGGCCGAGCGGCTGACGCGCATTGTGGAAGACCTCTTCACGCTGACGCGCGCCGACGCCGGACAATACCCGCTGAAACCAAGCGATTTTTATCTGGATGAGTTGGTTGCGGAATGCGTGCATTCCGCGCGGACGCTCGCTCAAGCCAAAAAGATTTCTCTTACCTTGGAGGGGGCGCCGGAATCTCCGATTCATGCGGATGAGTCCCTCGTGCGTCGCATGATGCTGAACCTATTGGATAACGCCATCAAGTACACGCCGGATTTTGGGCGCGTCACCGTGTCTTGCCAGCGCAACGGCAGAGAATACGCGGTAAACATTGCAGACACCGGGTGCGGCATTCCGGCCGAGCTGCGGCCGCGCATCTTCGAGCGATTCTTCCGCGCCGATAAAGCGCGCTCGCGCGCCGAGAACGACGGTGGTGGCGCGGGACTTGGCTTGGCTATTTCGCGTTGGATCGCCCAAGCGCATCAGGGGCGCTTGGAATTGACACGTTCCGATTCCCGAGGAAGTACCTTCAGCGCTTACCTTCCCGCCAGCTCCGCGCCTTCCGTATCTCATAGTTAATCTTGCGTTTATCCTAGAATTGCTAGGCTAATATTTTCCGGCCCTGCGTCACCGCGCATCCGGCATAGGAGTCGAGATTCATGAGACCACTTGCACTGTTTGCGGTGTTTTCGCTGATCCTGGCCGCTCTGTGCCTGTGCGGCCGCGGGATGTGCATGGCCCAAGAACGCGGTCAGGAGGCCTCGCCCGCGACGGCCCAGAACCCGGCCCCGAACCCGGCCCAGAGTGCTTCGCCCGCGGGGCCTGCCTTGAAGCTGACGCTGCAAGATGCTCTCGCGCGCGCCCGAAAGAACAGCGTGGCGTTTCAATCCGCTTTGACCGATTCCGCACTTGCCCGGCAGGACCGTTTTCAAGCAGCCGGCGCTTTGCTTCCGAGCGTAATGTACGACAACCAAGCCTGGTACACACAAGCCAATAAGAGTGCTCCAGGTACTCCCATTTTCATTGCGAACAACGCCGTGCATGAATACCTCAGCCAGGCCAACATTCACGAATCGATCGGTCTCGCTGACGTTTCGGGCTTCCGTCGCGCTTCGGCGCTTGCCGCCGCCGCCAAAGCCAGGGCAGAGATTGCTTCGCGCGGGCTGGTCGTCACCGTGGTTCAGGACTACTACTCCGTCGCCGCAGCCCAACAAAAGGTGCTATCCGCACAAAAAGCAGCAGACGAAGGCGACCGCTTCCTGAAGCTCACGCAGGATCTGGAGCATGGCGGGGAGGTAGCGCACTCGGATGTGATCAAAGCGGAATTGCAGGCGACCGAGCGCCGCCGCGCCTTGCAAGAAGCACAATTGGGATTGCTTAACGCGCGTCTGGAGCTTGCCGTGCTGATTTTCCCGGACTTCAACGACAACTTCGAAGTGAGTGAAGACCTCCACGCACCGGCAACGTTGCCTACTCTCGGAGAAGTACAGCAGCAAGCGGCCCGCGATAATCCGGATGTTCGCGCAGCTCTCGAAAGCGCGCGCGCTGCGGGATTTGATGTAACCGGCGCGCGAGCCGGCTATTTGCCATCCCTCACTATGGATTATTGGTACGGAATCGATGCGCCTCAGTTTGCCGTGAATGGTCCTGGCGGAGTTTCCAATCTCGGTGCTTCGGCGGCAGCCACCTTGAACATTCCTATTTGGAATTGGGGAGCGACGCAAAGCCGCATCAAACAAGCGGAACTGCGGCGCGCTCAAGCGCAACGAGAGCTTTCGCTCGCACAGCGCAGGCTGCTCGCCGAAATCAAGTCGCTCTACTCGGAGGCCGAAACGGCCATGACCGAACTCGGCGGCCTCGAACGTTCTGCGCAATTAGCCGAAGAAAGCCTGCGCTTGACGACACTGCGCTACAAGGGCGGCGAAGCCACCGTGCTCGAAGTGGTGGACGCGCAGACAACGAACGCGCAATCCAGCACTGCCTACCAGGACGGAGCGGTGCGCTACCGGGTAGCTCTGGCAAATCTGCAAACGTTAACGGGAGTGCTCACAACCCCATGACACGAACAAAACGGACACTGCACTTTGGGGTTTCGAGACGCATGGGACATGCTGCCGTGTCGCTGGCGATGGCCTCTGCGTTTTTCTTATTGTCCGGTTGCAGCAAACAAGAAAAGGAAAAGGCCCCCGTCGTCACGGTGCAAGTCACCCCGGCCACGCGCGCAACCATCTCGCAAAGCGTTTCCGCCGAAGCCGTAATTTATCCTCTTGAACAGGCTACCGTAGCGCCCAAGATCACCGCGCCTATCACGGAATTCAAAGTGCGGCGCGGCGACCGCGTCAGGAAGGGTCAGCTCCTGGCCACTTTGGAAAACAAAGACCTTGCAGGCCAGGCGGAGGCGAGCCGAGGGCAATTTGAGCAAGCCGACGCTGGTTACAAAACCTCCGTGGACGCCACCATTCCCCAGCAACTGCAGAAGGCGCAGCTGGACGCCGACGCGGGGAAGACCGCCTTTGACGCGCAGCAAAGAGTGTACAACAGCCGAAAAGAACTATTTGATCAGGGCGCGCTTCCGCAACGTGACTTGGACTCGGCGACTGTCGCCCTGGCCCAAGCGCGAGGCGCTTACGAGGTGGCGCAAAAGCAGCTTGCCGATTTGCAGCGTTTGGGCAGAGAACAAGCCCTCAAGTCGGCCCACGGCTCGCGCCTGACCGCAGAAGGCCAGATGCGCGCCGCAGAAGCGCAGCTCAGTTACTCCGAAATCCGCAGCCCCATCGATGGTGTTGTGACCGATCGTCCGCTCTACGCCGGCGATCTCGCTACGGCCAATCAGCCCATCCTGACGGTCATGAATCTGAGCCGCCTCATCGCCAAATGCCACATCGCGCAGTCGGATGCTGCGCTGCTCAAGGTTAGCAATCCGGCGGACCTGACGATCCCAGGCCTCGACGAGCCCATCAAAGGGCGCGTCAGTCTCGTGAGTCCTGCACTCGACCCCGGCAGCACCACGATTGAAGTTTGGGTCGAAGCCGTCAAGCCGAACCCGGCCTTGAAACCGGGAATGACCGTGGAACTTTCCATGACCGCAAAAACAGTAAAAGATGCCTTGGTCGTGCCGACGCCCGCAGTTTTCAGGAACAACGAAGGCGCGAACTATGTGGTGATTGCCGGCTCCGACGGTCATGCGCACGTCAAAACCATCCAAGTCGGCGTCCACAACCCCGAATTTTCTCAAATTGCCAGTGGCGTGAATCCCGGAGAGCCCATCATCAGTTCGGGTGGCTATGCCTTGCCCGACAACACACAGATCAAGATTGAAGCCCCGAGCGCCGACGAAAAGGAAGCAGGAGCAAAAGAGGGTAAGGACGAGAAGGGCGCCAAGGACGATCAACCGGACAAGGCCGCCGACCCCAAACCCGCGAAGAAGGGCAAGGAGTAAACGCCCATGGATCTCCGGCTTGAACCGGCGCGTCCGCAAGAAGCTGCCAGGAAACCGTCCCCACCCTGGTTCCATCGCTTGTCGCGTCCCATTCTTTTCCTGGTCGTCACGCTCACGCTGGTTGGCGCTTATCTTGCCTTCAGTATCCCTGTCGCCGTTTTTCCCAACACGGATTTCCCGCGCATCGTCATCGGTGTGGACAACGGGGTCATGCCGATTGACCAAATGCTCGTGACCATCACGCGTCCGCTTGAAGAAGCCGTAAACAGTGTACCGGGCCTGCAAAAAGTAGAATCCGTCACCAGCCGAGGGGAAGCCGAGGTCGATCTATACTTTGACTGGAGCAGCGACATGATTCTGACGCTCCAGCGTGTAGACGCCGTCGTTGCCCGCATGCAAGCTGAACTGCCGCCCACGGCCAAATTGCAAACACACCGTCTCACTTTCGCGGAGTTTCCCATCATCGGCTACAGCTTGACGTCAGACACCGTTCCGCCGGACAAGCTCTGGGAAATCGCGACATACGACATTAAGCCGCGTGTGAACCGCTTGGACGGCGTGGCCATAGTGATCGTGCAGGGCGGGCGAGTCCCGGAATTTCAGGTGACTCCAGACCCGGCCAGGTTGTTGGCCTCTGGGATTACAGTGAACGATATTTTGGAGGCCATTCGCCGAACCAACCTCATTGACTCTCCCGGGCTGATCGAAAACGAACATCAATTAGTGCTCGGCCTCGTCAGCGGCCAAGTGCGCACGCCCGAGCAAATCGGCCAAATCGTAGTGAAAACGTCCCCGTCGCAAGTCCCAATTCGTCTCGGCGACATTGCAAAAATCTCTCCTTCGGTTGCGCCTGTTTACACCATCGTGACTGCAAACGGCAAACCGGCGGTCCTGCTCAACGTGAAACGTCAACCGGACGGGAACACTTTGGACGTGGCCAACGAAGTCCACGCGCAAATTGAGGAAATTCGCCCTACGCTCCCCCCCGGCGTGCACATCGAGCCGTTCTACGACCAGTCCACTATCGTGCGCGAGTCGATCGCCAGCGTGCGCGACGCGGTTTTGCTGGGACTCGTGCTTTCCTCCATCATCTTGGTGCTTTTCCTTCGTGACTGGGGCACGTCGCTGGTTGCAGGCCTGGTCATTCCGGCGACCTTGCTGATCACCTTCATTGTGCTGAAGCTCTCGGGCCAGAGCTTCAACCTCATGACGCTGGGCGGTCTTGCAGCGGCGGTAGGGTTAGTCATTGACGATGCCATCGTCGTCCTGGAAAACATCGTGCTTCACCGCGACGCCGGCCAGGGGCGCCTCGAAGCCATCCAAAGCGCTTTGCAAGAAATGACCGTCCCCCTGATCGGTTCAACGATTACGCCGATCGTGGTTTTTCTTCCCCTCGTCTCCATCACCGGGGTAACCGGCACGTTCTTTCGCGCGCTAGCCGTTACGATGACGGTTGCGCTGTTCACGTCGCTCCTGCTGGCCCTCACTTGGACGCCAACCTTGAGCCAATATTTTGTGCGTCGCAAGGAAGCCCCGCCCGCCGAAGGTGAACGTCCCGCGGCCACCGACGCGGCCGCCCTTCTGGCCGCCGAGGAAGCACAGTTCTCCGGCACGTTCGGCCGAGTGGTCGCGTTTTACTCGAGAGTTTTGCGCTCGGTCCTCGAACGGCCCGTGCTGGTACTGGTCAGCTCCATCCTTATCATCGCCGGCTCTTACGCTTGCTACAACTTTCTTGGCACCGACCTCATGCCGGAGATGGACGAAGGCGGCTTTATCCTCGACTACTGGACTCCCTCGGGCAGCTCCCTTGCCGAATCCAACCGCATCCTGCTGCACATCGAGGAAATCGTGAAGTCTCAGCCCGAAGTCGAAAACACCTCGCGCCGCACGGGCATGGAGCTGGGCTTGTCGGCGGTCACGGAGGCGAACCGGGGCGATTTCACCGTAAAGCTCAAGCGCGACCGCAAGCGAGACATTGATGACATCATGAACGACATTCGTTCCGAGATTGAGCAGACCGAGCCGGCAACCAAGGTCGAGTTCGTGCAGGTCTTGCAGGACATGATCGGGGATCTGACCAGCCAGCCCGATCCGATTGTCATCAAACTGTTTTGCCCGGATCCAAAAGTCTTGGCGGATGCGGCTCCGCGAGTTGGAGAGGCGATTCAGAAAATTCACGGCGTCGTAGATGTGCGCAACGGCATCGAAGACACAATCAGCGGCCCGGCAACCACTTTTCAAATCAATCCTACGGTCGCTTCGCGAGCGGGCTTCACGCCGGAGGAAGTCGCCGTGGATGCCTCCGCAATTCTCGAAGGCGAACCCGCTGCTACCCCGGTGGTCATTAACGACCGCGCTTACACCATTCGAGTGAGAATGCCCGAACAGAATCGAGCCTCTTTGGCACGTATGAGCGATACCTTGCTGACAAGCTCCACTGGGCGAACGGCGACACTCGGCTCGCTGGCCACCGTCAACACGGATCCCGGCGAGACCGAAATCCGCCGCGAGAATCTTCAGCGCGTGGTGCAAATTAAGGGGCGCTTCGAAGGCGTGGATTTGGGCTCGGGCATCGCCGCCGTCAAGAAGGCAGTCGCTGACCTGCATCTCCCGTCTTCCATTCGCGTCGAATACGGCGGCTTATACGCCGAACAAGAGAAATCCTTCCGCGACCTGCTGATGGTTTTCATCCTCGCTTTGGTCTTGCTGTTCTCGGTTTTGTTGTTTGAGTTTCGTACTTTCTCCGCGCCGACCGCGATTCTCGCCTCCGCGCTCCTCTCCACCTTCGGAGGTTTTCTTGCGCTGCTCGTGACGGCCACTACCTTCAACGTGGCTTCCTTCATGGGCATGATCATGGTCATCGGCATCGTGGCGAAAAACGGCATATTGCTTCTCGATGCCGAGCATCGTTTCCGCGAGCTGGGCTTCTCGGCCGAAGAAGCCATGATTCAGGCCGGCCGCCGCCGCCTTCGTCCCATCGCCATGACCGCAATTGCCACCATCGCAGGTATGGCGCCGCTGGCCTTCGGTATCGGCTCGGGCTCGGAAATGCTGAAGCCGCTGGCCGTAACCGTTATCGGCGGACTGCTCAGCTCCATGGTTCTTTCGCTGATGTTCACTCCGGCGATCCAGTTCTATCTGCGGCCTCGCGGCATTACAGAATAATACATTAGTTTTATAACTCTATTGTTGTTCCAGGCTGGCAGCCCGATAGCGGTCTTCGTCCTTTCATCTCTTTCTAATCTTCTTTTCATCCGGCATTCACAAATCTGGCATCTACTCGCTGTCGCTGGCAGTTCGGGGTGTACTAGAAATCGCCAAGTGGTGATTCTTAGAGGCTTGTTGACTCGGACCGCTCGCGCCAGAGAATCGCAAACTAGTTGAGGATGAAGGAGTTATGATGCGAACTTTTGTGCGTTTTCTGCTCGCCTCCGCGGCTTTGTGTGTGTGTGCTTCACTTGCTCTTGCCCAGAGCGGAGCAATTTCCGGCAAGGTCACCGATTCCGCGAGCGCCGCCCTGAAAGGCGCGGAAATCACCGTAGACCCCGGCGCCATCGGAGCGGTCACGGATGCTCAGGGACAATTTCTTATCACCGGCCTCGCCCCCGGCGCCTATACCGTAAAGATCCACTATGTGGGCTTCAATACCGTCACGAATACCGTGAATGTTTCCGCAGGCCAGGTCGCCAATAGCAACGCTCAACTTGCAGTTGCCTCAGTGAGTGAAGAAGTATTGGTCACTTCCGAGCGCCCTTCGGCCGAAGCCGAGGAAGTTAATATTGAGCGTAGCGCGGACAACATCATTCAGGTGCTCACGTCAGACGTCATTCGCAGCCTTCCCAATGCCAACATGGCCGATGCGCTCGGCCGGTTGCCGAGCGTGACCATTGAACGCGACGAAGGCGAGGGCAAATACGTCCAGGTCCGTGGCACCGAGCCGCGGCTCACCAACACCACCATTGACGGCGTCAATGTCCCCTCTCCCGAATCCGGCGTGCGCCAAATCAAATTCGACGCCATCCCTGCCGACATCGTCGAGTCCGTGGAAATCAACAAGACCTTGCAAGCCAACATGGATGGCGATGGCATTGGCGGCTCCATCAACTTGGTTACGAAAACAGCCGGCGAGCGCCCCACGATGAACTTCAGCGGCATGGGAGGATACACTCCCATTCAAAGCGGTCGCGGCCTCATTGAAACCACTGGCACCATGGGGCAGCGCTTCGGCGCAAGCAAGCGGTTTGGGGTACTCGTCGGCGGCTCGTACGACTGGAACGGCCGTGGCATTGACGACACGGAACCCGTTCCGGACGTCGCCAACTTCGGCACCCCCTCGGCCGCGCGTATCTTTGACGCCGCGGACATCCGAGAATATCAGTACTATCGCAGCCGCTGGGGAATCGCCGGCAGCGCGGACTACAAGATTGCCGACGGGTCAAACATTTATGCCCGCCTGTTGTATTCGGACTTCCACAATTATGGGGATCGTTGGGTCTACTCCATCAACGACAACACGCCGGGGATCACCCTGCTGAATAGCAACGGATGTTCGGGAGTAACGCCGCCGGCCCCTTGCGGTGGGGTACCTTCCGCCAACGTTCAACAACGCCGGCCGGATTATGTCATTGGCAGCTTGTTGGTCGGGGGCAAGCATGTTCTCGCAACCACGTGGTTCGCCTGGGACGCTTCTGTGTCTCGCTCGAATCAGGCAGGCCAGGTCGGCAACAACAATGCCAACTTTTCTTCCACCCTGGCCAGCAGCACTTGCCAATCTTTGCCGAGCACCAACAACATCTACGTGCCACAGTGGTCGGCATCGTGCTTCACCGAGGCTTATAACCCCGCCAACTTTGTCTTGAACGACGTCAGTGTCGGCAAGGGCTTGACCGCACAACTGAACCTCCAGCTTACCGGTGCCTTTGCCAAGCGCTACCATCTCGGCTCGCACCTGTCCACCATCGAGATTGGCGGGAAATTCCGCAACGCCCGCAAGTTTGACGACTCTTTCACGCTGGACTGGGCTCCCAACGCGTCGAACATCTCGATGCAGACGTTTCCGAACACCTTCACGAACAACAACTACTATTTCGGGAATTACAAACTGGGTCCGAACCCGTCCTTCCCCGACATTTTCAAGTACGTGCAGGCCAACCCAGGCCAGTTCACCGCATCGAGCGATGCGGTCCTGAATCCCAACAATTTTGATTTGATCGAAAAGGTTGGCGCCGCCTATGTCATGGACACTTTGGACCTTACTTCCCGCTGGCGTTTGATCGCTGGGGTCCGCTTCGAAAACACCAACTTGGATACGCTCACGCTTCTGAATTCAAGTTTTGTGCCGCTGAGCGGCTCTTATCTGAAGATCTTGCCAAGCGCATCACTAAAATACGCTCTCACCGGCAATGACAACATCCGCGTCGCTTACAGCCGCGGGCTGGCGCGTCCGGACCCCCAGGACATCGCCCAGGCCGGCTCGTTTGTTCCCGGCACTAACCCAATTCCCGTAACCATCGGCAATCCCAACCTAAAGGCCGAGACAGCAGACAATTTCGACCTCCTCTTCGAGCACTACATCAATCCCTTCGGTATGGTTACCGCGGGTTATTTTTACAAGAACCTGACCGAGCCGATTGTTTCGCAGCAATTCATAACTCAGACCAATATCGTTGGCGCGGGCTGTTCAGCGGCGACACCTTGTAGGGTGTCGCAGCCTATCAATGCAGGGAGCGCGTGGCTCAATGGATTCGAGGTTGCCTATCTGCAGCGTTTCGGTTCGCTCCCGGGCATCCTTGGAGGACTTGGACTCTCCGCCAATTATGGCTATACGGCATCGCGCACCAGTGGGCTGCCTGGTCGTTCCGATCATCCCCGGCTGCTCCGCAATTCGCCCAATAGTTGGAACATTAGCCCGACCTTCGATCGCGGCCGCTTCTCGATCCGCGTCGGGCTTTCCTACAATCAAGCAAACATAGCTGGCTATAGCTATCAGGACGGCACGCCCACGCTCGACGGCACACCAAGCACACCGACTCCCGGCGGCCTAAGAGGACCGGACGGCGACAACTATTTCTACAGCCATCTGGAATTTGACGCTCAAGGCAGTATTCGCATGACCCACGGCCTGCAATTCGTCGTGTATGGCCTGAACATCAACAACGAAGTGTTCGGTTTCTACAACGGCAGCCCGCAATACATGCTCCAGCGTGAATACTATTGGCCCACGATTGCCGCGGGCTTCCGCTGGTCGCCGTTACACGAGAAGTAGCACCAGGAGCAGCCGTCGTGGCGGGAGCTCCACCCCGTTCTCGCCACGATGCCTTGTTTAGGCTCTATTTAGCTTGCCCCGCGTAGCATTAACCTATGCAAGCACTCTCAAAATGCTTGGGACGATGCACGACTGGATGTCTAACCGTGGCAATTCTGGCCTGGTGCGCTTGTCCCTCGATGCTCGCTCAAACTAAGTCGTCGGCGCGCCCTTCAGCCCCTGAACAAGCTGCGATTCTTGTAGGCGCCGGTGACATCGCCGATTGCAAAGACCTCGCTGGCGCTGAAGCCACTGCCAAATTGCTGGACCAGATCCCCGGCACGGTCTTCGCCGCGGGCGACCTTGCTTATCCCGACGGCAGCAAAGAGAATTTCCAGTGCTATGACAAGACCTGGGGCCGCGCCAGGTCCCGCACGCGCCCGTCACCCGGAAATCACGAGTTTCATTCTTCCGGTGCCACGCCATATTTTGATTATTTCGGTGCTGCCGCGGGCGATCCCAAGACCGGCTACTACAGCTACGACCTCGGCTCCTGGCACATCGTCGTTCTAAACAGCGAATGCAAGGACGTCGGCGGCTGCGGAGCCGGCTCTCCGCAGGAAAAATGGCTTCGCGGCGATCTCGCCGCGCACGCGGTCGCTTGCACTCTGGCCTATTGGCACAAGCCGCTGTTCAGTTCCGGCAGCGCTCACGGCAACGATCTCGAAATCAAGCCCCTTTGGGATGCCCTCTATGAGGCGAACGCGGACGTGGTTATCAATGGCCACGACCACGACTACGAGCGTTTTGCTCCGCAAACACCCGATGGAGCGCGCGATCCGGCGCGTGGCATCCGCGAGTTTGTGGTAGGCACGGGCGGAAAAAACCATCGCCCCTTCGGGGCCCCGAAGCCCAACAGCGAAGTTCGTGATGCCACCGCCTTCGGCGTCCTCAAACTCACCTTGAAGCCCAAGGGCTATGACTTTCAATTCATCCCCGAAGAGGACAAGACCTTCACCGACTCCGGCAGTGGCGCCTGCCACTAGGAATGTGGTGTCGCTCGGAATCCGCAAGACGTGAATTGCTGACCGAGGATCTTGCGAGCCGACTCGTCGTTCATTTGAAAGTGCCTTTCCTCTCTCCAACGAACAACTTAAAACGAACCACTTACAACTTTCTTTTTGTGGCAAAGTAGAATGGATGGCAGCTTCTGACACTTCCAGCGCCGCCGGGCGAATCGCATTCACTTATCCAAACTTCGTTCTTTTTCAATTGGCGCGTTTCTTCATGACCCTTTCCGGCGAAATGCAGTCCGTCGCGGTCGGGTGGGAGGTCTATGAAATCACCAAGCGCCCTCTCGCCCTCGGTTTTGTCGGGCTGGCGCAGTTCCTCCCCGCCTTTTTGCTGTTCCTGGTATCGGGCCACGCCGCGGATCGCTACGACCGGCGCAAGCTGATGTTCGGGTGCTATTGCGCTTCGGCCGCTTGCTCGGCCGCGCTGCTGTTTCTGACGCTGCGCGGTCACCGCTCTCCCGATCCTATTTATGCGGTGCTTGCTTTGTTAGGCGTTGCGCGCTCCTTTAGCGGTCCGGCGACGCGCTCGCTCCTCCCGCAATTGGTTCCCGCGAAGGATTTTCAAAACGCCGTAGCTTGGGCGTCGGTGTTTTTTCAGGGCACGGTGATCCTGAGTCCCTCGGTTGGCGGAATCATTTACGCCATAACGGGCGGGCCCGCCACGGTTTATACGCTCTCGTTCGTCACTGCGCTTGCCGCTGCCGCTTGCACTCTCAAAATAAAGGTGGAATCAGCTGAACGTACTCCCGAGCCTTTGAACTGGAAAACCACCCTGGCCGGCCTGAGCTACATTTGGCGCGAGAAAGCGATTCTCGGCTCCATCTCTTTGGATTTATTCGCCGTCCTCCTGGGAGGCGCCGTCGCGCTGCTTCCCATCTACGCAAAGGAGATTCTTCTCACCGGTCCCTGGGGACTGGGCCTTCTTCGCAGCGCTCCCGCCGTCGGCGCAGCGGTCATGGCCATTTTGCTTGCGCACAAGCCTTTGGGGCGCCACGCTGGCACCCGGATGTTGTGGTGTGTCGCTGGATTTGGGCTGGCTACGATCTTTTTCGGCTTGTCCCGAAATCTCTTGGTCTCGCTGCTGGCGCTTTTTCTCGTCGGCGCCACAGACATGGTCAGTGTCATGGTTCGCCAGTTGCTCATCCAACTGGGCACGCCCGATGAAATGCGCGGCCGCGTCAACGCAGTGGATTCTGTCTTCATCGGGGCGTCCAACGAACTCGGTCAATTCGAATCCGGTCTCACCGCTCACTGGTTTGGAACGGTTCGAGCGGTGGTACTTGGAGGTGCAGGCGCAATTCTGGTGACGGGTTTATGGGCATGGTGGTTCCCCGAATTACGGCAGGCGCGCGAAACACCCAAGTTCGCAGACTGAACCGCTCGGGCAAACCTGGTCCGAGGAGACAGACGGCAAAATAAGAGGGCCGGCCTGGCAGCCGTGAACCCTGACTCGTCGAAGCACGAACGACTAAGAACCAAAGACCAAAGGCTATTTTTTCGCTGGCTTCGTTCCTTTGCCTTGCTTGGTTTCTTTCGCAGGCGCGCTTCCCATGTCGTCCATGGCCATAGACATAGGAGTCGAATTTCCTGCCAACAGTTCTTTCTTCACAGGTTCCGTGATTTTGTCCGCGTTTTTCACCAGCATCGTGACCTGCCAGATTTCCTTTTCGTCAACCTGGCTTTTGAATCCCGGCATTCCCGTCATGCGAATCCCGTTTTCTACCTTCCAGTAAGTCTCCCACGGCTCGTCGTCGGTAACGCCCGTTCCCTGAAAAAGCAGCGGCGGAGCGGGGAACATCCCTTTCGCGACGGCGGACTTCTGCTCGCCTGGCAGCCCATGGCACGTGGCGCATTGCTCCTTATAAACTTTCGCCCCGGCAATCAAATTCGGTTCATCAGCCGGAACCAGCGGCTGGGGATGCTGCAGTTTATCCAGGTAGGCGTGAAGCGCGATTTTCGCCATCTTCCTTTCGAAAGGCATGGGGCGCGCCGCAGTCGCGACCGGCGCGAAACCCAACGAAAAATAAAAGTACATACACCCCAGAAGCAGCAGAATTCCAATCACGATTCCTAGGACCAACCCCTTGAACATACCGGTTCTCCTGTCCCTTCCGGGATCGCCATAATAACTTGTTCCGAGGGAGCCCATGATTCGGGCCTAGTCTAACGGTTTTCGCGCCAATTGTGCAGCCCCGTCGTAGGTTCCAAATGAGCCTGCGAATGGGTGCTCCGGCAACCCGCCAGCGTAACCTTTATTCTCGCCCGGCCGTCTTATGTAGGCGTAGACTTAGCTTTCCTGTAGTCTATGCCCCTCGTTGGAGCAGCCCTGGAAGTCTAGCCACGCTAGCCCTGCCTTTTTTGGAGGCTTGCTCGCACGAACGTAGGCATTTTGCAGCTTGTCAGGAGCGGATGAATGGGGCAGCTCAATTCAATGGACCTCCCCGAACAGGGTAGCCGCGTGAAGACCGACACGTCGGCGGATAAGCCATCGAAGAATCGTTGGTGGCTCTGGGCGCTGGTCCTTGCCGGCATTGTCGTAGGCGTTTGGTATTTTCGGGGCGGGCACACGCCCAGTGAAGCGGCGAATCCTTCTGCCCCCGCAGCGGCGGGTCGAGGCCGGGGAGGCGCTGGCGGCATGGGCAATTTTTCAGTACCTGTTGTCGTTGCCACCGCTCAGCAAGGCGATCTTCCTGTCTACTTCAACGGTCTGGGCACCGTAACTGCCTTCAACACGGTGACCGTTCACAGCCGCGTGGATGGGCAACTCGTGAATGTCGCATATCGCGAAGGCCAGTACGTGCACGAAGGTGACCTGCTCGTGCAAATCGACCCTCGTCCCTACCAGGTTCAGCTGGAACAGGCCGAAGGCCAGCTCGCCAAAGATCAGGCCTTGCGCAAAGACGCGCAAGTCAATTTCGAGCGATACAAGCTTCTTTTTGATGAGGGGGTCATCCCCCAGCAGCAGCTCGACACCCAGGGTTCTCTCGTCGGCCAGTTTGACGGCGCCATCAAGTCGGACCAAAGCCAGGTGGACAACGCCAAGCTCCAGCTCACCTATTCCCGGATCACCGCTCCGATCACCGGCCGTGTAGGCCTCCGTCTCGTAGACCCTGGAAATATCGTGCACGCCAGCGATCAGAATGGCATCGTGGTCATCACCCAGCTTCAGCCTATCTCCGTTCTCTTTAGCTTGCCGCAAGACCAGCTTCCCCAGGTCAGCTCGAAGCTCCGCGCCGGAATTCAACTGAACGTTGAAGCCTATGACCGCAACGACACGCAAAAAATTGCCACTGGCAAGCTGCTTACCATTGACAATGAGATCGACACGACCACTGGCACCTACAAACTAAAGTCGGTCTTCAACAATTCCGATAATTCGCTATTCCCCAATCAATTCGTGAACGTACACCTGCTCGTGGACACGATGCACAACCTTACGATTGTGCCCGCTTCGGCCATTCAGCGCGGCCCCCAGGGAACTTACGTGTATGCCGTGGGCGGCGACAACACCGTCAAAATCCGCCCCGTTGCCGTTGCGCTGACCACTGCAACCAACGTTGGATTGAGCGGCGGCGTCAACACCGGGGACATCGTTGTTGTTGACGGGCAGGACAAGCTTCAGGACGGCAGCAAAGTCACGCCGACCACGGCTGGCCCAAGCAACGGCAACGGAGGCGCCCAGTCCGCTACCTCTGCCGCACCGGCCGCGCCCGCAAATCCCAATGCTTCTCCCGCGCCCAAACCACCTCGCGCGCAGTCCGGAGGTTCCCGGCGATGAGTCCGTCACGGCCGTTCATTCTGCGGCCGGTTGCCACCACGCTGCTCATGGTTGCTGTCCTGCTTGCCGGATTTGTGGCCTATCGTCAGCTTCCGGTTTCCGCCCTTCCGCAAGTTGACTATCCAACAATTCAAATCCAAACCTTTTATCCGGGTGCCAGCCCTGACGTCGTGGCCTCCTCCGTGACGGCGCCGCTCGAGCGCCAGTTCGGCCAGATCCCCGGCTTGAACCAGATGACGTCCGCCAGCTCGTTTGGAAGCTCTCTCATCACTCTCCAATTTGCGCTGGACCTCAACATTGATATCGCCGAGCAGGAAGTTCAGGCGTCCATCAACGGCGCATCGAACCTTTTGCCGCAGGGACTTCCCAATCCACCCATCTACAGCAAGATTAATCCTGCCGACGCGCCGATTCTCACTCTCGCGCTTACCTCGGACTCCCTGCCGCTTTCCAAAGTAGAGGACCTCGCGGACACGACACTGGCACAGAAAATTTCTCAGCTCTCCGGGGTAGGCTTGGTCGGCATCAGCGGTGGCCAACGCCCGGCCGTCCGCATCCAGGCCAATCCTACAGCGCTCGCGTCCTACGGGATGAGTTTGGAAGATCTCCGGACCGCTTTGAGCACGGCAAACGTCGATCAAGCGAAAGGCACTTTCGACGGCCCTCATCAGTCCTACACCATCGGCGACAACGACCAGCTCATTTCCGCGGACAGCTACAAACCCATCATCGTTGCCTATCGCAATGGCGCTCCCGTGCGCCTTACCGACGTGGCTAAGGTTTTCGACGGGACCGAAAATACAAAGCAGGCCGCTTGGGCCGATACCAAGCCTGCCGTCATCCTCAATATTCAGCGGCAACCCGGGGCGAACACCATCGCTGTGGTCGACCGCGTGAAAAAGCTTCTCCCGAACCTTCAGGCAGCGCTTCCGGCTTCGGTAAAGGTAGACACCCTCACCGACCGCACGACGACCATTCGCGCTTCCGTAGACGATGTGCAATTCACTTTGATCCTCACGATTGCGCTCGTGGTGATGGTCATTTTTCTTTTCCTTCGCAGCTTGCGCGCCACGATTATTCCTGCCCTCGCCGTGCCCCTCTCGATCGTAGGGACTTTTGGCGTGATGTACTTGAGTGGCTTTAGCCTCAACAATCTTTCCCTCATGGCGCTGACCATCTCTACCGGCTTCGTCGTTGACGATGCGATCGTCATGATCGAAAACATCAGCCGCTTTATCGAGCAAGGCGACTCGCCCGTCGAAGCCGCTCTCAAAGGCTCCGAGCAGATTGGCTTCACCATTATTTCGCTCACCGTCTCGCTCATCGCCGTGCTCATCCCCCTCCTGTTCATGGGAGACATCGTTGGCCGGCTCTTCCGCGAGTTCGCCATCACCCTGTCCATCACCATTCTCATTTCCGCTTTCGTTTCGCTTACGTTGACGCCCATGATGTGCGCGCAGTTGTTGCGCCACCAAAAAGAGGAAGAGCAAGGCAGGTTCTTTCGCTCCTCTGAGCGCATATTCGATTCCGTCATCGCTTACTACGGCCGCACCCTGAAGGTGGTCCTGCAGTACCGCACCACCACGCTGCTCGTCACCGTGGGCACGCTTGTTGCCACCATCCTTCTTTACATTTACGTTCCCAAGGGCTTTTTCCCCGTGCAAGACACGGGAATTATCCTCGGCGTGTCCGAAGCGGCGCAGAACACTTCTTTTGACGCCATGGCTCAGCACCAGCAACAACTGGCGAAAGTCATCCTGAAAGATCCGGCCGTTCAGAATCTTTCCTCTTTCATCGGAATCGACGGCACGAACACGACCCTGAACACGGGCCGCATTCAAATCAATCTCAAACCGCTTGCCGACCGGAAGATTCACGCATCCGATGTCATCCGCCGCCTCCAGCCGGAGCTCGCGAAAATTGACGGCATCTCCCTATTCATGCAGCCGGTGCAAGACCTTACCGTCGAAGATCGCGTGAGCCGCACGGAATTTCAGTACAGCCTGGAAGATGCGGACGCCAAGGAACTCGCCTACTGGGTGCCGCGCTTTATGGACAAACTCAGCGCCATTCCTGTGGTTCGCGACGTCGCCAGTGACCAGCTCAACCAAGGCCTTCTCGCTAACTTGGTGATCGACCGCGACACCGCCTCCCGTCTCGGCGTTTTGCCGTCCGCCATCGACAACACTCTCTACGACGCCTTCGGTCAGCGCCAGGTGTCCACCATTTACACCCAGCTCAACCAATATCGCGTGGTGCTCGAAGTCGACCCCGCGTTTCAGCAGGATCCGGACTCTCTGAAAGACATTTACGTGGCTTCGAACAGTGCGCTGCAGGTGTCTAGCGGCTCGACGGCTAACATCACCGGCAACGCCCAGACCAGCGTAAGCACCACCGCGAACGCGCAGGTTCCCCTTAGCGCCTTCACTCGTTTCGAGCCCGGCTCCGCTGTTCTCGCACTCAATCACCAGGGACAGTTTCCCGCCGTTACCGTTTCATTTAACTTGGCGCCGGGGGCCGCCTTGGGTGACGCGGTCAATGCCATCAACGAGGCTAAAGCCGAGCTCAACATGCCCGCCAGCATCCAAGCCACCTTTCAAGGCACCGCAGCGGCTTTCTTGAACTCCCTCGCTAACGAACCGGTGCTGATTCTCGCTGCCCTCGTCACCGTTTACATTGTGCTGGGTGTGCTCTATGAGAGCTACATTCACCCCATTACGATTCTCTCCACGCTCCCCTCCGCCGGCGTCGGAGCCATCTTGGCGCTCCTGCTTTTCAAAATGGAGTTCAGCGTTATCGCGCTTATTGGCTTGATTCTTTTGATCGGCATCGTCAAGAAAAACGCCATCATGATGATTGACTTTGCGCTAGAAGCGGAGCGCAAAGAAGGGAAGTCGCCTCTCGACGCTATCTACGAAGCTTGCTTGCTGCGCTTCCGCCCGATCATGATGACCACCATGGCCGCCCTGCTGGGTGCGTTGCCCCTAGCCATAGGCAGCGGCGTCGGGTCGGAGTTGCGGCGCCCTTTGGGCATTAGCATCGTTGGCGGGCTTCTCCTAAGCCAATTGCTCACGCTCTACACCACGCCGGTTGTGTATCTGGCATTCGATTGGTTGGCCCGCCGTTTTGCCGTGCATATCGGCAACCCCGTCGAAGAGCCCGCTCACGGTGACTAAAAGCAGGATGATGGAGCCCCAGGTGACGCGACCATGATGACCGCCAATTTTTCCGCTCCTTTTATCCGTCGGCCCGTGGCCACATCCCTGATCACCATTGCCATTGCGCTCTCCGGAATAGTCGCTTTTCGGTTTCTGCCCGTCTCGCCTCTGCCGCAGGTGGACTTTCCCACGATTAGTGTCATGTCGGGTCTGCCAGGAGCGAGTCCCGAGACCATGGCCTCTGCCGTGGCCACGCCTCTCGAGCGGCAATTCGGCCGCATCGCAGGCGTCACGCAAATGACTTCCTCGAGCAGCCTCGGTCAGACCAACATCACCCTGCAATTCGATCTCACTCGCGATATCAACGCCGCCGCCCGCGACGTGCAGGCCAGCATCAACGCTGCGCGCAGCCAGCTTCCCGCGGACCTTCCCGGCCAGCCAAACTACCGCAAAGTGAACCCTGCGGAGTCGCCGATCCTGATCCTCGTGTTAACGTCAACCAACATCCCCCCTGCGGATATTTACGATGCCGCCGATTCCATCATCGCCCAGAAGCTCGCGCAGGTTCAGGGGGTCGGACAGGTCGGGGTTTGGGGAAGCTCGAGCCCGGCCGTCCGCATCGAGGCGAATCCCTATAAACTCAATAGCTACGGAATCAGCCTTGAGACGGTGCGTGCATCGCTGCAATCGGCCAACGCCGATCTTGCCAAGGGTTCTCTTTCGGATTCTCAGAAATCGTGGGACGTCGCCGACACCGATCAACTCTTCAAGGCCTACGAATACGAGTCGCTGATCATCGGCGGCACCGGTCATAAGGGCGCTCCCGTCCGCCTGCGCGACATCGCCGAAGTCGTCGATTCCACCGCCGATATTCGCAATCTTGGTCTCTCCGGTGGCCATCGCTGTGTCCTCCTGGCGGTCTTTCGTCAGCCCGCCGCCAACATGATCGACACCGTCGATCGCGTGAACGCCATGCTTCCTGTATTGCGTGCGTCCATTTCTCCTTCTCTCCATCTCAGCGTCGCCGTCGATAGAAGCACCACCATTCGCGCTTCCGTGCACGATGTCGAAGTGACGCTCGTCATTTCTATCATCCTCGTCATCCTGGTGGTCTTCGCATTTCTCAGAAGCACCTGGGCCACCATCATTCCGAGCGTCGCTGTTCCGCTTTCCCTCATCGGCACGTTCGGCGTCATGTATCTCTGCAAGTACAGCCTCGACAATCTGTCGCTCATGGCTCTTACGATCTGCACTGGCTTCGTCGTGGATGACGCGATTGTGGTTATTGAAAACATTACCCGTCACATCGAAAACGGAATGAAGCCTTTCCCGGCGGCCATCAAAGGCGCCAGTGAAATCGGCTTTACCGTTCTCTCCATGAGCGCCTCCCTGGTGGCCGTGTTTATCCCCATCCTCATGATGCCGGGCATTGTTGGGCGTCTGTTCCGCGAATTTGCCGTGGTCTTGAGCGTGGCCATCGGAGTTTCTCTTTTCGTTTCGCTGACCACTACGCCGATGATGTGCGCCCGCTTTTTGAAGCACGAGTCCGGGCGCCACAATTGGATCTACAGACTTTTTGAAAATGCCTTCAACGGCTTGGTGCACCTTTACGATATTTCCCTGAGGTGGGTGCTTCGCCGCCAGTTGCTGGTTCTCGGAGCGACCTTCGGAACTGCGATTCTCTGCGCCTACCTGTTCTTTACCGTAAATTCGGGCTTCTTTCCCCAGCAAGATACCGGCCGCTTCGGCGGGATGGTCCAGGGCGATCAGGACCTTTCCTTCGCGGCGATGGAACAGAAAATGCGCGTCTTTTCCGACATTATCCTGAAAGACCCGGCGGTCGATACTCTGACGGCGTTCGCCGGCGGCGGCGCCGGCGGCAGCAGCGCGCACATGTTCGGGCAGCTCAAGCCTCTCAGCGAGCGGAAAATCAGTATTGATCAGGTCATTGCGAGAATCCGCAAAGCCTCGTCAAAAGTGCCGGGGGCTGCGCTTTACCTCCAGGCCGTCCAGGATCTTTCCGTCGGTGGCCGCGGAAGCGCGGCGCAATATCAGTACACATTGCAAGCCGACAATCTGGAAGACCTCAAACATTGGGCTCCCATCCTTCAGCAGCGCCTCGCCACCATTCCCGAACTGCGCGACGTGAATTCTGACCAGCAGATGCACGGTTTGCAGAGTTCCCTGGTCATCGATCGTGACACCGCTTCTCGCCTCGGCGTCTCCATGCAAAACATTGACAATACCTTGAACGACGCCTTTGGCCAGCGCCAGGTGTCCAACATTTATAAGGGCCTGAATCAGTACCACGTGGTGTTGGAAGTCATGCCCAGCGCGCAGCAAAGTCCCGAGGCGCTCAAATCAATTTATGTGCCGGCCTCCAGCCACCAATTGGTGCCCCTCAGCGCTTTTGCCCACTACGAGCCCTCCAGCACCTCGCTTTCCGTGAATCACCAGGGGATCTTCCCGGCCATCACGCTCTCCTTCAATCTCGCTCCGGGGGCGTCACTCGGTCCCGCCGTTCAGCACATTCTGGACGCCACGCGGCAAAGCGGCGTTCCCCCGACCGTACACGCCACGTTCCAGGGCACGGCCCAGGCTTATCAGGAATCTCAGGCCTCGCGGTGGTTTCTCATCATCACCGCGCTTGCGGCCGTGTATATCGTGCTCGGAATTCTGTACGAGAGTTTTATCCATCCCATCACCATTCTTTCTACCATTCCTTCGGCGGGCATTGGAGCCATCTTGGCCAT
Source organism: Candidatus Acidiferrum sp. (assembly GCA_035262505.1). Lineage (GTDB taxonomy): Bacteria > Acidobacteriota > Terriglobia > Acidiferrales > UBA7541 > Acidiferrum. The sequence continues at coordinate 80,676 of DATFSR010000113.1, read as the reverse complement.
TAAGATTGCTCACACCGACTTGAACATGATTGCGTTGATCGGCATCATCTTGCTGATTGGAATCGTGAAGAAAAACGCCATCCTGATGATTGATTTTGCCGTGCAGTTGGAAAGGGAAGAGAACCTCGCGCCCTTGGAAGCCATCTACAGGGCCTGCTTGCTGCGCTTCCGGCCCATTCTGATGACTACGATGGCCGCATTGTTCGGGGCCTTGCCCCTCGCACTAGGTGCTGGCGTCGGCTCCGAGCTGCGCCGCCCGCTGGGCGTTACCATCATTGGCGGCCTTATCGTCAGTCAGATGCTCACGCTCTTCACCACGCCGATTGTGTACATCTACATGGATCGCTTCCAGTCCTGGCTGCGCAGCCTTTTCGGCGGCGCACCGGCTCCGGTTCACGCCCCCGCGCATTCCGACTAAAGCTTTCTCGCGCCGTTGCGTCATCACAGGCTTCATGGAAGAATGCCGCATGCCCAATTCAAAATGCTTTCTGTTGCCGCTCCTTCTGGCTTTCTCATCCTTTGCCGCCGTCTCGACTAGCGCGCAATTGACACGGCCCGACGCCGAAAAAAAGCTCGCTCACGACATTTACAAGGAATTCATAGAAATCCAGTCCGGCTTCACTACCGGCTCCACGACTCCTGTCGCAGAAGCCGCTGCCGCGCGCCTCAAAGCCGCCGGGTTTTCCGACTCGGATCTTTTTCTCGGCGGCGCCAATCCGCGCAAAGCCAATCTGGTCGTCCGTTATCGCGGAACCGGCAAGCTGAAGCCCATTCTTTTGCTCGCTCACACCGACGTCGTCGAAGCCAAGCGCGAAGACTGGAGCATGGATCCATTCCAGCTCAACGAGCGCGACGGCTATTTCTACGGCCGCGGCACCGGCGACGACAAAGCGCAGGCCGCCATCTGGCTCGCCAACTTGATGCAATACAAAAAAGAGGGGTTCAAGCCCGACCGCGACATCATCGTCGCGCTCACCGCCGATGAAGAAGGCGGCGGGCCCTTTAACGGTGTGGACTGGCTGCTTGCCAATCATCGCGAGTTAATCAACGCGGAATTTGCCCTCAACGAAGGTGGTTGGGGCGAAATGATCAACGGCAAGCGCGTCGCCAACTATTTGCAAGTTGCCGAAAAATATGTCGTCAACTTTCGCCTCGAAGTGCGCAACAAAGGCGGCCACAGCTCGCTGCCGGTCGCTGACAACGCCATCTATCACCTCGCGGGCGCGCTCGAGCGTCTTTCACAGTTTGCCTTCCCGCTCAAAACCAACGAGGTGACCAAAGCCTATTTTCAGCAGATGGCCAATCTCGAAAGCGGTCCTCTCAAAGAGGATCTCGCTGCCGTCGCTCAAGGTTCGCCGGAAGCCATGCAGCGCGTTGCCGCCAGCTCTGCGGCTTTCAACGCCACCTTGCGCACCACCTGTGTGGCGACGCTTTTGGAGGGGGGCCACGCCGTGAACGCACTGCCGCAACTCGCTGCCGCCACCGTCAATTGCCGCGTTCTGCCCGAAGATTCAGCCGACGATGTCCTCAACACCATGCGCAAAGTCGTCGCCGACGGTGAGGTTACCCTGAAATTCTTCGGCCAGCCGGAGCCCGGTCCCGCTTCTCCATTGCGTTCCGACGTTCTGGACGCCGCACGCCGCGCCACCGAATCGCATTGGCACGGCGTTGCTGTCGTGCCCAACATGGTCATGGGCGCCACCGACGGCCGCTACCTCCGCATCGCCGGCATACCCACCTACGGCATTCAGGGGATTTTCATCGATCGCGACGACGTTCGCTTCCACGGCCGCGACGAGCGCATCCTGGTCAACTCATTTTACGAAGGCCAAAGCTTTCTCTACGACTTCGTCAAGCTCCTGGCCAAACCCGGTAACTAAAGCGCTCGAAACCGGTGTCCAATTCTTCGTTCTTGGTTGTCAATTTTCTTTTTTCGGTTTTTCGTTCGTCGCCGAGCCGGATCTCTCGAGCTCAGAGGGAAAAACTAGGAACCAACAACTTCCAACTAAAAACCGCCTTTACGCGCTGCCAATCAGCCAGCCCGTCAAGAAGACCAGGACGCCACCCACCACCACCTGAAACGTCGCCTGCAAAAACGGGGTGTCCATGTATTTATGCCGCACATAGCTGATGACGCAGAGTTCGACGGCCACAACGATCACGGCAACGAGCATGGCCACACGAAAACTCGAAATCACGAACGGAAGCGTGTGCCCGATACCTCCCGCCGTGGTCATCAAACCGGTCACTGCGCCGCGCAGCCAGGGTGATCCCCTTCCCGTCAGCGAGCCGTCGTCGGAAAGCCCTTCGGAAAACGCCATCGAAATTCCCGCGCCGATCGAAGCCGCAAGCCCAACCAAAAACGCATCCCAACTGTGCTTCGTCGCAAACGCCGCCGCAAATAGGGGAGCCAGCGTCGAAACCGAACCGTCCATTAGTCCCGCCAGCCCTGGCTGCACGACCTGCAGCAGGAACAATTTGCGATGCGACTCGTCTTCCTGAGCTTTTGCGCTGGCCGTCAAGTGCTTTTCTTCCAGCTCGCCCGCCGTCTGCGTGTGTTTTCGTTCTTCGTCGGCAAGCTGATACAGCAATTCGCGCGTGGACGCATCGCTTGTCCGCGTGGCCGCCTTGTGATAAAAGCGCTGCGCTTCGAGCTCCATCACTTCGGCTTGTTTGCGCGCCACCTTCACTCCCAGCGGCCGCACCAGCCACACCGGCTTTCTCTGCAGGAATCCTTTCACGTTTTCCCGCCGAATCAGGGGAATGTGTTCCCCGAAGCGCTTGCGGAACGTGGCGATCAGCCGGTCGCGGTGCTCGACCTCTTCTTTGCGCATGTCCTCGAACATGTCTGCCGTCGAGGGATACGCCTCGCGCAGCGCATCGGCAAACTCTCCGTAGATACGCCCGTCTTCGTCCTCCGCGGCGATGGCAATCGCCAAAATCTCCTTCTCGGTCAATTCCTTGAATTTCTTCAGCATCGTCCGTGCCTCGAATTTCCCGTAGAGGCCGGAGCGGAATTTATCCCGATCCGGTCGGGAGCCCGGCCCTTCTCACTTTGATTTGAGGAGTAAGAATCGCACAAGGCGACAGGGAAGTCATCTTGGTGCGCCTGGATTTTGCAAGCGCCTTTCTGGCTCCACTCTGTGCCTGGTCCCTGCCGTTCCGCCTGCATCTTCCCGCGTCCACTTTTTGCTTGACATACGAATTAATTAGTACTAAACATCTGGTATGCGCCCCAAGCACAATACGCTCACCCCCCAGGAACTCGAAATCATGAAGCTCGTCTGGCAGCGCGGCGCCGCCACCGTGCGCGACGTTTACGAAGCCCTCCTCGAGCGCCGCAAAATCGCTTACACCAGCGTCATGACCATGATGAAAATCCTCGAAACCAAGGGCTATCTCAAAAAGCGCCGGCAGGACCGCGCCTTCCTTTACCGTCCCGCGCAGCCGCAAAAGCAAATCATCAGCGGCATGATTCGCGAATTCATCGACCGCGTGTTCAATGGCTCAGCCGAGCCTCTCCTCGTCCACCTGGTCAAGTCGCGCCATCTCAGCGAAAAGGATTTGCAAAAGATTGTCCGCATGGTCGAGGAAAGCGAATGAGAGTTCGAGCCAAAACTCTCGCGCGTAGCATTGAAGGAGCCGTTCATGGACATGCCGCTGTGGTTTTCTAACTTGCTCTTCTGGAGCCTTCAGGTAGGTCTTCTGGTCCTGGCGGCTGCATTTCTCGCGGCGCTGCTCGAGCTTCGCCAGCCTCACGTCCTTCTCGCGTATTGGCGTTCGCTCCTCGCAGTCAGCTTGCTGCTCCCGTTGCTCCAGCCCTGGCATCGCCCGCCCGCCATCCCAGCGCCATTACTCTCTGTCGACTTCGACGTTCCACTTCCATCCGTTCCCGTCCCCGCGCATTGGCATCTTCCCAGCCTTCAAACGCTCGCGCCAATTCTTGGCATCATCATTCTCGCCGGGATCGCCCTTCGCTTCGTTATCCTCGCAGTTGGCCTCCTGAAACTTCGGCGCCTCCGCCAAACTTCCCGGCCCATCGAAACTACCGCGGAGTCCGCCGCAGTTCTCCAAGCCCTGCGCGCGCTATTTGATGCTCCCGCGGAGTTTCGCCTTTCCTCCCAGGTCGATTCGCCCGTCACTTTCGGTTTAGTCGCGCCGGTGGTGCTCCTTCCTGACCGTTTTCCGACCCTCGAGTTGCGCTTCCAATCCGCGATTGCCTGCCACGAACTGCTTCACGTCCGCCGTCGCGATTGGGCCCATCATCTTGTCGAAGAAGCGGGCCGCGCTCTCTTTTGGTTCCATCCCGCCATCGCCTGGCTCATCTCACGCGTGCGCCTCGCGCGCGAGCAGGTTGTGGACCTCGAAGTCATCCGTCTCACCAACGCGCGCAAGTCCTACCTCGAAGCCCTGCTTGAGTTCACAAATGGCCGCACCGGTCTCGCAGCCATTCCCGCGCCGCCTTTTCTCGCCGAACGCCAGCTCGTCGAGCGGGTTGCACTCATGCTGAAGGAGGTTCGTATGTCTCAAAGAAGACTAATCGTTTCGTTAGCTCTCATCTCGTCCTGCCTCGCTCTGGTCATCGCTCTCGCTGCGTGGACTTTCCCGCTCAAAGCAGCGCCGCGAGCGCTACAAAACGCGCCTCAAGGAGGCGTTTCTGGCGGAGTCGAAGGAGGCATTACAGGAGGTGTTGCCGGTGGAGTGAGCAGCCGCAACTCACAAGACGTGCCTACCGTCTACAACAACACTATCTGGGTTGACACCGTGAAGCGTGGTCCCATGGTCCGCCAGGTTCGTGGCCTCGGAACGCTTGTCCGCGACGAATCCTCCGGGCAATTGCTCGCTAGAATCACGTTGCCCGAAGTGATGGTCTCCGACATACGCACCAATCGGAGCGCCACAATTCAGAACCGCAGCGACCTTCTTGTGAAGGGTCACGTAGTCCGGCTCGACGCGGAAGTGTTAGAGGGAAATCGCGCTGTGTATGTTGCGCTCGACTCCGCTCCCGCCGCCGGAGTCAGTGCTGGCACCGAGATCGACGGCACCATTGACATCGAAAAGATCGACAACGTCCTTCACGTCGGACGCCCGATGAATGCTGCCGCGAATAGCGAGGCGAACCTCTTCAAGCTCAGCAACGATGGCTCGGAAGCCGTTCGCACGACCGTGAAGCTTGGCCGCGCCTCGGTGAATACCATCGAAATCCTCGACGGCCTCCAAGAGGGCGACAAAGTCATCCTCTCCGACATGTCCAGCGTTGGCAACGCCGCACGCATCCGCTTGATTCAAGATGCTTCGCAACCTCAAACAACTCATCAAGAGAAGCCAGCCTCTTACCCATCTTGCCGGTACTGCCCAAATCCCGACTATCCCGAGGAAGCGCGCAAAGCAAAGATTTCTTCCGCCAAAGTCGTGCTCCAAGTCTCGGTCTTGGAGAGTGGCGATGTCGACCCGCAGGACATTCGGGTTCTTAAGGATCCAGGCAACGGCTTTGCGGACAAAGCCATTAGCGCCGTGAAGACGTGGAAGATGAAACCCGCCACCCTCAGTAATGGCACGCCGGTTAAGATCAGCGTGCCGGTAGAAGTTTCGTTCCGGATGAAAACGAAATAAGGGGCGAAAGTAACTCCTCGCCTTTTTGCTTCGCCCGGCTAGGGCACGATCGCAATCACCCGCAAAGGGCTCCCGGAGCCGCCGACAATCTTCAGCGGCGCGGCAATGACCATCGCGCCGGTCGGCGGAAGCTGATCCAGGTTGCACAGGCTGGCCAATCCAAACTTGCCGCTGCCGTGCATCAGGTAGTGATTGGGGAACGGAGGGTCAAACGTCGCCGCCTGGCCGGCATCGGTGCCAACCGTCTCCACACCAACACCCAGCACGTCTCGCTCCTTCGCGAGCAGCATGCTTGTTTCTTTCGCGAGTCCCGGAGTGTGTGGCCCATTCTCCCTCAAATTGATGTATTCCTTCGGGTCGGTCCGCCTCGACCAATCCGTTCGCAGCAGAACCCACGCGCCCGCCGGGATGCGCCCGTATTGTTCCTCCCACTTTTGCACGCGCTCGGCCGTCACCAGATAGTTCGGGTTGCTCGCCACTTCCTCGCGTACGTCGATGACGCAGGCGGGCCCCACAAATTTCTGCGGCGAAATCCGGTCCACGGTGTTATCCGCCAGGTCTTTTCCGGAGACCCAATGCACGGGCGCATCAAAATGCGTGCCGGTATGCTCGCCGGTCTCGAAACCATTCCAGTACCACGCGGGACCGCGCTCGTCGTACCGCGATAGCTCCCAGATTTTGAACGCCGGCGTGTTGTTCCATTGGCTGGGGAGCGGCAGCAAAGGCGTCTCGGGACTCAACGGCTGGGTCAGGTCTACCACTCGCAACCGCCCGGCGCGAAGCTCTTCCACCAGCTGCGTCAAGACGTTTGACATTCGTCTCCTCCCAAACCTTGCAGGATCCGGCCGTTCCTGTAGGGGCGCAGCATCGCTCGGCCCTCGCAAGCTCTACGAAACCAGCCCCGGCGTTGTAGCGCCCGCTTGTTTACCCCGAGGGAAGTCGAGGGGCTGGAGCGGGCCGTTTCTCGACTTGCTGCGCAGGTCCGTTCAATCACCAGCTCTTCTCTATTGCTTTCTCAGCGGACTCTGCGTCTCTGCGTTACCTTTTTGTTCCCCTTCGATAACGACAGTCGATCTTCAGGTGTCCTGAGTGACCGGGCATGACGCGAGAATTGAAAGCGGTTCTCTAGCAACGTCAAGCCCGTGACATAGGCCGCAGGGCCGGTAGCTTCCACCTTGGCGATAATGGTGGTCAACTCGTTCGCTTGCACCCCGCCAATCACCGCCGCCTTGAAACTTTCCAGATCGCGCACCGTCGCGACTCTCGGAATGCCCGCCGCGCGAGCGATTCCTTCGAGGTCCGTACCTGTTCCCGTCGCGGTTGGGAAGCCGCCAACAGAAAGCAGGCTTTCGTTATCGAAAACGATATGGACAAGATTCCGCGGCCGGTAACGCGCCATGGTGCTAAGGCTGCCCAGATTCATCAAAAGCGACCCGTCGCCATCGAGGACGATCACTTTTTGCTCCGGCATGCAAAGCGCCAGGCCTAACCCCGTCGAAGACGACAGTCCCATCGCATGCTGCAAATAGAAAAAGTTCGCGCGGTGCCCCAGCGATTGCAACTCGGCCGGAAGCGCTCCCATGATGGTGACGACCAGAGACTTCTCCAGTTCCGGGTAAATGGCACGCAGGCAGTCGACGCGCAGCATCATTTTTCCCAAATCATTCCTCCCACATCAAGTCGCGCGTCAGCAGAACGGCGACGGGCTGCAAGCTGCTTTCCGCCAGCCTCTGCGCGTGGCAAAGGCGCTTTTTGGCGGTTTCCGCGTCGTCCAGGAAGCAGTAGGGGATCCCCAGCGCCCGCAAGAGCGGCTCGGTCACATTTCCGCCTTGCGTTTGCCACGGATCGCGCTCCCCGAAGGAACCGCGATAGCTGATCAGCATCAATAAAGGGATTTTGTAAAGATGCGCGAAAGAGACGATGCCGTTAATCGCAGCCAGGAAGCCGTGATTCTGCATCAGCATGGCCGACTTCACTCCCGCAAAGTGCGCCCCCGCCGAAATTCCAACCCCTTCCTCTTCCTTGGCGAGCCGTACCAAGGTCATTTCCCGGTCTTGCTCCGCCAGCCGGATCAGATGCACCAGCCACGTCTCCGGCAGCGCCGAAAGCAGCCGCACGCCGCATTCCTTTAAAGCGCCATAGATCAGGCTCGAGTTGACGGAAGATACCGGCATAACTGTCCGCAATGATGCGGCGGAGACTATAGCGCAACTTACTTGCTCCTAGTACCAAATAAAGGCGCGCATCAGCGGCTGCGGCAAGGGAGGAGACCCAAGGATTCACCGCGCGACTTGTCAGACTGTCACTTCTGCCAGTGTGGGAACCCGCCTTGGGCTTCTAACTTTGAATGTTAAAGAGGGCAAAGAACACACCGACTCAGGAATGAGACAGCTAGTGGACAATAGGGACTACGTGAATCGGGCTGTTGAGGTGTCCACCCACGTCGGGCTGATATTCCTCTTGGTTGCCGCTTGTTTCCTTATTTTGCGTCCCTTCCTTCCTTTAATTACTTGGGGAATTATCATCGGTATCGCCGTTTACCCGGGTTACGAAAAGCTGCAGCGTGCCTTGCGCGGCCACGGAGTGCTGTCCTCAGTCCTTATTACCATTCTCCTTTTAACCTTGTTAATCGTTCCGGCGCTCCTGCTCGCAGGAACATTGGTTGGAGGCATACAAACCCTCGCACCACAGCTGAAGGATGGAACGGCAATGATCCCGCCGCCCCCCGCCAGAATCGAAGGCTGGCCCGTCATAGGTGTTCCTCTCAAAAACGCGTGGAGCCTGGCTTCGACGAACATGACCACCGCCCTCAAGGGCTTTGCTCCACAAATCAAAGCGATGGTCGCCGGCTTGCTATCCGCCTCTGCCGGAATTAGCCTCATCATGCTGCAATTCGCTCTCTCCATCGTCGTTGCCGGAGTCCTTCTTGCCAAAGCCAAGAACGCAGTTGGAGGCGCGGATTCAGTGGCCATCCGTATTTTTGGCGAAAGAGGTCCGGAGTTTGAGCGGCTCGCCAGCGCCACCATCCGTAGCGTTACTATAGGAATTCTTGGCGTGGCTTTGATCCAATCGCTTCTCGCGACCCTTGGTTTTGTCTTGGCAGGACTACCGGCCGCCGGTTTGTGGGCGATTCTGTTCCTGATTGCCGCCGTGCTGCAGGTGGGAACGCTGGTCCTTATTCCTGCCGTCATTTATATGTTCGCGATCTCGAGCCTTACCAAAGCCGTGATTTTCTTGATTTGGTGCCTCGTCGTTGCCCTGATGGACAACGTACTGAAGCCCATTCTCTTGGGGCGAGGCGTCCCAGTTCCCATCGCGGTGGTATTTCTCGGTGCGATTGGCGGGTTCGTGGCGTTGGGCATAATCGGTTTGTTCGTTGGTGCGGTCATTTTATCGGTGGGTTACAAGGTGTTCATCGCCTGGCTAGATCGAACTCCCGCCAATTCGCAGGAGATTTGATAGAAAACGCAACTATTTTCAAAAACGTAAGGAGCGTTTCATTGGGTGCTCCTTCCCGCATCTCTCGCTGCTCTTGCAAACGTGATGAGTAGTGCAAACATCATGCTAACCGATTTAGCGGAGGCCTACCTGCGCCGTCGCTACTCGATTCTGTTCTATACGCTCTTCCTTACCATGGTGGCGGCTCCAGCTCTTAGCGGCTTAAAACTGAGCGGAACCCTGTTCGAGTCACTCGTGGCTGCAAGCCTCCTTGCCGCAATCATACCGGCCAACTCGGTGAAACGCCGATCCCTTCTGCTGGGGCTCATGATCGTTGTCTGGCTGGCGCGTCCACTTACCGATTGGCTCGGGCACAAGGTGCTCTCCGCGATGACGCTGGGAACGTGGACCATGATTGGGATGTTTGCAGCGGTTTCGGCGCTGCGCTTTGCCATGGGCGCTACCGAGGTCGATGCCGAGCATCTGTATGCGGCTCTTAGTGCTTACTTGCTTGCCGGTATTTGCTTCGGTCTCTTGTATTGGGTTCTTGAACAGATCAGCCATGGCGCCTTCGCCGCGAGCGGCCAATTCTCCCAGACGAGTGCAATCTATTTTAGCTTCGTTACACTGGCGACGCTTGGTTACGGGGACATCGCGCCGCGTGCGGACTTCGCCAGGGGCCTGGCCATCCTCGAAGGCGTTGGCGGGCAACTGTTCCTGGCAGTTCTGGTGGCACGCCTTGTCAGCCTGTATTCGAAACCGGGAAAATCAAATGGACAGTGATTGGCAGTTCTTCACTATGATTTTTCCACTGATTTGTGGTGAGACTCTTTCAGTATCTGGAGGTACACAAAAGCGGCGCCCACTCCAATCAATACCTGCCACCAATGTTGGTATCCCGTCCCAACATAGGCCGCAACAATGGTAAGAACCGCGGCAAGGAGCCGGGCAGTATAAGGACGGTCTTTTAATCCTAGCGCCTCAAAAATGGCCGTCAACACCCAGAAAACAACCAAACCCAGTATCACAAAAAGGATGGCATCAAGCATGGTTTGGAACCCTTCGGCAGATGCGCGCTTTTGAGTTACAAAACTCAAAATGCGCCATGAGAACAAAAGGCATTCGTTGAAAAGACCATTCGGCGTCGACGAAGAACCTACAAACTGCAAACCAAGGTAAGGGTCCGCAGGGGTTGCACGCGGACCCTTGTGAACGGGACTTTTTGTCTAACGTCCTACGCCGATGCTCCCGCAACACGTTCGGCTACCTTCGTCTCGACGAATTCCCTGAGGAAGCGTTGTGTCCGTTCCACAAACGTCATTTTGGCTGCAAGGCAGGTTTCCAATAGCAGACTGACTCCATGATGCCCAACCGCTTCTGCTGCTGCGATTAGGGCGCGGTACTCGCTGATGCGAAACTGTGCAAGGTGATTGAGTTTCATCAATGCGAAAATACGTCTGGCCGCGGGACCTTGAATTTCAGCCAGCTCCCTGCGGAAGTCTTCTATCAACGTTTCCTGCAACCTCCCAGTGAGCTTTGCGGGCTGCTCGCCGAGAAGTTTGAAGCACTCGTCGAGCGTATCAAGAACCTTGCCTGATACGAATGCTCGCGCCTTCAGTGCATCTTTGATCTGAGAATCTTGAACCAACTGTCCAAGCTCCTCATAGATCTTCTCGGCTTTTTCTGCCCCCTGTCGTACATCGGTGAGCAGCATCACAAAAAGCTCTCTCGGGGTTTTTATCGGCATAGGCTTCCTCCTTGTGCAAAAAGGGTTTGCACCTCACGTGATTCAACTCTAGGAGGAATCGGGTGCGCAGCTGGCAAAAGTACCAGCGCGATGCTGCCGATTCTACGATTTCCGATTTACACTGGAGCCGCGGCGTTGAACCGGCCTCCGACTTGGTAATTTCGCATCGACCACTCGCCCGGAGCGCGAAGGCTACTTTAAGAGATACACGACCGTCGTCTCGGTGTCGGCCGGATTCGGCGTCGGATCCCCATAGATCTCCCACGAGTGCCCCGCGGACTCTCTCTGATTCGCCGCCATCCACTCTCCGATCGCATCGTGCGCCTCGTTCATGCGCTGGTACGGGCCGCGGTGGACGGCGACGGCAGCCTCGCCCCCTGGCGTTTCGGTTGCGTACACCTCGCCCGCACGTTCAAATGTGCCCGTGACCTCGACACCGAAGTCGCACAGGATTGGCGCGCCCGCCTGGGTCGGGTGGTGATAGAGAAAAATGTTATGGCCATCGGTCCGCAGCCCCGGCTTGCTGCGAAGGAACTCCCAGACCTTGCCCAGCGCCGGCCCCCACGCCGACCCAACCGCGCCCGGCGCAACCTCGCGCCGCACCGCAGCCATCTTGCGGGGGTAAACAGTGTTCAAGCTGACGGACGCCGGCATTCTTTCCTCCCAGTACATATTCGGTCGGTGATTCTAAACCAAGATCGCGACGTTGCTGCCCGGGCAGGCCACTGCTCGGCCGCGTGCAAAATCCTGGCGATGTGGACGGTATCGCCACTGACTTGATACAGGATGATGTAGGGCAAAGAGGGAATTAGGAGTTCGCGTGTTCCGTGTTTCTTGCCGATGCGGCCACGGTTGGGGCAAGTCTCGAGGGCCAGTGGCGGATTCATAGATGGAACGGGCGGCCCGATGGTCGCTTACAGCGCGGGGTACAGGATTTGCACAAACACGTCGCCGTTAAAGAAGCCTTTGCCCCAGGCGTCTTCGAGGTCGGCGAAGGGCTTGGCGCCAGCGGCTTCCTGCGCGGATTTTCCGGCGGCCTTCAACTTCGCAACACGTTCGCGCGCGGTGACCAGCATGTCTCGGAATTTCACAATGTCGGCCTTGGTGGCCAGCGGGCCGTGGCCGGGGACAATCTTGGTATCGTTGTTGGCCAGCTTCAGAATCTTATCGTTCGCCGCGATCATACCGCTGACTTTGCCACCCGTGCCGCTATCAATGTAGGGATAGAAGCCATTGAAAGACAGGTCGCCGGTCTGGATGACGTTGGCTTTTTCAAAGTGGATGAAGATGTCCGTATCGGTGTGCGCGGGAGCGACGTGCTCGAGCGCGAGGGTTTCGCCATTGGCCTGTAGCTTGTGCGTGGCGGCGAAGGTTTGCGCCGGCCACGCATCCGCGGGCGAAGGCGGGAAGTGCAACCCGAGAACAGGCAGGTCATGCGTCTCGGCCATGCGCTTCTTGGTGTTTTCGTGCGCGAGAATCGTCGCGCCAGCGGCGTGCAAAGGCCCGTTGTTGTCCACGTGATCGAAATGCCAGTGCGTGTTGACGACGGTTTTCACGGGCGCGTTGCCGATGGCCTCGAGCGACTCCTTGAGCTTCGGCCACGCCGGCGAGACGAACGTGTCCACCACAATTTTGCCGTCGGGGCCGTTGAGAACGGTGACGTTTCCGCCAGGCCCGGCGAGCATGGTGAGATTCTCCGCGAGCTTTTGGGCCTGAATCGGGTTGGCGCCCATCTGCGCGCGAAATGCCGCAGCCGCGTCGGCGGGAGCGCTCTGCTGCGGGGCGTTCGAGAGAAACGCAGCCCGCAGCGAGGCAGGGAAGAGTTGCGCCAGGAAGCCGCTTCCTGCAAGCGTGCCGGCATCGCGCAGCATCGCGCGGCGTGAAGTCAGTTTCAGAAAGGAGTTCGCGGACATCGTTTCACCTTTCGATTTTTGAGATTGGTTTGCCGCCGGGTCTGAACTGGCACTATACCCCAGGGCCCTGCTCCTGTCATCCCGAGCGAAGCGAGTGATCCTGGCAAGGAGTTGGTACCGGCAGGATCGGTCGAACGAGCGCAGACCGCAGAGTAAGGGGCAGCGCCAGTCGCATTGACTATAGCGAGGCTGCTCTCCGGGGCGATTGCCCGGGCCGGCCGGTGGTTTTATTTGTGGTATATTGCATTATTGGGTACTACACTTGGGACTCTCTTCCTGCGTTTTCGCGGCGAGCCCCATTTCGTCCTCACTTTTTCCTCAGGTTTCTCACCGGCGGCTTTCTTTTGTAGTACCCACGTACTACTATTTTCCCTGCGAGGCACTACCCTTTTAGGGGTACGACTTCGCCATAGGTTTTTGTGTCGCCACGGCACTAGACTTTTCTTGGATAGACAGGATTTGTCCGGAAGGTCGGGTTCACAATGTCGGCACACCAAGATTTCATTCAGAAGCTCATGACTCAGAAACCCACAGAAACACCAACCAAGCTGGCGGGTACGCAGACCGAGCGGCGAGGCAACCGCCGCTGCAAAATCACGCAGCTCATGCGCATTCGCCCTTCGGATCCGAAGAAGCCGCATTTCGAGGACTTGCGCGGCTCGGTGAGCGTGTCGCGGTCCGGCGTCTATTTTCAGTCGAGCGAGGCGGCCTATGAGGTGGGCTTGCGGCTCTTTGTGACCATGCCTTATTCCAATAACCCAGCCGCGCTGAATCGCGAGTACCTGGCGGAAGTCGTGCGCCGCGACGTTTTGCCCACCGGCATGTTCGGCATCGGCATTAAGATCCTCATGGAAATGGGCATGCAACACTCCTACAACTTCGGCGGCAGCACCCCGTTCTAACGCCTTTCAACACATCATGCGTAGCGGCGGCCTTCGGGCTCCCCTCTCTCTCTTCCAATGTAGGGCAAAAACGGGTGCGCGGCTGGCTGTTTGCTGTTGGCGGTAGAGAGGGACAAGCGAATCCCCGCGGGACTTCGCCCGATGCAGGGCACCAGGGTAGAAAGCTCGATCGGTGCAATGAATTCCTTGAAGACGGGAAAGCGGCGAAGACAACTAGACGGTTGCTGCCGAGGGCTTCTCGCGCGGCGGTCGGAAAAACAAGAACGGGCGTCCCTGTTACGGGGCGCCCGTTCCTGTGTTTGGGGGTGGAGAGAACTCGTTACAAAGCTGGTCCTTGTTGCTACGCCTGTCCCAGGATCCGCATGGTGCGATGGCGAATCATGCCAAGCTGGCGGTTCAAGGGATGCGTGCGGGAAAGGAAACTCAATACTGGAGCGCGGCGCTGCGTCAGCTTGTTGATGGCGACGGTCAGTCGCACGTCGCGGCGGGCAAATTTCAGGCCGGATTCGAGGGCTTCGCGGGCGTCTTCACGGCGGCCGGCGGCAGCGTAAACTTCCGCCAAATTCAAATAGAGCTGCGCTTGATTTCTCTTCATGCGAACGGCGGAGTCGCAGAGGCGCTCAGCTTCACCCCATTTTCCTTCCGAGCGCGCAATGACCACGCCGAGGTAGGACATGTAGTAGGGATTGTTCTTGTCGAGTTCTACGGCGCGCCGCATGTGGGCAAGAGCTTTGTCTGCGTGTCTGTCTCGAAGGAGGGTTAGGCCGGTCTTGAACTCCCGGAAAGCTTCGGTATCCATCATTATCTCACCTCAGTCGCGCCGGGCGAATCCGGCCTGCGGAAGAATTGGAATCCCAGGGAGTGGGGGCGTTCCCGCGAGGCGCGGAGGGTGTACGCGCCAACCGCAATTGGGAAGTGCCCTGAAGGAGTGTTCCGCAAAGCCAGGTGAGCAGCGGAACGGCCAGCACAACGGTTGCGAGAATGTTTCCCATCCCAGTCATTTTTGAACGTACACGACGTTTCGCGGAGAATCTACTGAACAACAGGACAGTCTTGGTGCAGCGGGACTGGAGTTGTAAGGGACGCGGCAGGGACAGGGGGTACTTTGTGGGACTTTGGTTCCAACCCATTTGTAACCGGTGAGTACAATTACAGACGCGGCGCGTCTGTTTGCAGGCCGAACTAGCGGTCATGGTTCGCTGACAACGGGACGGGAACGCTCGAACCATCGCGCGGTGATGGCTCCGAAGAGGAAGCCACCGACGTGGGCCAAATAGGCAACTCCGCCGGTCTGCACGGTAGCTACGGAACCCGCGTTTACAAGCTGGATGAGGAACCATACGCCGATCAAGAGCGCGGCCGGAATGAAGGTTACGCGCACAAAGATAAAAATGATGAGCAGGGACTTGATTTTATCGCGGGGATAAGTGACCAGGAACGCGCCCATGACCGCCGCAATCGCTCCGCTGGCGCCAAGGTTGGGGACCGTCGAGGCGGGAGTGGCCGCGACCTGAGCCAGCGTGGCCGCTAACCCTCCAAGCAGGTAAAAGATGGAATACCGCAGCGGACTCATGGCGTCTTCGACTTCCCGTCCAAAAGCCCAGAGGAACACCATGTTGCCGATAATATGGGACCAGCTCCCGTGCATGAACATGGCGGTAAGAATCGTGATCCAGTGATGGCTGGAGAAGATGGTCGCCGGGATCGCGGCCCACTTGAGGACGAAGGGATCGCCGCGCAGCAATTCCAGGATGAACACGAAGACGTTGATGGCGATGATGAAAGCGGTCGCGACCGCGAATCGCGTCGGGCGGCGCGAAGCGTCTGAAAGCGGAATTACAGTTCCCACGGTATGCTCCGCCGGAGACCTGTTCCAGTGCAGAGGTGGGGATTAAAGCACACCTGGCAGGACCTCACAACTGATCAAAACGGGAGATACCTTTTTAATTGCCCCTGGCTGATTTTTTCCAATCGTTGCGCCAGTTTTCCCAATCTTTTAGCGTGGCTTTGAACATGACTTTGGCGGCTTTGTGGAGCCAACGGCCGCGGCGGGATGCCAAGTCGCCCTTTACGTTGGGAATAGCCTTGGGACTGCCGAAGTGCATGTTGGCGGTTTCCCAGCCCATGTCATAGAGGAGGCGCGACTCGTCGCGTTCTTTGGGCAGGGAGGAAAGCTCGATTCGGGAACAATCGGGGGCGAGACGGCGAACGAGCCAGTGACCGTGAAAACGGACGCAGGGATCTTTGACGCGTATGGCGGAATTCGCCAGTTTTGCGCCATAAAGCTCATCGACGGAGCTGTTTTTGAGCCAGGCCCAGGCCGACGTGCGGATTCCTTTGGCTTCGCGCGCGATGAAGGCGCCTTGCCAGGTCGAAAGCGCGAGGATGCGGGGATGTCCCAGGCTGCCAAGCCCGGCGATGCGGCGCTTGAGTTGGTAAGCGCGGCAGGGGTCTGGGAGCATCTCCTCGATGAGCTTGCGCGCTTCGGCGGGCGGCTTGGCAGTGTAGGGCGGATTCTGCTGCATTTTTTCCCAGAAGCGCACGGGGTCGCGCAGCTTGCTGAGAGCCAGGAGGCGAAGCCATTGATGATGCTCGGCGAGCACGAAGGCTTTGCCACCGGCGGCGATGGCGTCGCGGTAGCCTTCCTCGACGGCTTCGGCGGCTTGGCGGCGCGTGAGGCAGAGATGCTCGGCGGAGATGGCCAGATAGGTGCTGGTGGTGAGCCGGACAAGATCCAACGCAAATGCACAAGGCCAGGCCTCATCGAGGTCGTTGACGCCCCAGATGAGGCGGCCCTCTTCGTCGCGCCAGGTGCCGAAGTTTTCGATGTGCAGGTCGCCGACGGCGAGAACCGACGGTGCCTTGGCCAGTTCGGGACAAGCTTCCGGCCACAGCTGGAGCCAGCGGTAAAACGTCGCGCGAAAAAAGGGAAAGGCCGCTTCGGCCATGTGCTGATGCTTCAGGGCAATGTCCTGGCGCACGATCGGAAGGCGCTTTGCCAGCCAGCGCTCGAAGTCGGCGGTCGCGTTGAAGACATTCATGGGTGCAAGACAATTCGTGCTGCGGGCCCGGCTGATAGTATCAAAAACGTGCCGTGAGGCGACCGGCTAGGCGCGTGCGTGTTCGGAATGCGCTTTGCCGGCGTGCATGCGCGCGGCGTAGACGGGAAATTTTGCGGCGAGGTCGGCGACTTGTTTGCGGACGCGCTGTTCGACCTCGGTGTTTCCAATGTTCGCGAGGACATCAGCGATCCAGCCGGCGATTTGTTCCATTTCCGGCTCGCGCATCCCGCGCGTCGTGATGGAAGGACTGCCCAGGCGGATGCCGCCAGCCTTCATGGGCGGAAGCGGATCGAAGGGAATCGAGTTTTTGTTGACGGTGATCCCGGCGCGGTCGAGGGCTTTTTCGGCGTCGGAACCGGTGACGTTGCGTGAGTGGACTTCGATCAGAAACAAGTGATTGTCGGTGCCGCCGCTCACGATGCGGAATCCGCGCTTGGCCACCGCTGCGGCCAAGGCTTTGGTGTTGGCCACGACGTGCTTCTGGTATTCCTTGAACCCAGGCTCCATCGCTTCTTTCAGGCAGACGGCTTTGGCCGCGATAGTGTGCACGAGCGGGCCGCCCTGCGTTCCCGGGAAGGTGAGCTTGTCGAGTTCCTTGGCATAGGCCGCTTTGCACAGCACCATGCCGCCGCGCGGACCGCGAAGGGTCTTGTGCGTGGTGGTGGAGACAACGTCGGCGTGCGGAATGGGGCTTGGATGGACGCCGGCGGCTACGAGTCCTGCGATGTGTGCCATGTCCACGAAGAAAAGCGCGCCGACCGCTTTCGCGGCTTTGCCGATGCGCTCGAAATCGATGATGCGCGGATAGGCGCTGGCGCCGGCAACAATCATTTTTGGCTTGTGCTCATGCGCGAGCTTTTCGATTTCATCGTAATCGATGCGCTCGTCTTCCCTGCGCACGCCGTAGGCCACGAATTTGTACATGCGGCCGGAAAAATTGAGCGGATGCCCGTGCGTGAGGTGGCCGCCGTGCGAGAGATTCATACCGAGGACCGTGTCGCCGGGTTGCAGGAGGGACATATAGACTGCGACGTTGGCGGAAGTTCCGGAGTGGGCCTGGACGTTGGCATGTTCGGCGCCAAACAGCTCTTTCGCGCGGTCGATGGCGAGTTGTTCAACTTTGTCGGCAAATTCGCAGCCGCCGTAATAACGCTTGCCGGGATAGCCTTCGGCGTATTTGTTGGTGAAAATCGAACCCATGGCTTCGAGAACGGCTTCGGAGACGAGGTTCTCTGACGGAATTAGTTCGAGACCCGTGGCCTGGCGGTGGGCTTCTTCGCGAAGGAGGTCGGCGATTTGCGGATCGACGGAATCGAGCGGGCGGTTCATACGGTCATTGGCGGAAGATGTTAACTGCGTCATCGCAAATCCTCATTTCCCTGGCGGCGGGTGAGTATCAACGAAGCAGCGATTTTATCGGATGGAGTTGCGGAAAGCCAATTCCGCTAACCTGCACGTTTGGCAGCGACACCTCGTGCTTCTCTTTCGATGGCCGAGATTTTGTCGAGGCGGCGCTGGTGGCGGCCGCCCAGGTAGGCGGTGGTCAGGAAGACTTGAACCATTTCGATGGCGGCTTCGTCGGTGACCATACGGCCGCCGAGGGCGAGAACGTTGGCGTCGTTGTGTTCGCGTGCGAGGCGCGCGGTGTTTACGTCATGCGCGAGCGCGGCGCGGATGCCTGGTACTTTGTTCGCGGCGATGGAAATGCCAATGCCTGAGCCGCAGACCGCGATGCCTAAATCCACTTGCTTTGAGATGACGCGTTCGCCCACCGCTTTGCCGTAGTCGGGATAGTCAACCGATTCTTCGGAGGAAGTTCCCAGGTCACTTACCGAATAGCCTGCACTTTCAAGATACTTGCGAATTGTTTCTTTGACGGAAAATCCGGCGTGATCGGAACCGATGGCGATGCGCGGCTTGAGAGGTGTGTTGCTCACGAGCACCAACGCGCGAGATTTTAGCGGAACTACCTGGTTACCGCAATGCTTGCACCTGCCGGTCTGGGGTCCTCGGGCCCTCAAAAGAGAGTCTTACAACAAAATTTCACCGGCATCGTCTTCGCCGCCCAATGGTATAGTTGCGCCTAACCGACCCGTTTCAAAGGAGCTGAGAGTTTCATGCGCCAATCGAGCGTGTCTGCACCGGTTCCACGAAAACAAACGACAGCCGCGTGCTGGTTTCCTATCCTCATGTGCTGGACCTTGCTGGTCGGTGCAGCGCTGGGCTGTCCACTGTTTGCGCAAGAGAAGAATCCGTACGCCGGCGACGCGAAAATCGCAAAGGTGGGCGAGTATCAATTTCGTTTGAACTGCGCGTTTTGCCATGGGCTGGGCGCGCGCGGGGGAGGGCGCGGCCCCGATCTGACGCGGGCAAAACGGCACGGAAGCTCGGACGCGGAGATTTTTCACAACATCCACGATGGAATCGCGGGCACGGCCATGCCCGCGGCTACCAACGGCGGCATCGGCGTGGGCATGAGCGACCAAGAAATCTGGCAGGTGGTCACCTACATTCGCAGCGTGGAGGTGAAATCTCCCACGCGGCCCGCTGGAAATGCGGCTCATGGGAAGGAACTGTTCAATGGCGCGGCGGGATGCTCCACTTGTCACATGATTGCAGGCAAGGGCGGCCGCCTGGGGCCCGATTTGACGACCGTAGGCGCGTCGCGTTCGACAGAATATCTCGTTGAATCCATGCGGACTCCCAGCCGTCGGCTGGCGCAAGGCATTTTTGAGGCGATGAAAGAGTTTCCGCAGGAGTATGAGTCGGTATCGGTTGTGACCGCGGACGGGGCGAAACTAAGCGGCGTGGTTTTGAACGAAGACCAGTTCACGCTGCAAATGCTGGATACGCGCGAGCAACTTCATCTCTTTGAGAAGGACAAGCTGCGGTCGCTTGAGAAGCGCCGCGAATCGGCGATGCCTGCTTATGACCAGAAAACGCTGAGCGATAAGGACCTGCAGGACCTCATCGCCTATTTGCAAAGTATAGGTGGCCAATGAAAGGCGGGTTGAACGCGTTGAAAGAAAAAAGCAGATTCCTCAGCCGCAAAACCCACGGCTTCGGAATGACAATAGGGGGACACGCGGGAGCCGCTTTGCTGATCTACGTCATTGGCGGTGGTTTGAGCTCCATGGCTTCGGCGCAGGTTAGTTCACAGCGGTTGCTCGATTCGGCGAAGGAGCCGCAAAACTGGCTGATGTATTCGGGGAACTATGCTGGGCACCGCTACAGCACACTCGATCAAATCAAAACGTCCAACGCTGGCTTGCTGGTGCCTAAGTGGGCGTACCAAACCATGGCTGGCGGAAAATTTGAGACCACGCCGCTCGTCGTAGAGGGGGTTCTTTATGCGACCGGTGCCGACGACCGAGCGTTTGCGTTGGACGCGCGTTCCGGCCGCCCGATCTGGCAGTATCAGCGCGCGCTGCCGCCGGATATTCGCCCTTGCTGCGGCCGCGTGAACCGCGGGCTCGCGATTCTTGGGGATAAGGTTTTTCTCGGGACACTCGACGCGCACGTCATCGCGCTCGACACAAAAACGGGAAATGTCGCCTGGGACGTCAACACGGTCGGCGGGTCAGACTACAACAGGGGGTACAGCATCACGCTGGCGCCGCTGGTGGTCAAGAATCTTGTGCTCATCGGCGTCTCGGGCGGCGAATACGGCATTCGCGGCTTCGTTGATGCGTACGACGCTGCGACGGGCGCGCGCAAGTGGCGTTTCTATACCGTTCCTGCTCCGGGCGAGCCGGGCCATGAAACCTGGGAAGGCGACTCGTGGAAAATCGGCGGCGCGCCGGCATGGATCACCGGGACGTATGATCCTGCGACGAACACGACGTTTTGGACCACGGGGAATCCTTCGCCGTCGAATCGCGGAGAGGGCCGCGCGGGCGACAATCTTTACAGCAATTCGTTGTTGGCGCTCGATCCGGACAACGGCAAGCTGAAATGGCATTTCCAATTCACCAAGCACGACGAGCACGATTACGATGCGACGCAGGTTCCCGTGCTGGTCGACGATGGCGACCGGCACCTCATCGTGCAGGCTAACCGAAACGGTTTTTTCTATGTGATTGACCGCGCCAGCGGAAAGCTGCTCTCCGCCACTCCCTATGGGCGCGTCACCTGGAGCAATTCCAAAGAAGCGAGCGGCGTACCCATCGAGCGAAAGGAAGCTTCACCCACGCTTGCGGGTGTGCCCGTGTGTCCGGGGGCGATCGGAGCGACGAACTGGATGTCACCAACCTACGACCCGCAAACGAAACTTTTCTACGTTTCGGCGCGCGAACAGTGCGACATTTTCAGCACAGCGCCGCAGCCTTACGAAGCAGGTCATGCGTTTTACGGCAGCGCGTATTTCCCCAACGATGATGCCCAGCCGTTTTGGGGAGCGGTGAGAGCCATCGATCCCACGACGAGCCAAATCAAATGGGAGATGAAGCACCTTTCGCCGTCGTGGTCCGGAGTGCTTTCGACGGCCGGCGAACTTGTTTTTACTGGCGACGCGGAAGGGAATTTCATGGCGCTCGATGCGGCCACGGGAAAGATTCTGTGGCACTTCCAGTGCGGCGCTTCGGTTTACGCTTCGCCCATGACGTACGCGATTGATGGCCAGCAATACGTGGCGATCGCCGCGGGTTCCACGCTATTCGCGTTTGGGTTGCCTTGAGACTTGCTACGAGCAATCAGCGGTCTGCGCCGGCGCGATGGGTGCGCGGAGGGACGCCAAACTCAGCTCGAAAGGCGCGGTTGAAGTTCGATACATCACCGAAGCCGGAATCCAGGGCAATATCTAGAATTTTATCTTTATGAGCCGCCAATCGCGCCGCCGCTTCGCGAAGGCGCATGCGCCGGATGTATTGGTGTGGCGTGACGCCCGTGACCTGCTGGAATGTGCGCAGGAAGTGGTAAGGACTTAGGCCTGCTTCTCGCGCAAGGTCTCGCAGAGATAGCTCCATATCGGTTTTTCGTTCAATCATCCTCACCGCCCGCGTCACCCGAGCGACAGTACTTGGCGTTGGGTTGACTCCTTTTGGGGATTGCCCATTTGTCAGTTCCATCGTTTCTGCAGCTAGCTGCATGCTGAGTTCTTCCCAGTACGTGTCTCGAGCGCCGATGAGCCCAGCCGAAGCGCGGGCAACGATTCCGGACAAGGGTTGCAGGGCCGGGAGCCGAAGCACGGAGAAGTTGGGCCGGCCTCGGACCACTGCCGCATCCGCTGCAAGACGCTCGAAGTAATCCGGCGAATATCGAAAAGAGATGCAGCGGTCTCCCAATCCGTGTTCGTGACCGCACTCGAAGCATTGACCTGCGTTACCGAGCAGCAGGGAACCCGGCGTCATCAGTTCCTGAACACTTCCTGAACGAGACAGCGAGCCGCGATACTGAAACGTCCCAGCCAAAACCACAGCAACTGTGAAGAACGGATGCTGTTCCTCGAAGCGACGATCCTGCGGGCCGCAGGTGCAGGTCATGTCAGCGACGTGCCATCCCTCGCCCTGGGCGAGGACGCGCGAAGAGAGGCCACCGGGCCCGCCACGCGCGGCGCGACGTGCTACGGCCTGCTCCAATTCCACAGCAATTTTCGCCAAGAAACTCCCCTCTGCGCGGTCGTACAAGGATTCTAGCAAGTCTCTAAGTCACGACGGTTCGATGCGTGAAGCCCGTAAAAAGGGACGGATTCGTTCCAAGTAAGAAGGGACGCCATTATGAATGCAACACAATTGCAGCAGACGCTTGGTTTTCCGGAGCTCTTGAAGGCAGCCGGGCGCTCTAGGGAAATTCGTGAATCGGAGGATGTGTACGGCTGGCTGGTCGGCAGCTGGGACCTGGAAGTTTTTCATTACCAGGGGGTGGACGTCGGGGCGCGGCGCATTCAGGGCGAAGCGCACTTTGCGTGGGTCTTGGAAGGGCGCGCGATCCAGGACGTCTGGATTATGCCGCGCTGTTCGGTTCGTCACCCGGACCAGGACAAAACCAACAACATGTATGGCACAACGCTGCGTGTCTGGGATGCCGCGATTCAGGCCTGGCGCATCCATTGGATCAACCCAGTAAGCGGGCATCGCGAACAGCAGATTGGCCGCAGAATCGGCAAAGACATCGTGCAAATGGGTGCGCGCCCCGATGGCACGGCCACTCGATGGAGATTTACAGAGATCACACCAGATTCGTTTCACTGGATCGGCGAAGCGCTCGAATCGGACGGTCAGACCTGGAAGCTCGAAGGCGAGTTTCGCGCGCGGCGCATTCGTTGAGTGGATTCGTGTTTCAAAAGAACTTTCTTCAAGGAGGCTTACATGGGCACCAGCAAGGCAACCGTCTCAGCAGCACCGGAAGCGCGTTTTCTTGCGCGCGTTCTCGATGAAGGATACGGCTCAGGGGCGTGGCACGGGCCGGACCTAAAGGCAGCGCTCACCGATGTATCTCCCGAGCTTGCGTTCCGCCGGCCGTCGGCAGCGCGTCATAACATCGCGGAAGTCGCGCTGCATCACGCCTATTGCTTGCGTTCGGTGCGTGGCCAGCTTTCGGGCACGACTCCAGAGCCGTTCGTCTTGGAAGGGGAGGACTGGTTCGAACTACCAGATGAGAAGCGCATGAGTTGGCCGCAAATTCGGTCTGCAGTTGAAGAAGAGCAACAAAAGCTCTTAGCGACGGTCGGGGACACGGTATCCGGCCGCGTGCAATCCAAGCTTTCCGATGCCGAACGCTTTACCCTAGTGCTCGGCATTACATGCCACGCGGTTTATCACGCAGGGCAGATTCAGCTTTTGAAGCGCCTGCATTCCGCATAAGGCGTGGAAAGCAGGTTGCCAGGCTAGCTTTTCCGGGCTTTGACCTATTTGCTCAGCAAGGATTTCCAGCGCACCCACGCGTCGGTGCGGGCTTTTTTGTTGGCGTCGTTGGCGTCGGGAGCTTCGCCGGCGCGCATGAAGCCATGTCCTGCGCCATCGTAGGTCACCGGGTCGTAGGTCTTGCCGGCAGCTTTCATGGCCGTGACAGTGTCAGGAATCGTGGCGTCAATGCGCGCGTCGTTTCCGGCGTAGAAGCCGTAGACGGGAGCTTTGATGTGCGTCATGGCGTCTTTTTCTGGTGGGCCGCCGTAAAACACAAACGCTGCGGCCAAGTCCGGGCGATTGGTGGCAAAGCGAAATGACTGGCTGCCGCCCCAGCAGTATCCGGCCACAAATAGCTTGCCGCTCGAAGCGGGCAGTTTAAGAGCGTAGTCCGCTACGGCGTTCAGGTCCGCCGTGATTTGGTCGGCGTTCAGTTTGCCGACGGCTTCCCGCACGGCAGATTCGTCGAAGGAATTGCTTCGCCCGCCATTCGGCCCCATGCCGGAAAGCAAGTCGGGAGCGACCGCGATGTAGCCCGCGGCAGCGACCTGGTCGGCCAGATCCTGCACCCAATCGCTCATGCCAAAGATCTCGTGAATGAGAAGAACGACCGGAGTCTTGCTTTTCGATTCGGGGTACACCACAAAGGTTTCGACCGCGCGGTCGCCGTGCTTTACGGTGACCCATTCGCCGTGACGCGGCGATTTTGCAAGGGCGGCCTTGGCCCAATCTTGTCCATGCGAGGAAGGTACGGCTATGAAAACCACAGCGAACGCACTGACCAGGGTTAGCGTGCGAACAAGAGCAAGACGTTTCATGGAGTGATTTCTCCCTCAAGAGAAGGTCGCTGGCTGGAAAAGCGCTCCGAGTGCATTTTGGAGCGAATGGGATAGTAATGCGTGAACCGCATGCCTGCAAGTGGGGACGCGTCAGGCTGCATCTGGTTGACGAAAAGAGGCTGGTCCGTGGGTCAGAACGGCCCGGCCAAAGGGCCAATTTCCACATACGAAACACTTCTACGACGAGCCTTGCCGGGACCCGTTTAGCGCTCCACCATAGTAACAGTACCACCCTATCCTAGCTTAGGAACTCACGGAGGGAAGAATGCGTAAGGTAATGATTGTATTTGGGTTATTTCTCCTGGCGACAGTTTCGACGCGGGCTCAAGAAAAGCGCGGGGTTGAGGTGTCTGGCGACTACCAGTATGTGCGGTTCAATCCGGGCAATGGGGCGTCTGGGATCAACTGCCAAGGTGGTTCGGGCTCGTTTGGGGCGTATTTGACCGCGCGCCTCGGCGTCATCGGCGAGTTTGGGGCATGCAAGGTTACAGGCCTGCCCGCGGGAGCGACCGCGCATGAGATGGACTACCTGTTCGGGCCTAGAGTGTACTTCCACTCACACGGGCGGCTGTTTCCGTTTGTCCAAACGCTTTTGGGCGGCGAACGCCTTTCGGCCGGAGTGACGGGTGTGGGGTCAGGCTCAACCAGTGCATTCGCATGGACGGCGGGAGGCGGGGTGGACGCCACGCTAACCCAGCATCTGACGTTCCGAGCGGTTCAGGTCGAGTATCTCTACACCCACTTTGGTGGCGCTTCGCAGAACAGTTTTAGACTGCAAAGCGGCATCGTGTACCGCTTCGGCCGATAGGCCATCGCTGAAGTAGGCGCAGAACTCAATTGCTGTTGGGGCGTATTGCCAGCTGGCATTACGCCCTTTTTTTCGACATTAAATCGATAGGCGGTCCGCTAGGCAGCGGCTGGCTTGATCAGAAATGGAATACGAGGCCAGCGGATACGCGGGGCTGATTTTGTGTGGCTCCATGCTGCGTCCGGAGATAAGTCCGCGGCAGCCCCGACCGAAGGGTAGGAACTTATGTTGGCCAGTGAACTCCCACCCGTTCAGGTTCACGCTAGGATTGCGATGCGAAGCTGCCGTTCGAGCGAAATACAGAATCAGCCGTGCTTTTCGGCGAGCGTCATGCCTGCGTTGACACTCTTGCAGGCCTCCGATACGCTCTAAAGTTTACATTGCACGACAAAATGCGACTGACAGGACCGGACGAAGCTGCTCATGGCCGAAGACAAGCTCCCCACACGCGCGCAGGATTTTTCCGAGTGGTACAACCAGCTGGTGCTGAAAGCACAGCTCGCGGACTATGCACCGGTTCGCGGTTGCATGATCGTTCGCCCTTACGGCTGGGCGCTTTGGGAAAACATCCAGCAGGCGCTGGACCGGCGCTTCAAGGCCACGGGCCATCAAAATGTGGCTTTTCCACTGCTGATTCCTCGCAGCTTCATTGATAAGGAAAAGCATCACGTCGAGGGATTCTCACCCGAACTGGCGGTGGTGACGATTGGGGGCGGCGAAGAGCTTGCCGAGCCTCTGGTGATTCGCCCTACTTCGGAAACGATCATCGGGCACATGTGGTCGAAGTGGATTCAGTCCTACCGCGACTTGCCCGTGCTGATGAACCAGTGGAACAGCGTAGTGCGATGGGAATTGCGCACCAAGCTTTTTCTGCGCACGCTCGAGTTTTACTGGCAGGAAGGCCACACCGCGCACGCCACGCGCGAGGAAGCCGAAGCCGAAACGATCCAGATGCTGAACGCGTATGCGGATTTTGCTATCAACGACGCCGCGATACCCGTGATCCCGGGGAAGAAGTCCGATGCGGAGAAATTCGCCGGCGCGGACGTGACCTATTCGATTGAAGCGATGATGGGCGACGGCAAAGCGCTGCAGGCGGGTACGTCGCATTTCCTGGGACAGAACTTTTCCCAGGCATTTGAGGTGAAATACCTCGACCAGAACGGTCAGTTGCAGCATTGCTGGACAACTTCCTGGGGACTCTCGACGCGCGTGGTGGGCGCCATCATTATGGTGCACGGCGACGATCAGGGGTTGGTTCTGCCACCCAAGCTCGCGCCCTACCAAGTGGTGATTGTGCCCATATCCAAGACCGATGAAGAAAGGAAGGCGGTTTTCGAGACGGCGCGCAAATTAAAAGCGGAATTGGTGAAGGCGGACATCCGCGTGACGCTCGACGAGCGCGAGGGGCAAAGCCCCGGCTGGAAATTCAATGATTGGGAGATGCGCGGCGTGCCGTTGCGCGTCGAGCTGGGGCCCAAGGACGTTGCGAAGCAGTCGGCGATTCTCGCGCGGCGCGACCGTCCAGGCAAGGAAGGAAAAATCAGCGCGTCGCTTGCGGATCTGCCAAGCACGATTCAGAAACTGCTGGCTGAGATTCAGCAATCCTTGCACGACAAAGCGATGGCGTTTCGCAAAAGCAATACCCACGAGGCCAAAACCTACGACGAATTAAAGAAGGCCGTCGAAAACGGGTTCGCGTACTCTTTTTGGTGTGGAAGCGGCGAATGCGAAGCCAAAATCAAGGAAGAGACGCGCGCCACGATGCGTTGCCTCCCCTTGGAGCAAGACAGCGCAAGCGGGAAGTGCGTGTACTGCAACCAGCCTTCCACCACCCGCGCGATCTTCGCCCGCGCCTACTGATCGACTTTGGCTCCTGATTTTGGCTTGCGAGGCGAGTCCGCAAGATGTAAATTTCCTTTCTTTCCAGGCCGGTCTAGTGGGTGGCAGTAATGATTCCTCGCAGCATCCCCTCGAGAAACGCCCCTCGGCTGGCTCTCTACATACCCTTACTCTTAGCCACGAGCGTCCTCGTTCGAAGAGGTGCAGCGGTTACACGGACAAAGTTCGTGGACAACCCGAGTACTACTTCGCGAGCACGAGGCGCTCTGGCGTCCGGAGCAAGTCTCAACAACCCATAGTGAGCGGACTGCGTCACGCCCACCCGTTCCTTTCCCGAAACAGCCCCCTTGTCATTTTCTCGACACCCCTCCCCCGCGGTGCTAGCTTGGTTTTACAGGGAAATTCAGGACTGCCGTTCTCGATGGATGCAGGTAGCGACGAAGACGGCTTGAGGAGAGGGTTGAAGTGTACAGGAACGGCATTCGAGCGCTCCGGGAAGCGAGCAAGCACCGCCTTGAGCGTGGCGAAGGGAAGCTGAAGGGCATCCTGATTGTCGTCATCGTGGTGCTCGCCATTTACACCGCTTGGAAGGTCGTGCCGCCCTACGTGAACGATTACCAGCTTTCCGACATCATGCAGGAACAGTCGCGCTATGCCTTGGTGAACCGCTACACGGAAGACCAAATTCGCGACAAGGTCTACAAAGAAATGATAGACCTGGATATTCCGGCGAAGCGCGAAGACATCAAGATTGTGGCTAACAACAACGTGGTGAAGATTTCTTTGGATTACACGGTTCCGGTGGACGTGCTGGTGTATCACATGGACTTGCACTTTACTCCCAACAGCGAAACGAAGTCGCTGTTTTAAGATTTGAATGCCCAGCCTTGTTTTAACGAGGCGAGGCTGGCAACCCTGCGGCGCGTAACTCCGTCTTTCCTAAGGGATGGGGTTGCGAGACAATAGAAGCTCCAGCCTGGGGGAGATGCTCTTGCAAATCCGGGTCCAACGAGGGTTTTTTACTTCCACTATCGGCCTGACGATTCTCGGGATTATCTTCGGTATTTTTGTCATCGCAGGCGGAATTTTCACCTATTACTACATGAAATATTCGCGCATGATCGATGCGCGCCTTTCCGGAAACATTCTTCAGAACACCACACAGATTTTCTCAGCGCCGGAACACATCTCCGCCGCGCAAGCCTGGGGGCCGGACGACTTGACCGATTATTTGACGCGAGTAGGCTATCGTCCGCAGGCGGACCCCAATGCGCTCGGACAGTACACGGTGCAGGGCAATACCGTGGATGTCCGGCCTTCGAAGCTGTCCTATTTCGGAGGAAAGAACGCCCTGGCCGTACAGTTTCGCGGCAAGAGCATCAAGAGCATCCGGCCGCTCGAGGGCGGGCCGGAAGTGGACAGCGCGGAGATCGAGCCGGAGCTGATTACCAACCTTTTTGACAGCGAGCGAGAAAAGCGCCGTTCGGTGCGCTACGAAGACCTGCCGGTAATGCTGGTGGACGCGATCCTTTCGGCGGAAGACAAGCGCTTTTTCGAGCATGGCGGATTTGATTTCATTCGCATCGCAGGCGCGGCGTGGGCCGATATCCGTCACACCAGCAAGAACTACCAGGGCGCCAGCACCATCACCATGCAGGTGGCGCGCACGTTCTTCCTTTCCACCGAACGCAACTGGCACCGAAAACTGGCGGAAGCCCTGATTTCGCTCGAACTCGAGCAGCGCTTCACCAAGCAGCAAATCTTCGAGTTGTACGCCAACGAAGTGTACCTCGGTAACCGCGGCAGTTTCGGCATTCGCGGATTTTCCGAAGCGAGCGTCGCGTACTTCGGGAAAGACATGCGCGAGTTGAGTCTGCCCGAATACGCCTACCTCGCGGGAATCATCCGCGCGCCGAACTATTATTCGTCGGCGGACCGCCATCCGGAGCGCGGGGCGCAGGCGCGCGATCGCGTGCTGACGCAAATGCTGGACAACAAATATATCAGCGCCGAGGATTTGGAAGATGCGAAGAAGGCGCCGTTGAGGATTGTTCATGCTGCGGGCTCGGGAAGGGAAGCGCCCTATTTCGTGGACATGGTGAAGGACCATCTGCTCGACAAGTACTCTGAGAACGAACTGCTGAGTGAAAATTTCCGAGTGTACACAACCTTGGATCCGGCGCTGGAACGCGACGCCAGCGCGGCCGTCGAAGCCGGCATGAAGAATGTGGACACGCTGCTGGCCAAGAGATACGACAAATGGAAGAAGGAATTGGCAAAGAAGAAAAGCAACGAACCGGTTCCCGAGGCTCAGGTGGCGCTCGTAGCACTCGATCCGCGGACCGGAGAAATCAAGGCTCTCGTGGGCGGAAGAGATTACGGGCAGAGTCAGCTCAATCACGCTCTGGCGCACCGCCAGCCGGGTTCGGTTTTCAAGCCGTTTGTTTATGCGGCGGCGTTCGACAACGCCGTGGACAACGTGCAGCCCATTGTCACGCCAGCAACGGTTGTTGATGACGAGCCAACCTCGTTCGAATTCGAGGGCCAGCCGCCCTACACGCCCAACAATTACGAAGGAAAGTTCATGGGGCGGGTCACCGTGCGCGAAGCGCTAACGAACTCGCTGAACGTGGCCACGGTGAAAGTCGCCGAGCTCATCGGCTACGGCCGGGTGGTGCAAGTCGCGCAGCAGATGGGTTTGGGCTCGAACATTAGGCCGACTCCGGCGATGGCGCTGGGCTCCTATGAAATGACGCCCGTGGACGTGGCCGCAGGCTATACCGCTTTTGCGACCATGGGCACACGCGCCGAGCCGCAATTTATCCGCAGCGTCATGAACTCCGACGGCGAAGTCCTCGAAAAATTCACCCCGCAAACGCACTCCGTGCTGGACCCGCGTGTGGCATTTCTCGTGGACAGCGTGCTGAAGGACGTTCTGAACCGCGGCACAGGCGCAGCCGTGCGCGCGCGCGGATTCACCTTGCCGGCGGCGGGAAAAACAGGGACCTCGCGAGACGGCTGGTTCTCCGCCTTCACCTCGAACTTGTTATGCGTCGTGTGGATTGGCTTTGACGACAACCGCGACCTGGGCCTCACGGGCGGCCAGACGGCCGGGCCCATCTGGGCTGACTTTATGATGAAGGCCACCTCCACGTCGCCGTACAGCAACGTCAAGGATTTCACGATGCCCGACGGCGTGCAGTCCGCGGTCATCGATCCGGAATCCCTGCAACTGGCGACGCCAAACTGCCCGACGACGCGCGAAGAAGTCTACGTCGCCGGTTCCGCGCCAACTGATTTTTGCGAAATTCATGGCGGCCGCGGCTTGTCACCCTCAACCGGCAACGTTCTGTCGCAAATTTTCGGCGGACAACCCAAGACCCCAACAACAACCGACGCCAGCGGCCAGGTGGTGATGAAATCGGACCCGAACCGCCCCCCCAACGCAACCGGTCAGCCAGGAACCGCGACGGATCCCAACGACCCCAACGCCCAGAACGGCGATAAGAAAAAGAACCCTTTGACGAAAATTTTTGGTATCTTTGGGGGCAAGAAGAAGGACGCCGACAAGGCTAAGGAACCCGACAAGGATAAGGCCAAGCCGGAGAAGGGAGAATCGCCATGACCCGTTCTAGAGTGGCGTTTCCAGCAACTGTTCTCCTCCTCAGTCTCGCGATTTCCACCGCAGCGCAGTCCCTTGTAGATGGCCCTGGCGGCGGGCCCGTTGCTCCACGTGTGCCGCAAGCGCAGCCATCCTCGCCTGCGCAGTCGCCGGTCATCGTCGTTCGTCCGGACCTTACCGACGAGCAGATGGCGGACCTCTATATGGCGCGCAAGGAATACCGTGAGGCCGCACAGCTCTACAAGCGCCTCACCGATCAGGATCCGCAGAACGCGGTTTACTTCAACAAGCTGGGCATCTCCATGCATCAACAGACGGCTTTGGGACAAGCGCTGAAATGTTACGAGCGCGCCGTTAAGCTGGATCCCACGTATGCCGACGCGGAAAACAATATTGGCACGATCTACTACCAGCGCAAGAAATATGGAAAAGCCATCAAGGCTTACCAGAAGGCGATCGGCATCCGGAACGACATGCCCGTTTTGTACAGCAACCTGGCCTATGCCTATTTTGAAGACAAGAAATACGAGCAGGCCATTGGAGCCTTCCGTCAGGCGCTGGCCATCGACCCGCAACTTTTTGAGCGCAGCAGTTCGAGAAACGGGTCGATTTTGCAGGATCGCTCCGTTGGCGATCGCGGGAAGTTCTACTTCCTGCTTGCAAAATCTTATGCCGAGGCCGGGAACCTCGATCGCTGCCTGATCTATTTGCGCAAAGCCAAGGACGAAGGCTATAAGCAATTGGCGGCGATCAAGGAAGATCCGTCTTTTGCCGCGCTCATCAAGAATCCAGCAGTCCAGGAAATCCTGGCTCCCCGGCCGGAAGACAATCCTCAGATCTAGCGTGTTCTAAGCTGGGATTGCCGGTGTCCGGGAACGCTACAGGTGTTTCCCCCGGGCGGACAAGCGTTGTTCGCGAACGGAGCCCCAGGCGCCCATAACTCTTTTTGTTTCTTGATTTTATAGGAAGGCCGCATCGGCCCCTCAGTTGCACATTTTCCCTCAGCCAAGTGTAGCCTTACACCCACAGTCCGGAGGCGCCCGATGAAAAAAATTGACCGCATTCGGGAGAAAGTCACCATCCCCCCCACTTCCGTTTACCTTTCTAAAATGCACGACGCGGGCTGGCATCTGGTGGCGCTCGAGTGGGAGCGCGAAATCGAGTTTTCGGGCGAACCGGAGATTCCGGAAGTCCAGCCCGGCTCCGAAGAGATCCCCTTTGGCCTGCGCATCGCCTCCGATTGCCGCCACCTCGAAGACGATCCGCTGGAAATGCAGACCCTCAAATTCCTCGGGGAAATGATTGTCCAGGACATCTCTTTTCGCAGCATGGCGGATGCTCTCAACGCCCGCGAATACCGCACTCGCGACGGGCAGCCGTGGAACGCCGCCAGCGTATTCAAGCTAATCCCTCGCCTCATTGACGTTGCGCCGCGGGTCCTGGTCGGCACGGAATGGGAAGCCCGCAAGAAGCAGCTCACCAAAGTCACCTGGAACTCGTGAGAAACAACGTGCCACGGCACGCAATCCAACGGCATCTCCAAGCGTCTAATCGCCTGATGTCTCGGCAGGTCTTCGACCCACATTTTTTCTGTTTGCTCTCGGCATGGAGTAAGCATCGGGAAAAAGAACCGTGTTCGAAGTCGTCGGTCCTTCGGCGGGGGTGAAAAATGGAATACTTCTGGCAAGACCTTCAGCATGGCGCGCGTGTGCTGCGCAAGAGCCCCGGCTTCAGCGCCGTGGCGATTTTGTCACTGGCGCTGGGGATCGGCGCGAACACCACGATTTTCACCGTCGTCAATGCCATTTTGCTCCATCCGCTCCCGGTGAAAGACATTTCCCAGGTCGTCGAACTTGACACGATTGACACCAAGACGCACCTCGGGTTCGCCAACGCTGCGAAGCTGGGTCTGTCGTTCCGCAATTGCCAGGATTATCAAAAGCAGAATGAAGTGCTTACCGGCGTGGCCTGCTTTACAGGGCTTCCGCTGACTTGGAGCGGCGGGACAGAGGCCCGGCAGGTCAACGGCCAAATGGTTAGCGCGAACTATTTTGACGTGCTTGGACTGCAGCCCGCCGCCGGACGCTTTTTTCTTCCTGACGAAGACACCAAGCTGAGCGGAAACAACGTCGCGGTCATCAGCTACAGCTTTTGGACCAACAAGCTGGGGGCTGATCCAAACGAACTTGGCAAGACCCTGACGCTGAACGCCATGCCTTACACGGTCATCGGCGTCGCGCCAAAAGGCTTCAAAGGCACGTTCACTTTCGGCAGCGCCGAGCAGATCTGGGTTCCCACGAGCATGTATCCTCAGATCCTGACCGGATTTGGATTAGAGTTCTTCAATGACCGGCGATTTCTCAATGCGCTCGCGGTTGGTCGTCTCAGGCCGGGAATCAGCATCAATCAGGCGGAAGCATCGCTGAAGACGATTGCCTCTCAGCTAGAGAAAGACTTTCCGAAAGACAACGGAGGCCGCAGCATCGCGCTCACGCCTCTAACGGAAGCGGCCGTGGGAGTGAATCAGCACGATCAGATCGCGCTCGCGGGCACCATGCTGATGACCGTGGTCGGTTTGGTGCTCCTGATTGCTTGTGCGAATCTGGCCAATCTGCTTTTGGCACGCGCCGCTCGCCGCGAAAGAGAGATGGGTTTGCGCGCCGCGCTGGGCGCAAGCAGGCCGCGCTTGATTCGCCAGATGCTGACGGAATGCATCCTGCTTTCGCTCATTGGCGGCGTGGCAGGGCTGGCCATCGCTTACGCCGGGCGCACGGTGTTGTGGTCCTTCCGCCCGCCGTTCATTCAGGCCGACAGCATTGATTTGTCGCTTGACTCGAACGTGCTCCTCTTCACACTCGGCATCTCGTTGCTTACGGGATTGCTGTTTGGCGTCGCGCCAGCCTTCAAGGCATCCGTTCCGGACTTGGCGGACACTCTCAAGCTTGGCGGCCGCGGCGGCTCGTTCGGCTGGGGACGCAACAAGCTGCGCAGCTTGCTGGTGGTTTCCGAAATCGCGCTTTCGCTCGTCGCACTCGTTGGCGCCGGATTGTTCGTCCGCAGTATGCGCGACGCGCAAAAAATGGATCCCGGCTTTGAGTCCAAGAATCTTTTCATGCTGGCGTTTGACCTCGGAGCGCTGCACTACGAGGAAGGCCGCGGGCAGCAATTCCTCCGCGCTGCCGTCGAGCGCGCCAACGCCACGCCTGGCGTAAAAGCCGCTGCCGTGGCTTCCAATTTCCCGCTGGGCGGCGGATTTGCGCGAACCGTTTTTCCCGAGGGTGAGAGCGAATCCACCGGCTACCGGGGAACGCTGACGCAGCTGGACGACATCTCCATCGGTTATTTCGATGCGTTACGGATTCCACTGGTTCGCGGCCGGCTCTTTACCGATGCGGACCGCAAGGAAACAACGCCCGTGGCGATCATCAGCGAAGCCATGGCCAAGAAGTTTTGGCCGGACAAAGATGCCATCGGCAAGCGGTTCCACTTTTTTGGCGACACCATGTTGCGTGAAGTTGTGGGCATCGCTCGCGACAGCGTAGTCGACGCCATTGGCGAAGTCCCCGTGCCGCTGGTGTATCTGCCCGTGACCCAGGACTATGCCCCCGCTGCCACGCTTCAAGTGCAAACCACAGGCAAGCCGGAGCCGGTGATTGCCGGGGTGCGCGCGCAAATTCAGTCGCTCGAGCCGAATCTGGCCATCACCAATGTGCAGACCATCGGCCAAATTATCGACCAGGGGCTTTGGGCGCCTGAAATGGGCGCGGCTCTGCTCACCGTGTTCGGCGCCTTGGCGATGGTTTTGGCCGCCGTTGGAGTGTATGGCGTGCTGGCGTACTCCGTGACGCAGCAGACGCGCGAAATCGGCATCCGCATGGCCATGGGCGCGGAGCGGCGCGATGTGCTTGGGTTGGTGGTTGGTCAGGGGCTCAAACTAACCGGAGCCGGCTTGGCACTCGGGTTCCTCATCGCGCTAGGCTTGACGCGCCAGCTTTCGAGCCTTCTTTTTGGCGTCAGCGCCTATGATCCGCTGACCTACGGCGGCGTAACGCTAATCCTCGTGATCGTGGCTTTCTTGGCGTGCTATATTCCCGCCCGCCGCGCCACGCGCGTGGATCCCCTCATCGCCTTGCGCTACGAATAACTCATGCCGCCTTTGGCGTCACTTGGCTCACCCGGGGCGGCTGAGGAAATCTCGAGACCCAAGGATGTCGCTGAACTAAAAAGTCAACTAAAGTCAATTCGGCCGGCGTACGGAAGAGGCTATCGACAATCACGACTTTTCTGCTGCAAGGGCGTATTCCGACGAAGAGGGCAAGGTGCGCAAGGAACTATTTGCGCTTTATCAGCAATACGGGTTGCTAGATTGGATCTACGGTTAGGCTCGGCACGGCCGCACGACTGCTGCACCTAGGAAACGGCTCTACTTTCGCGCCGAAATTGCGAGCCCACAAACCACAAAACCCGTAGCTGCTCTGCTACAATGCAAGCAAGATGCCGCGCACCTTTGGCAGGCCGCGTTTTGGTGAAGTCCTCGTCAAAGCGGCCGCATTTTCGCTAATGGCGGCGACCGTTTGCGCTGCCCAACAGCCAGCGCCCGCAGCAAAGCCCGCACCGACAGCAAACTCCTCTGCATCATCGGGAACTTCATCAAAAATCTACGTCGTCCTCCCCTTTGAGGGCATTGGCGCTCCGGCCAAGGTCGACTGGCTGAGCGAAGGACTTGAAGAGTTGACCATTGAGCGCCTTACCGCCGCCGGAGAACAGGTCTACTCGCACTCGGGGCGAGCCGCCGAACTCGAGCGCTACGGCCTGCCGAGCGGTTCCACATTCAGCCACGCGACGATGTTACGAATCGCGGAAGACTTGGACGCCGATTACGTCATCTACGGAAAATACGCGGTCAAGGGCACAGTGCTCACCCTCCAAATGCGCATCCTCGCTATGAATCCTTTGGCGTTGCGTCCGCCGATACAGGAAAGCGGGCCGGTGGATTCGTTAACGGACCTGCACCTGCATGTCCTGTGGAGGACGCTTTCTTCTCGCGATGGCCGCTACGCCCTAAGCCTGGCGGATTTCACCAAGCGGCAACGTAAGCTGCGTCTGGACGCCTTCGAGCAATACTCGCGCGGTCTGCAAGCCGCGGACATGGACGCCAAGCTGCGGCAGCTCCACGAAGCGGCGCGCCTCGAACCCGATTGGCCGGACGCAAACTTCGCGCTCGGCGAGGCTTATTTCGCCAAGAAGGACTACAACGCCGCGTTGGCCTGGTTCTTCAAAGTCTCCAAAACCTATGACCGCTATCCTGAAGCGCTCTTTTTCAGCGGAGTCTGCCGCCTTCAATTGAATCAGCCGGATCACGCCGAGGAAGACTTCCATCATCTGCAAGAAACCCTAAAGGGCACCGCCGCGAACGGAGCCGACGCGCCCGAAATCCTTAACAATCTGGCCGTCGCGCAGGCGCGCCAGGGCAAAGTGGCCCCAGCGCAGGCCAACCTTCGCCGCGCGGCTGACTTGGCGCCCGGCGAAGACGACTATTCGTTCAATCTCGGTTTGCTCGCGCTGCAGGGCGGCGATGCCGCGGCCGCAGCGGACCAATTTCGCCAGGCGGCCGAACGCGAGCCCGATAGCTCGGAAGATCGCGCGCTGTTGATTCTTTCCCTGGAAAAAGCCGACAAAACCGCCGAAGCGGACCAGGAGCGCGTAGCCGCTAAAGAAGCTTTTGGGCCGACCGGACTGCCCCCGATTCGATGGGATGATCCTTCAGACAAAAGGAACGAAACGTTAGCGCGCCTAACGCGTATCAAAACTGAGCTGGATCTGAGCGGCCTTCGCGCAGAACCGGCGGACGCTCCTGCGAGTGCCGCTTCTGCGGCGGGCGAAAGCGACACTCCCGCCGCGCGCATCCGCAGGGGGAGGCAGGAACTCACCGCCGGGAATATGGCCGCGGCTGAGAAGGAATTTCGCGCCGCGCTGGCCGCTGAGCCATCGAATGCCGCGGCCCATCGCGGCCTGGGCGAGATCGAGCGCCGTCAAGGCAAGATGGATGACGCCGTGAGGGAATTGCAAGCGTCGCTGGCCGCGCGCGACTCCGCGGAAGTACGCACCATGCTGGCAAAAATTTATCTGGAGCAGAAAAAAACAGACATGGCCCGCGCCGAAGCCGAAAAAGCTTTGAAGCTTGCGCCCAACTACGCCGAAGCCAAACAGTTGTTGGATCATTTGCAGAATTCCAAGTCGCCCGTGAAGAAACCCGGCGGGGGTGGTCGGTGAGTGCTGTGCTGCAGTTAAAGCGAAAGGCGTTCTTTGGGCGCAGATGGCGGGCCGCGTTTTCTGCGATTTGCTGTGTACTGACCGCCGCAGCAGGTATGTTGCTGCTCCCCTGTTCGAGCGCCAGCGAAAAAACAGCCGGCCCGACGGTTCTGGAATTGAAACTCGACGGCGAAATCGAACCGATCTTGGCCACGTACATTGACGAAGGCCTCAAAAACGCCGCGCAACGTCACGCCTCGCTCGTCCTGATCACTATGGACACCCCCGGCGGACTCAGCGATTCCATGAAGGACATGATCCAGCACATTCTGGCATCGCCTGTTCCCGTCGCCGTTCTGGTTTCACCCACGGGCGCGCGCGGAGCGTCCGCCGGGTTTTACATTCTGCTCTCCGCGGACGTCGCTGCTATGTGCACTGGCACCCATGCAGGGGCGGCTTCGCCGATCCTCGCCATCGGCGGTTACGTGCCGCAAATCGATGAAGTCCTGCGAAAAAAAATCAACCAGGATGCCATGGCGTTTCTCCGCAGTTTTACCGAGAAACGGCAGCGCAATCCCGAACTGGCGGAAAAAGCGATTACGGAATCAAAGGCGTTCACAGAAAAAGAGATGCTGGATGGCAAGATGATCGATCTCGTCGTGACCTCGCCGGAAGATCTGCTCCAGAAACTGGACGGGCGCACCATTACGCGATTCGACGGCACAAAGGTCACGCTGTCCCTGAAAAGTGCCGTGCGTGCCCAGTTCGAGCTTTCGGCGCGCCAAAAATTCCTTTCGCGCATCGTCCAGCCGGATGTCTTCTTTCTTCTCCTGATTATCGGCGCCATGGGCTTGTACACCGAGTTTACCCATCCGGGCGTTGTTGCGCCGGGGGTAATCGGGGGAATCTGCCTGGTCCTGGCTTTGTACGACATGAATTTTCTTCCTGTGAATCTCGCAGGATTGCTGCTGATTGCCCTGGCAATTGCGTTTTTCGTTTTGGAAGCTAAAGCGCCTAGCCACGGCGTGCTGGCGCTCGGCGGTATTATTTCCATGTTTTTGGGAGCCCTGTTCCTCGTTCGTTCGCCGCTGACTGCTGGAGGAGTGAGCTTGGGAGTTGCGTTCGCAGCTACGCTGCCGTTTGGTGTTCTTGCCGTAGTGCTGATGCGGCTGGTCATTCGTTCGCGAAAGTGGAAAACCACTACGGGAAGGGAAGAGCTGGTTGGCTCGACGGGCATTGTCACGGCTGAGCTGAAGGCGGACGTTGAGGGTTTGGTGCGCATCCACGGCGAGTTGTGGCGCGCCGTGTCCTCACAGCCGGTTCCGGAGGGCAAGAACGTGCAGGTGACCAAGGTCGAAGGGCTAAAGCTACACGTCGAGCCGGTGGAAGTGGCCAGCTCGGCGGCGAATTAAGAATCGATCGAGTCCGTTCTCAGGAGGATGAAGATGGAAATCGGCGGTTTCATGAGCGTAGTCGTCGGGTTCGCCGTTCTGTTCGGGCTGATCTGGTTTTGGAACTCGCTGTATATCATCAAGGAGTGGGAGCGCGGTGTGGTGCTTCGGCTCGGACGGCTCCTGCCCGAAGCCAAGGGAGCTGGGCTGAACTTGGTAATGTGGCCGATTGAGACGCTGTATCGCATCAGCTTGCGAATCGAGACCCTGGACGTCCCCCCGCAGGACATCATCACGCGCGACAACGTCTCGGTGAAAGTGAACGCCGTCACCTATTTCCGCGTCGTGGATGCGAACCTGGCGCTTTCTCAGGTTCAGAACTATCAGTACGCCACGTCGCAGCTCGCGCAGACGACCCTGCGCAGCGTGGTCGGTCAATTTGAATTGGACGAGATTCTTTCGCAGCGCGAAAGAGTGAACGCCAAGCTCCAAGTGATTTTGGACCAGGACACCGAGCCATGGGGCATCAAGGTCACGAAGGTCGAAGTCAAGCAAGTGGACATTCCCGAGCAAATGCAGCGCGCCATCGCCCGGCAGGCGGAAGCCGAGCGCGAACGCCGCGCCAAGATCATTCACGCCGACGGCGAATTTGAAGCTTCAGCAAAACTGGCGGACGCCGCAAAGATCCTGGAGACCCAGCCATCCGCAATTCAATTAAGATACTTGCAAACGCTTACCGAAATAGGTGTCGAGAAGAACACAACCATTGTGTTCCCTCTCCCCATCGATATCATTAATAAGTGGACCCAGGCGCTGGGAGGGACGCAAAAATAAGGAAGCGCAAATGAGTTATGGAGGACATCGTGGCGCCGGGGAGCGCGTACTCGAAGGCCGTCACGTCATTGGTTTGTTCCTGGCGGTGATTCTGCTTTCGGGGCTGTTTTTCACGCTGGGTTACGTTATGGGACTGCACCAGTCGGAAGCCAGCGCCGATGCTTTGCCCGCCAAACCTGAGCTGCGCACTCCTTCCAAGTCTGAAGTGGCATCGAAGCATGCGAGCAAAACGCCTCCGGCGGAAGCTTCGGGCGAAACAAGTGCGCCGGCAAGTTCAGACTGGGAGTTTTATCACGCGGGGGAAAAAGGGAAGGCGGACGACCGCCTGAAGCCGGACGCTTCCGCGTCTTCGCCGCAATTGCAACAGACCGCGCCGGTTCTGGTGAAAGCTCCTACCGCATCGCGAAGTGCGAGCAACAGTGCTTCAAAAGCCTTACCCGCAACTCCAACCAACGGCTACTCCTTGCAGGTTGCCGCCATGAGCAAAGAAGTGGATGCGTTGGACCTGGCAAAAGTACTGCAAAAAAAGAAATTTCCCGCCTATGTGCTCTCTCCGCACGGCGACAAATACTATCGCGTGCAGGTGGGACCGTACGCGGACATGAAGGCTGCCGACGTTGCGCGCAAAGGCCTTGAAGACGCCGGCTTCAAAGCCTTCGTGAAGCATTGATGCGCCCGGGCAGCGGGCTGACCCTGGCTTCGGAATCCGGAGCGAAATTACCGGATCGCTTTCGATTGTTGATTGGCGCCATTTCCGGCGCGGCTCTTTCCCTTTCCTTTACCGGACTGTATCTCAGCGTCTATTCCTGGATTTGCGTCGGCGTGCTGCTGCTGGCGGTCTTCGGCGCGCCGGGCCGCGTTGCGTTTGCGTGCGGGTTTCTGCACGCCCTGCTCTTTGTTCTCACCTCCGTGCCCTGGATCGCAACGGTTCTCGCCGTCCACGGCGGCTTATCGACAGCCGGCGGCTGGGGCGTGCTGCTGCTGATTGCCGCCGCCTGGGGCGCGCTCGTTGGCAGCTTCACCTGGATCGTGCATCGAATATCTCGCCGGAGCATCGAGTTGGCCTGCGTCGCCGGTCCCTTCGTGTGGGTCACATTTGAGTTTGTCCGCGCGCACCTGCCGGAAATCAGTTTTCCCTGGAATTTGCTGGGCTATCCGGCATCAACCAACCTCGGATTGCTGCAAATCACGACGCTCACCGGAATTTATGGATTGTCCTTTTTCGTGGCCGCCTTCAATTCGCTGCTCGCGTGGGTCGTCGTATCGAGGAAGATGGCCCTGAAGCAGCGAATCGTAATCGGAGGGGCTGCGGCGGTGACTCTTGTGATTGCCATGCTGACTGGTCCTCACTTGGTTCCCGAAGTGAACGCCCGGCATTTCGCGCGTGCCGTGCAGCTTAATTTCCCGGAAGTGCCGGAATACCCGCCGGACTGGTTTGCACAAAACGCACCGCAGCTCGACGAAATCACAAAAATGAGTCTTGCGCCAAGTGCGGAGAAGCCGGACCTGCTGGTTTGGCCAGAAGCTCCGGCTCCGTTTTCGTTCGAGGACGCGCGATTTGCAAAACTTGCCTCGAACCTTGCCACTCGCTTCGGCCATCCTTTTCTCGCAGGGGTGATCGAATGGAGGCCGCCCGATCCTTCCGACCGCGCTTCGCCGGGCGAGCAAGCGGCGTACAACAGTGCCATCCTGGTTGATCCGCAAGGCCAGCGCGTCTTTACCTACGACAAAATTCACCTCGTGCCATTCGGCGAGTACGAACCGTTTCCGCTGATTCACCGGGTCGTTGCCAACATTTCTACGGAGGTAGGCGGGTTCCGCAAGGGCAACAAGTACGCCGTGGGCGGGTTGCCGGATGGCCACACGTTTGGCGTTTTCATCTGCTACGAAGCGATTTATCCTGGCGAAGTGCGGCGTTTTGCTGCGAATGGCGCCCAGTTGCTGCTGAATATTTCCAACGACGGCTGGTTCGGACGTTCCGCCGCTGCCGAGCAGCATCTCCGCATGGTGCGCGTCCGGGCCGTCGAAAACCGGCGCTGGATCATCCGCGCGACGAACAACGGATTCACCGCGTCGGTGGATCCCTACGGCCGAATGGTGGAACCGCTCCCACCCGACGTCCGAGCCGCCGCGGATTTGCCGTACGATTTTCGGGCCGATGAAACGATCTACGCCCGTTTCGGAAACTGGTTCGCTTGGCTTTGCGCGATTGTTTCCGCTATTCTGTTGCTGCTCTCCTTGAAGCAGCAAGGAAAGAAGTAACGGTGTAGCGGCGGCCTGCCCGAAGGCAGGGTTTATCCCGCCGTTGGAGCGGCAAAGAGAAAGTCCAACAGAAAGATACGGATGATCCTCGAAGATCTACAGCATCGTTGCGAAGCACTGAAACAGCGCATCGCGCTGGTGCGGAGTTATCTTTGACGCGCCCAGCAACCGCGAACGCCTGAAGTCCCTCGAAGCCCGCATCGCCGAACCCAATTTCTGGAACGACCAGGAAGCCGCTCAGGGAGTCTTGCGCGAGCGCAAG
This sequence comes from Candidatus Acidiferrum sp., assembly GCA_035262505.1. GTDB lineage: Bacteria > Acidobacteriota > Terriglobia > Acidiferrales > UBA7541 > Acidiferrum. The sequence goes on along the minus strand of DATFSR010000113.1, from coordinate 39,047 downwards.
CGCGCCGAGGAGCAAATCGCCGCGGAGGAGAAGCTCACTGCGACGAACGGCGACCTCGAGACCTATATCCACCTGGCTCAGGAAGAAACGAATCCGCAGCAAAGAGAAGACCTCCTGAAAGAGCTGGAGCGTGAACTCGACGCCGCCGACGTTTACGTTTCCGACCTGGAAACGAAAACGCTGCTTTCCGGCGAAAGCGATCGTCTCAACGCCATCATGACCATCAAGCCCGGAGCGGGCGGGACGGAATCTCAGGACTGGGCCTCCATCCTGCTTCGCATGTACTTGCGCTGGGCGGAGCGTAAAGGAATGAGCGCGTCGGTGCTCGACGAAACGCCCGGAGAAGAGGCGGGCATCAAGAACGCGACCGTGCAGTTCGGCGGCGAAAACGCTTATGGTCTGCTCGCCGGTGAAACTGGAGTTCATCGCCTGGTACGGATTTCTCCTTTCGATCAAGCGGCGCGGCGGCATACGTCGTTTGCCTCCGTGTTCGTGATTCCTGAAGTTGACGACAAAATTGAAGTCAACATCCGGCCCGAAGACTTGAAGGTGGACACGTTCCGTTCCGGCGGCAAGGGTGGGCAAAACGTCAACAAGGTGGAGACTGCCGTGCGCATCACGCACCTGCCGAGCGGCGTGGTCGTTGCCTGCCAGGCAGAACGCAGCCAGCACAAAAACCGCGAACTCGCCATGAAGATGCTTCGCTCGCGCCTCTACGACATGGAGGTGCAAAAGCGCCAAGCCGAAACCGACAAGCTCGACGAAACCAAGATGGACATTTCGTTTGGCAGCCAGATTCGCTCCTACGTGATGCAGCCCTACCAGATGATCAAAGACCATCGCACGAAATTCGAAGTCGGCGACGTGAACCGCGTCCTAGACGGCGATTTAGACCCTTTCATTCGCTCCTACTTGATGGCCAAGAAAACCAAAGGCCGCCTCGACGTCCAACCCGACGACAACGGGGAACCCGGGTAGCGCCATCCGCGTTCTGAATTCGAAATGAGAAGTTCACGGGATGGAATTGCGGGTAAGAAAGCTCGCGAATCCTAGGGGGCCGTGGGAAGGGCCAGGGTGATGCTGCCGATGCGGCCCGTCAAATTGTCTCGCACGATGACACGTCCAAAGTACCGCCCGCTTGCCGGCGTCGCGAACTCGCCGTCATATTGCATGCCATTTGCTGCTACCTTGGAGAGCGCCGCTTGCGGCAGCGTGCCGCGTACTCTTTTCCCCGTGGGAGTGTCGAACTTCCCATCCTGATCGCGAACCAGAATGGCAATCGACATATCGAACGGCGTACCCTTCTCCGTCATGGTCCCAAGTAGTGCGCTGGAAACCTTGACAGAGAAAGGGTGGTGCCGAATCGTTCCTCCAGGTGGCGATTCACGCAAATCCAACTGCAACGCCACCGAGGACAAATCAACCGGGGAGGTGGCTGCTTCCACCAGGTCTCGCTGAATTTCCGTCTCCGCCGACATCAGCGCTTCCGGGCGGCTTAGGTAACCTCGGCGCGCCAGAATTTGTACGCCGCTGCGATCAACGCTTACTTTTATCTTGTGATACGCCGGCGGGCTGTTGTCCGGCGGCCTCTCCGGCGCGAACGCAAGCACGTAGTAACTCGACCACAACTTCTGCGTGCGGGCTAGCAGGTCTTCGATGTTGTTGCTGCCGGCAAGCACAGTACCGCCGGTTTCCCCGGCCACGGCGCTCATGGCCAATCCGGCGTTTGCCGCTTCCCCTTGCCGCTGGTCAGTGGCATTGGCGTACGAAGTCAAATCGTCCGGCTGGCTCGCGCGTATGGTCTGGTCAAATTGGTCGTGGGTCAGTTCGTTCCCGGCGGAAAGCAGGCCGGGGTTTGCGATTCCCCGGATGTCCAAGGGGAAAATTGAAATGCCGGCCGCGTTTAGCGCTTCATACGTCTTTGCCATTTCCCACCACGGCGTCGGCACGGTCTCCGCCGACCGGTCGTTCACTAGGATGCGGTAGAGCAGCGACGGATTCAGAGGCGACGCATCACCGGTCAGCCAAATGACCGTTTTCTTTCCTGGTATCCCTCCAAACGATCCGGCTAGTTCGCGAAAAGCTTCGAGCGTATGTTGGGCTCGGTGAAGTTGATCAAGGTTGAATTCCTTGCGCGCGTTGAGCGCCTCAAGAAACTCCATGCCTGCGTCAGTTCCGTGGCCGTTCGCGTAAGCCATTGGGTCCATTCCAGGCTTGACGAGCGGCTTGCCTTCCACAGGTTCACGCGGCTGCCCCTTCTGATTCAGCAACTGTTTGGCTACGGCGATCAGCGCCGAAGGATTTCGTGTGAAGGGTTGTAGCAGCACGAGCCTGTAAGTCAAGCCATAAGCGGCGATCTCCTGATCCGGGTTCAGCTTTGCCAGATACTTCAGCATTCCTTCGCGCAGCCCGATGCGATCGGCCAGGCGTGTATTCAGGTAATCGATGAACAGGACCACCAGATTCGGCCGGCTCGCAGAGAACTCCGAGATATTGCGAAACGTACCGGGTGGTAGCGGCCCCGTCGCAGCAGGGCTTCCACTTGCCTGCGGTGAGGCCTCGGTTACAGCGTCAAAACTTTTTATGTCGACTGGCTTGCCATCGACATGAATCTGAAAGTCGCGAGTAGTAAGACCGGAAACAAAATGACCGGACTTATCCATCGCGCTAACGGGAACGAGGACTAGGGAGGAGGAACTCCGAATCGTGGGCGCATCCTCGGTCTGTGCCCTTAATGACCCCAGGCAACTAAAAGCTAAGGCGCCGACCAGTGCTATCGGGCGAAGAAAGTGACGCGCGCCCATGTTGTTTCCTCCGAGAGGCTGAGGGCCCTTCAGTTTGTTCCCCCTTGAGGCACCTGTGCAAGCTCCCGCCATGACATCTGAGCGCCTCGTTTCATCCTCTGCCATCGTGGATGGGTTTCTTGAGGGAGGGTGCTATGATTTGCGCATGAAGGCGGGTCTTTTAGATACCTGGCTGGCTGCAATTCTCGTCTTGGAAACTGTTGTTTCGATTGGATTTGTTCCGAAGGCAGCGGCGCAGGCCAGGGGCTCGAAGACGGCCCTTGCCGGAGCAGCTGCAGTGTTGCAGCAGGAGCTTGCGGCGGCGCCGGACTCGGCGCAAACGTGGACGAAGCGGGCGGACCTGTTTTTGGAGCGGTTTCGCGTCCTCGAATTGAAGCTGAGAAGTTCGCAGAGTGGCATGGCGGTGATGCTGAGGCTGCAAGCTGCCGGGTTGTACAGCGGACCGGAGACGCGGGAGGAACTGCTGCGCCAATCGGCGACGGCAGACCCGGAGCAGCAAGGAATCTGGGGCGAGTTGGGCGCGGAGCAAGTGCGGCAAGGGAAGTTGGAAGAAGCTGCAACGACGCTGAAGACAGCCGAAGAGCGACAACCGACCGATTTGTGGACGCTGCGGCTGCAGGCGGTGATGGCCGCAGCGCGAGCCGATTGGAAAGGGGCGGAGCGTCGGCTGCTGGAGCTGGGGAGCCATTCGCCGGCAATGCTTCGAGAAGAAATGCAACGTTGGCCGACGAATCTCGTGCCGCCCCAAAATGTTGCAGGCGAAGTCTGGAAGTGCGCGCGAGAAAATTCCAGGGGGTGCCTCGAAAGATTGCAATTTCCTGCAAGCAAAATTTCCGATTCGGAGGAGCAGCTCTCTGATGAGCAGCGTTGGGAGCGGTTGGCAGCGCTGCCCGAGCCACCTCGAGGAAAAAGCGAAGAGGGAGAGATTTATCGTGCCCCTACGAATTCCTTGCCTGCGAATTACGCAGCGAGTGCTTGGTTTCGGCGGGGCGTCGCGTTTGCCGAATTGAACGATTGCGCCCGAGCGATTCCCGCGCTCGAGCGCGGCCTCGATGCCGGCGCGGAGACGGCGGCCTATTGGCTCGAGCTTTGCTACGCTTCCGAAGCCGAGCGCGCCGTTCGTCGGCTTGGTGACTTTGGAACTCGGGCAGCGTTTCATCGCGTGCGCGGCGATTTTCTCGTTCGCGTGAAAGGCGACATGCCAGCGGCATCCGAGGAATACAAACAGGCAAGGCAGCTCGATCCCGGCGATCCGGTGCCAGCGGAAAGGCTCGCGCAGGCCTACGAAAAGATCGGCGACATGCCGCGTGCAAAACAGGCCGCGGGAGAGGCGCTGGCACGCGATCCGCATCGCGTGGTTTCGTTGCGGCTTCTCGCATCCATCGCGATGAACGAGAGAGACTATCGGAACGCGCTCGATTCCTTGAACAAGCTGCTCGCCGAGCGGCCAAATGACGCTTGGACACGCGTGCAACTGGGGATCGCTTACACGCAAACGGGCCAATCGCAAGAAGCGCTGGCAAATCTGCAACCGCCGCTGGCGGCAGGCTATCCCGACGAACGTGGCGCGCTTCATGCAATGCTGGCGCGTGTGCTGCGCCGGCTCGGCCGCGAGCAGGAAGCGCAAAGCGCTGCGGCGGAGTCCGACCGGCTTTCTCATCTTTTCGAGCAACATGGATCCAAGAGCGTCGATGATCAGCAATAGACGCGCTTTCAATAGGCGCAATTTTCTTTCCGGAACAGCGGCAATCGTTCCTTTAACTCTCGCACCTCCTTTCCTGCGTCTCGCCTCTGCACAGGCTTCTCGGCGGCCGGCCCCAACTCCGCTCGCGGCGAATCAGGCTGCCGCGCCGATTCGCTTTGAACTTGCGCCGGCTTCGTGCGGGTTGGATTTTGCGCTGCGCAATGGAGCGCAAGGGCGCAAATATCAGGTGGAGACCTTGCCTGGCGGGCTGGGCGTAATTGATTTTGACGGCGACGGATGGCCGGATCTTTTTTGCGCGAATGGCGCGGCGCTTCCTTCGCTCACGAAAACGGGAAGGGAATACTGGAACCGGCTTTATCGCAACAATCGCGACGGGACGTTCAGCGACGTTACGGAAAAAGCGGGGTTGGCCGGGCAAGGCTACGGCATGGGCGTGGCGATCGGCGATTATAACAACGACGGGCACGAGGATTTGTTCGTCGCCGGCGTGCATGGGAATCAGCTTTACCGGAACAATGGCAATGGATCGTTCACGGAGGTCACAGAGCAAGCCGGCTTCGGCGCACCGGGCTTCAAAAAACTTTGGTCCATTGCAGCGGCGTGGATCGATTATGACAACGACGGGCGGCTGGACCTGTTTGTCTCGAATTATTGCGATTGGACGCCGGAAAGCGATCCCGTGTGCGGCGGCTATTGCCATCCGGACGTGTATCGCGCGGAGCCGATGCAGCTTTTTCATAACAACGGCGACGGCACGTTCACGCAGGTGACGGCGAAAGAGGGCTTTTCCGAAGTGCTGGGCAAGGGAATGGGTATTGCGATGGCGGATTTTGCCGGCGATGGGCGCCCCGGCCTGTTCGTGGCCAATGACAATGCGCGCAATTTGCTTTTTCGCTCGACCGGGCACGGCTTCCAGGAGATCGGGATGGAAGCGGAAGTGGCGTACAACGGCGATGGGCGCAACATCTCCGGGATGGGCGCGGACTTTGGCGACATTGACGGCGATGGCCGGCCGGATTTGGTGATGACCGGACTGCGAAATGAAACCTACGACGTGTTTCTGAACCGTTTTCGGAACCGGGACGGCGGCGCGTTTGAAGACGGAAGCGCGTCCACCGGGCTGCTGGCGCTGAGCCGTCCGTGGAGCGGGTGGGGATGTGGCCTGGTGGACCTGGACAATGACGGTTGGCTCGACCTGTTCGTCGCGGGAGGCGGGTTTGAGGCGAAAGACGCGCAGGCGAACCGGGTCTTCCGGAACGTCGGCGGGAAGTTTGCAGACGTTTCGGACTCGGCTGGGAAGGAGTTTGCCGCGGCGCGGATGCATCGTGGCGTCGCGTTTGCGGATTTTGACCGCGACGGGAGAGTCGATGCGGCGGTGACGGCGATTGGCGAGCGCATTGAATTGTGGTGGAACCGGAGTCCGCGAAAACACTGGCTGCAGTTGCGGCTGAAAGGGGTGCAAACTAACCGTTCGGCGATTGGAGCGCAGGTCACTTGCAAATCCGCGAGTCGTACGCAGACACGCTGTGTGACGAATTGCGTTGGATATGCTTCGAGCAGCGACCTGACCGTGCACTTTGGGCTTGGCGAGGATCGCAAGGCAAGTGTGGAGATTCGCTGGCCTTCGGGGGTGGTGCAGAAACTGGGCGAAGTGGTGGCAGACCAGCGGTTGGAAGCGGAAGAGGCGGTCTGAAGGCAGAAAGCAAGATGCCGGGAAAAAGCAGGCTGAGGTAAGAGGCCGGCTGCTGGGCATCGTGTACCGAATCTACGTGCTTGTCCGCTCCTCGGCTTTTTCGCCGCCAAGAAATAGTCAGGGTGCGGTGGGGAAAATGGGTTCCGTTAGGGGAGGGAAGGGTTCGGTTGGAGAAGGCGAGAATGCCGTTCGGGGGCGGAAAACGACCGTTTGACCTCGGTTTAAGGCATTTCGATTCAATGCGTTGACGGGGAGCGCGGGCGGGTGGTAAGTTGGGAAGGTCAGTTGCAATGACGTAATGGTGCGGTGGTGTGTTAAGCCGAAGTGGGGCGTCCGCTGAGATGTCCGCCTCCTACAGGCGGCGTCGGGCCGAGAAAGCACGCGGCCCTGCCTGCAGCAAGCAGGCTCAGCAAAATGGCAGGCTCCCCGAAAAATCATTTTGACCCTTAGAGAAGAAAAGCGAAACAAGAAGGAGAAACTGTTTTGAGCGAAGCCCTACGGAATTTCTTATTTACGTCGGAGTCGGTCACGGAAGGCCATCCGGACAAAATTGCGGACCAGATTTCCGACGCGGTGCTCGATGAGGTGATGCGGCAGGACCCGCAGGGGCGGGTGGCGTGCGAGACGCTGGTCACAACGGGACTGGCCGTGGTGGCGGGAGAGATTACCACTTCGGCCCACGTGAATTACGACGAACTGGTGCGCGAGACGATTCGCGGCGTCGGCTATGACGATGCAAGATTCGGCTACGACGGGCACACTTGTGCGGTAATGTGCACGGTGAAGCGGCAGTCGCCGGACATTGCGATGGGAGTGGATACGGGCGGCGCCGGCGATCAGGGGCTGATGTTCGGCTTCGCCTGCGATGAGACGGAAGAATTGATGCCCATGCCGATTCAATTGGCCCACCGCTTGACGCAGCGCCTCTCGGAAGTTCGCAAGGCCAAGATTGTTGATTTCCTCCGGCCTGATGGAAAATCCCAAGTCACGATTGAGTACCGCAGCGGCCGCCCGGCGCGCGTGGATTGCGTGGTCATTTCGACGCAGCACAGCGACAGCGTCTCGAACGCGGACTTGCGCGCGGCGGTGATGGAACACGTGATCCGGCCGATCGTGCCGGCACGAATGCTGGACGGGCAGACGAAGTACCACATTAACCCGACGGGGCGGTTTGTGATTGGCGGGCCGATGGGGGACGCGGGCGTGACCGGGCGGAAAATTATTGTGGACACGTATGGCGGGTACAGCCGGCACGGCGGAGGCGCGTTTTCGGGGAAGGATCCGTCGAAGGTGGACCGCTCGGCGTGCTATATGGCGCGGTACATTGCGAAGAACGTGGTGGCCGCTGGATTGGCGAGCAAGGCGGAAGTGCAATTGGCGTACGCGATTGGCGTGGCCGAGCCGGTGTCGGTGATGGCGGAGACGTTTGGCACGTCGGTGATACCGGAAGAAAAAATCACCGAACTGATTCGCGAGAGCTTCAAGCTGACGCCGAAGGGCATCATCGAGACGCTGGATTTGCGGCGGCCGGTTTACAAGGCGACGGCCGCGTACGGGCACTTCGGACGGAGCGGACCCGGGTTCACTTGGGAACGCACGGACCGCGCGGATGCGCTGCGCAAAGCCTCTGGGCTGAACAACGCCGTGGCCGCGGAAGTGGCCGCGCGGCGGTAATTTGCCACCAAGGCACACAGACACCGAGGGCTCCGAGGAACATTGAGCGAGAATTCCAGTCATATTCTTTTCTCTGTGCCTCGGTGACTGGGTGGCTAATCTTCTTTAGAGGAGCAGGAACTTGGCTATCGCGGAACTGAAAAAAGGTGATGTGAAAGATATCGGGCTGGCGGATGCCGGGAAGCGCAAAATCGAGTGGGCGGCGCAGCAGATGCCGGTGCTTGAGATTATTCGCCAAAGATTTGCGAAAGAGCAGCCGCTGAAAGGTTTGCGCGTGTCGGCGTGCCTGCACGTGACGAGCGAAACCGCGAACTTGATGATCACTCTGCGTGACGGCGGCGCGGACGCGGTGCTGTGCGCGTCGAACCCGCTTTCGACGCAGGACGAAGTGGCGGCGTCGCTGAATCGCGATTTCAGTATCCCGACTTACGCGATTAAGGGCGAGGACAACGAGACGTATTACTCGCACTTGAGCGCGGCGCTGGAGCACAAGCCGCAATTTACGATGGATGACGGCGCGGACCTGGTGACCATGCTGCTGACGAAGCGCACGGACCTGGTGCCGAACGTGATTGCCGGAACCGAAGAGACAACGACCGGCGTGATTCGCCTGCGCGCGATGGCGAAGGACGGAACGCTGAAGTATCCCATCGTCGCGGTGAATGACGCGATGACCAAGCATTTCTTCGATAACCGTTATGGCACGGGACAGTCGACGCTGGACGGCGTGATTCGCGCAACGAACTTGCTGCTGGCGGGGCAGAAAGTGGTGATTGCGGGCTACGGGTGGTGCGGGCGCGGTGTGGCGATGCGCGCCAAGGGCTTGGGCGCCGACGTGATTGTCACGGAAATCGATCCAGTGAAGGGCATCGAAGCGGTGATGGACGGTTTCCGCGTCATGCCCATGGCCGAAGCGCTGAAAGAAGGCGATGTGTTCATCACCGTGACGGGAAACAAGAACGTGATTCGGCACGAGCACTTCGAGAAGATGAAGGGTGGTGCGATTGTTTGCAACTCCGGGCACTTCAATGTGGAGATTGATATTCCGGCGCTGGAGAAATTGTCGAATGGGAAGCGCGAAGTGCGACCTTTGGTGGACGAATTTCAATTGAAAGACGGCCGCAAGATTTATTTGATTGGCGAAGGGCGGCTGGTCAATCTGGCGACGGCGGAAGGGCATCCGGCGGCGGTTATGGATATGAGCTTCGCGAATCAAGCGCTTTCGGCGGAGTACTTGCGCGCGAATGCGAAGACGTTGAAGCCTCAGGTGTACGTCGTTCCGGAGCACCTCGATAAAGAAATCGCGAAGCTGAAGCTCGAATCGATGGGCCACCGTTTGGACAAGCTGACGCCGGAGCAGGAGCGGTATTTGGCGTCATGGCAGGAAGGAACGTAGCGTTTCCGACGACCAAATTCGTTTTCAAATCGTGATATCTTCTTAGGGCGCTTGCCGTTGTGGGCGCCCTAGTTTTTTTTGCTTGCCCTCTTCGAAAAAAAGACCATGTGGGATCTCTGCACGAATGCTTTGGACACGGCGGAATTGCGCGGGGCCTCGTATGGCGACGTGCGCGTGATGCATTTGCGGCAACGGGACTTGACGACGAAGAACGGGCAGGTTGGCACGCTGGCGCAGAGCGAATCGATTGGGATCGGCGTTCGCGCACTGGCAAATGGCGCGTGGGGCTTTGCGTCAACCGACCGGCTGACGCGAGAAGGCGTGGCGGGGTGTGCGGCGCAGGCGGTGTCGATCGCGAAGGCTTCGGCGCTGGCGAAACGCAGCAATGTGGTGATGGCGCCGGAAAAAGCCTACATCGATAGCTGGCAGAGCCCTTTCCGCAAAGATCCGTTCGAGATTCCGCTGGAGACGCAACTTGCGCTGCTGCTTGCTGCCGACGGTGAAATGCGGAAAGTGAAAGGCGTGACGCTGACGGAAACGAACATGCAGTTTCGCAAGATTGATTCGTGGTTTGCGTCGAGCATCGGCTCGCGGATTCACCAGCGCAAAGTGATTTCCGGAAGCGGGATTGCAGCGACGTCGTTCCAAGGTGGAGAAATCCAGAAGCGCTCGTATCCGAATAGCTTTGGCGGGCAGCATGCGCTCGAAGGATACGAACTGGTTGATTCGCTCGAACTGGTGAAGCATGCGCCCGTTGTCGGTCAAGAAGCGGCTGTGCTGCATACGGCGGCTCCTTGCCCGGAAAGGTTTGGGACGTTGATCCTTGCTGGGAATCAGCTTGGGTTGCAGATTCACGAATCCGTTGGGCACCCCATCGAGCTGGATCGCGTGCTGGGACAGGAAGCGAACTTTGCCGGGACGAGCTTTTTAAAACTGGATCAATTGAACAAGCTGAAATACGCGTCGAACCTTGTGAACGTGGTGGCGGATGCACGTCTGGATCATGGGCAGGGGCTTGGCACGTTCGCGTATGACGACGAAGGCGTTCCGGCGCAGTGCACGGACATCATCAAGGACGGGAGATTTCGCGGGTATTTGTCGAACCGCGAGACGGCGCATCTCATCGGGCTCGAACGTTCATCGGGAACCATGCGGACGGAAAGCTGGAATCGGTTGCCGATCATTCGAATGACGAACGTGAGCCTGCTTCCCGGCACCTGGGACTACGACGACTTGATTGCCGACACGCCAGACGGAATCTTGCTGGACACGAACCGGTCGTGGTCGATTGACGACCGGCGGTACCAGTTCCAGTTTTCGACGGAAATCGGCTGGGAGATTCGCGGCGGCAAGAAAGTGCGGATGCTGAAAAACCCGAGTTACAGCGGAATTACCACGGAGTTCTGGAATTCGTGCGATGCGATTTGCAAGTTCGACCACTGGACGCTGTGGGGTACGCCGAACTGCGGCAAAGGGCAGCCGATGCAGACCATGGGCACGGGACACGGCGCGGCCCCGGCGCGGTTCCGCAACGTGAGAATCGGAACGGCTTTTTCAAAACAATGACCATCCCACCCACCGCGAGAAAAAAAACCGGAAGAGTCGGTCCACCCGAGCTGCTGTCTCCGCGTGAACTGCGCGGCATTATTCAAAGCGTACTGCGGCTGGCCAAATCCACAGGCTCGGCGGAGACGGAGGTTCACGTCGATGAAGTGGCGGATGCGCTGACACGGTTTGCCAACAACGGCATTCACCAGAATGTTTTCGAGCGTGTGGTAACCGTTTCGATTCGTACCGCGACGGGTGGCCGTACGGCGCGGGCTACGACGAATCGGCTGGACGAGGATTCGTTGCGCGCGACGATTGAGGCGTCCCTTTCACTGGCGCATAGCCAGCCGCGGGATCCGCGGCTGCTGCCGATGCCCGGGAAACAGCGTTATCGGACGGTGAAACGATTCTTTAAGGGAACGGCGGCGCTCACTCCAGAAGACCGAGCGCGAGCGGTTCGGCTTGCGTGCGATCTCGCGGTCAAGAAGGGACAGGTGGCAGCAGGGATCTTTTCGAGCGGAATGAGCCAAACCGCGGTGGGCAATTCTCGTGGCCTGTTTGCAACCTACAACGAAACACATTCACAGTTTTCAATAACCATGCAGGAAGACCCGGCGGCAAGCTGGGCCAAAGCCGACTCCGCCGACGTGCGTGAAATTCATCCGCAAAAACTGGCCGCGCGCGCCAGCGAGAAGGCGCATCTTGCCGTTAAGACCCAAGAGCTGGCACCGGGCCGTTATACGGTGATTCTGGAGCCTGCGGCGGTGCTCGATCTTGTGGGATTCCTTTTTTACGATTTTGCCGCGACCGCGGTCGACGATAAGCGCTCTTGCTTGAATGACCGTATGGGCAAGCAGATTTTTGGAAGGAACGTCAACCTTACCGACGACGTTTTTCATCCGCTGCAAAAGGGCGCGCCGTTTGACGGAGAAGGGATGCCGCGGCAGAAGGTACAGCTCGTAGACAAGGGCGTCCCCAAAAACCTGGTGTATTCTCGAGCGTCAGCCATGGCTGCGCGCAAAAAGCCGACGGGGCACGGGTTCGCGTTGCCCAACGAATATGGAGAAGCGCCGATGAATCTGGTGTTCAGCGGCGGGGACTGTTCGGTCGAGAAAATGCTGGCTTCGACCGACCGAGGACTGCTGGTGACGCGGCTTTGGTATATCCGGGAAGTGGATCCCTACGAAAAAGTGATGACCGGCATGACCCGCGACGGGCTTTTTCTTGTTGAAAATGGGAGGGTTACAGGCGCGGCAAAGAATTTCCGCTTCAATCAGTCTCTCATCGAAATGCTGAAAAACGTGGAGCTGATGAGTCCCGCCAGGCGCACGACCGCAGAAGAGTCGTTTGAAATGGTTGTGCCCGCGATGAAAGTCCGCGATTTCCAGTTCTCTGAAGTCACAAAGTTTTAACATAGGAAGCCAGCCTCTCTGCCGTTTGGCCTCTATCAAGAAATCAATTCAGCGCATCGAAATTCTGCGTTGTACATCCAACGCCTGCCCATTCGATAAAGGAGCATGGGGCACGGTCGAGAGCACACTGACATTACGCATACGCGCCCTGGACCCGCGCGGCGGCACCCGAACTGGAGTCATCCTGACCACGACGCCTGCGGCACCGGTTTTGTGACCCGCTTGGGCGGCGCACCGAGCTACGAAATCATTCAAATTTCTTTGGCAGCTTTGGAGCGCTTAACACATCGCGGCGGAGTTGATGCGGATGGCGCCAGCGGCGACGGCGCGGGATTGCTGACGGCGCTGCCGCAGAAATTCTTTCGCGAGCGCGCGAAGGAACTGAAGATCGAGCTGCCGGAACATTTTGGTGTGGGGTTTGCGTTTCTTCCCTCTTCCGCGGCGGTCGAATTCCGCGCAGCCATTGACATCGCGGCGGATAGCGAGCAGTTGCGCGTAACCGGATGGCGGCGCGTGCCGGTGAACGTGAATGCGCTGGGGCGCAAGGCGCTCGAAACCATGCCCGAGATCTGGCAGTTCTTTGTCGAGCCTTTACACCCGCTGAAAGGGCCCGAGAAACTTGAAAAGCACCTTTGGCTTCTGAGAAAGCGCGCGGAATCGTTGCTGCCTGAGCGCAGTTATCTTTGTTCGCTTTCCTCCCAGACCGTCGTTTATAAGGGCCTGCTTACGCCGTGGCAATTCCCGCAATTCTATGAGGACTTGCGCGATCCTTCGTTTTCGGTGACCTTCGCCGTGTTTCACCAGCGCTATTCGACGAACACCCAACCGTCGTGGCATTTGGCGCAGCCCTTTCGCTACGTGGCGCACAACGGCGAGATCAACACGATTGTGTCTAACCGTCGCTGGCTGCGCGCGAAGGAACGGGAAATTCAAGAGCGACTCATGGTCGGGCCCTGGTTCTCAATATTGGAAGACAACGTCAGCGACTCCGCGAGTTTTGACAACGGCTTCGAGCTGCGGCTGCTTGACGGGCTTTCTTCGGAAGAAGCATTGCTGGCGATGATGCCGCCGGCGTATGAGAAAGATCCGCTGCTTTCGCGCGATGTGCGCAACGCTCTGAGCGCCTTATCCCAGCACACCGAGCCGTGGGATGGACCGGCGGCGATGGTCTTTTCCGATGGTCAGTGGGTGGGAGCGAAGCTCGACCGCAACGGTCTGCGGCCGCTTCGCTATACGCTGACGCACGATGGACTGTTGATCCTGGGATCGGAAACCGGGCTTGTGGATTTAGATGAATCGCGTATCGCCGAGCGGCAACGGCTCGGCCCGGGCGAGATGGTTCTCGCCAATCCGGTTTCCGGGCAATTCTTGCGGTGGCGCGACGTCCTGAAAAGGATGGCGGGAAAGCAGGCGCACAATGCGCTTCCTCAGCGGCAGCTTCGAGAGGCTTTCCATTCTCCCCTGACTCTTCCAAATGATGCCAAACGAGTGGCTGGCGCTGCGGGTTGGACGGAAGATCAATTCAAGATTCTTTTCTCGGCTCTGCTTCGCGGGAAAGAAGCGGACTGGAGCATGGGGGACGACGCTCCGCCGGCGTTTCTTTCGGCGAGGCCAAGAACTTTGTGGGATTACTGCAAGCAACGGTTCGCTCAGGTAACGAACCCGCCGATTGATCCCCTCCGCGAGACCCACGTGATGTCGCTCGAAGTGCATTTGAAAGACGGAGTGACGCTTCCAAGTCCGCTGCTGACACCGGTGCAGCTTTCCGAATTGCAGGAGATTTTTGGGCCCGGGCACCGCATTGACTTTACGTTTCCTTCTTCCGCCGGAGTCCCGGGGGCGCGCTGCAGTTTCGCTCAGCTGTCCACTACCCCTCTGAGTTGCAGCGATCCTCCGAGACTCCTCCTCCTCTCCGACCGCGCCCTTTCCGCGGAGCGCGCGCCGCTTCCAGCCCTGCTGGCGACCGCGGCGGTGTGGAAAGCGATGGTCCGCAAAGGATTGTGGGATGTGCCGCTGATTGTGGAATCGGCGCAAGTGTTTGACACCCATCATGTGGCGTTGCTTGTGGCCGCGGGAGCCAGCGCAGTTGTGCCGTATCTTGCAGATGAGTTTGCGGAATCGCTGGAACCTGGCGGAGCCGAGAAAGCGCGGGCGGCGATTCTTGCGGGCCTGCGCAAAGTGCTGGCGCGTATGGGAGTTTCGACGATTTCGAGCTACCGCAACAGTCATTTGTTCGACGTGGTTGGTCTTTCTCAAGATGTTTGCGACCAGCTTTTTGAAGACGCTTCGGATTATCCCGGCCAGAAGTCCCTGGATGACCTGCTCGGCGACTACTTGAAAATGCACAAGGCAGCGTTTTCCGACGAAGGCGAGGACCTGGCGGATGCAGGTCTTTACCGCTTCCGGAAAGGCGCGGAGCTGCACGCGACTTCGCCGGAAGTGGTGCGCAGGCTCCATGCTTTCGTGAAGGCGCCGACCGCCAAACGGTATTCGGTTTTCGAAGAACTGGCAGAAACCCAAGGCACGATTTTTCTGCGCGACTTGCTGGATACGGTGCCGGAAATGGCCGTTCCGCTAGAGGAAGTCGAGGCCGTCGAAGCCATCGTCAAGCGTTTCAGCACGCAGGCCATGTCACTTGGCTCGCTGAGTCCGGAGGCTCACCGAACGCTCGCTCTGGCAATGAACGCGCTTGGCGGTCGCAGCAATACAGGCGAGGGCGGCGAGGATCCCGATACGTATCGTTACGACCCGGCCGCGGCGAACAAGATCAAGCAAGTAGCTTCGGCGCGATTCGGCGTGACGACGGATTACCTCGTGCACGCTGAGGAACTCGAAATCAAAATGGCACAGGGGTCGAAGCCGGGGGAAGGCGGGCAGTTGCCGGCGAAGAAAGTGAGCGAATATATTGCGCGCATACGGCACGCGACTCCGGGAACGCCGCTGATTTCGCCGCCGCCTCATCACGACATCTATAGCATCGAAGACCTGGCACAGTTGATTCACGATTTGCGCGCGGTGAACCCGCGGGCGCGTATCGGAGTGAAACTCGTTTCCGGCGCCGGCGTGGGAATCATCGCCGCGGGAGTTGCGAAAGCGGGCGCGGACGTCATTACCATCAGCGGGCACAATGGCGGCACGGGATCTTCGCCGCTGACTTCCATCAAGAACACCGGCCTCCCCTGGGAAATTGGGTTGCGCGAAGCACATGACACATTGGTTCGCGCGGGCCTCCGTTCGCGCCTCTCTCTCCGTGTGGACGGAGGCCTGAAGTTTGCGCGGGACATTGTGCTTGCCGCGATCCTTGGCGCGGACGAGTTTGGTTTTGGCACCGCGTCGCTGCTGGCTATTGGCTGTGTGATGGCGCGGCAGTGCCATTTGAATACCTGCCCGGTTGGCATCGCCACGCAAGATGAAAAGTTTCGCGCGCGGTTCCAGGGCAAGCCGGAAATGGTCGTCGCGTACTTCCGCGCGCTTGCGGAGGAAGTGCGCAATCGGCTGGCGCAACTAGGCGTTCGCTCGTTGCGGGAGCTAACCGGTTGGTATGACCGCCTCGGGGCACGCTCGGGAATGGATCCGTTCCTCGTGGTGCCGATTTCGCCGTCCAACCGTGTCGATCCGCAGCAAGAGCCTGGTTTGCACGTAACGGCGCTGGAAGACTCGATCCATTTCGATGCGACACTAGCCGTGCAGAGCGTGCCGCGAGCGATTCAAAATTCGGATCGCAGCGTGGGTGCGGGCCTTAGCGGCGAACTGATGCGGCGCAAGAAAAATGGCCGGGTTGACGATGCTACCATCAGCCAGGAATTTCGCGGAACGGCAGGACAAAGCTTCGGAGCCTTCTTGGCCGAGGGAGTTGCGATTAGGCTTAATGGCGAGGCCAACGATTACGTTGGAAAAGGGCTGTCCGGCGGAACGATTGCGATCAGCGCGGGACTGGCGGCCTCGCGGCGCGGAGATGTGCTGGCGGGGAATACCGTGCTTTATGGCGCGACTTCAGGCCAACTGTTTGTGGCAGGCCGCGCCGGAGAACGCTTTGCCGTTCGCAACAGCGGCGCGCTGGCCGTGGTGGAAGGCGTCGGCCAGCATGGATGCGAGTACATGACCGGTGGCGTGGCCCTTATTCTTGGGCCGGTCGGGTTGAATTTTGGCTCCGGAATGACCGGCGGGCTGTCCTACGTTTTGCGCGGAGAGGCCGAGGAGATGCTGCATCGCGAGTTTGTGACGCTCGCGGAAATCGAGCCGCAGGAAGAAGAGTGGCTCCGGCAGGCTCTCGAAGAGCACGTGCATCATACCCGGAGCCCGCGCGCATCGCGCATGCTGGCCCGGCGCAGCGGGTTGCCGCTGATGCGCGTTCAGCCAATCCATTTCCAGGGTTCCGTGGAAGCGACCTGGAGGCCCGTCCTTGCGCGCTTTCAGCAGCGCCAGCTGTTTTTCCGGGCGCCGCTCGCTGCGCCAATTTCGCGTGCGGCAGTACCAGCCTGAGAGGAGAGGATAATACTTACGGCCGGAAAAGAAGGTTCCGTTATAATCTTCTCCGGTCTACACACTATGGACTTCGACCAACTCACGACCTTTGTTTACGTTGCCAAGCTTAAGAGTTTTTCGCGCGCGGGGCAAAAAGTATTCCGCTCGCAATCCGCGGTGAGCGCGCAAATCCGCCAGTTGGAGCAGGCCTACAAGGCCAAGCTGCTGGACCGTTCGGCGAAATCGGTAGAGTTGACGCCGGCCGGGGAAGTGCTTTTCGAATACGCGGAAAAATTGTTGCGGCTGCGCGATGAGTCGGTTCAGGTGGTTGCCGATCGCGGAAACGTGGTGCAGGGACCTGTGGTTTTCGGGGCGAACGAAGCGACGTGTCTCTACTTGTTGCCGGACATTTTTGCGGAGTTCCAGCAGAAACATCCGCTGGTGCACATCAGCATTTACCGCAACTTCAGCCACAAGATTTTACAACGCGTGGAAGACGGATCGGTGGATGTGGGCATCGTTACGATGCCGGTGAAATCCCCCAACTTGAGAGTGCATAGTATTTATAAGGACCGCCTGCGATTCATGGTCAGTTCGCGAAATCCGCTGGCGCATCGCTCAAAGATTACGCTCGAAGAAGTGGCGAGCCAGCCGCTGATTTTTCCACGGACCGGTTATACGCGGCAAGTGCTCGACAAACTCTTCCGCCCGTACCGCTCGCGGATTCACGTGGCGATGGAGCTGCCGAGCGTCGGCATGATCAAGCGCTTCGTGCAGGCGGATGCCGGAGTGTCGTTCATCAGCGAGAGTTTTGCGCGGGACTACGTGAAGGCGGGGGAAGTGAAGCTGCTGAATGTGGAGGGCGTGGATCTTTGGCGCGAGCTGGGGCTGATCTACCGGCGCGACCGCAGCTTGCCGCGCGCAGCACAGGCGTTGATCGGGTTGATTCGCGAACGCAAGCCTTCCGAGTCGAGCATGGCGGCGGCGAGCTAGCACATTGGGCCCGCGACGCCTGATTTGGCCTCGAAGAAATAGAAATCCAGGAAAGTTGGCCGATACCGAGCGCTCATAACCAAACCCACGGAGTTTGGTCCAGCTGTTTGATTTCGCTATGGTCTCAACGAGCCGATGAGCTTCTTTCGGAGAAACTTTTCGCGAACTTTGGGGCCTATTAACCGCGGGCAGAGCCAGAAACGCGGTCTGAATACACAAAAGGGCAGCAAGTCTCCAAAAGAAGCTCATCATGCTCAGCCCAGCATGTGGTTCTACAAACCGTGTTAGTGGACGTTGAAGTCGAGGCTCGAGATCGAGCGGGCGATCACGTTTTCCTGGATCTGGATGAGGTCGCTGTCGGCATAGGTCATGGCCAGCACCGTGAGGACGTCTTTGCCGCGGGAGATTACCACCAGTCTTCCTGACCAGTCATGCTCGTCGGCTTTTCCGCGATATTGGAACTCCATCGCCGGCATCCCACCTACAACCATTTTCTTCTGAGAGAGTCGTCGATAGTTGACGTAGACGCCCTGGAGACGCTTTTCGACCACAGATGCCGCCGCATCCAAGGAATCTTTGGTTTTTTCCTCACCGACGACCATGAGCGTCGATTCGTCCGTCGTGCCCATGGCGACGATGGCGTCGGGCAGAGCACTGCGCGCTTCCTCGATGAGGTTCCAGCTCGGCGCCTTGTACATTCGAAAGCCGTGCGTATAGTTCGTGTAGAGATTGCCGGTCACCTCTTCGCGATTGACGGGAGCTTCAGGCTCTTTCGGTGGAGCCGGCGCTGCGGCCGGGGCACTTGCCGCGGATGCGCTAGGGGGTGCTGTAGTTTTTGCGGACGTGCTTGCGCTGCTCGGAGATGGCGTGACGGTCTTTACGCTGGCGTTGGCGGGCGTCGCGCTGGAGTTACCGTTCGAGGATGTCGCAACGGCGGGCTCCGTCTTAGGCCGTGGTTCGTCGCTGGGTTTCGACGAGTGCTGAGGGGCGTCTTTTTTCGCGGCGGGATCAGGTTCAGATTTCGCCGGCGTCACGATGGGGACGATCAGAGCAATTTTGTCCTTTTCGACAAGGACATATCCATAGTCGGTCTTGACCTTGTACATGCCGTCTTCAATGGCGACGACAGAGCCATAAAGCTTCTTGCCATCTTTGAGGCGGATTTCGTCGGCACGCGCGGAAATAGCGAGCGCGGACAGCGCCAAGGCGGCTATCACGGAGACAGAAAAACCCCACTTCGAGGGGACACCCATGTAAAAAGTATCCCGCTGCAAAACAGGCCCCGCAACGGCTACGCGTCGGGTGGTGTCCGACGTGCTACCTCCACGAGCAGTGCGCGCATGCGGGTGACCAGCCGATCGAGTTCCTGGAGGGCGGCGCTCAGGCGGGCGCGCAGCGGTTCGGGGAGTTGCGCGTGCGTTTGCTGAAGCGCGAGGGCCTCCGCGACAATGCGTAACTGCTTGCGGCTTAAGGGGTTAAGCCGCTCCCAAAGGCGGCGTTTGGAGCTGCGGTTTCGACCGAGCCATTGTTCGCCGCTTCCGGCGGGACGGCCTGCGTCCGGTTCGGCGGCCGGCGTAGTCTTGGATTTTGTGCGAATCATGAAGTACACCGTGGTTTCCGTTCTTTGAGCTATTCCTCTATTTTCGCAGGGCTTCGAGCATTTCGCCTTTGATCTGGCCATCAGGCTCAACCCGCCCGGTGACGCGCATTGTGCGCGTTTCGTAGACCAGCCCGCCGTAGCGGTCGTAAACGTCGGGGAAGAGCACGACTTCATAGACGCCGCGTTGGTCTTCGAGGGTGAGGAACATCATGTTGCGGTAGTTTTTTGTGCCCACGTGGCGGTGGGTGATCGCCCAGCCACAAAGCGTGACGCGCTTGCCGAGCAGGCCCGGCAATTCGTCGCTCCAGACTTCGCCGTTGCGCGGCAGAAAGTCGAGCGGATGGCCGCTGACGCAGACTTCGAGGACTTCGCGTTCGTAGCGGAGCTTTTGCTCCAGCGTGTATTCGGGCATTTGCATTTCGGCCAGAGTTGAGGCAACCGGATCCGGCGCATTGGTTTCGGTAAACAAAGTTTCTGTTTTTTCGGGAAGCGCTATTCCGGGAGAGCGACCGGCGTTCGTGCGCGCGCCTTTGCCGGCTGCTTGCAGGAGATTCCATTGCCAGAGCATTTCGGGGCGCGTTATTTCGCGAATTTTGTTGTGCGCTTCATCGCCTATCCCATCGAAGACGCCGCTTTTGATGAGTGATTCAATTTCATCGCGCTCGACGGGGACGCGGCGCAGGAAATCTTCGAGAGAGAAAAACGGTCCTTGTTCTTCCCGCGAACGCAGAATCGCGGTGATAGTTTCGATGCGCAGGCCTTTGATTTGCATCAGGCCGACGCGAAGCGCGCGCTTTCCGTTGCCCGCGGTTTCGGCGGTGTACTCCATCCGCGAATGATTCACCGACGGCAGGCGCACCGCGACACCCCAGCGCTTGGCTTCTTCGACATAGGCGGAAACGTGATAGAAGCCCGCGCCGGCGCTGCACATGGCGGCAAGAAACTCCGCCGGGTGGTGCGTTTTCAGGTAAGCCATGCGGTAGGCGAGGTCGGCGTAAGTGGCGGCGTGGGCTTTACAGAAGCCGAAGCCGGCGAATTTCTCGACCATTTGCCAGGATTGTTCGCGTTGGTGTTTCGTCAGCCCCATCATGTTCGCGGCTTGGTCAAATTTTCCGCGCAAACGCTCGTAATCGGCTGGGCCTGAATACTTTACCGAAGACCGCCGTACTAAATCCGCTTCGGCCAACGACAGCTTGCCGACGGCTCGGGCAATCTGCATGACCTGTTCCTGGTAAATGCAGACGCCGAGTGTGTCGCGCAGGATGGGCTCGAGCAAGTCATGTGGGTAGGCAAGTTTTTCTTTGCCGCGGAGGCGTTTGACAAACAATTCCTTCGAGCCGTATTCGGCGGCGCCGGGACGAATAATCGCCAGAGCGATGGCCATTTCTTCAAGCGTGCGCGCGTTCATCATGCGGAGCATGCCGCGCATGGCAGGCGATTCGATTTGGAATACGCCCATGGTGCGGCCGGCGGCGACGACTTCGCAGGTTGCGGGGTCATTTTCGGGGATGGCGTCGAAATCGAGCTCGCGCGGTTTGGGGCAGGGAGTCACGCCGTCGGGAGCTACGTTTGCCGGCGCCCCGCCGACGGAAGCTGTGTTTTTGCCTTTTCCCTTTACATCCTTTGCTTCCTTAGCTTCCGCTGCTTCCTTTTCAATGTTATCGAAGGCGAACGACATCGTAGTGAAGCCGCGCTGGCCGAGCAGGTCCATCTTGATGAGGCCGAGCTCTTCGATGGCGTTCATGTCATATTGTGTGACGACGATGCCTTTTGTGGCCCGCTCGAGAGGCGTTAGGCGAGTCAGCGGCTTCGCGGAAATGACCGTGCCGCACGGATGAATCCCCATGTGGCGTGGAGCGTTATCGAGGCGCAGCGCCACTTGCAGAATAGTTTTCCAGGGCTCGTCGTCTATTGGCAGGTCTCGGCACTCCGGCAGTTGGCGAATGGCTTGCAAAATCTCGCGCACCGGGCGATGGGGCAGGCGCTTGGTGAAACGGTCGACTTCGCCGGGGGGCACGCCGAAGACTTTTGCGACTTCGCGCACCGCGAGACGCGCGTGCATGGTAATAAAGCTGCCGATCATGGCTACATGTTCGGCGCCCCAGTGTTCGTAGACGTAATCGAGCAGTTCATCGCGGCGCGCGCCGCAGATGTCGACGTCAATGTCGGGGCAATCGCCGCGCTGCTCATTTAGGAAGCGCTCGAAGTAAAGCCCCCAGCGCAGCGGGCAAACGCGGGAAATGCCGAGGCAATAGATCACCATGGAGCTGGCAGCCGAGCCGCGCGCAACGGCAGGAATGCCGCGGCGGCGCGCTTCCTCGACGATGTCCAGAACGAGAAGGAAGTACGGAGCGAGATGCCAGTGCTCGATGACTTCGAGTTCGTGGGTAAGGCGGGAAAGCACTTCCGGGCGCGGCGGTTTGTAACGTTTGCGCGCGCCGTCGAAGCTGAGCTTCCACAAGTGGGAAAATGCAGATTCGCCGTCGGGAACGGAACATTCCGGGAGAATGAGTTCGCCGAGTTTGAGTTCCAAATTGCAACGATTGGCGATCTCCACGGTGGCTTCGAGCCATTCCGGGTGATCGGGGAAACATTTCTGCATTTCGGCGGCGGACTTGAACCACGCTTCGCCGGTGGTGATCTCGGGCGGTGCGACGGTGGTCAGCAATCCGCCGGTTCGAATACCGTTGACGGCGCGGTGATGGAGATGCTCGGCTGGCTTAAGGAAGTGCACGTTGTTGGTGGCCACGAGCGGAATGCCGAGTTCGCGGCCGATGCGCTCGGCTGCACGGAGCGTGCGGCCATCGCTAGGGGAAAGGTGCTGGACTTCGATGTAGAGGCGGTCGGTGAAGATGCCTTTTAATTGCAAGAACCACGTCGTCGTTCGAGCGCCATCTGTATTTTTGCCTGTAGGAGCACGATATGTCGTGCTCCTACCGTTGCCGTCATCGTGCGTCCTAGCGGGCAGCGGACACAGTGCAATGACGCCGCGGCTGTGCTCCGCCAACTCCTGTAGGGTCACTGGCCGCCCATCAGCAGGAGCGGGGCTTGCCTCGTCTGTCCCATTCTCTTCGTTTGTCATCCTCGGCGGAGCGAACGATCTGAGCCGCAAATGATTCGCAGGCGCTTGCCAGGCGGGTAAGCCATCGAGCTTGGTCGTGCCCAAATGCCTCAGCGTCGTGAGCTGGCAAAGGTTGCTGTAGCCCTCCATGTCCATGGCCAGCAGCACCATCGCCAAGCTGTCATTCCGAGCGAACCGAGGAATCTCTCCGGTTTTTTCTCGCCACTCGTTTACCCCGAGCTTCGAGGGGCCACTCGCCACCCGCTTACCCTGAGCGGAGTCGAAGGGCCACTCGACATCCAGCGTTACGCCGACAATCGGCTTAATCTTCTTGTCCTTCGCCTTTTTGTAAAACGACACGGCCGCGTGCATGCCATTGGTGTCCGTCAACGCGACGGCAGGCATGTGCTGCTCGACGGCGGCGGCGATGATCTCGTCCGGGGAAGCAATGCCCCGCAAGAACGAGTAGTGGCTGTGACAATGCAAATGGATGAGCATGAAGCCCCGGAAGGGAAGAGGCATCCCGCTTGCGGGCATACCTGTTACTCGGAATCTAGTAGGGGACAGGAAAGGGCGACTTCAACTACTGCAAACGACAAAACTGTGACGCCCTATATCAAAGCGCTGTAGCCCGGATCTTTTTGAGACCGGGCGTCTTCTACTTACTCCTTCACCTCGACAAGCACGGAGTTGACAGCACCAGGCCGCTGGGTTTGGTGGCGTAATGCTCGCGCAGGGCGAGGCCTTTGCCATAAAAGACGGCGTTCCAGCCGAAGCGGCCGCGCACGCGGTCCATTTCGCGGTTCAGATACCAGCGGCGATTCGCGCTGGTATCGAATAATTCATTTTGGCGGCGGTCAGCTTCGAAATTCGTGACGCTGACGCCCACAAGTCGCACGGCGACGCGGCGCGTGAACAATTTGCCGAACAGTTCCTTGGCGGCAACGAGCAGTTCGCGCTCGTCGTTGGTGGGTTTGCTGAGGCGCACCGCCTGGTGCGCCGAAAAATGGTCCACGTAACGGAGGCGCAGTTCGAGGGTGCGCGCCTGCTTGCCGTATTCGCGCAGGGTTGAGCCGATGCGCTCGCTGAGATATTCGATCAAGCCGCTGAGAAATTCGGTGTCAATGGTGCCGCCTTCGATGGTGGTTTCACGAGAGACGGATTTTGGCGTGGAGGGGAGCAGCACTTCGCGGCCGTCGAGGCCGCGGGCGCGCTCCCAGATTTGCTGGCCGATGGCTTCGCCGAAGGCCGCTTGCAGAGCGGCTTTCGGGACGCGGCGCAGTTGGCCGATGGTGGCGATGCCGCGCTCGGCCAGCGCGGCGGCGTGGACGTGGCCGATGCCGTGGAGTTTCCCCACGGGCAGCGGCGTCAAAAAAGACTCTTCGTCGCCGCCCGCGACCATGCGGAAGCCGCGCGGGCGCTCGAGCCGCGAAGCAATCGAGGCAACTACTTTCGTGCTCGCCGCTCCGAGCGAAACGCTCAGCCCGGTTTCCTTGAAGATTTCCATCTGCAAGCGCACCAGCGTGCCGCGATAATCGGGATAGAGCCGCTCGGTGCCGGCGAAGTCGAGATAAAAGTCGTCGAGCGCGGCGGTTTCGACCGCAGGCGTGTAGGTTTCGAGGATGCGGCGCACGCGCTCGGCAAAATCGGCGTAGTGTTCGTACTGGCCGGGGACGACGATGGCTTTGGGGCAAACGCGAAGGGCTTCGCGGAAGCCCATCGCGGTGCGCACGCCGAGCGCCTTCGCTTCGTAGCTCGCCGATGCCACGCAGCCGCGCCCCACCAGAACGGGCTTGCCGCGCAGCCGGGGATTCAGCACCTGTTCGACCGAGGCGAAAAACGCGTCCACGTCCATGTGGACGATGTTGGGGATTTTGCGGGCGGGACCTTTGCAGAGCCCCAGCCAGGCCCAGGCGGACCAGGGATTTTTCGCGGCGGCCGGCGCGGCTTGCGGCGTTTGCGGCTGAGAAGAGTCGGTAGCGCCTACACCGGCGAGCGGAGCTTCGGCGGCGCGCTCGTTTTCATCCTCTTCTTCAGCCGGCGCGACCCCGGCATACATGGTTGGCATCGTGGTGATGACGGGGTTCGTCAAGGCGACACTTTGGCTTTCGACACAGGTGTCCATAAGCAGCTCCTAGCAGGGAAGCGGGTTCTGAGGTAGATTCACGGGCGGCGGCCGGCCGTGTTCGTCAAGCAAGCTCGTGAGAGCCTTGTCGGCAATGGAGCCGGCCTGAGGCAGGACGGCGCGCCACCCGTTTCCCGTTTCCTCTACCGCCCGCACTATAGGCGAAGAAAAAGCGAATGTCAAGGATTTCTCATGCCTTGCTAGAAGGCCACTCGGAAACATTCTGGAAGTCTAAATTCTAGAGGCGCTACAACTTTCGCCATGCTCCTTATGCTCTTAGGCAGAACAGTAAGAGCGTTGGCGCGTTCCTGCTGGCCGCGCAATTCAAGAAGACGATATTCGCGAATCCGTTTTTCGATATAGGATGGACCAGCCGCACCGTGACGGGCCATTCTTCCTCAACATTAGTGGCGAAGACCAAGCGATACATTCATGGCAAGAATCGCCAACGCGGCGCGAAAAGTGAACTGCCACCCCCAAGCGCAAATAAAGTCAGCTAGAACACCCGGCCGAGCTGGAAGAACCATTTGCGGTGGCCGGAGTCGCCAAGGCTGCCGCCGATGAAGAACGGGCCGACGGCAGTTTCGGCCAGAAAGCCCAAGGCCACATCATTGGGCAGGTTGGTGTCGGCGGTTACGCCGTACATTTTGCCGATCTCGTAGGAACCCACGGCGTACACCTTCTTGCCAACGAACGGCGGCAGCGTCAGCAAGTCGCGAATAAAGCCTGCGCGGAACAAGTAATACTGGTTGCCCTGAAATTCGTTATTGCCGTAAGCGCTCAGGCGCAGTGGTCCTCCCAGAAAGAATTGTGGGATTCCCGTGTTGGTTGTGCCAAACGTCGAGCCGCCTTCGCCCTCCACAAAAAGCGAGGCTGGCCGCGCAATCGGCTGGAAATAGCCGAACTTCAGGTCCATGGAAGGGAAGGCGTTAATCGTGCCAGGGCTTTGGTCAAACCAGCGGAAGTTTGACTCCGCCGTGAATCCGCGGCGGGGAATCACGGGATCGTCGGTATGGTCCAGCAAGTAATGCAGATGAGATTGTCCCACGCGGCCTTCGACAGCGGGAATTTGGGGCGTCCCGAGCCGCAACTGATTGTTTAGCGAGCCGATCTCGTAGCCGACACGCAATTCACTGAAACGCCCGAAGCTGTACCCGATGTCGCCACCGATATTGATGCGGTAGATGCGGTAATCCGCCAGCGGGTCATTCTTCGCATAAATTTGAAAAGTAGTGTCGCTGGCGTCGGCGTGAGGCGCGAAAAACCAGCGGCTGTCCGCAGTGAACGGCCGGTACAGCTCGGTCTGAATGCCGTAGGTGTTTCCCAGCAGCACGTCGGTGCGCCATTCGGAGCGGAAGCCGGCAATGTCTGTGAACGTGAACCGCGACCCTGTCGTGAAGTCCACATTGCCAGCCTGCGAACCGTCCATTTCAAATGCCGGCTGAAACGTGGGTGGCGCGTCGGTTTTTTCCACGACGCCCACCAGAAGCCCAGGCTTGCCATTTTCTTCCGTGAGCCAATAGCCGGCAGAGTCGTAGCGGCCAATGCCCGTCATGCGTGTCAACACATCATCGAGCTTCTGCGTGTCAAGCGGCTGGTTGAGAAAAGGTCGAAAATAGTGGGACGCGTATTCTTCGCCCCTCGCACTTGCGCCCTCGATTTTGACGAACCGAGGCACGGGAAGTTCGGTGCGCAGGCGCGTTTTGCGTGCTTCGAGGTAGGCGTCCCAGTCGGCATCGCTCAGAGCAAACGCCTGCAACATCGGCGCCTTTGCCTTGGCGGCTTCATAGCCGCGCTGCATGATGGCCTCGCTTTTTGCATAATCCACGGTAGTGAATTCGCCGAGCGGCACCGACACGATGGAATCCGCCAACTCCAGGCCGTGAAATTCGTTCGCCTGGATCATCGCGCTGACCGAGTGATTGAGTACGGCGAACGCGGATCGAATGTCCTTGGCTTCGACGGATGCGGATTCCAGGTGCACGGCGATCACGACTTCCGCGCCCATTTTCTTGACGACGTCAGTTGGCAGGTTGTCCAAGAGACCGCCGTCCACATAGAGAGCCTTTCCTTCACGAACCGGCGAAAACGCTCCGGGAATGGACATCGTGGAGCGCAACGCGACGGATAGCCGACCGTCTTGAAAGACGTGCGATTGTCCGCTGACTAAATCGGTGGCTACGCAGCGAAACGGCACCGGCATGTCATCGAACGAAGAAATTCCGTAGTAGGGAAGCGTGACGCGGTCAATCAACAAGCCGATTTGGTGACCGGCGATGAGGCCTGCCGGTGCTGACAAACCGTGCTTCAAGCCGAAAATCAGCGAATTGGGATACGCGCGTTGATCTTCTTTTCGGCGGTAGGAAAGATCTTCATAGGGAGTGCGGTCGGCCAGGATTTTCCGCCAGTCCAGGCCCTCGATAAGCTTTTGCATTTCCTCGGGCGTCATCCCCGAGGCGTACAAGCCGCCCACGAGTCCGCCCATGCTGGTGCCTGCGACGTAATCCACCGGAATGTGGTGTTCCTCAAACCATTTCAGGACGCCGATGTGCGCAAGACCCATGGCTCCGCCCCCTTCGAGGGCCACGCCGATTTTGGGGCGGTGTTGCCATGCCGTTTTTGTAACCGTAGTGGCAGGCGTTTGGGGCGCAGTGGGTGGTGCGGCTTCCTGCTGCGCGTGGAGAAGGGAAGGCAGCAGAAGAAGGAGGGAAACAGGTAGAGTGCGACGCATTCAAGCCTCCAAATCCGCGAACTTAGGCTGGCAAATATTTTATTTGTTTGGATTCAGCTGTGCGGGTCTTCGTTGCCGGGATGCGCGCTTCAGGTACCCTTTCTCTCCTATGGAAACGATTTGAGGAATCGCACGTCTGAGTCGGAGGGGCAGGTGCCGTATTCGCGTCCTGGTGGTCCCGGTTTGCTTGCCCAGCATGGTTTCGAGGGCTAGCGTTGCTTGGTAGAGCGCAATCGTTCTTTTTCCTGCATGGTCGTTGCCGCGATGATTCTCACGGGAGGGCGACATGCCGCCATACATTCCTCCACTCGAGGGACCGCAATTCGCTCACGCCGAAACAAACCGCGCCAGCTTGTGGAGACTGATTTTCCGGCTTGTGCGATGGAGTACCTATCTCGTTGTTGCCGTCACGCTGATCCTGGTGCTGCACAAAACGCCTCCTCCTCCAGTCGAGACAAATCCGCAAGCTGCAGCCCGCGCTGAACAGAAGTTCGAAGACGCGGAGCGCGCGGTCGCCAGCGGGCAGTCGGCGACGGTGCGGGTGGATGAAACGGAGCTGAATTCATATTTCGCATCCCACTTGGAAGTGGCTGGTAAGGAGGCGGCAAAACCCGCGGTCCCTGCGGATCAATCCGGCGATTCCGACGGCTCAGCGCCAACAGCGAAGGATGTCGAGCAGATGCGCTCGAATGTGCGCGACGTCAAAATTCAATTGATTGATGACCGCGTCAAGGCCTACGTCGTTTTCGACGTGCATGGCAAGGACATGTCTCTCCAATTGGAAGGCCGGCTCAGCGTGCAGAACGGGTATTTGAATTTTGAGCCCGTCAGCGGCCAGATCGGCTCGTTTCCGATTCCTCAATCTGCCCTCGAGTCCGCGGTGCGCCGGTTGAAAGAGTCCCCTGAGAATCGCGAGAAGCTGAAACTTCCTCCTCAAATTGCTGACCTGCGCATCGAAAACGGTGAAGTTGTCGCCAGCTATAGATAGACTCCCAGCAAGTCTGCTTGAAATCTGCAAAGTCTCAGCGGCGAGCTATAATCAGTCGCCTTCGGCTTACTGCAAGGGCAAAAAAAAATGGGCGATGAGGCAGTAAAGGACAAGAACTTAGGGATGGACCGCGAGATCACCCGCCGTGACTTTTTGAACGGCGTGGCGATTGGAGTCGGCGGCTCAATTTTGGGTTCCGCTGTCCAGGATGAAGATTTGCTCCCTGCGGGTGTCCTTGACGATTTCGCTCCGGAAAAAACTGCTGGCTATTACCCTCCTGCGCTTATGGGCATGCGCGGCAATCACGAGGGAACGTATACCTTTGCCCACCGCTTGCGCGACGGCGAGACGCCGGATTCTTTCGGCCAAGTGGCAAAGACCGGCGAACACTATGACCTTGTCGTTGTCGGCGGCGGCATCAGCGGCCTCACGGCGGCGTATTTCTTCCGCAAAGAGTCGGGAAAGAGTGTTCGGATTCTAATTCTCGACAACCACGACGACTTTGGCGGCCATGCCAAGCGCAATGAATTTCGCGTGGGCGGCCGCTTGCTCTTGGCCAACGGTGGCACGCAGTCGATCGAGAGCCCCGGAAAATACAGCAAAGTGGCCAGGGGGTTGCTCGAAGAAATCGGCATCCAGACCAACAAGTTTTATAAAGCCTACGACCGGAAGCGGTATTCAAAGATGGGAACGGCGGCTTTCTTTGACAAAGAGACTTTTGGCGAAGACCGGCTCGTTACGGGCATGAACGCAACTCCCTGGCCAGAATTCCTCGCCCAAGCGCCGCTATCAGAAGCGGCGCGCAAAGACATCGCTCGCGTCTACACGGAAAAAAAGGACTACCTGGCAGGCCTGTCGGTTGAAGAAAAAGTTGCTAAGCTGAAGAAGACCAGCTACGCGGAGTTTTTGACGAACTACTGCGGGCTGACAAAGGAAGCGCTCCCGTTTTTCCAGCCTTTTCCCCACGACCTTTGGTGTGTCGGCATCGAAGCAGTTTCGGCCATGGATTGCTATGAATCCGGGGATGACTATGGCTCGTTCACGTACGCGGGCTTCCAAGGGCTTGGCCTTCCGTCGCCGGAAAAAGAAGAGCCTTACATTTTTCATTTTCCGGATGGTAATGCTTCCGTCGCCCGATTGCTGTTCCGCTCGCTCGTTCCAGAAGCACTTCCTGGCACAACGATGGAAGACGTGGTCACGGCAAAAGCTGACTATGCCAAGCTCGACGACGCGGGCGCCGCGGTCAGGGTCCGGCTCAACAGCACCGTCGTCCATGTCCAGCACGTGAATGCAGCGGGAAAGCCGCAAGAGGTTCGAGTTAATTATGTTCGCGGCGGAAAGGTTCACTCGGTCACAGGGAAAAACTGCGTTTTGGCCTGCTACAACGTCATGATTCCCTACCTCTGTCCCGATCTACCTGACCGGCAAAAGGAAGCTCTCGCCTATCTGGTGAAAGCGCCGCTCGTTTACACACACGTGGCCCTGCGAAACTGGGCCCCGTTTGCGAAGTTGAATGTGCACCACATCGTTGCGCCCGGCGGCTATCACACCTACACCGCGCTAGATTTTCCCGTTAGTCTGGGGCATTATCACTTTCCCAGCAATCCGGAAGAGCCCATCGTGCTTTTCATGCTTCGCACGCCCTGCAAGCCGGGACTTTCGCAGCGCGCCCAGAATCGCGCGGGCCGCTTCGAGCTGTTTCAAACACTGTTTTCGCAATTCGAGCGGGAAATTCGTGGCCAATTGGCTCGCATGCTCGGCGGTGCAGGTTTCGATCCGGCAACGGATATTGAAGGCATCACCGTGAACCGCTGGGCGCACGGCTACGCGTTCACACCAAATAGTTTGTTCGATCCCGACTGGAAGGAAGAAGAAAAACCCTGGGTCGTCGGCCGTAAGCCGTTTGGCAGAATTACCATCGCTAACTCGGACGCGGGCGCCAACGCTTACACGAATGAAGCCATCGACCAGGCTTACCGCGCCGTCGACGAGTTGCTGCATAACTGATTCCGAGAAAGCCATTGATGGCATCCTGGGAATAAAGTCGTCGCTGGCAACGTCTAGAGCTCTATGAAGACATGCATGTCCTTTGTCGCTCTGCTTTTTGCGCTCCCATGTTTTTTCCAGAACCCGACGGAAACCCACCGCCACCCTATGCCCGCGAAAGACATTGGCATCGTTTCGTTTCCCATTTCCTGCGCGCCGGGAGTGCAGAAGCGCTTCAATCGTGGCGTAGCCTTGTTGCACTCGTATTGGTACGAAGAGGCAGAGAAGCAATTCGAAAAAGCCGCTACCAAAGACCCCAAATGCTCGATGGCCTATTGGGGCGAAGCCATGACTCTCCACCGGCCCGCGTACACTCAACCTTCGGAGCAAGATCTGCAGCAGGGGAGAACCCTCCTCCAAAAGGCCGAAGCGCTTGGAGCTAAGACAGACCGCGAGCGAGCATACATCACAGCCCTGGCAGCACTGTTTGCTGGAGAGAAAGTGGACTACGAGCAGCGCGCCGCAGCCTGGTGCCAAGGAATGGAAAGTGTCTACTCGGCTTACCCTGAGGACCATGAGGCCGCGGCTTTTTATGCTTTATCGTTGCTGGTTTCCCAGTCCGACCACGATAGGACGCTTTCCAACACGCGCAAGGCGATTCAAATTCTGAACCGCCTCCTCGAGGAAGAACCTAACCATCCGGGAGCCGCCCACTACCTGATTCACGCAGCGGATAATCCCAACCTCGCGGACCTGGGATTACCGGCGGCCCGGCGTTATGCGCAAATTGCTCCGGCTGTGCCGCACGCCCTCCACATGCCTTCTCATATCTTTGCCCGGCTTGGTTTGTGGCAAGAAGACATCCAATCGAACCTCGCGTCCCTCGCTGCTGCGAGGCAGCCTTCGTCGATGCACGTCGGCGCTGAAAATCAGGTTCACGCCATGGAGTTCCTGGAATACGCCTACCTCCAAATCGGCTTGAACGACAAAGCCAGGGAAATGATTGAAGAGTTGCAACACGTGCGCAAGGAGGACTTGAATCCAGGTCTGGAAGATTATCTGGATTGGCACCATGCACAGTTTCCGGCTCGTTATGCCTTGGAAACGCGAAACTGGAAGGAGGCTTTGGTGCTGCAAGCCTCACCCGGCTCCGAGGCGCGTGCCCAATCGGTCATTTACTGGGCGCGCGCCATCGGAGCCGGACATTTGGGTGACGCTAAGGCCGCGCGAGACGCCGTGGAGCAATACGATGCAATGGCACTGGCTGTGCGCGAAGGTCCTCATCGAGCGCGGGCCAAATTCATGGAGACTAACCGCGATGAAGCGCACGCCCGGGTTGCTTTTGCGGAAGGAAAGAACGAAGAAGCCCTGAACCTGCTCCGGCCAGTTGCGGACCAGCAGGACTCTTTTGGCAAAGGGGAAGTCGAGCTGCCTGCCAGGGAGATGCTTGCGGATATGCTCCTCGAAATGGGGCGGGTACAGGAAGCGCTTGCCGAGTACGAGAAATCCGCGAAAACGGACCCCAATCGATTTAATGGGCTTTATGGAGCGGCGCGCGCCGCGGAGCTGGCGAATCATCTGGAGAAAGCCACGCAGTACTACACGCAATTACTAAAGAATTGCGGTGAGAACGGCCGCTCGCCGCGTCCTGAACTGTCTCATGCACGAAGCTTTCTTTCGGAGGGCGGACGCAATTAAGCAGGGGTTTTTTGAGGGGCTGCCAATCGGCGCGCTGCGGGCACCACGGTCTCCAGCCGGCGTAGCGTTTCCTCGGATTAGCGTTTCATTTTCTATTCTGTATAATTCTCTCGGAATCAGTTGTTTGTTTACTTGCGTTTTCGTAGTCGGCGAAGAGGATGTTATGTCCCCAGGTCATCGGCTTCGAGTTTTGCTTTTGTTTCTGGCCGCCGTCGTATCTTTATGGATCACCGCTCCCGTACTTGCACACGCCGTTCTTCTGGAATCAAGCCCCGCATTGAGGAGTTCGGTTTCCGGTCCTGATGTTCCTCTGAAACTGCGCTTCAATGTTCGCATTGATGCCGCTCGTTCGCGCCTGACTCTGGTTGACCCTGATGGCACGCAGCAGACACTCGAAATCCACGGGGAAACCGGGCCCGATACGCTTGCGGCCGAGGCCAAAGGATTGCATCCCGGCACCTACCGCCTTCGCTGGCAAGTGCTTGCATCCGACGGGCACATCACGCGGGGCGAGATTCCATTCACCGTCAAGTCCTGATCCCGCCCCGTGGCTCGCCTGCTACAAATCTTCGGTTTTCTCTCCGTGCTCCTCCGGGGCGCCAGCCTGACGTTTCAGTCGCTGACCGTAGGCGGCGTCATTTTTTTGGCTCTCGTCCTTCGAAATTTCAGCGACGACTCGGAAAAGGTAAAAGCTACCTGTGTGAGCTGGCTTCGCCGTTTCGCGCTGGCCCTGCTCGCGATCCAGATCTCCTATCTCATCACTAACTCCCTGATCTTGATGGAGTCTGCGCAAGTCAGCCTCGCTGAAGTAATTGGCGCGAATTTTGTTCTTGCGGGAGCGCTCGGCATCGCCGCTTCGCTGACGATCATCGTGCTTTCGGCGCGCTGGCGCGCCAGTTCCGCCGGCGAATTGCTCCTTCCTGCGGCAGCGATCATTGCTTCATCGGTTCTGACTAGCCACGCCGTGGCGCGTCTGGAATACCGGTTGCCTTTGGTTTTTGTTACCGCGCTGCATCACCTGGCCACCGCGGCTTGGCTTGGCGGCCTGCCCTACTTGCTGATTACCATCCGCCGCACATCCTCCACGGAATTGGCGCGAAAACTGTGCGCAAGATTCTCGCAACTTGCGGTCGTGAGCGTTGTCGTTCTCGGTTCCGCTGGCTTGATCTTGAGCTTCTGTTACGTCGGCTCTCTCAAAGCCATCTATGGCACTTCCTACGGTGCCATGGTTGCGACAAAGGCAATCCTCTTCGGACTTCTTTTATCTCTTGGCGCGCTGAATTTTGAACTTGTCCGCCGAGGTGAGGCCAGCGCCATCCTCTCCAGCCTCAAGCGTTTCGGTGAAGCCGAAATCGGCATCGGCATCACGGTGATTCTCGTGGCGGCCTCGTTGACGTCGCTTCCTCCGGCCGTCGATCTCCTGCAGGATCGCGTTCCTGCTTCAGAGGTCTTCGCACGCATGACTCCGCGCCCGCCGCGCCTTTCGAGCCCCGCCATAATGGACCTGCCCGAAGATGTCTATGCCGCACAAAAGCTGGCATTTGAATCGGGCTCGCTCACAACGGAGTCCTTTGTGCCCGGCCAATCCGGCACGCGACCGAACACTCCCGCGGAAAAAGCCTGGTCGGAATACAACCATCACTGGGCGGGGATCATTGTTCTGGCTGTGGGTTTGTTGGCCCTGCTCGCGCAAGCCGGGAAAGTCTCTTGGGCGCGCAATTGGCCGCTTCTTTTTCTGGGCCTTTCCGTTTTTCTGTTTCTGAGGAGCGATCCAGAAGTCTGGCCTCTCGGTCCCAACGGCTTTTGGGTGACCTTCGCCGATCCCGAGGTTTTGCTGCACCGCATCTTTGCGGGGCTCGTCATCGCGCTCGCGGTTTTCGAATGGCGAGTGCAAACCGGTCGCGTGGCATCGCCCAATGTTCGCCTGGTGTTTCCGATGCTCGTCGCGGTTGCAGGCGCCCTCTTGCTCACGCACTCTCATAGCCTCGGAAATATCAAAGAGGAAGTGTTGGCCGAGCTGAGCCACATTCCGCTGGCAGTTCTTGCCGTGATGGCGGGATGGTCGCGATGGCTCGAGCTACGCCTTCCCGCAGA
Organism: Candidatus Acidiferrum sp.; assembly: GCA_035262505.1. Taxonomy (GTDB): domain Bacteria; phylum Acidobacteriota; class Terriglobia; order Acidiferrales; family UBA7541; genus Acidiferrum. Next base: position 5,075 of record DATFSR010000113.1, on the reverse strand, counting down.
AAACCACGCGCGCGCTTGGCTGGCCCGTCTGTGGCCCGTTTGCGTCACCTTGATTGGCGTTTTACTGCTGAACTACCGCGAAATGTAGTTGTGCCCACGTTGCGCAACTGCCCAAGCCTGTCATCCCGACCCGGTCGCGCGCCTTTTGCGCGAACGGTGATGAGGGATGCTTTTCCGGTTTCGCTGAGTGCCTGTCGTGGATGTGAACAGAGCCCCGGTCAGCAGGAAAGAAGAAATGCAGGTTTAAGGAAGTTTGGTTCCGGGACCTGGATTCGAACCAGGACTCTCAGCTCCAAAGGCTGATGTGCTACCGATTGCACTATCCCGGAACCGCTGCTAAGAGTTTAACAGAGCGGCACAAGCGCCCCAAGAGCTTGCTGCCGTCCTAATTTCCCCAAATGACTCGCCAACCAAGGAAGCAAGGTTTGCGCGGCTTGACATGCCGTCATCGTCCGTTCAGCATGAGGCACTTCCTATTAGGAGAAATCTTATGCGATCGCGCAAGAAAATTTATCTGTCTGCCCTCGCGTTTGTTTTCCTTTCCTCCGCTTATGCCCAAAACGCCTCTGCTCAGAGTGCACGTACTGCCATTCGCGCAGCGCGCCTCATCGACGGGAAGGGCGAGTCCATAGTGAGCAACGCAGCAATTTTGGTTGAAAACGACAAAATCACCGCCGTCGGCTCCGGGTTGCAGATTCCCCCAGATGCCAAGGTCATTGATCTGGGCGACAGCACGCTCCTGCCGGGATTCATTGACGCCCATACACACCTGCTTTCGGAAATGGATGGCACGAACCTTACCCTGCAAGATGTCGAAATGCTCCGCATTGTAGCCACACAGAGCACGGCCTGGCGCGCCTTGCTGGGCGCTAAACTGGGCAGGGAAGACCTCGAAGCCGGAATCACCACGGTCCGCGATTTAGGCAATTCCGCCGTCAATGGCGACGTTGCATTGCGCGATGCCATCAATAACGGATGGCTCCCTGGTCCGCGAATCGTGGCTGCAACGCGAGCCCTCGCTGCGCAGGGCGGCCAGTTCGGCCGGCTCACTCTGGAGGCGCAATCCATCGTCGAGCAAGAGTACGTGACCATTCGGGGAGCGGAGAGCGCTCGCCAAGCTGTGCGTCAAGCGCTGTACGACGGCGCGAATTGCATCAAGGTCATCGTGAACGGCTCTCCGGCAAACGTGACGCTCGACGAAATGAAGGCCATCGTCGAGGAAGCCCGTGCCGTGGGCGTCAAAGTGGCCGCCCACGCGATCGGAGATAAAGCTACTCGCATCGCGGCGGAGGCTGGAGTGGATTCCATCGAGCATGCGTACATCGTGAAGGACGACGTGCTGAAAATGATGGCCGACAAACATATTTTCCTTGTGCCCACGGACGGAACCCTTAAGACGTTTCTAGACATGACTTTTGGAACACGTCAACCCAGCGCGGAGGAAAGGAGTCGAATGGAAAAGCTGTATCAACCGTTCGTTGAAGGTTCGCGTGACCGTCTGCGCCGCGCGCGGAAAATGGGCGTTCCCATCGCGTCTGGCTCCGATATGTACTTAACGATGCCGAACCTCAATCGCGGACAAGCCAGCTTGCTCGTGTTCGAAGCCTATGCCGAAGCCGGCATGACGCCCATGGAGATTATTCACGCCGCCACGCGAAATGGCGCAGAACTGTTGGGCATGGCGGACCGGATCGGCACGGTGGAAGCGGGTAAATTGGCGGACATTATTGCCGTCCCAGGCGATCCTTTGAAAGATGTGAAGGCGTTGCAGCACGCCAAGTTCGTAATGAAGGGCGGCGCGGTCGTAAAAAACGAAAAATAGTTTGCGCCCGGAACCTTTAGGGCCCGCCTTTTACCGCGAACCGAAGGCGAGGGACCGAGGCGGGCGCTTGTTCGCTCAGCCCGATGCTCCCGCCGTTATGCGCCAACCGTGGTTTCTGCTAAATTGGTACAATTGCTTCCATCGCGGGAGAGGTGGCCGAGCGGTTTAAGGCGCACGCTTGGAAAGCGTGTGTAGGCTAACCCCTACCGTGGGTTCGAATCCCACCCTCTCCGCCATAATTCATCACACATCACCTGTATTTATGCTGTCGTCTGGTAAGATTCCTCCGTCCCCGGATTCTATGAGTTCGTCCAGGCTGTTCTTTGAAACAGTTCCGCATAACTGTTCTGCTGGTAGACGATTTTGTGCAATTTCGAGCCGCCGTTTCCGCGTTGCTCACGAAAAAGCCGGAATTGCAAATCGTAGCTGAGGCATCGGATGGAATAGAAGCCGTCGAGAAATCGAGGCAACTACAACCGGACGTGATTCTTCTCGACATCGGCCTCCCGAAACTGAATGGAATCGAAGCAGCACGGCAAATCCGTGAGGTAGCACCACAATCCAAAATAGTTTTTGTGACCCAAGAGACTTCTGCCGACATCATGAAGGAGGCTATCGGATTGGGAGGGATGGGCTACGTGGTTAAGGCCAAGGTTGAGTCAGAGCTTTTGAAAGCAATTGACCTGGTCCGTGAGGGCAAACAATTTATCGGAAGTGGCTTGACTGGCAATCCGTGAACAGGTCCTCAAGCTTTAAGTAGTTCCCTCAGTTTCGCCAAAGTTTCAGGTACAAGGGAACATTCAGCAAAGCCGCAATCTAAACAAACCTTGTGATTTGCAAGTGCGTAAACTGCCTCGGCCTTGCCACGGACGAATACCGTCTCCCCGTTAATTGCTTGTACTTTGGTTGACCGCATTTGGGACATCTCTCACCCATGGTCGTGTCCCCTTCTTGGGACGTCTGATTGATTGTTCCCAGGTCGCCCCTGGAGAGTTCCCGCTCCGTCGTGGGCAGATGCGAGTTTTCGCAGGCGTACCAGGCAAAAGAAAATTACGATGCCTGGTCTACCTTGGTGAGCGTTAGGGAACTGGGCCTGGCCGGAGGGAACGGGGTTATACTTCTGGAGGAAAGTGGTGAAGGACCCAGCCGATGGATTCGTTTGCGTATCTTCTTGCGTGGGCAATCCTGGCCATCCAGGCGACCTTGGTATTGCTTATAGTTATGTATATAGTGGGTTGTGTCGTGGGGTTTGCACAGGTCTTGTGGCAGAAATACGTCTGGTCGACAATCAAGAAGGCTTACGGTCGTAGTCATCACACGGCTGATCGAGATGCACAACATCGCACCCGAAGAATTGTACAAAAGGACAAGTCCTTGGTGCTCCGTGAAGACATTTATTTCGAGCGGCTTCACAAGGGGCCGGGGGTCATTCCGCCATCGAAGGCGCCAAATTCGAATGGTGTGCTCCGGCAATAGCGGACTTGACAGCCAGGCGGTAGGAACATCTTAGGAACACATTTGGCCGGGTTGGAAACTCGGAAGCGCAACCAGAACAACAACTTAGATTGAATTTCCGCCTGCTGGCAAAGCAGGTGCTCTCCCAGCTGAGCTACACGCCCAAACCGTTCCTCATTAAACAGTTACGCAACACTCTGGATCATCAGTTTTGTATCACAATTCGCACAATTGAAGCCGAGACCAGCGACACGCGCCCACTCTTGACGGTACGCGATGTCGTCTCGCAATTCCGCGGCGTATGTGTCGGTGAGGTTGCTCGCGTGACCCATCCAGAACTTAATGAGATCCTCAGGGATTCGAGCCTTGCGCAAAACCGCGGCACGAAAACGACGGAACGCATGAAATCCCACGGATCGGCCGGCAGCTTCAAAAGGGCTCGCCTGACGTTGCGGCGGCTGAGTGGCTTCCCGTCGCGCGTCGCGAACACGTAACCAGGCTTTGTGGCGTGCTCGCGCACGATTCGCGCGAGCCCGAAATGTGCAACACGAACACCCAGGACTTCGCCGATCCGCAGACCTGTTCCTGGCAACAACGAGAACAGCACGCGGCAGCCGGGGCTTGGCCGACTAGCTGACGCTGCGAAGAAAGAAGGGACATTAAATGACCCGCAAAGCGACCTCGAGACGGCTCTGCGACATCTCTCAACTCGCGCTCAAACAACGAACCTCAAGAAACTTGCTCAAGGCTTGCAAGCGCGGATTGCGTGTTATGCCGGACACACCGAGTTGAAGGAGGTGCAATGAAACTGCGAATCATCCTCTTTATCGGCATCGTCGCGGTCCAGTCTGCAACGCCAAGCATGGCACTCTGGGGGTGTCAAATTCGCCGATGATCTCGTCTGCCAATCGTCGTCTGCGCTTGGGCGTCGATTATACTTCCCAAGACACGCGTCCCGTCAGCGGAACAAACTGAGCACGGAGGCCAAGGATGAAATGGACCACCTGGGCAGCCCTACTTTCAGCCCTATGCTCCTTGGTGTTTGCGGTAGGATCGGTCGAGGCACAGCAAAGCAGCGATCGAAAGGATCAAAAGCGAGACGCCCAACCGTCAAAGTCTACTGGAACCAAGCCTGCCGAGGACACTGATGGCTTGATGGCTAGACGCAAGGCGCGGCCAGCAACCGTGCCCGCCTGCGCCGACCTCGGAACTGAGGGCACTGTTGTAGACAAGCTATTTGACAAAGAGGGAAATCCAGTCTTTGATCTTGTCGATGACGCGGGGAAGCCTTATGGGCCGCTCTCGCCGGACACTCCAGATTCCCTCTGGAGCAGGCTGATCGACTGTGCCAACCAGACTCACGGCGAATCCGAGCGGGTCGAGGCTCTACGAGTCGCTGCTGTGTGGGAGCACTGGCGGGCGGAGAGTTTCGCAAAGCAACGCCGCGAGGCCAAGCCAATCGATCCGGCGCTGATCCATCCGGCTTCGTGCGACAACCTGGACCAACTCAGGGATACAGTTACGACGGTAACGGCCGTATCGCCGGAGTCTGCTTCCGCACGCCCGATGGATGACTATCATTCGACTGTGGGGGCCCTTAAGACATGCGTGAATGAAATTGCCAATCTCAACAAGACCAAGCCGAACGAAATGTATTGGGCCACGGTCACGCTTCTCTCGTTCCAGCTTTGGGAAGCGAGACGCGCAGAAGCCTCAGTGCGAAGAGTGATCAGCGAACGAACCAAACAGACGGAGCAGCGGGTTGAGCAGTCGAACACAGATGCGGCTTTGATGAAAG
>DATFSR010000112.1:0-29386 GCA_035262505.1 Candidatus Acidiferrum sp. | reverse complement strand
GCAGCGCCAGAAACGTTTTTGTTGCGGGATGCAGTCTCTGCCTTCCCCATTGCTTTCGGACCCCTGCCACAGTCGTTGCCAGGTGCGCGGTGTCGCGTATCGGCCGCGCTCTCACGATCGCCCTGGCGATCCTTCTGGAATCGTGCTCATCCGCCTCGCGGTAGAGCAAATCAGCCAGCTCTCTCTCCGGCCATCGATTCACAATTTCGTCCGCCGTCAATTCGTCGTCGGCGTTCATGCGCATGTCCAACGGACCGGCTTCGCGGAACGAGAATCCCCGTGCCGCCTGGTCAAGCTGCATGCTCGAAACTCCCAAGTCGGCCAAGACCCCGTCCACCGGCGGAATCCCCAACCCTTGCGCGACCTCCGCAATCCGGGAGAACGGCGCGTGCACAGCCGTCACTTTCTCTCGAAAGATCTTCAGCCGCTCCCGCGCCATGCCGAGCGCCTGTGCGTCCCGTTCCAAACTCATCAGCCTTCCCGAGGTCAATTTCCGCGCGATCGCTTCGGAGTGTCCGCCTGCTCCCAGCGTTGCGTCGATGTACGTTCCGTCCGGCTTTACGCGCAGCCATTCGAGCACCTCTTCCAACATCACCGGCGTGTGCGCCGCACCCAATGCAATCCGTCCCGGCGATCTTTCCTTCGCTCAGTTCTTGCGCCCTCGCCAAAGCTTTGCAGCGGTCTCAGAAGCTCTTAGTACTTGGTCGTTAGGCCGGGAGGACGATGGGAAGCAATCCCTGCTTCCTTCCCGTCTCCTCACATCCTTGTCTTCCGTCAACTAAGAACTCAAAAACGAACCACTACAGACCTTCAGATCCCTAAATCTTCCAGCGCCTTGTCGTCCTCGTCCGTGTACGGCTCGTTCTTCAGTTGATCGAGGACCCGAGCGTGGTTCATCACTTCCAGATAATCCAGGTTGCCCAGCACGTCCACGTCGCCCTTGGTTTGCGCCGATTCCCGCAAGACGGTCGGCAGAAGCAGCCTTCCCTGCCCATCCAGTTCCACGGTCTGCCCGTAATAACTCGTCCGCATCAAAAACTTCCTCTTCGCCCGGTTCGTGCTCGGCATCTTCTCCAGCTTGTCTTCAATCCCCGACCAAACCTTCATCGGATAAATTCGCGCCGTCTCACCCGTGGCGCTGGTGATGTAAAACTGGTTTCCGTACTCCTTCAATTGCTCGAGAAACACGGCGGGTATCTTCAGACGACCCTTCTCGTCCACCTTGGCTGGACAGTTTCCCCGCAGCTTCATACGCCCGGCTCGGCGCGACGACCCCCGTTCGGCTGGGATCGAACGCGAAAATGTGGTCTAGAATGGCCAAAATGCCCACTTTCACCACAACTTGCAAATCCGTTCTACTTTGCCCTACGACCTTCCAAACCCCGCCCTGTTTGCCCACTATCTACCACTTTTCACCACATCGTACCCAGTTCTGGAAGGTTGTCAAGCGAAATCGTGCGTTTTCCCCAAAAAAGCTGTGGAATTAGGTTCCAGGTCCAACGCGGCATCTGGACTACAAGCGCTTGTGGTTCCAGCTGTAAAAATCTCCAAGGACTAGTGGCAGAAGTTGTGACCCTGTCGGGGCGCTATCGCGACCTCGCGGATAGCTACAAATTGGGCTTCGGCGAATTGACCGGTGCGGGAGCCGGCGCTTCGATTTTCTCCACCGTAATCGTATTCGTTTTGGGATCGAGGGTCCCGGTCAACTTTACCTTTTGCCCCGCCCATTCTTCCGCAAGCACCTGCGCGTCGAGCTTGTAGACTTTGTCTTTGATCTGCAGCACGAACCTTCCGCCTCGCTCCTTCACGCAAAAGCGCGCGCATTCGGCGTCCGTCTTGATTTCCGGCTTCATTTCCATCATTTCCTTGTGCGATTGACTGAGAGAGTGCACGTTCAACGCGCATTGCGAATCGGCAATTTCGCCCCGAAACGTTCTTTCTTCGGCCACGCCCCGGGCCGCCCATGCCGCTAACCCTGCCAGGATTGCTGTGCAGAAAACCGCCGCGGATTTGTTTCTCACCCCTTACTCCTTGTTGCCAAGCCACGCCAAACAACTTCAGGGTAACACGACGACCTTCATGTTCATCCCTTCGTGTTCCTCGCTGCAAACAACCGTGCAAACTACGAGGTAGTCTCCGGGTGCGCTAGGCGCGGTCACGTGGAACTCCTGAACACCCGGCTTCAATTCAAAATCCCACTCGTCAACGGGGCTTCGATCCTTAGCGTGCAGCAGCGTGAATCCGTGAATCGCGCCGTTGCGGTTTACGTTTTTTGCTTTTTTCGCCCTGATCCGCAGCGTAATCGCTTCGCCCACCTTTAACTTGAGGACCGGCTGCTTCTGCCCGTCCATTCGGAATCGGCTGTCATGATCCGCCAGGATCTCGACGACTCGCCTCTCGTTCTGCGCGCTCTGAGCCCGAGCACGGGAGCAGAATACCAGCAGGATTAGAGACCACCACAGGGTCGGCACCTGCTTCGAAAACAAGAAGCGCCGGTTCATCGCGTCATGTAGTTCAAGATGAGCCGCATGTCTTCGTCGGTGAGCAGGGCGCGAACTCTCATGTGCCGAATGGCCGCAGCCATCACTCGCGGCGGAAATTTGTGCGGCGGCTGATGGCAGCGTCCGCAGTTCTCCCGAAACCGCTGCTCCCCCTCCGCGCGTTCCGATGGTTCGCTCTTTGTCCCACGACGGGCTTGCTCGGTGCGATCCGCCCCCTGAGGCGAGGTGCTCTCGTCAGTAGACTTTGAATTGCCGGTCAAGAGTGGCGCGCCGGCGGGAGGCGTTGCCTTGGAAAACGTTTCCGATTTTGGGCGTTCCTGACCAAGCGTTTTCCCGACCAGCAGCGTCATCGCGGCCAGGCAACAGAGCATCATGCAGTTTCGCTTCATTTCGGGCTCCCATCCGGCCCCAGCGGAACCACAAAGCGGTACGTAAGACCCAGCGTCCAGACGTTCACGTTCCCCAGGCTGCTGAATTGCCGGCCGTAATTCGTAGCGAATTTCAGCCCGTCCATGAAGTAATAGTTCGCTCCGAACTCGAACTGCTTGGTATGGACGGGTGGAAGTGAATCGCTAACCGCTGGTCCCGTGAAAAATTCCTGGTATCGCGCGACCAACTGCGTGCGCCGCATTTCGTTTTGCAGAAAAGGAAGCTGGCTCAGCTTGTACGCGGGCTCCAACCAGTAGCCGCTGCCTCTTTTGGAACGCGCGTACTCCCAACGCAGGTCCAGCGGAAGCGCCGTCGGTTGCCAAATTGCGTGAAACCCAAACAGGTTGGAGCGCTCCTGCTGCAGTAAATGCTGGAACGAGGCGCCAACTTCCAATCGGGCCTTCGGAACAAAAATCCCGGTGCGCCCGCCTGCAAACCGGTCCGAGTCCACGGGCGTCGTTGTCACCACGGTTGAAAAATAAACCGTGTAATTGATATCGAACTGCGGCCGTGCTTGGAAGCCGCCGCGAACCATGGCTCCGGTGCTCGCATTACTCGGCCCGATGCCGATCGGCAGGATTAACGGATCGGACTGGAGGTTGCGAATCCACGCCGGATAGAGCCGTTCGTTGAATATCCCGAAAGGCGTAAGAAACCGGCCGGCGCTAATCGTCATGAATTTATTGGCGACGAAGTCCAGTTGCGCGTATTCGACTTCCTTTTGAACGGGACCGCCGTGAAACCCGGATCTTCCTGGCACTTCAACGAAATCGTTTTCGAATGTGGCGCGGGTTTCGAAAAGCCAACGCTGCCCGATCGGCAAGAGCACTACCGGTGTGGCAATGGGATGTATATCCGGTTGCCCGCCGGTGAAATCGCTGATCAGGGCCACGCTTCCCTGAAGGATCGGAATGGGTTTTGCGTCCTGATCGTTGGCCTCCTGCGCAAACCCCGCAGACACAATAAAGAAGGCCCCGACAACAGCCAGCCCCATTAGAGTCTCGAAGCGGACCATGCGGATCAGGGATTTGGCAAAACGTGCTGCAACTTCGAATCGATGGCGAACCGAACCAGGAATGGTTTTTCCAAGGGTTTTCATAGCCATACCCAGACTAGGCTTCCGATACTCTCGCCCAAATTTCAGCTTGGGTGAGGTTACGGGGGGGGTCAAGTCACGTTCTGGATCCTGTGCCCGTCTTGGTATTTCCTAGTCGGCTCCCGAAGGGATTTTCCCTGGAATTTCCTCTCGGTGGGCGGAGGCTTGCCCATTCCGGCAGCCACGATTGTCCGTGCCCTCAACTACTTACCACTCGCAAGTCCAGTTGATAGAACTACTTGCAGGTTTGACGACCCCATCAGGTTGCCGCTTGATTTTGGTCCATGGCGTGCTAGACTTAGTCAGGTTTTGAATATCATTTTTTAAGGAGCGCGTTTCCATGGAATGGACCACCCCTCGGCACGAAGAGATTGACCTCAACTGCGAAGTCAGCTCCTACGCGAACGCCGAGCTCTAAACATTCTGTCCGCCGCGCGAGCAAGCTGGCTGGCGTACTGGAATGCGTGTAAAAGTCCTCGGATCTGCAGCCGGGGGCGGCTTTCCCCAATGGAATTGTAATTGTCCGAACTGTAGTGCTTTGCGCCACGGCACATTGAAAGCTCGTCCGCGCGCGCAAACGGAGGTCATTTTCTCCGTTGATTCCAAAGTGTGGTTTCTGCTTTCCGCTTCTCCGGATTTGCGCCAGCAAGTGCTTGGCGCGCGCGAACTTTCCCCGCCAGAGAGTGCTTCTTCGCCATCGCCGATTGGCGGTGTGTTTCTGCCGGGCGCTGATGTGGATTCTGTGATGGGGCTGCTCCATCTGCGAGAGTTTCAAAGCTTCTTTGTTTTTTCGACGCGCGGCGTCCAGTGTGTACTTCAAAAAGAGAATCGGATTTTCCGCGTGTTGGAGCGCGCCAATCCGCCGGTGAAATGGCAGACGCTGTCGGCCAAAGGACGTTTGGGCTGCCATTTGTCTGAAGATTCTTCCGGGCCGGCAGACTTCATCTGCAGCACCGTGCCGCTTGGAGGATGTTATCCGGATTACGTCAGCGAGGAAACTCTTCGCGCCGTTCCGCCGGAAGACGCGTCGGTCGGTTTCGTCATGGAACAGGGCGAAAAGCGTCTCTTTTTTGCTCCCTCGCTTTCCGGATCTTCCGCAATGTGGAAGTCCGCCGTCGAGTCCGCCGATGTGACTTTCATTGATGGCACCTTCTGGAGCGACGACGAATTGATGCGCGCCGGCCGCAGCAAAAAGACCGCGCGCCAAATTGGCCATTTGCCGCTCTCGGGCCCCGACGGTCTGCTTGAACAATTTCCCACCCGTGCCAAAGGCCGCAAAACCCTGATTCACATCAACAATACGAACCCCATCCTTGACGAAAAAAGCGCCGAACACCGCGCCGTGCTGGATGCCGGCTTCGAAATCGCCTACGATGGGATGGAGTTCGAACTTTAGAGTTATGACCGCACCCATCGCCAACGCCGTTGAGAAGCCTTTTCTCTCCGAAGCGGCGTTCGTCGCCGGTTTCCACGCCATCGGCGAGGAGCGCTATCACCATAAGCACCCGTTCCACTTGCTGATGCACGAAGGCAAGCTCACTCGAGGCCAGCTTCAGGCATGGGCGCTCAATCGCTATTTCTACCAAAGCCGCATTCCGATTAAAGACGCTGCAATTCTGGCGCGCAGCGAAGACCCAGCGTTCCGTCTTGCCTGGCGCAAACGCATTCTCGATCATGATGGCGACGGCACAAAACCGGGCGGCATTGAAAAATGGTTGAGACTGGTCGAAGCCACGGGACTTTCGCGCGATCACGCCCTGCGCGGCGACGGCATCCTTCCCGCCACGCGCTTCGCGGTTCAGGCATACGTGGACTTTGTCTCTACGCGCTCGCACCTCGAAGCCGTTGCTTCATCACTTACCGAGCTTTTTTCGCGCAAACTGATCGTCCTGCGTATGGATCGCCTGCGCGAACACTATCCCTGGCTTTCGTCGGGCCTCGACTATTTCACGGGCCGCTTGACGCAAGCTCCCGAAGATGCGGAGTTCGCGCTGGCTTGGGTTGTGAAGCATGCGCATACGCGCGAGCAACAGGACAAAGCTCACGCCGCACTCCGCGCCAAGTGCGACATTCTATGGGCACAACTCGACGCTCTCTACTTCGCCTACGTGAATCCCGGCTGGCCTCCTCCAGGCGCCTTCGAACCATCGCAGGAAAAGGCATGAGCTTGGATTTGAACAGCAAGCCGCGGCTCGCCGCTGGATGCCGAATGGGAGAAAACAATAACCAACGCGTCCTGCTGATGCCGGAACGGGCGTTGCGCCTCCATGGCCCGAGCCTGGAAATCGTTTCGCGCTGCGACGGCAAGCACTCGGTGTCGCAAATCATCGGCGAGCTGCAGTTGCTTTATTCCAAAGCCGAGCCACACAAAGTCGAACAGGACATTCTCGGCTATCTCGATCTTTTGCAAAAGGAACGCGCCCTCGATTTCGAAGCCGGCGCCGTGTAGCGCCCGCCCTCTGAGGCGGGCCGTTTTTTGCTGCCCATGCCAAACACCGTACAAAATCCGCTCGCCCTCGTCGCCGAACTCACGCATCGCTGTCCCCTGCACTGCGTCTATTGCTCGAATCCTCTCGAATTGCAAGCACGCTCCAGCGAACTTTCCACCGAAACGTGGTCGCGAGTATTTAAAGAAGCTGCCGAAGCTGGAGTTCTGCAGGCCGACTTCACCGGCGGCGAGCCTCTCGCGCGCCCGGACATCGTTGAACTCATTCGAAGCGCGCGCGCCGCAGGACTTTACGTCAGCCTCATCACGTCGGGACTGCCGCTGGACGAAGTCAAGCTGGATTTGCTTGTTGATGCAGGCCTGGATCACTTTCAGCTCAGCTTCCAGGGCGCCCGCGAAGAGACCGCCAACGACATTTCCGGCACGAAGTCGCATCAACATAAGCTGCGCGTTCTTGAGTGGGTCAAGCGCTACCGCATCGGCCTCACGCTGAATTTCGTCATACACCGCCAAAATATCGACGAGCTCGAGGAAATGCTGGTCATTGTGAAGGGCTCAGGCGCCGGTTGCGTGGAATTCGCCAGCGTTCAGTATTACGGCTGGGCCTTTGCCAACCGCGAAAGGCTTCTGCCCACGCGCCAACAACTGGATCGCTGCGTGGAGCGTTTGAAGCGCGCCGAAGAGGAATTGCAGGGCAGGACGCGCATCGTTTTTGTCGTGCCCGACTATTACGCCAAATACCCCAAGCCCTGTGTAGGCGGCTGGGGCCGCAAACTGCTGCTGGTCACGCCGCACGGCGAGGTACTTCCCTGTCACGCCGCGCCGGTCATCCCTGGCCTGAAATTTGAAAATGTGAAGAACCGCAGCTTGCGTGAAATTTGGGAATGCTCCGAAGCGTTTCAGAAATTTCGCCGCGAAGACTGGATGCAAGAGCCGTGCAAATCCTGCGACCGCCGCGCGCAAGACTTCGGCGGCTGCCGTTGCCAAGCGATGCTTCTTACAGCTGACGCCACCGCAACAGATCCTGTTTGCTCCCTCGCCCCGCAGCGCCCCAAAGTGGATGCCATCCTCAGGCAAATCAATGATCACGGTGCCCAGGGCACGGGATCTGCCGCCGCCCCCATAACAATCCAGAGCGACAAAATCCAATGGCTGTACCGCCCGAACCCCTCTTGATTTGATGGCGTGACGGCCCATGCCAAGCCTTGGCCGGTCAACGAGTTGCAGCCGCGCTTAACTTAAAGCTTTCCTTTAAAATTGCGCCGCAAAGTCGCTGCGGTCGCTCCTCTGGCGTCGCTTCGGCTCGCTAACCCCTTTTGGCTTAGTCATCCGCAGCGGCGGTCGTGGATTGTTTCGTCCGTTGCGTCCTCAAAGCAACGCGGAAAACAAAAACCAAACTTCCGAGCAGCACCAAGGATCCAAACACCGACAGAGTATGCGGCGCGCCGATGCGCTTCGCAACTCCGCCCGCAATCAGCGCACCAATCGGCTGAACGCCCATAAACATCGTGGCGTACACGGCCATCACGCGGCTGCGCAACTCATCCGGCACGCGATTTTGGATCAGCGTATTGGTCGCGGCCATCTGCGAAGTAGCGGCGAATCCAACAACGAACAAAACCAAGGCGCAAAGCCAGAAAACCTTGGCCCCAGAAAAAATCAGTATGCCAATGGCGGTCGTGGTCGAAGTTGCCGCAATCCAGCGCGCCAATCCTTTGTAGTTTGTCCGTGCCGCAAAGTGCAGCGCGCCCAGCACCGCGCCCACTCCCGCGGCGCTCATCAACAATCCCAGCGTGCGCGCATTGCCCTTCAAAATGTCCTGGGCGTAAATGGGCATGAACACGGAGTATTGCAAGCCGAAAAGGCTGAGTACGCTCAGCAATAGCAGCGTCGAGCGGATGGGCAGGTCGCTCATCGCAAACCGGAATCCCTGCACCAGACTGTTCAACGGAGATTCGTCGCTCGGCTTAATCTCCGTTTTCGGGATGCGCATCATCAGCAGCGCGACGATCACGGCTACGAAGCTCACGCCATTCAGAAAAAAACACCAGCCTTCCCCAACCCACGCGACCGTAAAACCCGCAATCGCCGGACCCACGACGCGCGCGCCATTAAAAATCGACGAATTCAGCGCGATGGCATTCGGCAAATCTTCTTTGCCCACCATCTGCACCAAAAACGCCTGGCGGATGGGCACGTCGAAGGCGTTCACTGTGCCCACCATGAACGCAATCGCCACGACCACCCACGCTCCGCGCCAGCCCTGAATTCTCCCCGTCAGTGTCAGCGTGGCCAACGCAAACGCCAGTACCATGGAAACGGTCTGCGTAGCCATCACGCCGCGATGCCGGTTGTAGTGGTCGCCGAGGTAACCGCCGAGCGACGAGAGAAACAACATCGGCACCTGGCTCGCAAATCCGAATATACCCAACAGCGCCGCCGAGCCGGTCAACCGGTAGACCAGCCACAGCTGTGCGGTGGTTTGCATCCACGTTCCGATGAGCGAGGTAAGTTGTCCCGCGATAAAGAGCTGAAAGTTGCGGTGCTGCATCGCGCGGAAGCGGGTCGAGAAACTGGCGGGGGAGCTTGTGGACAAAGACGAGATGACTTTCCTCCACTCTTTTGATGCGGGAAATCTGGTCTAGTCAACATGCCGTGAACGAATGAAGGTTGTCAACTTACGGGAGAAAAGAACGGGGAGACGATTTGGCAGGATTTGCTTGTTTTCTGAAACTAAGAACTGAAAACTGTTTATTCGTTGGGCGGCGCGTCGGGCGCTCCGACGTGCATGTGGCTCAGGTCGCGCAGCATGGACTTGTCCTCTTCGCTCATGCCGCGCGTAAAGTTCGGATCATTCAAGTGCTCGTTGCGCGCCGATTCCGGCATGTTTTGTAGCACACCCAATCGCTGGCGAATGGCCTTCTGCCGTTGGGGAGACATTTGCTGCCACCTCGGAAACACGTCATTCTTGATGTGGCTTTGTTGGCCGGGCGTTAGTTTCCCCCAGGCGCGAGCGTTGTCCCGAATCTCTTGCTGCCTTTGAGGCGACAGGCGGTTGAATCTCTCATAGTTCTGCTTCTCTTTCGGGCTCAAGTCCTGGAAACGTTTTGCATTCGCTGGTGAATTCACATTCGGCGGCCGGTTGGGATTGCTATTCGCCCGCTCGGAGTCATGCGCGTTGGGCGGGCGATTCCCGCCAGCCATGCTCATCGAGTCGAGTTGTCGGTTTTGCGGCTCCCGGTTTGGCGCAGCATTGTCGCGCGGCCGATCGTTATTCGCCCGATTGTTCTGCCCTTTCCGGTTTTCTTGCTGCTGCCGCGGCGCTGGTTGTCGCGGCGCTTGACGCGACGGTCTCGGCTGCTGCTGCCTGGGTTGCTGCGGCGGCCGGTTTTCGTGCTTCTGCGCCGCACACGGCAGCGCCAACAGCGCGATGCTTGCCGCTGCCAGCAACCATTCTCCGAATTGGATTCGCCGCTTCATTTCACCCTTGCGTCTTTCATCATTACGATCCGGCTCGTTACATCTGGGGATTCGTCTGGCCGCTGTCGTCCGCCTGCACCGGCGGCGGCAATTCCGTCAGCACATCAAAATTGGAAAGGACGTCCAGGTTTTCCAGGACAGGCACGTCAGTCTCCGCAATCTGCGGCGTATTGCTCGGGCGCGTCCCTACCCAAACCGTGGCCATTACCAGCATCGCTGCGGCAATCGCAACGCGCGGAGCGGGCAGGAACGCCGCCCACCAACTCTGCTTCACTGGCAGCGCCGCCACGCGCGCGTGCACGCGCAAATCAAATGCGGCCGACGGTTCGATCACCGGCAGCTCATCCAGCAAATCGCTCACCGCGCGAAATTCATTCACGCGCAGACGGCAAGCCCCGCAAGTAGCGAGGTGCTTCTCTACCTCGAGCCGTTCGCTTTCCTTCAAGCGGCCGTCCACATATCCCAGAATTTTGTTTTCCATCCGGCTGCAACTCATGACGTTCTTCCCTTCTGGCCCCGATTGCTACTTCCCATGCTGCGCCACGAGGGGGGCTAGTTCCACCCGCAGCGTTTCGTATGCGCGGAACAGCAGCGACTTCAGCGCGCTCTCCGAGCATTGCAAAATTTTCGAAATCTCTCCGTAATCCAGCTCCTGATACTTGTGGAGGAGCACGGCCGCGCGCTGTTTTTCGGGCAGCTTTTCAATCGCGTGACGGATCATCTTTTTGCGCGTTTCTTCCACCAAGTGCTGCTCGATGTTCGGATTCTTTTCAGCAACGTCCAGCGTTTTTTCTTCACCTTCTTCCGCATCCACGGTCACTGGGGCGTCCAGTGATATCTCCATTCGCTGATACCGGGTGTCCCGCACCGAGTTCAGCGCCAGATTCGTCGCGATTCGGAACAGCCAGGTCGTGAACTTTGCGCTGGGCACGTAATCTTCGCGCGCCTTGTACACTCGCAAGAAAACCTCTTGCGCCAGATCTTCCGCCTGCTCCCGGTTGCGCACCATGCGGTACAGGAAATTCACCAAGGGAGTCCTATAGCGATGCAGGAGCAGCGTGAACGACTGTTCGTCGCCCGCCTTCACGTCCAGCATCAGTTGGACGTCCGACCTGGCCATAGCCGCCACACTGTATCAAACCCACGAGGTCTCAGAAAGTTGCGAATGAAAGCGGCGTCAGAATGGGGCTAATGCGTTGGCGGAGCAGGCTTTAGGCGCTGCGTTCATGTAGCATTTAGGAGATCGTTTTGGCAGTCCTAGAAATGGAATAAGCGCTGCATTATCAATAAGCTAGCGACACCGACGAAAACTAGCAGGGCCATCCGCCAGTTCGGCTCACGGTTCACTTCCGGAAGCAGGTCCGTTGCGGCCACGTAAACGGTCACCCCTCCCGACAGCGGGAGCGCATACTTCAGCTGCCCCTCGAGGGCGCTGGTCAGGAGCACGCCAAACAACGTCGCCGCACCTAGTAACCCGGCTCCCAGAATGGCGTTGCGCTTCCCGCGTCCGCTCGCGAGAGCGACAGACGCGATGGTGAACCCTTCGGGCAGCTTGTGCAGGAAGACGGCGACAAAAAGGACCACGCCGAGCCAGGTGGAGATCAGAAATCCTGCGGCGATGGCGACGCCATCAAAGAAAGTGTGAATCGTCATGCCCAGCAGCACGGTCCTTCCCGCGTGCTGATGGCTAAACTCTTCGTGGTGCGTTTCTTCGCCGAAATGAAAATGCGGCGCGATGGTGTGCTCGAACAAGTGAACCAGAAAGAATCCCAGCAGCACGAAAATCAGGGCGTTGTCTCCGGAAAGCTTAACGGCTTCCGGGATGACTTCTACGAACGCTACGGCGAGCATGTATCCGGCGCCGAGGGCGAGAAAATATTGCAGGTATTTTCGAGGCCACTCCTTGCGGACCACAAAGTATCCTCCCAGCAGATTCCCGAGCGCCGCCACCAGGCCAAGGAGTGCCGCTATTATCGTCCGCAATGCGACATCGTGCGCCATTGTGAAGTGATCAGAGACCAGAGAACAGAGATCGGAAAACAGAACGCCAACAAAAAATCCATGGTCGACCTGCCACGGGGGGCTCTCCCTGATTACGGATTTCCGATCTGTAGCCTCTGTTCTCTTTCATCCGGAGTGGCGGAACAGAATCACGTCGCCTTCTTGCACTACGTACTCTTTTCCTTCCAGCCGGACTTGCGCCTTCTCTCTTGCTGCGGCGATGCTGCCTGCGGCGAGCAAGTCGCCCCAGCGCACGACTTCGGCGCGGATGAAGCCGCGCTCGATGTCGCTATGGATTACTCCTGCAGCTTTCACGGCGGGGTCGCCCTTGTGAATTGTCCAGGCGCGCACTTCCGGCTCTCCGGCGGTGAAAAATTGGATCAGGCCCAGCAAATCGTACGTCGCACGAATCAGCCGATTCAGCCCCGGCTCTTTTAAGCCGTATGATGCCAGCAGCTCTGCCGCTTCCTTCTCGTCCATTTCCGCCAGTTCCGCTTCAAGCCGACCGCAGACCGCTACCACCGCCGCGTTCTTTCGCCCCTGCAGCGCGCTCAGTTTGTGCCGTTCGACCGCCGTGTCCAGCTGGTCTGCTTCTTCGTCGCCCAAATTGAGCACGTACAGCACCGGCCGCGCGGACAAGAATAAGAATCCCCCAATCGACTTGCGCTGTTCCTGAGTAAGTTCCAATTCGCGCAGAGGCTTTTCAGCTTCTAGCTGGGCTTTGCATTTTTCCAATACAGTTTTTTCGAGCTCCAGCGCTGGATTGCGCTGCTTTTTCAAGTCCTTTTCCACGCGCTCAAGCCGGCGGGTAATTTGGTCGTGGTCTGAAAACATCAGCTCCAAGTCCAGATTTGTCGCGTCGCGCAGCGGATCGATGCCGCCTTCCGAATGTGGGACGCTCGCATCCTCAAATACGCGAATCACGTGCGCAATCACGTCCACTTCGCGAAGTTGCGCAAGAGCCTCGCGCATGCGCTCTTTCTGCATGCCGCCGAGGTCCACATAGCTCACTGTGGCATTGGTGATTTTTTTGGGGTTGTAGAGCCTCGCCAGCTCCAACAGCCGCGGCTCAGGCACTTTGGCTACGCCAACGTGCGTCGCGGACGCTCCGCTCTTCCCCTCGAGCTGCGCCTTCGTCAGAATCCGGAACAGCGTCGTCTTACCAACTTGTGGTAGCCCAATGATTCCCGCTTGCACTCGCGCCCTTCCGCTCTGCTAATTTTCCGCCAACGCAAACTCATCATCGTAGCACACACGCGCGTCAGGCCCGCGCGGCCAATGGCTACCGAAGCCAAGGTCATCTGTCTAGCGGAATAGCAATGCTGGCACGCAAACAAAAGCTCACGGTGCCAAAGGCGCTACCAATCGCCGTACTTTGTGCCGTCGAGGCTGGCTCGCTTGGAATTTGAATGTGCGTCAAGCAGTCCCGCGACTGTGAAGACTCGCGGGCGTGTGGTACGTTTCGTGAGCAAAAACCATCCACACCAGTAGACTCAGCGCACAGAGTACCAGGCTGGTTCGCACCTTTAGCCGTACCTTCACAGCCATGCAGACGCTAGCATAGCATTTAGTGAAACGTTGGGGTGTTTCGGGCCGTCTCAACGGCTATGCTTCATCAGCGCCTCCAATGAACGTCACCGTCCTCGATCTCTCTGCGTACGTTGGCCTCGTGGCTGTTGGCGCGATTACCCTGAACCTGCTCCTTGGGATGCTGATGGCGTTTCGCTATAGCCCGCATCGTTCATGGCCGCATCGGCGGTTCAATTACTTTCGACTCCACAACTGGTCGGGCTACGGCGCTGTTTCCGTCTCGCTACTGCATCCCGCCATTCTGCTTCTGAACAAAGACCCGCGGTTTCGACTCTTGGATCTCATTTACCCGGTCCATTCCCCGAGCCAGCCGCTCGAAAACACGATTGGCGCTATTGCCTTTTACCTGCTCGCGTTCGTGGTCATCACTTCCTACGCTCGTCTTCGGCTGGGCCGCCATCTTTGGAAGGCTTTCCACTTCAGCATTTACGTCGCTGCGGCCGCTCTCTTCTTCCACAGCCTGTTCACGGAACCCGCCTTGAAGGGCGCTCCCATCGACTGGTTCGACGGCGGCAAGGTCTTCGTGGAATTCTGCTTTGTCCTGATCGCGGCGGTCAGCCTTCTGCGCTGGCGTCATTCACGGAGAAAAGCATCGCACCTCCGGGAGCTCTCGCGCCAAGCCGCCAGCTCTACCTAAAGCAACCCGAGCCCGAAGAAGAACGGGTCTTGAGACCCGCCACTATAAGGGCGACATTTGCTAATCTATTCGCCCCGTTTCCGGAATGGAGATTCATGCTCGCTACCGAATACGAAATGCCGCCGTTTGACCTGCGTCTCGCCATGGACACCTTGGCCGCGAAGGATCCGCAACTCGCTCCTCTGATCAAGGAGACACGGGAGTTTCGCGTTGAAAAGGGCGCTGTGGAATCACCTTATGAGGTCCTAGTCGAGGCTGTCACGCATCAATCGATTTCCGGCAAAGCAGCCGCGACGATTTTTGGCCGCGTTAAGGCGCTTGGCTCGAACGGGCGGATTCCGACCCCCAAGGAAATGTTGAAGCTGCGCAAGCCTGCTCTTCGCAAAGCCGGACTATCCGGCGCGAAAATCCTGGCGATGAAGGACTTGGCTAAGAAGGCCATTGACGGAGTCGTGCCGACGCTGGATGAGGCGCATAAACTTTCCGATGAGGAGCTTGTCAAGCGGCTGGTCTCCGTGCGCGGGATTGGCACCTGGACCGTCGAGATGTTTCTCATTTTCCGCCTGGGCCGACCCGACGTTCTTCCCATTGACGACCTGGGCGTGCGCAAAGGCTGGGCCATCACTTACGGAAAGAAGTACATGCCCGCGCCAAAGGAGTTGCTCAAATTCGGCGAACGTTGGCGGCCCTACCGCACCGTAGCGTCGTGGTATATGTGGCGCGCCTGCCAACGTGCCGGCAACGCCGCGCTGCGCAAGATCGGCCCGCACAAAACCAAACCTCGCCGTCTTGCCAAATCAGGCAAGAGGTCTCTATCGAGGTGAGCCGCAAAGTCGGCCAGTTGAATTCGCAAGAGTGAGCAAACGGATTCTAGAGTGAAGAGAATTTGTCCGCTTCAGGAAGGCCTGAGGGCCACTTCACGCACCATCAGATAAATCGCCGCGATTCCTGCCAATAAAACGCCACTCTCTAAGGAGACGGAAATTCCGTGCAGGCGGGTGAACTCCCTGAGAAGCGGGCTGTGGGCGCTTGTGGCTTGAATCGATCCCATTTGCGCGCGTAGAGCGGCCATTTTGGCGCTCACCGTGAACTGCGAGATCACGGTTAGCGCAATCATCAGCACTACGCAGAGCGCCGCCGGCGTGGCCAGACTCGCAAACGTCCTGGTCCGCAATAGGCGCGCCAGCAAAAGGAAGCATCCGCAGATGATTCCCCCGATGTGCATGGCGTTCAGCGAATAGCCGACCATGGCGCCGGCCTGGTCGCGGCTCCCCAAAATGCGGAATGCCCCCGGCGCGACCACGAAGCTCAGGAAGACGTCACTCCCCAGCCACAGGCTCAGACCTAGAAACTCGATTGCACGAAGGAAGGTTGACATGCGGAGATTTTAGCTAGAATGGCTTAAGGCGCAAGAAAAGATGGTGGGCGACAAAGGACTTGAACCTTTGACCTCTCCCGTGTGAGGGGAGCGCTCTAACCAACTGAGCTAGTCGCCCGAAGTTCCCAAAATGACGCCAACGCGAGGCCGCCAAGCATCATCTATGTTGTAGCAGGAAAGGGCCACGGTTTTCAATTGAAAGCATAACCGCGAACCGATTCAACCAATGCCAACTGCCACCTCTCAAGTCGTCTCGCAGCTCCAGCGCTCGATCGCGCGCGCCATTTTTGGCAAGGAAGACGCCATCCAGCTGGCGCTCATCACGCTTCTTGCGCGCGGTCACCTGCTTATTGAAGATGTTCCCGGCGTAGGAAAAACCACGCTGGCGCAGGCGCTTGCGAAATCATTCCATTGCAGCTTCCAGCGCATTCAGTTCACTTCGGATTTGCTGCCGAGCGACGTGCTCGGCGTAAGCGTCTACAATCCCGAGAACCGGGAGTTTGAATTCCGGCCCGGGCCGATTTTCGCAAACGTCGTGCTTGCGGACGAAATCAACCGCACCACGCCGCGCACGCAATCCGCGTTGCTCGAAGCCATGAATGAAGCGCAGGTGAGCATGGACGGCAAGACGCAGCAGCTCCCGCAGCCCTTTTTTGTTGTGGCCACGCAAAATCCTGTCGAGCACCACGGTACTTACCCGCTGCCCGAGTCACAGCTCGACCGGTTCCTGATGCGCATCAAGATGGGCTACCCCTCACACGAAACGGAGCGGGAGATCTTGCGGAAGCGCATCGGGGAAGATCCGATCCAATCGCTCGAACCCGTCGCGGATTTGAGTGAAGTGCTGGCGATGCAGGAGGCGGTCAACCACATCAAAGTGGACTCAAGCCTGCACGACTACGCCCTGGAAATTGTCAACCGCACGCGGAAGACCGAGCAGCTGGCCCTTGGCGTGAGCCCGCGCGGCACATTGATGTTGCAGCGCGCCGCACAGGCCCGCGCGTTCCTCGATGGCCGGGATTATTGTCTACCCGATGATTTCAAGCAGCTTGCGGTTCCTGTTTTCGCGCATCGCGTCGTAGCAAGCTCGCGCCACGCGTCCTTGCAGAAAAAATCGGAAACGACGGAATCGGTCCTGCGGGAAATCGTCGAATCGGTTTCCGTGCCGCTGTGAATGTGCGTCTTTAGTTGTTCGTTTTTGGTTGTTCGTCAGAGAAGGGGAATTGGAGACGGGTTTGGGCGAAGTGGAATCTCGGGCTTCTGATCCCAACGCTCTTCATCCTAACTCTTGCATTTGTGCATGACACTGGGAACTACCTTTCAGACACTGGGAAGCGAACGAGCCGGAAAGACGAGTCGTCAGAAAAAAATGCTTCTTCCTTTACTGAAAACTAAAAACTTAAAACTAAGAACTCAGTTGTAGTCCTATGGCGGCGATTCGCTCCACTCTCGCGCAAATGGTTGCCAAGGCCGACCGGCCCGCCGTGCGCGCGTTTTTTCTTTCCATGGCAGCGCTGTCCGGAGCCCTCCTGCTGGCGCTCTATTCGAGCGCCGCGGCGGAGCTTGGCCAGATTGTGCTTGCCAGCACTACGGCGCTTGCGGCGCTGGGCATTGCGGGGTGGGTTGCGGTTACGTTGGTTCCCACGCTGGCGCGCCGCACGCCGCTGCGCTGGATTGGTTTCAGAATCCAGTACAAAATTTCTCGAGAAGGTTGGATCTATTTCGGTGGACTGCTCCTGGTCGCGCTGGCCGCACTCAACACCGGCAACAATCTTCTCTTCTTGATTCTCGCGTGCCTGATCGCGCTCATTCTGATGTCCGGAATTCTCTCTTCCATCAGCCTCTCCGGCGTCGAAATCCGTCTCCTTCTCCCCGACCATATTTTCGCGGGACAATCCGTACGCGCCTTTGTCGAACTGGAAAACCAAAAACTCACCCTGCCTTCTTTCTCCTTGCGCGTCGAAGCGGCCGGCGAAAAAGGCGCGGCTCCCTCAGCGATTCTCGAGAAGCCGGTATACTTTCCGTATCTGCCCAAGCAGGAGCGACTCCAGCAAAGCATTCCGCTGACTTTTCAGCTCCGGGGAGTTTACCGGCAGGACGCCTTCCGCATCGTCACGCGGTTCCCTTTTGGCTTTTTGCAGAAGTCGCGGCGCCTGGACCTGAAAACGGAAGCGATCGTTTATCCCTCCGTGCAGCCGACGCCGGAATACATGGAACTTCTGCCCGTGCTTCAGGGAGCGCTCGAAAGCATCACCAAGGGGCGCGGCCAGGATTTGTATGCGCTGCGCGACTACGTCCACACGGACAGCGCGCGGCTGGTGCATTGGAAAGCGACGGCGCGCTCCGGGTCGCTGATGGTACGAGAATTTACGCGCGAGGAAGATTCGCGCGTGCTGCTGGTGCTCGATCCTCACTCTGAGGCGGTTCAGCCATCCGCAACAAATTCCCTATCGGCAGCGGCACCGATCAACGAACGCTTTGAACGCGCGGTCGCCCTCTGCGCCAACATTGCATGGCATTTTTATCAGGCCAATTCCATGCTGCAATTCCGCAGTGTCGGTTTTGATGTGCCGCTGGCGCCCGCCGAAAGGAACATTTTTGCAATCCTGGGTCATCTTGCCGCCGTGCAGCCGTTGCCGATTGATTCAGAGCAAAAGCTTATTGGCGAACTGGCTTCGAATCCGGAAATCTTCAAGATCATCGTAACCAGCCAGCCACGCGGTTTTTTTCCTCACGCGGTGTGGAGCACGTCTTACATCGTCTTCCTCGACTAGCTGGCGGAATCCCGGTCCAAAGCGTGCGTTCTCGAATAACTCGGCTACATATGCGAGAATTGCGACGCACGCATGCTGAAGGGACGAGAACTCGCCGCGTTTCGCAAACAATTGCTCGCCTGGTTTCGTCAATTCCGGCGCGACTTGCCCTGGCGGCGCACTCGTGACCCATATTGCGTATGGCTCTCGGAAATCATGCTGCAGCAAACGCGTGTGGCCGCTGTAATTCCCTATTACGAACGTTTTCTCAAGCGCTTTCCGACCCTTCACGCGCTTGCCGCTGCGCCGGAGGCAGAAGTGCTGAGGCTGTGGTCCGGGCTAGGTTATTACAGCCGCGCGCGGAATCTTCACCAGGCGGCAAAGGAAATTGTCGTCAAGTATGGAGGGGAGTTTCCTTCGCGCCGGGAAGATGTGCTGGCGCTGCCGGGCATTGGGAGTTATACCGCAGCGGCGATTCTCAGCATCGCTTTCGGGCAGAAGCATGCGGTTCTGGATGGCAATGTTGCGCGCGTTCTGGCGCGCCAGCGAGCCGTTCGCGGAGATTTGAGGGAATCGGGGCGCTGGCAAAAGTTGCAGAAAAGGGCGGATGTTTACCTTGAGCCGAAAGCGCCCGGTGACTGGAACCAGGCGATGATGGAACTCGGCGCAACGCTTTGCTCTCCAAAATCGCCGCAATGCTTGCTTTGCCCCGTGGCGCAATCTTGTGAAAGCCGCAAACTTGGGATTGCGGATCTTCTGCCGGAGAGGCGCAAAAAACGCTCAGCTGTCGAGATCCGCTTGGCCGCGGCAGTCTTTGCCGATGGAAGCGGCCGGACCCTTCTACTTCCACCGCCTAAGCAAAGGAGAACTGAGGCGGCCGCCGATTACGTGCCAACGCTGGTCTCGAATTTGTGGCATTTTCCGACAATCCTCGCGAAGGGAAACCCCGTTGCGAAATTGCGCGAACACCTGCGAGGCTTGCACATTGAAAGCCCGAATGGCCGTTTTTATTTTGCGCCTTCGGTCAAGGTTCAGCATACCGTGACGTACCGTGAAATTACCGTCGAGCCGTTTTGTATCAACGTGAAAAGACTCCCCCGGATCAGGGGCGCGGAACAAGTGCCGCTGAGCGAAATCACGGTTCTCCCGGTTTCTAACCTCACGCGAAAAGTTGCCCGAGCTGTACTTGCGGCAACTGCTTCCGCTCGCTAGCGGCCCTTAGAGTTTATCCTTTAGCCGGCTCTCGCAAGGACCGCCGCCTGGTGGAGACTGCCGATGTTAGGATAAGAAATTCTCATGGCCGCGACCGCAACAACTCAGACGGCGGCAGCGTTGCCCGCCGAGCAATACTTTCGGGCATCGCTCTCCCTGCTGGTTCTCACTTCGATCCTCACGTTAGCCAGCACGGGAAAATTGGATTTACTCACATCGCTGACTGCGCCGCTTGCCGCGCTACACAAAGGTTACCGCTGGTGGCACGGGCGTCCCGCCGAGCTTTCTTCCCGCGCCGCCACCTGGTGCCTGCTCGTGTATCTGGCGTTCTTCCCGGTGGACGCGCTGTTTGTCTCGAGGTTTTTTGTCGGTGGCTCTTCGAATCCGCCGCTGTTCGCCCTGCTTCTGGCCGTGGTGCACTTCCTCATTGTGGCCATCCTGGTTCGCTTTTACAGCGCTTCCACGGATCGCGACGCGCTCTTCCTCAGCATGCTGTCGTTTGCCGCAATTTTGGCGGCGGCCATTCTCACCGTCGACACGCTGTTCCTGACGTTGTTTTTCTTTTTCCTTTTGAGCGGAATTTCGACATTCATCGGATTGGAACTGCGCCGCGGAGCCACTGGAGCCATAACACCGGTTCCCGCACACCGGGGAACGGCGCGCAAGCTCAGCCGCTCGCTGAGTCTGGCGTCGCTGAGCGTGGCCGTAGGCGCCATCGTTGTTGGTGGCATGTTCTTCTTTTTCTTTCCGCGGTTTAGCGCCGGTTACCTGGGACGCGTCAGCTTCAGTCCCACGCTCATGACCGGTTTCACCGAAGACGTCGAGCTCGGCCAGATTGGAGAAATCAAGAAGAGTTCCGCTGTGGTTATGCGCGTGGAGACGGACAAGCCGATCGGGTACGAATGGCTGCGCTGGAGAGGCATCGCGCTGACGACGTTCGATGGCAAGCGGTGGAGCTCGAACGGCGGCAACGCACAGAGCTTGCGGCCGGGCGCAGACGGGTGGATTCATACTCCCGATGCGGCCCAGAAGGGAAACACACTTGGACAGACCATCCACTACACGGTCTTCCTCGAGCCCGTGGCCACCGATGCCGTTTTCATCGCGGGAAAAGCCTTGTCTCTTCAAGGAAATTTCAGCGGAGGAACGACCAATTCCTTTGCGGCCATGCAGCGCAACTATCTTTTGATGGATGCCACTGACACCTTCAAGAATCCGTTCCGAAACTACGCGGCCGTCCGGTACGCGGGCATTTCGCGCCTGCCGTCGCGCGACGCCGGGAAGCTCCGGGCTGCGGGAACTGACTACTCCAGTGACATCATTGCGACCTACTTGCAGCTTCCCGACCAACTGGACCGGCGCATTCCGGAGTTTGCGCGCGAAATCACAAAGAATGCGCAAACACCATTCGACAAGGCGCTACGCATCGAAACGTATTTGCGTACGCGTTTCGCCTATACGCTGAATCTCACCGGGAAGCCCGGGCAGGATCCGCTAGCGCACTTCCTATTCGAAACGCGGGCGGGGCATTGCGAATATTTTGCTTCGGCCATGGCTATCATGCTTCGAACGCTCGGCATTCCTTCGCGCGAAGTGAACGGTTTTCTTCCCGGAGAGTACAACGATCTTGGCGGCGACTATATCGTGCGCGCAAGCGATGCGCACAGCTGGGTGGAAGTGTATTTCCCGGGCAGTGGCTGGCGGGTCTTCGACCCGACCCCGTCCGCCATCGAGGACGGGAATGGTTGGTTGACGCGGCTGGGCATGTACGTCGACTGGATGCAAATTACCTGGAATGAGTGGGTGATTGGCTACGATTTCGCACACCAAGTGGCGCTAGCGCAGAACCTGCAGCGCGGCTCGAAGAATTGGGGAGAGTCGGCACGGACGTGGTTCGACCGGAAACAGCAGGAAGGCAAGCGCTGGCTGAAATCCTGGCAGCTGGAGCACGGCTCGCTGGGGTATTTGCTGCCGGTAGCTCTGGTGCTCTTGCTCCTCGCATTGCGTTATAACGTGCCGGCAGAAGTGATTCGGCGACTTCGGTTGTTTCTGCGCATTCGCGCGGCTAGATCGGGGCGTTCCGATCCTCAACTTGCCTCGCGGCTGTATGCGGAATTGATGCGTGTGCTGGCGCGGCGTGGCCTGCTGCGTAGTGAAACGCAAACGCCCTTGGAATTTGCGGCGGCTGTGGATTCCCCGCAGTTGGCTCCCGCGGTGAAGGAGTTCACGCAGCTTTACGTCCATGCGCGCTTTGGCGGCGCTCCGTGCGACACCACGCGCCTGGGCCAATTGCTCGAGCAAGTTCGCACGGCGCTGCGCGCGCGGCCACGCCCCTCCAACTAGTCAGACCTGCAAGCCACTGCAAATTCAAGTCTCCCGAACGCCGCATGGTAGAATTTAGAATTGCGCTAACGGGGGATTTTGCCGCCTATGACAAAGGTCGGATTTGTGAGCCTGGGATGCCCGAAGAACCTCGTGGACAGCGAGGTGATGATGGGCATTCTTGCGCGCGACGGCTTTGAGCTGACGCCCCGCGCCGATGAGGCCGAAGTGCTGGTCGTCAACACCTGCAGCTTTATCGAGACGGCGCAAAAGGAATCCGTAGACGCCATCCTGGAAATGGCGGAGCACAAGAAATTCGGGGCGGCGAAAAAACTGATTGTTGCTGGCTGCCTGGTGGAGCGCTATCGCGAACAGATTCTGGAGCAAGTGCCGGAAGTAGACGCCGTGGTGGGAACGGGTGAAGTCGAGCGCATTTTGGAAGCTGTCCGCGGCGACTTGCGCGTCCTGCCGGCGCAACCGCCGACGTTTCTGTATCACGATTTCACTCCGCGTATCGTCACGACGCCAAGACACGCGGCGTATATCAAAATCGCCGAAGGCTGCGATCACCCCTGCACGTTTTGCATCATTCCGGAGCTGCGTGGAAAATTCCGCAGCCGGCGATTCGAATCCGTGATGCGCGAAGCAGAAAATCTTGCGTCCGCTGGCGCACGGGAAGTCACACTGATTGGCCAGGACACGACTTCTTACGGAGAAGATTTAGGTTTGGGCGACGGGCTGGCGCAATTGCTTGCCAAGCTCGGGCAAATCGAAGATTTGTTGTGGGTGCGGTTTCTTTACGCGTATCCCAATCGCGTGACGCAGGAATTGCTGGACACCGTTGCCGCGCATCCGCGCCTTGCGAAGTACATTGACATGCCGCTGCAGCATGCCAGCCGGAACGTTTTGGCCAGGATGAAGCGTGGGTCGAACGGAGAGGCATTCCTGCGCCTGCTCGAGCGCATGCGGAAGACGATCCCGGGCGTGTCGCTGCGCACGTCGTTCATCGTGGGGTTCCCGGGCGAGGCGGAAAAGGATTTCACAGAGCTGTGCGACTTTGTGAAGGCTGCGAAGCTGGACTGGATGGGCGTGTTTGAATATTCGGACGTGGACAACGCCGAGAGCCACGCCCTGAATGAAAAAGTGGATGCCGAAACGATTGCTGACCGTCGAGACCGTTTGATGACGATCCAGAGGAAGATTTCACGAGAGAATTTGCGCGCGAGATATCGCGCAGCAAGGAAAAAGACTTTTGTAGCATTGGTCGAAGGTCCATCGAAAGACAATCCGCTGGTGTGGGAAGCGCGGCTGGAAGGCATGGCGCCGGAGATCGACGGGAAACTCTATTTGACGGATATCGAGTTGCCGAGCGGACAAGTTGCGGAAGCAGGTGACGTGGCGCGCGTCAGAATCACCAAATCCGATTCGTATGACCTGATTGGGCAGGTAGTGGAGATCTTGCCGCAACCAGCCAAAAGAACAGAAACGAGCGCAGGCCTAACGGCGACTGTTCCGCCTGCCGAGAAGCTTCACAGGATTGCTACCGGGGCGCCGCTGCGAGTGCTCCAGTAGGCTATACTTTCACCTCTGGGATGGATTTTCTGTGGGCCCATTTCCGCGTTTCTTCTTTGTTTCGCGTTCTCTTTAACACCGAGGACACCCGGGCTCGCAGAGAAGAGTTTCACGATGAAGCACAGATGCCCGATTTGCAAGACGGAAACAGACTCGGACGCGCACAAGGATTTTCCGTTTTGCAGCGAGCGCTGCCGGATGCAAGACCTAGGCAACTGGGCCAGCGAGAAATACGTGGTCTCCGACCCAATTTTCGACCAAGAAGAAGCTGCGGAAGGCGAGCGCAAAACGATTCTGCTCGATCTCGACAAATCCGATGACACTGAATCCTAACGCTGCTCAGGCACTAGAAAAATCACGCGAAAAGCCGCGACTCGCGGTTGCCGTCGCCACCGTCTTCGGCATTGGGTATATTCGCAAGGCACCCGGAACTTTCGGGTCCATCGCCGGAGTCGCAACCGCTTTTCTTTCGGCCATATTCTTTTTGCATCCTCAGTCTGTTCGCGATCTGTTTTCGCTGCACCCGCTCGCGGAAACCATTCTGCGAGAAAACTTGTTTGGCACACCGGGAACAAACGTCCACAACTCCACTCTCGCTTTTCCGTTACTCATTACCGGCGTGATCTTCCTTCTACTGTCGGCTCTCGGCGTTTGGAGCGCTTCGCGCGTGGCTTCTTACGCACGCATCGAAGATCCGCAGCACGTAGTGATTGATGAAGTCGCTGGCCAGCATCTGACACTGATACTGCCGCTCATCCCCATTGCCTTGCCGCACCTGATGACCCACTTCGACTTTTCCGAATACACGATTTTCTTTGCGTTGAGCCTGGCCAACTGGAAATACCTGCTTTTGGGTTTTATACTTTTCCGAGTATTCGATATCTGGAAGCCGTGGCCCATTCACCGGCTGGAGAAATTGCGCGGCGGCTGGGGCATCATGGCGGATGACTGGATGGCGGGAGTGTTTGCCGCAATCCTGTTGCGTGTGGCGTTGTATTTCGGCCTTTTAACGATTCACATTGGTTGGGTATGAAATTTGGCTTCGGTCCCTCGGCTGAAAAGAACGGCATTCCACACATTGAGAGAGTTGCGCCCGCAGCGGCTATTCCTGGCGGGGAGATGACCATTTACGGGCGCGGATTCGCTTCGCGCGCGCAGGCGAGGCCCGTGGTTCATTTTGGAGATGCCGAAGCGAGCCTGTCTCTTGCCAGCGAAAGCCGGCTGATTGCGCGAGTTCCGGAAGGCGCCAGCGGTGGAACCGTTCGCGTGGCTTCCGAGGGTCAGGAAAGCTCCCCTCATCCCGTGCACATCGGCATACAAATCGCAGACAATCTGCATCCCGTTGCGAATCCTGCCGTGGATCACGAGGGAAACATTTATGTGACGTTCTCCGGCCCGCGCGGCCAGCGCGTCCCCGTTTCGCTCTACAAGATCACCGCGAACTACAACGTGAAACCGTTTGTGACTTCGCTCGTGAATCCCACGGGGCTGGCCCTCGACCGCGAAGGAAATCTTTTTGTTTCGTGCCGGAATGACGGAACGATTCATCGCGTCTCGTCCGAAGGCCGTTCCGAGCCGTGGATTGAAGGCATGGGCATCGCTACCGGCATCGCCTTCGATCGGGTGGGCAATTTGTACGTGGGGGACCGCAGCGGAACGATTTTCAAGATCAGCCCGTCGCGCGAGATTTTTGTTTTTGCGACCCTTGAACCTTCTGTGGCTGCCTATCACCTGGCCTTTCATCCGAAGGGCGACCTGTATGTATCCGGGCCAACGACTTCCAGCTTCGATCGCGTCTACCGCGTCACTCCGGGGGGTGAAGTGAGTATATTCTTCCGCGGACTGGGCCGGCCACAAGGATTGGCCTTCGATCGCGACGGGAATTTGTTTGTAGCCGCTTCCTACCAAGGGTGGCGAGGCATCGTACGTATTGACACCGAGGCTCGCGCGGACATTGCGCTGAGCGGTTCGGGTTTGGTGGGGCTGGCGCTGCAAACCTCCGGACGCGCTATCCTGGCCACTGCCGGCGCGCTTTTCACCTTGGATTGGGATGTGCGCGGCTTGCCGCTCGCCGGATCATTGAGCTGATGAAAGCCGAGATCATTGCGGTTGGTTCGGAACTGCTGACTCCGGACCGCCTGGATACCAACTCATTGTTTCTCACCGAAGAGCTCAACAAACTTGGGATCGAAGTCGTTCGCAAGACAATTATTGGCGACAATCGCGAATTACTGGCCGAAGCGTTTCGCGACGCGCTCGACCGCGTGCCGCTAATCCTGGCGAGCGGCGGACTCGGGCCCACCGAAGATGACTTGACTCGCGAAACCGTGGCGGATTTGCTCCATCGCAAGCTCATCCTGAACGAAGCCATCCTTAAATATATCGAGGGGCGCTTCCGTCAATTAGGCCGGGAAATGCCGGCGGTGAACGTTCGCCAAGCCATGGTGCCGGAAGGCGCGGAAGTGCTGGATAATCCCCGCGGGTCGGCCCCGGGATTGTGGCTCGAAGACCAGGGGCGCTATGTGGCCTTGCTGCCCGGCCCGCCTCGTGAACTGAAGCCAATGTATTTGGAGCAGGTTCTGCCGCGGTTGGAGAAGCGCCGCTCGAACGTTCGCATGTTTTACCGCGAGTTGCGAGTTGCAGGAATGGGCGAGTCGGCCCTCGAGCAGCGCATCAAAGCCATTTACACGCGCTATGCCGACGTGAACACCACCATTCTGGCGGCTCCGGGCGAAATCCAGATCCATCTGCGCATGTGGACCGACAACGCCATGCAGGCGGAGCAAACGCTCGATGAAATCGTGCAAAGCTTCGAACTCGCGCTGACCGACCGGATTTACTCGAAAGATGGCTCTTCGATGGAAGAAGTGATCGCGCAACTCCTGAGGACAAATCAGGCGACGATTTCTGCGGCGGAAAGCTGCACCGGAGGTTTGCTCGCCGAACGCTTGACCAGCATTGCTGGCAGCTCGTCTTATTTTCTGGGCGGCGTGGTTTGTTATAGCAACAATTTGAAAACGTCATGGGCGGACGTACCTGCCGAACTGATTCAATCGAAAGGCGCGGTGAGCAGTGAAGTGGCGAAAGCTTTGGCCGACGGCATCCGGCGCAGCGTGGGGAGCACGTTGGGGGTGGGCATCACGGGCATTGCCGGACCCGCTGGCGGCAGCGAAGAAAAGCCTGTCGGCACAGTACACATTGCGCTTTCGCACGTGGGGGGAGTGAAAGAACGCGGCGTGCGCTTTCCCGGGGACCGGGAAGCCGTTCGCTGGCATGCGTCGCAGCTTGCGCTGGACATGGTGCGTTTGCATTTTCTCTACAACGGCGGGGAGCCGCCGAGTCAAAGCGCGAAGAGGTCCTGAGCGGTGCGCTTGTTCGTCGCGCTGGAAATTCCTGCGGCGGTACGGCAAAATTTCGCAGCCCTGCTGGATTCCTTCAGAGCGATCAGCAAAGAGCCGCGTTGGGTGCGGGCGGAAAATCTTCACGTCACATTGAAATTCCTGGGAGAAGTCGACGAGGGGAGGGTGGGTGCGATTCAGAGCGCGCTCGAGGGGATTCGTTCCGAGAGCCCGGTTGTTCTGGAGTTTCGTGGCTTGGGATTCTTTCCAAGCGAAAAACATCCACGCGTCTTCTGGGCCGGCATGGAGGCGTTGCCGAACTTGAAAACGCTAGCCGCCGATATCGAAGGCGCTGCGGAAGAGCTGGGGATTCCACGCGAGAAGCGGGAGTTTTCACCGCATCTCACGCTGGCGCGATTCGAGCGCCCACGCCTGCCGGAAGCTCTCCGCAAGCTCATCGCCGACCATCAGCAACGTGACTTTGGTTCTCTGCGCACGAATGAGTTCCACCTGGTTCGAAGCAAGCTCATCAAACCCACCGGGGCGGAGTACACTACCGTCGCAACTTTCCAATTTGCTGCCGGTGCTGAATAAGATGGCTTTCGCGTTTCACATTCCAGTTGTGTTGGTAATTCCGTTGTGCGCTTACCTCCTGGGCTCGATTCCGTTCGGATTGCTTTTAACAAAGGCGCTCGGGCACGGCGACGTCCGGAAAGTGGGCAGTGGAAACATCGGCGCAACCAACGTTGCGCGCGCTGCAGGACTTCGGGCTGGGGTATTCACTTTGGTGCTGGATGTAGCCAAAGGTGCGGGCGCGGTCTTGCTCGCGGAAAAACTCTCGAACGACAGCGCGACCTGGATGATGATCGCCGCATTCACGGCCTTGCTGGGACACTGCTTCCCTATCTGGCTGAAGTTCGAGGGGGGCAAAGGCGTCGCGACAGCAGCCGGAGTATTTCTTGTTTTATCGCCTTTCTCGTGCCTGGCCGCGGTCGTTTTGTTCCTTCTTGTCGTAATTTTCTGGAGGTACGTTTCGCTGGGCTCAGTTTCTGCGGCTGCTGCTATGCCGTTGTTGATTTATTTTCTTTGGGCCCCTGGCCATGCTCCGCCTCGGGCGGTTACGAGTGGAACCCTAGCGGTGGTCTTGCTCGTCATTTACAAACATCGAGGAAATTTGCAGCGCTTGCTCGAAGGCGCGGAGCCAAAGTTTGCATTCTCCAAGAACAAGGGCCCGGAATGACGCGAATCGCCATCCTCGGAGCCGGAAGCTGGGGAACCGCGCTGTCCGTCGTGCTCTCCCGCGCGCGCCAGCCGCACGAGATCTCGCTCTGGGCGCGTAACGCCGAACTCGCGGACGCCGTACAGCATCAGCGCGAAAACACGGCGTATCTTGCTGGCGTTCGATTGCCAGATAGCGTTTCGGCTACTTCCAGCATCGCCAAGGCGCTAGCCGGCGCCCATATCGTGGTCGGCGCGCTGCCATCGGTACACGCGCGAGCGGTTTACGCGCAAGCTCTGCCCTTCGTCACGCCCGAGACGGTCTTTGTAAGCGCTACGAAGGGGCTGGAGCCGGCGACGCACGAGCGTATGAGCCTGGTTCTTGCTCAGATGCTTGGGAAAGCAGGAACGCCGGCGGCACCTCCGCGCATCGCGGTGCTCTCCGGCCCTTCTTTTGCTGCGGAAGCCGCGCGCGGCGAGCCCACCGCCGTCGTGTTGGCAGCTCAAGATGCGGGCCTCGCAAATCGCTTGCAAGAAGAGTTTTCCGGTCCCTCTTTCCGCCTCTACACCAACGACGACGTTCTGGGCGTCGAGCTGGCCGGCGCGATGAAAAACGTAATCGCCATCGCCGCCGGCGCCGGCCAAGGGCTGGGCCTGGGCTCGAATCCTTTGGCAGCGCTTATCACCCGCGGCCTCGCCGAAATGATGCGCCTGGCGGCAGCACTCGGAGCACGCCCGGAAACACTCGGCGGATTGGCGGGATTGGGCGATCTCGTGCTGACGTGCACGGGAGCCCTCAGCCGCAACCGATACGTGGGAGTGGAACTTGGCAAAGGCCGCAAACTCGCGGCCATCCTCGCCGAAATGCGCATGGTTGCTGAAGGCGTGGACACCGCGGCCCCGCTCCTGGCGTTGGCGCGCGAACATGGCATCGACATGCCCATTACCGAACAGGTGGATGCCATTCTGCACCGCGGCCAATCGCCCAGGGACGCCATTCGCGAAATCATGGATCGGCCCCTAAAACGCGAATAACCGCGTAAAATGGCCATTCGCCAGCCCATTTTTGGCGATTAGTACTAAAGTCCTAGTTGCAATTGCGAGACGCCCCGCGTCAGTTCTCTCCTTCTGACCGCAGTCTCACCCTAAAATTTAGAGCTAGATGCCGCCCACCGCTCAATCTCTTTGGGCCCTCTGGAAACGTCTGCGCGCAGGACATGTGCGCATTCTGTGGCTCGTGCTTGGCGCCCTTTTGATGGTCAGCGTCCTCCCTCTGGGCCTATATCACCGCCTCGTTTTGCAGCTCAGCCAGGATAAACTGGTCGACACCGAACGCGTGCAGCAGACCGACCTGGTGCGTTCGCTCGCGCAAGAAATCCAGCACTTTGAATCCAACCTGACGGAACAGCTGAT